>CAZLHJ010000060.1:0-1604 GCA_964559675.1 Candidatus Woesearchaeota archaeon | reverse complement strand
AATATACGAAACCTCCCCAAACTAATGCCATTGCTGCAGTTGTCAAACCTGCTAATATTGAGAAAATGTAAAGACTCTTCTTAGAAGTTGAGTTCCACGAAAGCAAGAAGAAATAAAATGCTAAGAACATGAAGAAGAAAGCAGAAGCTTCTTTTTCTGGAATACCTGCAATAGTTCTAGGTAAGAAGATTGGGATTATGGATAAGAAGAAAGAAGAGATAACTGCGATCAAACCTGCTTTCTTTGTTCCGAGAGATTTCTTAAAAATTTCCCTAACAAATAGAAAGAATGCTATTACAGTTAATGCAAACATAAAAACTGGGAAAATTGCAGCAGATTGTTCAACTGAGCTTGATCCGAATATAACTGCAATTTTATGGAACCACGCAATTAAATATGGATGCAAAATTAATTCTGCCCGCGTATTAAATCCCAAGGGAACATATCTCATCATATCAACAGACATTAGAGATCCATTTTCAAGAATATATTTTGCCCATCTAAGAAATAGGAAAGGGTCTAGGTCTGGTCCAAGAGTCCATCCGCCAGTAGAAATATCCCTTAATCCTGGAATAGGTAAAGTTCTAATTCTGACTGCAATGAAAACTACGATTGCGAGCAATAGATAAATTACCCAATTGTAATTTTTCTTAAAAAAGGAAGTAATTGCCTTAGATCTGTTCTCAATAAGTGTGTCCTCATTCATCAATATTATTCACTAAATAGTATATATAAATCTTATTAGAATAATAAAGGAGTTAAGAAAACTTCCATTAGTGCTGAGATGAATAAAACTATAACTGAGATAATTATTAGATTTAATGAATCGTGAAGGACTTCCCAGAACTTATCTGACTTAAATTCATGTTTTATTATTGCGACTGAAATGAGTCCTCCGGCTAGCGCAACTAAGAAATACGATGCGATTTCGGGAATCCCATGTACCATATAACGGAGCAGACCTATCGGTAAGGAGGAGAGTTGAGCATCTGTAAAAATGCCTATTGCTGCAGCTATAACTGAAGCGTTCCATGCTAAAATAAAGATTGCTCCTGCGCCGAAAATTAAAGAGAATAAAAGGGTAAATACTAAAACGTAGATGTTATTTGTAAAAATTAAGAATAATCTTTCTTTATTTGATAAAAATCCTGTTGAACTTAAGGCATCTTTTACCCCATACTGCTTTACACATGCTTGAAAATTAGAAGGTTGGTTGATTAAACAATAAGTTTCTATTTGTGCTCGGAAGCTTTGCGTAGTTGGAAGAAGAGTATATGCTACAGATAGTGCAACCACGAATCCTAGGAATAACCATAAAAATACGGAAATAGCTTTCCAATGTTCCTTGAGTAGACCTACTGAACTAGACCTTTCAGTTATTTTACTTTCTTCTAATTTAAAGGTATAATATACGAACGGGAATGAAAACATAACCATAAATGTAACGACTAAGATCCCAGAGTATTTTGATAAAACTGCGTCTTGTGAAAAAATCCAATTTACAAGGATAATTGAGAGAGCAGAATAAAAAATACCTACAAAGAACATCTCCCATGGTCGCCTTTCAGCTTTTTTGGGATTTATCAGCATTTCTAACATATTTT
>CAZLHJ010000059.1:0-1769 GCA_964559675.1 Candidatus Woesearchaeota archaeon | reverse complement strand
TTAGTTCAAAGATTAAGGGAAGTTAATCTTAGTTACGATATTTTAGAGGGCAAACTAAAGGAGATTAAAATTATGTTTGAGAAGTTTGAATATGAGAAAGTTATAGAAAATCATAATTATATTAAAACAAATGTTGAAAATGCATTAGAAAGTTTAGAGATAATTAATTCATTAGAGATTTTAATTTCAGATGCAATTGAGAAGCAAATAGATGTTTCTAGTAGTGAGAGAATATTAAGGTTAGCAAAGCTTTCTTTAGAGAGAAGAGATTTTACTGGAGCACTTAGCAGAGCAAAAGAGGCACAAGTCACTTATGCTTTAGAAGTTAAGGGAGAGTTTGGAAGTGTAGGTTATTATGTGAGAGAATATCCCAAAGAAATATTATTTAGCACTCTATTTTTATTATTATTTAGCTTTACAGGATACAAAGTAACTAGAATACAACTACTTAAGAAAAAAATTAGGAAATTAAGAGAGGAAGAGAGGATATTGGGAGAGTTAATGAGAGTAGTGCAAATTGATACATTCCAAAAGAAAAATATGAGTATGGAAGAGTATCAGCAAGCAATGAAATATTACGAATCTAAACTTTCAAAGGTAATCGAGCAGATTATTCAAAATGAAAATATTAGGGCTCATGAAATAAAATTCATTGGGGCGCAGAAGAGGCTGAATATAGAAAGGCAAAGGATATTAGATTTAATAAAAGAAATCCAAAGAGATTATCTACAGAGAAAGAAAATGGAAACAAGAAGTTATGAGTTAAGATTAAAGAGTTATAATAGAAGATTAAGTGAAATAGATCAATCTTTGGCTAATCTGGAAGCTAAAGGGGCTTTAAATAGAAATAAGAATATTTTTAATAAGATGAGCTTTGGTTTAATTGGGGGGAGTTCAAAATGAGGGTTTATATTTCATTATTTTTATTTTTAGGAGTAATACTTATCAATTTCTCAAGTGCAAACTTAATTAGTTTTAGTAATGAATCTATCGAGGCATTTAATAATCTCACTGAGGCAGATAAATGTTTTAAGGTAATGAAAGAAAATGAATTGCCTACTGCAAGAGCAAATGAAACTTTAAATGAGGCTAAACAATTATATGATGCCCAGATATCGCTTGAAAAAACAGGTAGGAAAGGAAAGTATGAATTAGTCCTAGAGTATTCTCAAAAAGTTTGCAATTTAGAGAAATTAGCAATTCAAGCAAAAGACGAAATTAAAATTTTCAATGATACTTATTATCAGTCTAGAAGTAGGTTTAATTTGAGTTCTATGGAATTAGATTATAAGAAAGTAATTGATTCGTATGATGAAGAAAGATTTGAAGAAACGAGCGTATTAATTGATTTAGGTTACAAAAAACTTTCAGAAATAGAGTCTTCACAGACGACTTTTAATTTATTTTATCAAACTACAACTAGGAGCATTAAATCTTTTTTCGTAAATAATTGGAAAATACTTTTATCGGTTGTAGTTGCTGCGCTTATAGTACTTTACTTTTCTTGGAGAACTATTAGAAAGTTTATGTTTAGGATGAAAATTAGGCAATTAGAATTGAGAAGAGATACTTTGAAATCACTAATTAAGAAAGCACAATATGCATATTTTGAGAAAAAAACTATGTCTGAGACAGAATTTAGTGTTAAATTACAGACTTTCAAAAATATGATAAGAGATATTGATAGACAAATTCCTGAATTGAAAGAACAAATCGTGAAAATAAACAAATTAAAGAAAAAATAGTTTTAAATAGTATTTTTAGCTTAT
>CAZLHJ010000058.1:0-1823 GCA_964559675.1 Candidatus Woesearchaeota archaeon | reverse complement strand
ATGGAAATGAATGTGAAACTGTCTGAAATTAAAACCTCCATTAACTATATAACAGAAGAACAAAATCGTATAAGAAGAAAACAGGGCGACTAATTAACTTAATTTATCAAATAATAAAAGGAGATACAAAAATGAAACCTTTTTGGACATCAAAAACATTCTGGACAATGCTATTGGGATTAGCTGTTTATATCGTGAATGAACAGTTCGGATTGCTTGTCCCTGAATCAGTAATTGTCGGAGTGATGGCTGTTCTCGGTATTATTTTCAGGTGGGGTTCAACAGAAAAACTTACAGTAAAATGAAAATAATCTTTTTTGTTATGATGAGCATTCTTTTTATAGGATGCTCATCTGTAAAAATAGTTGAGAGACAAGTTGAAGTTCCTGTTTATATAGACAGACAGGATACTTTACTTCTTAAAGACAGCGTCTCTGTTATTGATACATTCTGGTATTCAGATATAACTGATTCTTTAAAAGGAGTAATTGGAGGTCTCAAAGTATGGTATAATAAAAAACTCGCAGAACTTAAACTAAAGTATCCAGATACAGTTACAGTAATAGTAATTGATACTTTAAGGATAGAAAAAGAAAAGCCAATAGCAATAATCAGTGGATTACTTCCAGCTTGGGCAGAGATTATTCTTATAGCTGTTGGAATTATTTTATTATGGTTAACAACTAAGAAGGTAAAACTATGATAGACCAAAAAGATTTAGCATATTTAACTGAAAGATTTCACTTACTTCGTATTAAACATTTTTCCCCAAAAGAAATATTAAAAGGGTGGGATGTTCCCGATGAATTTTTACCAAACATCTTACCGACAGTAGCGATTTTAGACCAGGTCAGAGAATATTTTGGAATTCCATTTTATCCTGATTCTACTTATCGAAGTGAAAGTTATAACAAAGCGGTAAAAGGAAAGCCGAAATCTTTACATTTAGTCTTTAATGCAATTGATTTCATAATAGAAGACCATAGAAAATTAAAAATGATATTCAGATTTTTATGTGACTTAGACAGTACTCCACAGAAATATCCTGCAATAAGTCACTATAATTTGTTACCCAAGCCCAAAGGTAATTTTGGGTTGGGATTATATCCGACATTCATACATCTTGATACAAGAAGTACTTTAGGTAGAAGGTCACCAGCGAGGTGGTAATCTATTCTAATAAGAATAAAACATCAGAATCAGCTACTTCTTTAATTGTCTTTATTTCAATTTTATTTGAGGGAAAGATTTTGCTTAATTTAAGCTGAATCTTTTCCTCATTTTCTGCTACTATATAATAACTGCGGTATGTTTTGTGTGTGGGTAAGTCTTTATATCCTATCTCAGCTTCAAAATCTACTTTATAAAGGTTTAATCTTCTTTGCATAATCTCCTCAATTAAAAATTTAATAAATAAAAATAAAGGGGAAGTGGGACTCCTCATTCCTTGCGGTAAGCAAAAGAAAGAAAATTTTTCATTCTTTTTTCTTCTGGTTTACTTGCTTTTTATGGTGCTAATCTGATTACGCCATAAATTATTTTCTCTTTTGCTGAGGGCAATCTTCCCCTAAAATCTTTTAATTAATCATAATTAAAATCAAATTCAAGCATACGAATTTCTTGAATAGAATATCCTTTATCTTTAATTTCTTTTTCTACTGCTTGGAAGGTAGAAAACTCATCAGACTTATGCTTAGCTATAATTTTTCTAACTTCTTGAGCAGGTGCATCGGTTACAAAGTAAATATTTTCTTGGTCATCCCTTGTATTGTAGAATAATCTGAAGAATACAGTATTATTAAGTTCAATCATTTTATTTCTCC
>CAZLHJ010000057.1:0-1826 GCA_964559675.1 Candidatus Woesearchaeota archaeon | reverse complement strand
AATTACTCTAAAAACAACAAACTAGCCATTACTAAAACTCCTAAAACGAAGAATAGTACTTGTAATAAACTTCTAGAGATTTTATCAGAATGTTTATGTAATTCTGGAATTAAGTCGCTCCCTGCAATATACACGAACCCTCCTGCAGCAATTGGGATTAAGAAATACTCTAAATTCTCAATACTTCCAGAAAGAATCAAAGCGATTAATGCCCCGATAATTGCAAGCAATCCTGATCCGAAATTAACCAACAGTGCCTTTCCTTTTGAAAATCCTGCATGCATTAAAACTGCGAAATCTCCAATTTCCTGTGGAATTTCATGTAATAAAATTGCAATCGTGGTTGCTATTCCAACAGGTATTGAAACAATATAACTTGCCCCAATAATCAATCCGTCAATCAAATTATGTAATCCATCCCCCACTAAATTAGTATATGCAAATGGATGAAAATGTTTCTCATCTATTACATTCGTATGGCAATGTTGCCAATGAATCCCTTTTTCAAGTAAAAAGAAACCGATTATTCCCACTAAGAAATAAAAACTAATATCTAATCCAAATCCATGTGCCTCTACACTCTCTGGAAGAAGATGGATAAATACATCTCCAAATAAAGCTCCTGCAGAAAATGCAATTAAATAAATTAAAAAGAATTTTAATTTGGAAATTTTAACTCCTACTAAAAATACTCCTATTAATGAAATTAAACTAACAACGAATACGCTGGCTAATGCATAAACCCAAATTTCATTCATAACTTACAATTCAAATTAATAATATTTAAACATTTTGTTATTAACTTTTCAATAAATTTATAAATAAGATTATTAACCTTATTTTTATGTCGAAGATAATTAGTATCTCTCTTTCAGAAAAAGAATTAGATGCCCTAATCGAGTTACAAGCTGAAGGAAAATTTCTGGGAAGAAGTGAAACTATTAGAACTGCACTTGAATTATTAAAATTAGAAGAAAAAGCGCTATCTAAAAATAAAGGAATATCTGACGCTCTTTTAATCTTAATCCATAAACACTCAAAATATATTTCTAAAATAATTCACAAAAATGAAGATCTCATTAAAACTCACTTACATAACCACTTGAAAGACCATAGATGTATTGAAATTTTTATAATGCAGGGAGATGCAAATAAGATAAGAGAATTATCCAAGGAAATTCAAAACAAAAAAGATATCTTTCTCTCTAAATTAATTTTCTTATAATCATTTTCTTCTCATTAAACCTTTAGGATTATTCATTTTTATTACAAAGAAGTAAACCAATGCTCCAATCCATCCAGTAAATAATATTAAAATAACCCAAATAACCTTTTCAATATCATCCCTATATTTCCTTGTTGCTGAGTCAATAATCATCCAAATCCAGAATATTAAAAATAAAATCCCAATTAACATCATTGCTCCAAATCCTAATGCCATAAATGGCCAAAATATAATATCTCCAAAATCTATCATTCTAAACTAAAGAAAATTCCTTTTATAAAATTAATCCTTTACTCTTGTTTCAACTAATTTTCCAAAATTAAGAACACTTTCTCCCTTAACTACTTTAGAAACTATCTCACTTAACTCCTCAATTTTTACTCTAACTTGTTTAGTTGTGTCCCTATCCCTTATAGTTACACAATTGTCTTCTAAACTTTCTTTATCAATAGTAATACATAATGGTGTACCTATCTCGTCATTTCTACTATATCTCCTTCCTAAACTCCCAGATTCGTCATACAAAACATTCCAATCCTCTCTCAAAGATTCTAAAACTTTCTTCGACATGCCCACTACTTTTTCATCATTTTTAACGATC
>CAZLHJ010000056.1:0-1826 GCA_964559675.1 Candidatus Woesearchaeota archaeon | reverse complement strand
GATCGTTAAAAATGATGAAAAAGTAGTGGGCATGTCGAAGAAAGTTTTAGAATCTCTGAGAGGGGATTGGAATGTTTTGTATGATGAGTCTGGGAGTTTAGGAAGGAGATATAGTAGAAATGATGAGATAGGTACGCCATTATGCATTACAATCGATAAAGAAAGTTTAGAAGACAATTGTGTAACTATAAGGGATAGAGATACAACTAAACAAGTTAGGGTAAAAATTGAGGAGTTAAATGAGATAGTTTCTAAGGTAGTGAGGGGAGAGAGAGTTCTTAATTTTGGAAAATTAGTTGAAACAAGAGTAAAAGATTAGTTTTATAAAAGGGAATTTCTTTGAGTTAGTATGATTGGGTTTGGAGATATTATATTTTGGCCATTTATGGCATTAGGATTTGGAGCAATGATGCTAGTTGGAATTTTATTTTTAATTTTCTGGATTTGGATGATTATTGATTCAGCCACAAGAAGATATAGGGACGATATTGAGAAAGTGATTTGGGTTATTTTAATATTATTCACAGGATGGGTTGGAGCATTAGTTTATTTCTTTGTAATAAAGATGAATAATCCTAAGGGATTGATGAGAAGAAGATAGTTATAAAAATATTAATTTAGAGAGAAAAATATCTTTCTTGTTTTGAATTTCTTTTGACAATTCTCTTATTTTATTTGCATCGCCTTGCATTATAAAAATTTCAATACATCTATGGTCTTTCAAGTGATTATGTAAGTGAGTTTTAATAAGATTTTCATTTTTGTGGATTATTTTTGAGATATATTTAGAGTGTTTATGGATTAAGATTAAAAGGGCATCAGATATTCCTTTATTTTTAGATAGGGTTTTTTCTTCTAATTTTAGTAATTCAAGGGCTGTTCGAATGGTTTCACTTCTACCTAGAAAGTCCCCTTCTGTTTGTAACTCGTTTAAAGCATCTAATTCTTTTTCTGAAAGAGATATGCTAATTATCTTCGACATAAAATTAAGGTTAATAATCTCCTTTATAAATTTATTGAAAAGTTAATAACAAAATGTTTAAATATTATTAATTTGAGTTGTAGGTTATGAATGAAATTTGGGTTTATGCATTAGCCAGCGTATTTATTGTCAGTTTAATCTCATTAATTGGAGTATTCTTAGTCGGTGTTAAAATTTCCAAATTAAAATTCTTTTTAATTTATTTAATTGCATTCTCTGCAGGAGCCTTATTTGGAGATGTATTTATTCACCTTCTTCCGGAGAGTGTTGAAGCGCACGGATTTGGGTTAGATATCAGTTTTTATTTTTTAGTTGGAATAATTGGTTTCTTTTTACTGGAGAAGGCGATTCATTGGCAACATTGTCATACGAATGTAATAGACGAGAAACATATTCATCCGTTTGCATATACTAATTTAGTTGGAGATGGTTTACATAATTTGATAGACGGATTAATTATTGGAGCAAGTTATATTGTTTCAATACCCGTTGGAATAGCAACAACAATTGCAATTTTATTACATGAGATTCCACAAGAAATTGGAGATTTTGCAGTTTTAATGCATGCTGGATTTTCAAAAGGAAAGGCACTATTAGTTAATTTCGGATCAGGATTGCTTGCAGTTATTGGAGCATTAATCGCTTTGATTTTATCTGGAAGTATTGAGAATTTAGAGTATTTCTTAATTCCCATTGCTGCAGGGGGATTCGTGTATATTGCAGGGAGTGATTTAATTCCAGAGCTACATAAGCATTCAGATAAGATCTCTAGAAGTTTATTACAAGTATTATTCTTCGTTTTAGGAGTTTTAGTAATGGCTAGTTTGTTGTTTTTAGAGTAATT
>CAZLHJ010000055.1:0-1841 GCA_964559675.1 Candidatus Woesearchaeota archaeon | reverse complement strand
CAAGACTACAAACATTTTATAAACCTTTTTCCCTTAAAGACGACGTGGATATATTAAAACCTTTAAAGAAATTCTGGAATTTTCTTAAGGAAGATACCTGGCAAAGCTGGATTGTTTCACTTATCTTAATGGTAGTTATAATCAAATTCATTCTATTCCCAGGACTTTCATTAGTTACCGGAACCTCCCTCCCATTAGTTGTGGTTGAATCTTGCTCGATGTATCACGACTCAAGTTTCGATAAATGGTGGGAACAAAATTCTCTTTGGTATACTTCTAATGGAATAACTAAAGAGGAATTCAGATCATACACTCTCAAATCAGGTCTAAATAAAGGAGACATAGCGCTCATAGTCGGGGCTAAAAACTATACTGAAGGAGACATTATAGTCTTTAATGCCGATAGACAATACCCTCTAATCCATAGGGTAGTCGATACAGATCCAATATCCACAAAGGGAGACAATAATCCTGGACAATTAGATATTGAAAAAGAAATAGAACAAGAACAGATTATAGGAAAAGCAGTTTTCAAGATTCCTTACTTAGGCTGGATTAAACTTATCTTCTTTGAACCCTTGAAACCTGAAAGCCTGAGGGGCTTCTGTTAAGCAAAAGATTAATATACTCTTTCGCTCTTTATCAGAAATCTAATTAGCATGGAATTTTGCGAGAAATGTGGGGGTTTAATAATTTTGAAGGAAGGAGTTGCAGCTTGTGCCTCATGCGGATTTAAACCCAAAAAGAAAATTAAAATCCAATCTTCTGAAAAAATTGAATCTAAAGATATTGTTACAGTCGTGAATGAAAAAGAGTCGAATACTTATCCAGTAGTAGAAATAAAATGTCTGAAATGTAAAAGCAATAAAGCTTATTTCTGGACTCAACAAACTCGTTCATCAGATGAATCAGAAACAAAATTCTACAAGTGCGTAAAATGTGAACATACTTGGAGAGTTTACAGATAAAATCACCTTAACTAATTCAAATAAACCTCCCTAATTAATTCTTTTAAATATATCTCCTAGAAATTAACTCAACCCGTAAAATAAAAATGGCCTTGACGGGATTTGAACCCGCGACACCTAGGTTAAGAGCCTAGTACTCTAACCGGGCTGAGCTACAAGGCCATTAAAGTTTAGAGAATTAGAGGGTTTAAAAGAATATCGGAATAAATTCAACAAGAGCAAATAAACATAACAATATTTTTAAAGAAATTTAACACATTATCTAGTATGCCAGAAAGAGGATACGACTTACCATGTCAGCATACAGGAAATTTATTTACAGGTAGAATTCCTCAACCTACTGAACAACCTTCTTTATTCACAGACACTAGAATTATTCCATACACTCCTCAAGACATACAAGAGACCTCATCTTCAAGACGCCCTGAATACCGAACAGGACACTTATTTAAAGGACATTTCCCACCTATACAAAAAACATTAGCTGAAATTTTCTAAGAAATAAAATTAATTTATAACGCCCTTAATATTTTCTATATTATCTGCAACTTCTTGACCTTTTTTTGTTAATTTGATTAATTTAATTCTTCCTTTCTTTTCAAATAAAACTAATCCTAATTTCTCTAATTGTTGAAGAATCTTTACTGCGTGACTATATGTGCAATCAACTTCTTTAGCTAAAATACTTCCGTATCTTGCTCTTGCAATCTTTTTTAATGCGACCAACATCAACGCTGGTTTCCTTCTAAAAAATATATCGAAATTGTCTTTCATTTTTTTCTAACCTATATGTTCCAACCTATATATTACAGCCCCAAATTAGCTTTTAAACTTTTCTGCCACTTTGTTATCTACGAGAGTAACAATAACCTT
>CAZLHJ010000054.1:0-1850 GCA_964559675.1 Candidatus Woesearchaeota archaeon | reverse complement strand
ATATGTCATTTTACACCTCGTATAAATTAGAACTGAACATTATTTAAGGCTTATCGTAAATTATATATAAACGGGCGGTTTTTAAGACATATGAAAATAGACGGGGATTTAGCAGAAATAATCGGAATTCATATGGGGGATGGTTGTATAAGCAAGAACTCTAGATATCAGATGTATTATTTGGGAGGAGACATATCTGAAGAAAAAGAATATCATGATAAATGGGTCTCAAAGCTATATAATAAAAAGATTATGATTCCACTCTATAAAAAACCTGTAAATTATAAAGAACATCCGAAAGTAGGAGTTTACGGGTTTTATATCTTCGATAAAAAAATAGTTGAATTTTTTGAGAGTTTAGGAATAAAAGCAGGGCCTAAGGTTCATCTCTCAGTTCCAAATGAGATCTTATCTAATTCTGAATTGGGGAAAAGATTCCTAAGAGGTATTTTTGATACAGATGGTAATTTATATTTTGATAGGAACAGGTCTGCTAAAAATCCGATTAATAATCGACCAACAATTAAATTAGTGACGATCTCTAAAGAATTAATTAATTCAGTTTACTCAATTTTAAAAAAAGAAGGTTTCTCTCCAAGATTTACCAAACCTTACAAGGGAAAGACTAATAAAAATACCTCTCACGGCGTCTTAATCTACAGATTAGATGATGTAAGGAGATATATTTCTGAGATAGGGTTCAGAAACCCAAAACACTCTTCAAGATGGGAGCTCTATAAATCTCTGGGCTATTATATCCCTAGAACTACTCTTGCACAAAGAAGAGACTTAATAAGCAAGCAAAAGCTTTATAATACAAAGATTTTCTTTATTAACAAGCGGGGATTCCTGAGCGGTCAAAAGGGCAAGACTTAAGATGTCGCCTATTCGCTAGAATGGGTTTTGCTAAAGATCCATAAGAGATCTTGTGTGCTTAGTGCCTTCGTAGGTTCGAATCCTACTCCCCGCATCACATTCTTAATTTGATTCGAACAGGTTCGAATACTTAAATTTGTAAGAATTGAAGTTACCGAGAACTTTGTTCGCGAGTACCTACTCCCCGCATTTTTATTTTCTTTTCTTCTTAGAAACTCTTTTCTTTAATTTAGGTTTTTCTGTAGAATTACTCTCTTTCTTCGAACTATTTTCTGCTTGAGGATGCCTTGCTTTGTAAACATCATAATAATGGACAATTATTGCCACTACAAAAGCTAGCAGGGCCCCTATAAACACAAAAAACCATAAGTTGCTCCCTTCATCAATATCTTCCTTTAATTCATTCTCACTCACTTCTTCTTTTTGATTATCGGCCCCTCCGACTATTGTCTCCATTATGCTCTGAATAGTCAAAGAAGCTTTTCCATTTTCAATTTTATCTAATCTAATAAAGAAATTATAAAACTCAGATGAGGTAAGATTTACTTTTGCACTTTGCCCAATTCCAAGAATTAATTTTATTGGATCACTCCTAATTGTCAAATTAATGTGGTTATCTCCGATCCCATCAACACTTAATGTATGGATCTCCGCATTTTCGTCAAAGATCTCAAATTTTATTTTATCTCCCTTACTTACTTGTTTAGAATATCCAGATGAAACTTCTTGCCTTGTCGGAGTAAACGTTTCTCCTTCAGAAACGGCTGAAGCAGTTACTCCGCCTCCACCGCCACCAGAGCTTCCCCCAGAGCTTGATCCAGAACTAGATTCTACCACATTTATTGTCAAACTTCTCGTTGTAGAATTACCTACATTTCCTGCTATATCAGTACAGTTTAATCCCCAAGTATAACTCCCGACTCCAACACTATATATCAAAGAGTTTGTCTCATTTTGATAAATCTCAGATTGAT
>CAZLHJ010000053.1:0-1861 GCA_964559675.1 Candidatus Woesearchaeota archaeon | reverse complement strand
ATAGATCCAGTTTTATTTCCGAAAGATTATGACCCTGATTTCATAGTAATAGACTCTTTGACTAGTATTGCTTCTGCGTTTTCAGGAGAAGAAAGTAGATTTAGAATTTATATGGAACAATTATTTAGGTATTTAGAACATAATAAAATTACAAACTTCTTAATTAGGGAAGTTTCAGCACCTTCTCATATAGGTACAACATTCAAAGAACAAGGGGAAGCGGTCTCGTTCTTATCTGATGGAATTATTATTATTTACAATGTTATTTTTGATAAAGGGGAAAGGACGTCTGGAATAGAGATTTTGAAGATGAGAGGAGTCGGTTTTGAGAAGAAGATTGTAGATTTAAAGATTATAAATGGGAAGGGAGTAGTTGTAGATCCGAATAAAGTTTTGAAAAAAGACAAGCGTGGTGGATTTAAACTCACTTAGAAACTATTATAAACATTATTTTTCTTAATTAGGTTATGGGGAAGGTTATAGGGGTGATCTCCATTAAGGGAGGTGTAGGAAAAACTACTGTTGCTAGTTCTCTCGCTGCAGATTTGAGGAATAGATATGGTAAGAATGTTCTTTTAGTCGATGCTAATTATTCTGCTCCGAATTTAGGTTTACATATGGATATAGTCGAGCCAGAGGGAACAATACATGAAGTTCTATCAGGTAAGAAAAAAATGAGTAGTGTTTTACATAATAGGTATGGAGTAGATGTTGTTCCGGGAAGTTATGTCCAAAGAGAGAGATTAAATTATTTGAAATTGAAAGATAAATTAAAAAATATTAAAGGAAATTATGATTACGTTGTCCTAGATTCAAGCCCGAGTTTAAATGAAGAACTTTTGTCGACAATTTTAGCTAGTGATGCATTATTCGTTGTTTCAACTCCAGATTATCCTACGCTGAGTTGTAGTCTTAGAGCAGCTCAGTTAGCAAAGCAAAGAGGTAGGCCAATAGCGGGTATTGTTTTGAATAAAGTTAGGGATCCGAAGTATGAGTTAAGTATTAGTGAAATAGAGCAAACCACGGGAATTCCAGTTGTTGCAAAGATTCCAGACGACAAATCTAATGGGCGAGCGTTATTTATGAGAATTCCAACTAGTGTTTATAATGCGAAAAGTAAATTTGGGAAAGAAATTGGAAGATTGAGTTCTGCGATTACAAATACACATGAGAGTAGAACGTTTTTTGAAAAGATTTTTGGGAGTAACTTGAGAAGAGAGAGCGTTAATAGGGAAATTTTGAAACAAGGTTTTTATAAGAGTTTGTTTTCTAATTAAAATGAGTAAAGAATGTATTTTTTGTAAGATAGCTAAAGGAGAAATTAAAACTGATTTTGTTGACCAGAGTGATAATTTTATAGCTATATTGGATGTTAGGCCAGTTAGTGAAGGACATACATTAGTTATTCCTAAGAAACATTTTGTTACATTATTAGATATTCCAAATAAGTTGGGAAATGAGCTTTTAGAATTTACAAAAAGAGTTGCGGGAAAATTACTTGACGAGAAGAAAGGAGATGGATTTAATCTTGTTATGAATAATTTAGAAGTTGCGGGGCAAGTAGTAATGCATGCACATATTCATATAATTCCTAGAAAAGAAGATGATGGAATTAAAATAGTTGGATGATTACCACTTCTTCATAATTCTTAGTGTAGAAGTTAATGTTATTGTCAAGAAGCTATATATTAAAGATATTTTTCCGATTGAAGTTTCTAAAAGGGTTTCAGTAAATATTGATAACATTAATGCAACGAATGCATATAAGAAAAATAATAATTTTTTAGAAGGTGTGAAATTAGATTTCCTCTTTTTCATTGTTTAGATAATAGTTATTGATTAATAAATCTTTTGAGGGGTG
>CAZLHJ010000052.1:0-2031 GCA_964559675.1 Candidatus Woesearchaeota archaeon | reverse complement strand
TCTATCCAATCTGAAATTGGTGGAACTTCAACTTTCAATTTTCTTTTCTCGACGTATAATTTTGCCATTAAATAAAGAATCATTCCTAGTGACTTTGCAGACTTATTATTTCCTGGGACTATCTTTGTAATTCCCAAGGCATAGTTGTTTGTGTCGCAGATGCTCATTACTGGAACTTTTGTTGAGTTTGCGTCTTTCAATGCGTTTTTATCCAACCATGGATCACAAATGAAAATTAAATCTGTTTCTAAGAAATTTTCTAATTGGGGGTTTGTTAAGATTCCAGCAGGGTATTTCTTTGTAAAGATTCTTACTCCGGTAACTTTTGAGAATAATTCTATTGCTTTCCAACCAGCTTCTCTCTTTCCAATTAATACGACGTCTTCTGGAGCGAATTGTGCTAAATACTCTGCTCCTTCTCTTAATTTAGCGTCTAATAATGCTGTATTGAAAACTGCTAATCCATCTGCTCTTCTCTTGTAAACAAAGGATTTCATATCTGGAGTAATGACTCTTGTTCCTAAGTGAATAGAGGATTTCAAATAATCTTCAATTGGAACTAGAGTATTTGCAACTTCTTCTTGTTCGTCGCCAGCTTTTGCTTTAACTTTTTTCTTAATATCTTCAGATTTTGTTTTTGTCTCGTCAATTCCTTCAGCTAAAGCTTTTGCTTTTGCTTTAAGAGCTGCTAATTTTGATTTTTTATCTTCTTTAGCTTCGATTACTTCTTCAGATTTTGGAGCTTCAGCTTCTTGAGTTTCAGTTTCTTGAACTGCTTCAGTTTCTTCTGTTTTTTTCTTTCTTGGCATTTTGATATAATAAGCTCAGGGGTTGATCTGGATTTATTTCAGCCAGTACCTGAAACGTCCTATTTCTAGGAGGTATTTTTTAGAGTTTGACTGGGTTTTTAAATGTTAGCACTTCTTTCTTTTGTAAAGATCATCTTTTCTTGCTTGAAATTGGTATCTATTATTTTGTTCTTGTTCAATTGTGAAATAAGTTAGATAAGTATCTATAATTTCTGATGGACTTGCATCTCGCAAGGTTAAAAGAATCGCTTGAAGTCCAATTATTCTTGAGATTAAAGTTTGGGGAGATATCATGTAGTCTTCTAGTGTGACAAGTTTTCTAACCATTTAGTTTCTTAGAATGAGAGTTTAAAAGATTAATTATAATTCTTTTTCAACCCAGTAGAAGTTATATCCTTTGTTGAAATTATTTTTCTCAAAGAACTTTATTGAAGAGAGATTATCTTCCTTTACTAGCCCAAAGACATAACCTATCTCTCTTTTCTTTAATTCTTTTAATAAATAATTAAGGAGTTTTTTAGAGAGGTCTTTGCCCCTAAACCTTGGAGAGACCCAGATATTATCTAAGGAGGCAGTACTTGTTTTCTTATGTGTTCTACAGATTACAAATCCCATAATCTCTCCCTTTTCTTCTGCAACTAATAGAACATCTTCTTTTGTGCCGACCCAATTTAGAAGAGTTTCTTTTGGCCAAAAGATTGAATTAGGATTGTGGGAGATTTTGAATTCTGGAGTACTTTTTCCAATTTCATAAATGGAGTCTACATCTTTATTAGCCATATCTCTTATTTTCATTTTAAAATTCAATAGTCTCTAAATCGACCCGATCATAATCATATAGTTTTTTATTAATTAAATCATAATAACTATTTTCAAATTTATTTGATTTATTACTCAATTTAAAGGGGTTCTTTTGAAAGATGTAAATCTCAGATTTAAGAGGAGGTCCTGGATAACAAAACAGGGTCCATTTTTCATGTCCTTGTACAAAAGGATTAGAAAGCTTAATCTCTCCTTTTGAGACTAAATAAAAGAATAATATTTCTTCTAAGAAGAAATCGAGTTGATTTTCATCAAGTTTTTTCTTACTGAATGATTTTAAATCTTCTAATAAATACTTTTGGAATTGTTTGTCTTTTTTGTAAATTTTTTTTAGTTCTCCAAAATAATGTAAGAAGCTACTAGATTGTAAGAGAACTTGACTCCATGTTTCAAATTCAAA
>CAZLHJ010000051.1:0-2096 GCA_964559675.1 Candidatus Woesearchaeota archaeon | reverse complement strand
ATTAGCTTTTAAACTTTTCTGCCACTTTGTTATCTACGAGAGTAACAATAACCTTGGCGTTGCACGAAAAAGTAATAACATAAATTTAAAATAACCGAAAACCCCGTTAAAACTTAATTTTACCAACTCGATTATTTTTCTTTTTTAAAGGAACATGCCCTAATTCTCTTCTATCTACAAGTTTTTCTAGACAGATTTTGAAATCAATATGAACTCCATTCTCAAAAATCTCCTGAACTAAACAGCAAATATTATGTATAATAAATTTCATAACTAGTTCATTCTTCTGAGACTCTAAATTCCTGCCCTTTAAATGCTCTCCTAGCCTTACCTTAATCATAGAAAAGACCGTCTCAACATTACTCCTTTTATGATAAAACTTCAAAAATTCTTCTGTGTGCTTTTTAAAATATCTGAACATTCTTCTCCAAATTTCTGGGCTATTTTCTCCTTCGATTGAATTCTCTTTAAATGGAATAAATGGCAATGCACCAATTGATTGAACAATTTGAAATATTCTTTTTGAACAATAAGCCTTATCTGCACTCACTTCTCGAGCATTGAAATTGTCTCCTAAAACTTTTAGAAGTGGTTCTGCATAAGGAGCATCTGCACCATAGCCTGAGGAGATCTCACAACTAACGATTACATTTGTTCTAGTACCAATACATATATGACCTTTTAAGAAACTCTTCATTAAACTCACCTTCTCTAGAGAAGTTGTACTTCTTACCTTTTTCCATCTTTCATGAACATTGGTTCCAAATCCTGAAGAATCTAAACTGAAGCTATCCTCTAAATTTTTCAAAGGTAAAGCACTTACAGTTAACAGTTTTCTTAATAAATCAAAACTTGCTGGGCAATTTAAGAAATCGTTTAATGTATTGAAATGCGGGGCTCTTGAAATAAATCCTGCCATTTGAGCATGATGTAAATCCGAAGAAACTTTTCTCCCTGAATAATTTGAATAAAGTTTTAATCCTAAAGAGAAAACTAAATCTTTTATCGGAACAGGAGGTCTTCCATTTGTATGTAATGGTTCTGGAATTAATTGACATAATTCATACAATAATCTATAAACTAATCTCTTCTCTTGAGTTTTTGCTAAATTATACGTATGCCAATAATTGGGATTAACAAGATGCTTCCTAATATTATCTTGTATTTCCATTTTCTTAATTGGATCAATCTTTCCTTTTTTCCTCCCCATACCTCACCTCTTTAAAAAAAACTTGTTTATTTCTAACAATGTCTCTTATATTTCGTTGTTTAGTTGATAATTGTGAACATCCAGTCTTTATTTCTATGAAAGTAATTTTATCATCTTCAAATGCTATTCCATCAATAGGCATACCTAAGAAAACAAATTTTTCTCTATCTACTGGAAAATCAGTTATAAATGGAACGAACTTCTCAAAAGTTTTTCCAAACCTAACCTGCACAGATTTAATCTCAGATTCTGCTTTCTTAATTTCCAAATTTAAACTAGAAATTTTCTTATAAAGATAAATAACCCAAACTAATACAATTCCAACCAAACCAATAATTATTTGTTCTATCATTTCTACTGCGACCTATTGTAATATAGTAATATTACCATTTTATATGCATATTTAAACCTTTTCTTTTTTACAAAAAGATAATTTAGTAATATTAATAAAGAATAAATTTATAAATAATGAATATTATATAGAAATATGGCAAAAAAAGAGGAATTTGACATTAAAATAAAAGAACCTGATATAATAACTAAAGAGCAGAAACTTCAATTTTCGGGGAGACAATATAGTATTCAAATACCTGTAGATATAATAGATGCCCTTGACCTCGATAAAGGAGATGTTTTTATATTTAAAGTGCCTCTAAAAAATAAGAAAAATTATTCAATAAAAATCAAAAAACTAGAATGAAAGATAAATTTGATCCAATTGACAGAGATATATTGAAAGCACTCTCTAAATCAAGATTAAGAGTTACTCCAACAAAGATAGCTAGAGCAATTAACATCCATCCTGCTACTGCTAAGAGAAGAATTGAGATCCTAAATAAAAAGAAACATGTTGATTGTAAGTTCAGAGGAAATAGGTTAATGTGTA
>CAZLHJ010000050.1:0-2258 GCA_964559675.1 Candidatus Woesearchaeota archaeon | reverse complement strand
GATGGAACTAATAGAAAATAAAACATATTTTTTCTTAACTAAATCTATTTTTCAAGTAGCTTCAAAAAATAGTTCAAATAATTCTTCTAAATTCTTACTTAAAAGTGTGATGATTAAAATTCTTCATAGAGAGAAAATTAATCCACATATAGTCTTTTTCCTCTCAGACGAAGTCGAAAATATTAAAACTGAGCTAGGAGATAAATTTCAATCTTTAATGGAAATTGGAGAGAATATGTTTTGCCCGGAATACAATCCAACGATTAGAGGAAATACAAACCAAAGAATATTATCTTATGCAACTGACAAGGATGGAGAAATCCCAAATACCGATAAAGTAAAAATAGTTTATGCAGACGAACAAACAAAAAACTTCTTTAACCAACAAATAAGTGAGCACAATTATCCAGTCATTGCTATTTCTGTAGAAGATGCCTTACAAGAAATAGAAAATATAATAGAAGAACTGGAGAAAGGAAATTCTTATGTTAAAGAACAGAGATACAGTAATTAATTTTTAATAACAAAACTTCTCTTCTCTATATTTAGTAACAGTTTTAGTTCTTTGAACATCCTTATACCTAGTTTCTTCCTTAATCGGAGGACTAACAAAATAACTTCCCTTTATATCTTCTCCAAAATCAACATCTGCTTCACAAGTGAACTTAAAGCTTTCTCCAGGTTTTATATAAGAAGAGTCTGAATCTGACAATCTCCTATTTAATGTTTGAAAATCGCAATTCACTTCAAAAACTCCCCCAATAGAATCTAAATTAGTCACAGTTACGTAATAGCATTCCTTATAATTCCCAAAGTCTGCACAAGGGAAGGGAGTATTATCTACTGCATTGAATTGAAAAGGAATTCTCTCCTGATAAGGCACAGTTTCCATATATTCTTCAGTTTCTTGATAAGGGACTTGTTCAAACCTACAATCTTCAAATAGACTAGGATTTTGATTCGTTTTGACAGAAGGTTGAGAAATTAAATATGTATAAAGAAGAGCAATAATCCCTAAAGTGATTACAGCAGTTATTGTAATTCTCTTAATTCTTTTTATAGTTTCCTTTTCCATGTTCTAAACATCGTAAATACGATGTATTGTTTATTTATAAATTTTACCACATCGCTTTATGATTGTTGATACTGCGGAATTCAAAGCGACATTACAGGTTCTTGAGATTCTAAATAAAGATAAATCGAGGTATAATGAGATGTTCAGAAAGACAAAAGTTTCTCACACCACCTTACAAAAAGTTCTGAAAGAATTAGAAGAAAAAGATTGCATAAAGAGAATTGAATTGGGAAGTCTTTCTACAGAATATGAGATAAAAGATAAGGGAAAGAAGTTGTTGAGCAATTTAAAAAATTTAGTGAATTTACTTCTTTGATTTTTTCTTTTTAGATTTTTTCAAAGCTTCAAATGATTCTTTTATTTTTGAGAGTATAAAAATAACCAAAGGTGTACCAAACAAAGCAATTGCCGTTTTTAAATCTGAAAAGATGAAAAAAACTAAAAAGCTTATTATGAAAATACTAATCCACATAATAGCATAGAATTTACTAGGGTTTTTCTTTATCTTACTTTTCAAGACATCGATATAATGACCTGCCAATGTAAATATTATCAAATAATAGATGATAGCAGATAAATAAAGGGCTATGAATATGTATGTCCTGCTTGAGTTCAATAAATCTGAGAAGAAAAAATCAATAACAAATACTATAAATAAGAAAAAGTTAGCTAAAAAAATCAAAGTACTAAGAGCAATTAATCTGGAATATTCATTTTTTTCAATCATAATAGGAACATCTTTGAGAGGGGTTTCTTAAAGAAGACTATGATAAGGTAAATTATTATACCGACTAATACTAAAACTAAGTTTAATTCAAAAATATAGGCTATAATGAATATAAGAATAGAAAAGACAAAAAATGTAAGGATATCGCTCTTTTCCATATCTTCAAAAGACAGAATTCCAATATTTAAATCTTTTTTACCACTTTTTGTGACAGGATTTTTCCAATTTTCTTGATTTTTGAGGTTCTCGGTCATTTTTACGTTTTTTTATGATTAATTTATAGGTTATCGTTCAAAGCCAATAACCTTAACATGAATGGTAACACCCCGTTATTACTTTAAAACGAAAAGTCAGTCAATGTAAAACCTAACTACATTCCCAGTTATACTTTTTCCAGTAATATCCTCGTATAATTTCAAATATCCCTTAGCTAATAATAAAGATTTAGAAGCTTTC
>CAZLHJ010000049.1:0-2330 GCA_964559675.1 Candidatus Woesearchaeota archaeon | reverse complement strand
AATGAGGCATTCAAGAAGATTAAACCTTCTGTTTCAAGTGAAACTGCAAAGAGATATAAGAAGATTGAAGAATATTATTTGAAGAGTGCCAAGGCAACTGGCGGATTAGAGATTGGACCGGTTTACGCTGGTTAAAGACTTTTATAAATTTTCGAATTAACAAATGATTTTAAGAAATATTCTCCAGTTAATTTTTCTTTTATAGGATGCTTTTTTAAGTACTCGTGAGTTTTTCTGATTAAGAAAATATCTTCTGCTTTTTCTGAAGCTTCTTCAAGAGTGTTAAAGTAAAATGGATAGTCTTCTCCCAAGTATTCTTTAGCTGCAGGTAAAGGGTTTACTAAAATAGGAGTGTTTCTAACAATGCATTCTATAATTGTGTTGCAGGCAGCTACATCCCAAAGGTCTAAGAAAACTATATTTTCAGATAATAATTTATCGTATTCTTCATTTTCTAAGAATTTTATTTCTTCTACAGAAGAATAATCTGGAGAGATGTTTAGTGCTTCTTTTTCTTTTTGCTTAGATAGCTCTAAGAGATTTGAATCAAAACTCAAAATCTTTCTCTTTAAATGGTCTGTTTTCAAAAGAAATATAGAGTTTACTTTTCTTAACGTAAGTCCTATCTGAATTATTTTTTTATCATTATTAGTTAGGAAAGATTTCATGTTAAATTTTATTTCAGGAGTCTCTGTCGGGTGAATCAAATCTTCTATAGGAACATTTAATATTTTTTCAAGAGCCTCTTTTTGATATTTTGATAAACAGAAAATCCCTTTACAATATTTGATGCTTTCTTTCCAGATTTCAGATTCAAATGTCTTTTCAAGAGCCCTTTCAGGATAGATGTGCTTCGGAGTATTGTGGGGAGTGTGAATAAATCCTATCCAAGGTTCTCTAATTGGAGATGGATTGTTCCTAACGTCTCCTTCGTCTCTACCATATCTAAATTTTTTGTCTATAAATCCTTCCAATAAAAATCCTTTTTCATTATGAACTGGTTTTAAGGAATTAATTGCGTATTCCCAACCACTTCGATGTGTTTTGATAAAATTGTTTTTTTCAAGATTCAAATTTAATTTTTTTGGAAAAATAATTTCTTCATTTTTTTGGAAAAGCATTATCTCTTTTAATCTATTTTGATAATGTTCTTCATTTGCGATTAGTTCTTTTGGAAATGATTCAAATAGATTTAAGTGATTGAATTGAGGGAGTTCAATTTTTTCTCTTTCTACGGCTTCTTTTAATGAATACGCGGGAGAAGGCATCCTTCCTGTCCCTAAGTAATAATCAAAAAATTTGAAAGTCCCTTCTTTTTTTGATATTCTTAACCAAATTGCAGGAATACCATACGCTTCCGCAATTATAATGCCATGTAATGAAGTGGAGACTATTTTTTCACATTTCAGAATTTCATTAATGACTTCTTTCCAAGGTTTCTCAACATCAATGATTTCTTTTTGATTAAATAATTCTTTTTCAGAATAATGGGGGATTATTCCAAATTTTTTATTTTTTTTTATTTTTGGATTATAAATTAAAGGCATAAATATTCCAGGATCTCCATAAATTTTTGGACAATTTATTCCGTCAGACATTAGGAAATCTCGAGTTATAGGTCCTCTAACTGCAAAAACAAGAGGATTTTTGCCATAGTAGGTTTTATTCAGAAAATATTTTGGATGAACTCCTGTTCCCCAAACTAAATCATTGTCGTTTACAGAATGTAATATGGATCCTAAGGAGACCAATTTTGATTTTTCTTTTATGTCTACTAATTTGACTTTTCTACCTGTTACCCATTCAATAATTTCTTTAGATAGCTGGTCTCCAAAATTATTTCTTGTATTCCAGAAAAATAACCTTAATTCATCCTTCTCAGTTAAGTAGGGAGTTGGATCCATAGGCTTATGTTTAAAAGGCATTTTAAAAATTTAATGTATTGTTCTATTAATCAATTCTATACAACAATCTTTAAAAGAGCCTCTTTTTTTGAGAATTTATGATTGGGAGTAAATTTAGAGCATTATTATATTCTATTTTATTCTTTTTTGGGATTATCTGGACAATTTTAGTTTTCAATATTTCTTTTGAATTTTTTATAATTATTCTTTTGAATGTAATTCTCTTTGTTTTGATTGAGGCATATTTAAGAATCCAACATAATATGGGTAAAAAATTTAAAAATTTCTTAAAAATAAATGAGGGATTAAGAGATAAACTGAAGAACTTAAACTTAAAAATTGAAAAATATTCTGAAGCAGAAAGAGAAATTTTAGATATCTCTAGAGATATGTTGGATGAATTTGAAAAATCCTCTTTAGAGATCA
>CAZLHJ010000048.1:0-2364 GCA_964559675.1 Candidatus Woesearchaeota archaeon | reverse complement strand
AAGAGAAACAAATATACTCGATTTGAAATAGATGATCACTCAAGATACAGCATAAGTTTATTTGCAGTTAACAGCGTTACAACTGAAGTTGTAACTAAACTTCTGGATGATTTGATAAAGATTCATGGAAAACCTAAGCAGATACTTTCAGATAATGGTTCTGCTTACGGATTGAAAAGTAAAAACTCTAAGTTTGATAGATTGTAATCGTCGAGGAATTCACCATATTAGAAGCGCAGTTCATAGTCCAACAACTTGTGGGAAGATAGAAAGATTATTTCAGACAATTAGAAGAGAATTGAGTTTTTGTAATAAAGATATTCAATCATTCAGAATGAGATATAATCATTTTAAGATACATAAGAGTCTTGAAAACAAGACTCCTGCTCAAGTTTACTTTGATTTTGCTAGATTATTTTAGGGTAGGACATATGTCCCCAGGGAGCACACTACTCTTTTCGCCTCAAAAGAGCAAGAGAAGCCAAACTTCCAACTAATAAAGACGGCTCTGGAATTCCATTAACATAAAAATTATCGTAATCCAAATGAACGGTCCCGTTATGGCCTGTTCTCGTAACAACTCCAAAAGAATAATCTTGAGAAGAGCCTCCAATAAGATTATGCTCAACAATTTCCCCATTCGGTCTTGTGATAAAAGGAATAATCCCTGAATCTGTGAAATTTATCTTAACATGATAATTTCCAAAATCATTTCCTACTCCTCCATCTTCAATTGTATTCCAAAATCCAAATAATGATGAGCTAGTAAAATTACCGTTTAAATAAACTGTATGTATCCTATTTCCTTCTCCAGATAAATAATTTACATCATAATCGATAAACTCTCCTGGAATGAATTGCCTATTAAACACCAAAGCAGTTCCCGAATCTGAAGGAGTTAATTTTGCAGTGTGATAAACTCCATTTCTTATTTCATGTTCATCAGTCAAATTACTAGATGAATCCGTTGCAAGAACTTCAGACCATTTACTCAAATTCAAATCTCCAGAATTAAAATTATCGTAAAGAGCAGCATTTGCACTTCCTACAGTCAAACCTGCGGTTAAAACAGCTAAACTTCCAAGCCTACTTGCTAAACTCATGAAATTCCAAGATTTTGCCCTTATTTAGATTTTTTGATGATATAAAGCTATTAAAAAGTGGAAGATTTGGACAACTCGAATCTACGGACTTCAATCAAAATTAGCTAGAAAATAGAAAGATTATGCTTGAAATTGATGAATCTACAAATTGGTGATCAAAATATTTATAAAGTCTACCTATATGTATTTCTATGAAAGAGGTAAAAGTAGTCGAATTATTTGCAGGAGTAGGTGGTTTTCGAATAGGGTTAGAAAGAGCCTCTAAAAAATTCAAAATAGTATGGAGCAATCAATGGGAGCCTGCAACAAAAAGCCAAGAAGCTTCTGAAATATATATTAAAAAATTCGGAAAAGAAGGGCACTCAAATAAAGACATTGCAAAAGTAAAACTTGAAGAAATCCCTAAGCACAATCTCCTAGTCGGAGGTTTTCCGTGCCAAGACTACTCTGTGGCAAAAAGTTTAAGCCAATCTGAAGGAATAACTGGAAAAAAAGGAGTCTTATGGTGGGAAATTCATAGAATTGTATCGAACCACAAACCTGAATTTATCTTTCTTGAAAATGTAGATAGATTATTAAAATCCCCTGCACAACAAAGAGGAAAAGATTTTGCAATAATGTTATCTACATTATCTGATTTAGGCTATGCTGTTGAATGGAGAATAATAAATGCAGCTGAATATGGATTACCTCAGAGAAGGAGGAGAGTTTTTATCTTAGGCTACCATAGAGACTCAAAAATTTATAAGAAAATTAAAGACAAAAAATCTTGGATTAATAAAGAAGGCATATTAGCTAAAGCATTTAAAATTAAGGAGGATAAAACTGCATTTTATCATGAATTCAACTTGGTAGGAGACCCATTTAAGATTTCTAATGAATTTAATAAAGGTGGGAAATTTAGTCCGTTTGAAAATTGCGGAATTATGATTAATCGAAAAATTTTAACTGCGAAAGTATTTCCAGAATATAATGGAGAACAAATAACTATTAGAAGAATAATGCTTTCAGAGGATAAAATTCCAGAAGAATTCTTTATCGATGAGAAATCTCTTGAAGAATGGAAATATCTAAAAGGTGCAAAAAAAGAAGAACGGAGTAATGGAAAAGGATTTACATATATCTATTCAGAAGGAGGGATGATTTTCCCAGAAAATTTAGATGCCCCCTCTAGAACTATTGTGACAGGAGAAGGCGGAAGTAGCCCTTCCAGATTTAAACATGTAATTCAGACCGAGAGTGGAAGATTAAGAAGACTTAC
>CAZLHJ010000047.1:0-2373 GCA_964559675.1 Candidatus Woesearchaeota archaeon | reverse complement strand
GTTGAATACTTTTAAATATTCCAAGCTCCAATTATTATATATGGACAAAAACAAATTCCTTGGGTGGCTAAGCCTGAGGGGGCTTTCCAACAGAACAAAAAAGGAATATGGAATGTATTTCGATAGGTTTGGAAGCCTTGATTTCACCCAAGAAGCAGTAAATAATTTCCTGAACAATTACAAAAATGGAGTTGCAAAAGCTTTTGCCAGCAATCTTAAAGAGTTTTTTATAGAGCAGCATCCGTCAGTATTTGAATATCAGAAAATAAGAATCCCAAAAACAAGGGGGAGAAAAAACAGGAAGCTTCCAGATTTTCCAACAGAGGAAGAGCTGTATAAAATAGAAAGCGCCTGTTTGAATGAAAGGGAAAAAATAATGCTGCTTCTTTCTTTTTACAGCGCATTGCGTCCGCAAGGACTACTCACTTTAAATCTGAGGGCTTTTGACTGGGAAAGCTGGAAGCAGGATAAAACCAAGCCTGCAAAACTCAAGATCATAGAAAAGGGAGGCAAAGAAAGGATAGTTTTTGTAAAGCCAGAAATCATGGAAAGGATAGCTAAATATGCTAGAAGTCATCTCAGCAATCCAGACCAGAGATTATGGTTTATCGGTTATAAGAGATGGCACAGCCTTTTAAAAGACGCTTCTAAAAAAGCATTGGGAAGAGCCATAAGCCCGCATAAATTAAGGCATGGTGGGGCTACTTGGCTCCTGAACAAAGGATGGACTTTACAGGAAGTATCAGAATTTCTCGGGCATGAAAGCATAGCTACTACTCAGATATATGCCCACTTAGACAAAGGTAAAATGCTGGAAAAATATGCTGAGTTACCTAAATAGACCTGCTCCAGTCAGGTTTCTGCTATAGGCATCGAACCAGAGAGTTGTAGAAGGATTAGGACTTAGAAGATTACAGCTGCATTGCAGTGGATATTGATTAACTTTTTGAAGCTCTTTCACTCCAAAAACTAAAGGATCAGAAAGGCATTCTGTTGCAGGTTTTTTGAACTCAAAAATAAAGAAATATCCTAAAATAACCAAGTTAAAAATAAGAGCTGTTAAGATAACTACATCAACTTTTTTCATTCTTTTCTGCTTTGTAATCTTCTATAGCCTGTTTTTTTATAAGCTTGCCGACATAAATGGCTAGAAAAATTCCTGCAACTCCAACCAAAAGGCTAAAGAGAAGATAATCTGGATGCTGACTAAGCGCTCCTGAAAAAGTAAACAAAAACATTTCTAATAAAAACAATAAAAATTGTTTATCCCAAAAGGGTTTATTGTTCATTCTATTTTTCCAGTTTCTCAAGAATTTTATTTAGGCAGACTAGCAATTCATATCTGAAAGTTGCATTATCGGCTAGAGATTGCCTATATCTTTCAAGAGATATTTCTGTTCTTAACTGCTGGTTTTCTTCTTCCAGATAACTCTCAGTTTCCTTTTTCTCTGGCAAGTTCTCTTTCTGCTCTGGCAATTCTTTCTCGGAGTATTGCGATTTCTCTTTCGTCTGAGTCTCCTGTGTTTTCAAAATCTCCTCCTTCTCCGCTTCGAGCTTTTCCAGCTTCTTCCTGAGCTCTTCCAGTTCTTCCTTCTTTCCCATATTTTATCCGCCTCCTTTCAATCGCTTCAGGATCATAGTTTATTTGTTTCCAATCCTTAATTTCTCCTGAAAAGTCTGGAGCTTGTTTTTTTATTTTTTTTAGTTTCAGCCACCAGATAAATAAGATAATCCCAGCTAAAATTATTGCTCCTACAACAAGCAAACCAAAAAATATTATTATTTCACTTCTCATGCTGAGGTAAAACCTCCCGAACCTCTCAAAGCATCCAATCCTCCAACTGCTCCTCTTATTGCTTCTGCAGCTTCTTTTATGGCATCTGAGGCTTGACCCATTACAGCGGCAGAATCTTTAAAGGCATCAAAATATAACCAAAACATTAAAGCAACCAACATAAAAAATACTATATTCACGATTATCTGTCCGTATTGAGCCCAGAAAGAAGGTTTGTCATATCTCTGTTTTATTAATTCCATTAAAGATTCATTTTGGTATCTCATATTGACAGAGGTAGGTTTTATGTTGATTTTCCTCATGGCTTCGTCTAGGCTTCCAAGAGTAGAATTATACCAATAGCCGTCTTTTCCTATCACAAAGAAATATTTTTTCTTGGCTATTCTTTTTCCATAAGCTCCTCTATAAACTTTCCTTTTTTTCAGATAAAGTAACTCTGTTCCTCCTTTTCCAACTTTGACAAGCATTGCTTTATCTTTTCCAACAGGTCCAAGATCATCATGCCCTTCCACATCTTCCCATATTGTTATTTCCCTGTCAAATTTCAGCCATCTTATAAAAAAGTAGAGCCCAACACC
>CAZLHJ010000046.1:0-2392 GCA_964559675.1 Candidatus Woesearchaeota archaeon | reverse complement strand
TCGAGATGTTGCCTCACACGAGCACGCAGAAGATTTTTATCCGAAATGGTTTGGAAGTGATGATCCTATCTTGGTGGAACATACTTTCAGTGAAGAAGAAGGATGGGAGCTGGCAGAATTGTTTGCGGAATTGGGTAATGGTTGCTATAGAACAAAATCACAATGGCACACGGATTCAGCCAGAGGCCGACCGGACCTTTGCCTTCCAAAAAATTTATTGTAATGCCGGGTAACTTTATTTTTTTTGTATATGTATAAGTAACGAATAATTTATTTGTAGCCGTTGGTTTAAATTCAAAAGCGGAGCGATGACTTAGCACTGCATCAGGATATAGATTTCCCAATATCTCAAAAATGTTTCTTTTGATAATTACCGAAGGTGTCTCTTCAAAATTTGTAGAGTAAATCCTTGGGGCTATCTTCCGAATTTTTTTCTCTTGAAGCATTTTAGAGATTTTATATCCTTCTTTAGGGTCTGATGATGCAAATATTATTTCACTCATTTCCGTCTCCATTTCATTTTGCCGGACAGGTTGAATTTTTTTCCATTATAATTAAAATCCTATCATAAAATTATGAATATTTTCCAGAATAAGCCAAATAATTATGAATATTTTCCAGAATAATGAGTTTTAGAATATTTTCCAGTATAAGAGCTAAAGAGTTGAATAATTTGGATTATTTTCCATAATAAGCTGATAATTTAAGATATTTTTCCAAAATGAGAGATAAAAATGGAACTTAGAACTAAGTCTTTTCTAAAGTGGAGGATTTTTGATGAGAATTGAGAAGATTTTTAGAAAAGGTAAATCATTATTTTTTAATGAGTTATAGATACAGCTTTACTAAAGCTTTTCTAAAAAGGTGGATTCCTTTACTGAAATTATTGTAACTCAATAATAGCTGCGATGGATGCAGAAACCTCGTCTATTTTATCTTGTGGCAATTCGCCCATCTTTGGAGGGACAAATCGTTGAATATCTACACCACGAATTTGGAGAGCATCAATAGCAGAAACTTTTGTCAAATTGTTTTTAGAATCGGGCTGGATTTTTATATGCCAAAGTGAGTTCTCAAAACTTGGATCCCAACCGGTAATAGGTGCAATCAATTTTATGGGAAGCTTACCAATAGAATTAGAACTGATTACAACGGCAGGTCGAGTCTTCTTTATTTCTGAACCAACAGTTGGATCAAAATTAACACGCCAAATTTCTCCGCGTTTTATATCAGAAGGTTTAATACTCAACTATATCACCTCCGAATTCTTTCCAATCATTATCTGTACTATAATGCTGAATAAACTTTTCAGCTTGCTCGGAAAGAATTTTACTTCTATCACTTTGTGAAAGTTTTAAGAATTCTTTCTTTTTAATTAAAGACAACTCTTGAGAATCAATATCTTCACCAAGCAAATGTGCGGCTTCATCTGAACTAATTAAACCTTCAGAAAAAGCGTGTAAAACATTTTTTTCAAACCAGTGAGATGTTTCTTCTTTCATAGGCATTGGTTCGTTTTTTTTCCAATTGTTTTTATTGATAATACGATACCAATTAGAAAAAGATGTTTGAGAAATAATATCAAGATCTCTTAAGCGAAATAATAATGCTTGAATACTTATACCAAATATTTTCTTAAGAATAAACAATTCCCTAGGTTGAAAATGTTCACGACGTGAACCAACAGCCTTTAATACGGTCTCTTTAGGAGCTAAGAATGCACCGCCAAATCTAAATGCGACCCTTTCTTCATCTAAATTATGGGCTATATCAAGTACAATATGACCAAGTTCGTGAGCAAGATTTAATCTTTGTCTTTCACCAGGAATGTGATTTTTAGAAACAACTGCAGCAGCTTTTAGCTGGGTATCATTGGCATAAGCAAGAGCAGAGATTCCATCAAAAGATTTTGCATTGTCAATGAACATTACGTGAACAAAATTATTCTCAAGTAATTCAGTTAGATTACTAATTGGGTCTAAGCCAAGTTTCCATTTTGATCTTAATTCAATTGCAAAAGACTCGACATCTTCAATAGACTTTACCTTAAAACTCTTAACCGGAAGATTAGGTTTAGATGAAGAGAAAAGTAAATCTTGAATTTTAACTCTATCTTCAAGTTTCGAAGTAATAAGACTTTCGACATTGGATTGCTCTTTTTTAGACAAACCAGAACCTTTTCTGTAAGCTACGAATTGAACTTTAACATTTGGCTGTAAAGCTAAATTTATAGTTTTTACATTAAGGGCTTTTGCAATGGCAGTTAAAACTTTATTAGAAGGCTTAATGAGTTCACGCTCATACTTGGAGAGTGCTACTTTAGAAACTATACCACCAGTAGCAGCAACACTTCTAAGTACAACAATTTTACTATAGTATTTAAACACAAAAA
>CAZLHJ010000045.1:0-2552 GCA_964559675.1 Candidatus Woesearchaeota archaeon | reverse complement strand
TTTACTCTTTAGAGACTTTAACGGCCTTTGGACCTTTATCGCCTTGTTCTACTTCGAACGAAACTGAATCTCCTTCAAGAAGAGAATTTCCACTAGCTAAACCTGTGCTGTGAACAAAATATTCTTTTCCGTCTTCTCCAGCTATAAATCCAAAACCTTTGACATCGTTGAAAAATTTGACTTTACCTTTCATTTTAAACCTCCATATAAATTTACTTAAAATTCTAATTAAATACATGCATTTAAACCTTTACTTTATCAAAAGCGCCTTCAATTCTCTAGAAGATTTGAATTAATCTAAATTGAAAGAAAATTCAAAACCGAAGCAAAACTAACCCATAACAAATAAGGAATTAACAACCACCTGGCCTTTCTATCAACTTCGTAAAAAAACAATCACCAAAAACCCCTATAACAAATTAAAAAACGCCCGGACCAGGATTTGAACCTGGGAATCCCGAAGGAAATCGGATTAGCAATCCGACGCAGTAACCGCTGTGCCATCCGGGCATATTAGTTATAAAATGGGCTAGTAATACAGGCTTTTAAACGTTTTCGCTACTAAAAAACTTAAATTAGAATTATTTCCACTTACCTTCAACCAACGGCCTCTTTCTATCTCCCCAAATATTAAACTTTTCAAGAATATTCTGGCCATGGCCGTTCTTATTTATCTCAGATTGAATCTCTCTAGGGACTTCTTCATCTGTCTCGATCATAACAATCTCAGAGCCTTCATAATCTAAAAATTCTGGCTCAAGAGGAATAAATCTTTTATTCTCAAATTTATCTTTCAGTTTCTTTGGAAGTTTTGCTTTTTGCTCTTTCTCTAAACCAACTCCCTTTGGGGAACTAACTTCCGGATTCTTCACAGTAACAATATAATTCTCTTCTTTACTAATATTAAATTCTCTCTGAACCTTACCTATCTTTTTTGGAGTGTCTAACTCATATAAGAAGTGATTATGTTTCTCATGTTGCACAATCGCATATCTTCCTTCTCCTACAGGTCTAGCTGCCTCAACTATCCTTTCTCCTTTAGTTTTAGTTTGATATTTATCTTCTGCAATCTCATCTTTCATCTTTTTTAAATTCCCAGCAAGTTTCACAAAAGCCCAATTCTTTCTCTCTTTTCCACTAGATTTCTCCTCAGGCAATTCTTTCTCCCCAACTATTAATAACCTAAATCCCTTTTTATTTTCAGGAGATAAAAGGATGTAAAATCTTTGAACATCTTCAATTCCGTGCGCCTCTTCTCTATCTACTTTAGGCCTATAAAAAAAGTACACGTTCCCTTTCTCAAGAATTCTCATTTCAACCATCTAAAAAAGAAAACTCAAAATTTTATAATATGAAGAAGTATTACTCAAACTTCATCCAACCAAATCCAGAATTTCTCAAAACTAAATCAATATGTGTTTTCATTATATTCTCACCGGATTTTCATAAAAATCATTTAATGTTTTCTCCCCAGAAAAAATCTGATTACAAGAATTAACTAAATTCTCAACGCCCTCTACATAAAATCTCCAACCTTCTTTAAAAAATTCAGAATGAACGTAAACTCTTCTATCCTGAGTAATTATGGCTCTCTGCGCATCAAAAATCCACCTAAAATTCTCAACATATTCATTTATTCGCCATCCTCGCGCATCTATTTTACTAGGCTCGGCTGTTCTAGAATATTTGGGATTATCCAAAATTATTATTCTTCCCTTTTCATCAAACCTCGCGTGTAAAATATATCTAACAGGATGTAACTTATGTGCATTAAAAATCGTTCTGACATTAACTGGAATGTCTAAATCCTCTAATATCTCAAAACTCAATTGTCGAGGAGTATCTGGCATACATCCCTCAATAACCGTAATATTCCTATCCATACAAAATAATAAATTTCAAGGCATATATATTTTTATATCCTTTTTCCTAAAACAACTTCATGGCGCAGAAAAGTGGAATAGGTTACGATGCAACAGAGTATGCTAAAAGCAAACAATTTCCATTTAGAACTGAAGTAGAAAGATATACAATTTTCAATCTTCTTGGCAATCCCCAAGGACTAAGAATTTTAGACGCAGGTTGCGGAGAGGGAATTTACTCTAGACAATTAATTGACTTAGGGGCAAGACATGTTTTAGGGATAGACGCAGATTCAGGATTTATCCAAAAAGCTAGGGAATCAAATAATGGTTACGATGGAAAGATAGACTATCAAAGAGCATTCATCCAAGACACAAAAGGAAATCAAGATTTAGACATAGCAATAGGTTCATACGTTCTAAGTTATCCAAGAAACTTTGGTCAAGCAGTCTCTTACCTTGAAGCTATCGCATCCCATTTGAAGAAAGGAGCAAGATTTATAGGATTTAATAATAATCCATTTCAAACCTTCAATGGAATTATGGATTATTCTAAATATGGATTTACAAAGGAAATGTCTGGAGATAAAGAGGGCTCCCCAGTATTTTATCATATTGAAGGTATGTCCGATCCAATTACTAACTTTCATCTAAATCCAACTACTTATGAAAAAGCATTTACAGAAGCAG
>CAZLHJ010000044.1:0-2889 GCA_964559675.1 Candidatus Woesearchaeota archaeon | reverse complement strand
ATCATTAAAGTCTTTAATTTTTATAAGCAGAATAGCTAAATCTCACGCAAAGCCGGAAAGAAATCGATACCATAATCCTCTATTACTTGAATAAACTCATAGTCTTCTATTATCTCAAATTTATTTCTAAGATTAATTAGAAATTTTTGTAGTTCTTTGGCATTTTTCGGTTCAATTTCTATATCTAAATTCCAACGGCCAAGAAGTTTTGTATAGGCCAATATCCCAGAATAATCTTTAAGAAATGAAAGAAGGTGAGGCTCGTGATTTATTTTAGAGTTACCATATTTTATGAATATTTTATATGTAGAACGTTCAAAATGCGCAAAGTTCACAAACATTTTATAATCTGAAATTATGTTCAATTTTTCTAAATTTTTTATTCTATATTTAACAGCGTTTCTTGTCAAACCTACTTTATTACCAATCGTTTCAAATGGAATTCTAGAATTTTCTTTAATAACCTGTAGTATCTTTTTGTCTTTTTCATCAATCTTTTCATTTTTTAGATTTTTAAATAATGTGGTTTTCTTACGATTCATTTTTTCTTTTAGGAAATATCCATATTCATATAGATTAATCTCTAAAATTGAAATAATTTCATAATCATTTATTATATCTTTATTCTTGTCTAGAATTTTATTGAAAAGAACATAAAACTCATTTGAATTTTTTGCCCAAATATCAACAATGATATCAAATGGTCCCGAAACAAAAGCTACCCAAAAAGTCGGATAATCTTTCAACAATTCCTCCGCAAATGAAGTATAAGTTTGTTCTGAAACGTTTTTTAGTTTCAGATGCACTCTAAATAAACTATAACCTAATCTACCTGGATCTATAAGTGTAAAGAAACCCCAAATAGTCTCTTGTGATAAAAGACGTTTTATTCTATATTCTGCTGTTTGAGGACTTATAGCAACTTTCTTAGCCAATTTAGACAACCGGATATTAGAATCTTCATCTAATTCATCTAATATTCTTCTATCTTTCAAGTCTAACTTAATTTTTCCCATTATAGAATAATAGGCATAAATAGTATTTAAATTTTGCCTTTAATAAAAAAAATAGAACGATAGTTTTATTAATAAGCCTTACTACTATAAAGTTATGAAATTTGATAGAACAACTGAAGAATGGAAAGATTGGAAGTGGCAAGAAAGAAATGCTGTAAGAGATGTTCGAAAAGTCACAAGCTACTTTACCCAAGTAGATGGGGCTTTCTTTGACGATCTTTATGAAAGATCGAGAGGACTTAAATTTCAAGTAACTCCATATATGTTATCTCAAATTCCACAAGATATTTCTTTAGAGGAGCTTCAAAGAAATCCTTGGTTTTTGCAATTTTTTCCATTAGGAGATATTTATCGCCAAGGTCCAGATGCTTATAACGGAACGGAAAACTGGGATATGCCAGAGGAGTTCCCAACAAGCAACATTCAGCATAAATATACAAACAGAGCATTACTTAGATTTAGAAACTGTTTAGCATATTGTAATTTTTGTTTTGAAGCATTGGGAACATTAGAAAAGAATCCAAAAAAAGAAAAAATATTTAGATGGGGAGATTGGGAAAAATCTTTAGAATATTTAACAAGTCGTCCTGAAATAGAAGAAGTTATTTTAAGTGGCGGAGAGCCATTACTTTTACCTGATTCAAAATTAGAGCAAATACTAAGAGATGTTTCAGAAATACGTAATCCAGAAGGTAAACCAAAGATAAGATTTAAGAGAATACATACGAGAGTTTTAACCCATAATCCATATAGAGTAACAGATGATTTAATAAAAATTTTGAGAGATTATAGAGTCAATGAGATGGCATTCCACGTTGCTCATCCGTCTGAAGTAACTGATGACTTCACAGAAGTAGTTTATAGAATTAGAGAAGGCATGGGCAGGCATACTCCAATCTTAGCTACACACACCCCCCTATTGGGAAATGTTAATGCAAATGCAGAAACTTTATGGGAACTTTTTGGAAAACTCTATGAACTAAATGTCAAACCATATTATCTAATACATACATTTCCCCATACACCATTTGCAAATAAACAGAGAGTTTCTGTAAAAGATGGTGTGAGATTAATGAGGCAACTGAAGAGACACAAATCTAATATCGCCATCCCAGAATTCATTGTTGCTCATTATAACGGCAAGGTTACCGTTCCATTAGAATTAGGTGGGACCCAAGAATTTCAATATACGAAAGATGAAAATGGCAATCCTATTATAAAATTCTTGAATTGGAAAGGAAAATGGGTAATTTATCCCGATTGTGAAGATAGAATGAAACTCTAAAAATTGGGATTTACCCGAAGCTAACTTAACAGCTCACTCTTGTGTTAAGCCAACTTCCCAATTGTACATAAGTTCATATTAATAATATTTCCATGAAAATTACCTCCAATAAGCAGATATGCTCGTTTTAGCTATAATCACCAAGAGATTTTAGCGGTAATTTAACCAACAACAACCAGCTTTGTCTGTCCAAGACCTTTAATTTTTTGAGCGCTTTCTACAAAGTCTTTGACCATCCGAGCCTCTCCATCCAAGATAAACACATCAACACATATTTCTTTTTCAAAATGATTATGTAAATGTGAAGTCACTGACTTTTGATATTTGTGGGCTATTTTAGCAACGCTGGCGGAATGTTTATGAACTATTGTAAAAACAGCATTTATCTTCCCTTTCAGCTTCTTTCTTTCTTTATTTTCAGCCTCCAGAGTTCTGAGGCCCATCCTGATTGTTTCACTTCTTCCAGAAAGACCAAGCTCTCTGGTCAAAATATCAAGGCTGCCTAAGACGTCGGGTTTTAGAGATATGCTTATTATCTCGTTCTTTCCTTCTGATTTCATCAGAAAGGCAATATTAACTTCTTTATAA
>CAZLHJ010000043.1:0-2911 GCA_964559675.1 Candidatus Woesearchaeota archaeon | reverse complement strand
GGATCTTAGATTCCCAATCTAATGGCGCGGGTTCGATTCCCGCACGGCGCATATTGAACTGGATGCACTTTCTGGCCCAATAATATAATGTCTATTGCTTGAGACTTCTTCTTGAATATTTCTTTCATGCTCTTTTTTAGAATTTCTTTCTGAACAATATGCGGGCAAACCTAAAACTGTTAAAACAAGTCCCAATTTCATTAAGTCTCTAAGATTTTCCCTTAAATTCATATTTTTATAGATATTATAATCTCTCATTTCATCCATTTGGTCTTGAGAGCTTTTGATAATAATTCCAAAGCTTCTCCCTAGTTTTAGAAGTATCGTAAAGTTCAGGCCTTTCACTTACATCTGTATATCTATCTAGTTTCCTGTGAAAATTTCCAAGATTCCCATCTATTAAACCCAAATATTCTCTTTTAAGATCTCTTGCGGTATGGGCCTCATGTTCATCTATTAATCCATTCATATCCATATCAGCAGAATTAAAGATTTGATCTCTTGTATGATACTCTATCTCATTTATCCTTCTTTCAGGATATTCTCTTAACGACTCTTCTCTCGGAAATGGAATCAATGCCGTTAATCCAAATGCTGCGCCTAAAACCCCGAAACCTACAGCAAAGGGCCCAACTAGAGCAACTAGAAATTTCAAATCCTGTTTTCTTCTTTCTCCTTCTGAGATTTTCTTCATGTAAAAAGCAAAAAAATAATATTTATAAATGCTATTTCCCCCTTAAGAGGATATGATAAATACAGAAGTACTTGAGAAAATAGGTCTTACGAAAGGAGAGATAAAAGTTTACTTCGCATTATTGGAATTAGGAGACTCCACAATTGGACCAATCTCTAAAAAGTCAAACGTTACCTCCTCTAAAACATATCCTATTTTAGAGAGATTATCAAAGAAAGGTTTAATCACCTCGGTAATTAAATCTGGAACTACTCACTTTCAAGCATTCAACCCCAACAGGATATTGAATTACGTTAATGAAAAAAAGAAAGAATTAGAACAACAAGAAAAAGAGTTAAAGGAAATCATTCCGAGAATTTCTCAGAAACAGAGATCAGAAGCAAAGCAAGGAGCCGTTGTTTATGAAGGGTATAAAGGTTTGAAGACATTATACAACGAATTTATAGAAGAGCTATCTAAGTCAAAAGAAGATTTTATTGCGTTTACATTGGGAGATGAATATAAAGATGAAAGATTAACGAGATTCTTTGAACATTATGACTTATTAAGAAAAGAAAAAGGAATAAAAACAAAACTTATCGGTATAGATTCACAGAGGAAGTTTTTTAAGAAAGATTATCTAAAAAAAGCCGGCTTAACAATTAAATTTCTTCCCTATAGCGCAGTCCCACAAGGAGCCATAATTGTAGGCGATAAAATTGCTACAATGGTTTGGAGTGATAACCCTGTAGCATTTGTAATCCAATCAAAAGAAATTGCAAGTGCCTATAAAAATTTCTTCGGAGACCTGTGGAAATCTTCTAAGAGTTAATTCTTCTTTCCAAAAATTTACTGGGCAGATATCCTAAAAACGAGGCCCCTCCAAGAAATTCATTATAATATGTGTTAAAGGCTGCTAAAAAACCTCCTCCAATTCCAGAGAGGGCACTAATTCCTCCCAAATAACCGGTAGCTAAACTCCCCACAACATCTCCTGCATTACTTCCCTCCATAAATCTCCCCATATGTAAATAAGCAAAAGTACTAAAACAAAAAAGAGGAAATGCTGAACCAAACCCATTCATTATAGAGTTCTGAATTCTAGACAATTTCTCTAATTTACCTTCTTTTTCATAAAATCTTTCTCTAATATCTTCTGTCGCTTGTCCCAATACAGGAATTGAAACCAAAAGTAAAGCAGATTTAATCTTTCTTCTCATCCCTAAAACTCCTACCACCTATCATCCAAGCATCACTAGGAGCATTAGATAAGATTTGTTTTTCCAAATAAAGTATTCTCCCCCTCTTGCTCGTGTCTACCTTATCTAGAGGAGCTTCATATTTTTTATCTTCACTATCGTAATTTTCATTTCCCATAAATAAAATTCAACGAAAACCCTTTTATATTTTTGTCGTGAATTTTTGACGAAAATATTATATACTTTCCTTTCTCCCAAATAAAATGAAACAAAACCTAATAGAATACGGTTTATCTGACAAAGAAGCTGAAGTTTATTTAGCATGTCTAAAAACTGGAGAAACTACTGCAAATAGAATTTCTGAACTAACTAATATAAGGAGAAGTACCGTCTATGAAGTCTTAGAAAACCTAAAGAAAAAGGGACTTGCATCTTCCCTCATAAAAAATAAAAAATATTATTTTAGAGCAGTCAAACCTTCTGCACTAATCGATTTGTTGAAAGATAAGGAAAGAATTGTAAGGGAAATTCTTCCTGAGTTAAATAATATCACCGAATCAGTTTCTAAAAAACAGAAAATAGAACTCTTCGAAGGCACATTAGCAATAAAAGAAGCAATTTTAGAGATGCTCAACTATAAAGAAATCCTAGTCTACGGTGGAAGCACTATAGGGGACGAGTTATTTGGAACATTTACGTCTAATTTCGCAAAGAAAAGAGTTGAAAAAAAAGTTAAAATGAGAGCGATTATCGGAAAATCTACACCTGAACACATGACTGAAAAAGATATTTCCAAGATTACTGAAATAAAAGCAAACGTATTATTTGAGAACCACAAAAGCACATATTTTATTTACGGACACAATTTTCTAATCGTCTCATTGGGAGAAGAACTCTCTGCAATTAGAATTCAAAATAACCCTCCAATTATAGACTCTCAAAAACAATTATTTGAAGACCTGTGGAAATCTTCTAAGAGTTAAACAAGACTACAAACATTTTATAAACCTTTTTCCCTTAAAGACGACGTGGATATATT
>CAZLHJ010000042.1:0-3316 GCA_964559675.1 Candidatus Woesearchaeota archaeon | reverse complement strand
AATCTCATTCGGCTAGAAACAAGGATCTGATTTTTACTTGGGCAGATAAACAGCACTAATCATATTATAATAATATTTATATATTCTAAACGACAATAAATTACTATGGGAGTTTTGGTTTATGAACCTAAATCTAAAGGGTTAGATGTTGACCTTGATAGAGATAGGCTTAGTAGTTTAAGAAGCCCTAATGTCCGAGGAGTTGCACTTCGTGCCTTAGATACAAAGGAGTTAATCAATAAAGATGATTCCTTGAGGATCCAAGGTACTTATTCCGAGGCTTATCAGGGCGAAGTAGCATAATTTTGAGGTGGTGGGAAATGAAAAATGAATCCGACCGCAATTATAGAGGTAACTGAGAATTGTAATCTTGCTTGTACTTTTTGTCTTAGGCCTTCTTTTACTCCTCCCGTTATGACGGAGCATACTTTAGAAAAGATTACTTCACATTTGATTGAATCCAGTGAGAAAAGAGTAGATTTTGTGTGGCACGGGGGTGAGCCTCTTTTAGCAGGAGTTGATTTCTTTAGAAGAGCTTTAGAATTTCAAGAAAGGTATAATGTTAATGGTATTTTGATCAATAATTATTTACAAACTAATGGTACTTTGTTGCGAAGAGAGTTTCTGGAATTTTTCAAAAGAAATAATTTTTCTATAGGAACAAGTATTCAAGGTACTCAAGATCTCCATGATTCTTCCAGATTAACTGTAAATGGGAAACCCACATATCAAAAAATTATTTCAAATCTTTCAGGGTTAGATAAAAAACCTTCAAGTATAGTAGTTTTAACGACAGAAGTATTGGGGAGAGAAGAAGAGATTTATTTTCGAACAAAACCTTTGGTTAGGGGGATGAGGATTTCAGAGTATTTTCCTGGAGGGTTAAATCCTTCTCAATGTTCAAAAAAAATTATTCATTACCCCTTCTCTGATTTTTCTAGACCAGAGCCACTTATGCCTCTCCCAGAAGAGTATGGTTCTTCTATGGTTAGATTTTATGAGGTTTGGAAAAATGATCCTACTCCGATTGATGTTCGCCCTATTACAGAGATTATAAGGAGTTTTGTGATTGGTAATTCTGAAGGATGTTTATATTCTCAAGAGTCTTGTGCTCATTCTGTTTTTGGAGTAAAGTCGAATGGGGAGTTTTATACATGCATAAGGGGAGCTTCAAGTCCGGAGTTCTCAATTGGACATGTAGATGATAGGCCTCTTTCTTCATTTAATTCATTAAATCCAAAGGTTGCTAGAATTGAGAAGCTTCTTCAAGGTTCGTGCGGAGATTGTAAATTTTGGGATTATTGTAATGGGGGCTGTCCTCTTGAGTCTTGGAAATTGTATGGGGATTTGGATCATAAGACTTGGTATTGCGAGGGTAGAAAAATTCTTTTTAATCACATATTAAATGATTTGAGAGAATGATGGATTTTGAAAGATATGTAAAAAGATTTCATTGTGTTCCTCTACAAAGAACTGAGCAAAGTAGCACGTTCTTAGTTTTTAAAAATAATAAAAAAAGAGTAGTTAAAAAACCAATTAATCTTTCCGAATTGGAAAAAGAATTAAATGCATATAGATTTTTAAGATTAAATCCTCTTTTAAGAGTGCCAGAGATAACTGAGGCAGGGATAGATTATATAGAATTAGAATTTTTAGAATCCTTATCTAAACCTTCTGACTTGGAGATTATTCAAGGAATTTCTAATTTATATCTTAGTTCAAGAAAATTAGATTTAAGTTTATTTCCAGAATTAGATTTATCTAAAGATAAATTAACTTATAGGTTGAATTATGTGAAAAGAGAATTAGTGGCCAGAAGATTTTTTAGTTCAGAACTTTTCAGTCTTTCAGAGAATTTTATTTGTGAAAAATACGATTCTTCCAGCGAGAGGTGTTTAGTTCATGGAGATTTGAAATCTCTTCATGCAATAACTACTTCTTCAGGTTTATATTTTATAGATCTTGCTTTAATGAGCAGAGCTAGCCCATGGTATGACTTAGCATTTTTATATATGGAAAAGAGAAACAAGGACCTTGGGAAATTGTCAAAAGATGTTTTTAATGTATTAGGGGAGAATTTTGGAATATCTGTCAATCAAGTAAAGGATAGGTTAAAATCTGCAATCTTCTATAGGTCTCTTTACAATGTGGGCTTTTCAGCAAGACATAGAAATGATATTGTACTTCAAAGGACTTTGTCAGAGCTAGAGGAGATTATTAAAGCATAAGTTTATTTAGTAAATTTAGTAAATTTCTTTATGAAACTTTATTTGTTAAGGCATGCACATCGAGGAGTTGGTGAAAAATTAGATACTTTAACTGAGTTGGGGAAAGATCAAGTGAAGAGAGTTTCTAAATATTTTAGAAATAAAAAAATTGATAAGATTATATGTGGGGTTTCTCAAAGAGCTAGGAAAACTGCAGAACCTATAATTGAGGAAAAGGATGTTGAGGTAGAGTTTACATCTGATGTCAATGAACAGAGTATGGGAGTTTTTGAAGGTAAATCTGGAAGAGAATGGAAAGAGGCAGTTCTAGCTTCAGGATTGCTAGAACAAGATTTTAGACCGGAGGGTGGAGAAAATCGAAGGGATGCTTATAATCGAGCTAAATCATTTTTCGAAAAATTAAAAAATGAAAAAGTTGAGAACCTTTTAATCGTATCTCACTCAGGATTTATTTCAGATTTGATAACGTTCATCTTAAATTTAGATGAAAAAGAAAGTCTCAATTTCAAAACGGGTTTTTGTGCTATTTCTTATTTTGAATTAGATTCAAATTTAAAACCTATTTCTTTCTATATTGGAGATTTAAGTCATTTAGTTCCTTAGGCTCGTTCATCATCAAAGAGTTTTTATACAAGATAAAATTAATCTGTTTATGAGAGAAAAGAGGTATTTAGTTGGAGTTTTAGCAGTTTCCTTATTTTTATTCGCTTTTCTATTTATTTTTCATAATTTTACTGGTTTTACAATTTTAGGAATTGATGCGAGTCAGGATGCGAATTATGTTGATGGTTATATAATTAAAGAAGATTCTGGAATTAGCTCAGATAATATTTTAAGGTTGGGTGAGAATTCAGATTTTTCTCAAAATTATCGTTCTTTTATTGATTTTGACACTTCAAATATCCCAGATAATGCAGTAGTTCATAATGTTACTTTGGAACTGACGGTAAGTTCTGTAAGTGAAGGGTTAGGCATACCCGCTTTCAATGTTTATTCATTGCCAGAGACTGCTTCTTCATTAGAAGCAACACCTTCTACCTTAAATTCAAGGTGTGGGGGGACAGGTTCGACCTCAGTTTTAGCTAACT
>CAZLHJ010000041.1:0-3333 GCA_964559675.1 Candidatus Woesearchaeota archaeon | reverse complement strand
GGTTTTTGGGCTTTTTAAATATTTCTAATTGTAGTGACTAGAGAATGGTTACAAAGTTAAAATGATATAATTTAAATAGATAATTTTTTTCCATTCTTTGTGAATCTAAAGAAAGAATTATTAAATCTAATAAGGACAAATAAAGAGTTAATTCAAAAAGAAGTTTATAGATTTGAAAAAGAAAAAAAAAACTTATCGAAATATTAGCATCAATGAAAATTTATCTTTAGTAATAAGGGAAAAAGGAGCTCAGAAACTAATGTCCTTAGGTTTTCCATTCCCGATAGAAAGTTACGAACTAAAAAACATAAAATCCAAAAAAGACACTTCCATTTTAATCTCACTAAGGGGTGAAAAAATAAGAAAATTTCAGAAAAATCAATTAATTACTGAATTAGAAAAAATAAAAGAAGTAGAATATGTTGAAATAAACTCAATTCAGGCATTTAGGAAGTTAGTAACTAAAATTTGCGAAAATTATAGGAAAATAAACTATTACGACCCTTATTCATTTTTAGGAGATTCATATATAGGCCTCTACTTTCTTGAAAAATTCATTGAAAAATTCAGATTCAAGCTCAACACCATATATTCTGAAAACTATCTCAACCTGAGAGTTGTTGGAAGAACAAAAGGATATATAAGCAATTTAAAGAGTGAAAAGAGAACATTAAATCTATTTCTTGATGTTCTAGATAATCAATGGAATCGTACGAAATACTTAGTGAAAAAACTTACTAAACAAAACACTCCTTCAATTATACTTGGAAGAGATCTGGTCGTCTTGCCAGATAAATTAAAAATAAGAATTTTCCACTTTAATCGAAAAAATGTATTGCTCAAAGAGAAAAATATAGAAGATTACATGGACGAGTGTTTAGATATATTTTTTAAATATGATAAAAAGAAGCCATTCTTTGAGAAAAAATTTGAAGAAAATATTCTGATAAATCCTTTCGGATCTGACCAGATTAAAACAATACCTCTCGAAATTATACTTGATTTGATAAACCATTTTTCTAAAGCCTACCCAAATTCTAAAATAATATTAATTTCTGGGTTTAAGAACTCCTATTCACATATATTATATATATCAAAATTAAAAGGAGGGCTTAAAAAAGAAAACAAGAATGTTATCTTTAAGAACTTCGGCTCATTCTCCGAAATATATCAAGATGTAATAAAATATAAAATCTCTCTGGGCCTAACTGCAGATACTTCAATTTCACACCTACTGAACTTTTTAAAAATAAGAAACATTACATTTTTTAATTTAGAAAGATGCGATCTAGAAAGCCCGCAATCGTTATCTTCGGATAGCCCTCTCGGATTTTGCAGATTTGGAAATATGCAATATCCTGCTTTGTTTAATAAAAGAGTAGATAAAAAATTAAAAAGAGGAGTTATCCTTGCGGCAGATTACTTCTTTAAGAAAACAAGAGATTTAAGTTGGTGTAAATCCCTTTTTGATGAAAAAATATTAATAAACAACCTTCCTCTGAATAAATATTCCAGCTTGAGATCAGCTAATGAAAAAATAAATCCCCTATTTAAAATAAAAAATGATTAAATCGATTAATCAATTAGTAACATATGAATGTAATAGTAAATGCCAGATGTGTTTAATCTGGACTAAAGGAAAAGATCAAGATAAAATGACTCCTGAAGAATTCAATCGACTTTATTCCAGACCAGAATTCAAATCGGTAGCAGATTTGTGTATCTCTGGAGGCGAACCTACAATGAGGGAAGACCTCCCAGAAGTTATGGGGGCAATAATGAGAAATTTAGATAATTTAGAGTACTTGTTTCTAAGTACCAATTGTTCTAATCCGGAAAAAGTAATAGACTTTCTTAGAAAAAATTCAGATAATGCGAAGAATGTATACGCATGTGTCTCTTTAGAAGGAGATAGAGATACTCATAAAAAAATAAGGGGAGTAGATACCTATGACTTAGTCGTAGAGACACTAAGAAACGTTCAAAAAATGGCCATCCCCAATGTAAAAGCAATAATCTCTTCGACAATTCAACCATTAAATGCTAACAGAGATTCTTTAGAGCATATTTCTAGAATAGCTCAAGAAACTGGAAGTACCTACTCGTTTAGACCGGTTATGATAAATGAGACTTTCTATGCAAATGGAAAAATCAATCTAAGAAGAACAATTTTATCGAAAGAACAAGAAGATTGGTTTAGAAAATTCATGGAGGATAATAAAAGAGACGATCCATTCATAAGAGAATTAATTAAGCATATGTCTGGTGAGGAGACAGTTATGGGAAATAGAATAAATGGCATTAAATGTTTAGCTGGGGACATTTCCGTTTTCATAAAATCGGATGGAACAATATACCCTTGTATAAATAGCACTAGAGTTATAGGTAATAAAGATAGAGGGATTTACGACTCTAATTATAAATTGGGCGATAGAGAGCCGTGTCCTTGTTGCACAGAATGTCAAATTTATCCTATGTTAAATTATCAAAGATTCTCTTCAAGAAGACATTAAAATGATATATAAAAAAAACGATAAGACGTTTAGTTTTCTAATGCATTGCCTATATATGAATAAAGTCTTTAACGAATTACACTTACCTTCTTTAAATTACATCTTAGAAGAAAAAAATTCCCTTAGAATAAAAAAAGAAGTGCCACTTGAATTTGAAAATAGAGTAAATTCAATAATTAAATTAATAACAAAATCTAAACTTACAAATCTTAAAATTATAAATGTGAAGAAAGAAGATAAAATTTTTATAGATATCTCAACAAAAAAAGGAAAGATATTTGAAGATAAAGATTTAACATTACCTCAGAAAAAAAAATAATAAAAACATTCTTCAAATACCATCATGATATCAATAAAGGGAACTTTTCCTTAAAAAATCAATATAAAGAATACTTTAACGATGAGAAATTTAAAAAAGAAATAAATTTGATAAAGGATAAAATAAAAGAAAAGCAGAAAAAAACAATTTTGATTATAATATCTCTAGATATTTAGACATGATTTTACTTAGATTACCTGAATTAGATTATTCTGATTTAAACTCCGTAAATGTCCATGGAGATTTTTCTCCTAGAAACTTAACTCAGATAAAAAATAAGTTTTTTGTGATCGATTTAGAGATGGCCCATAAAGGATATTTAGAATTAGAATTCATTAAATTAATAAATCATTTATCTAAGTTTGGTTCAAGAGATTTCTTCAAATATTTAAAAAATAATGGCCTCAGATTAAATTCAAGATCATTTAGATTATTTCTCAGACACAAATTAATGGACTTATCAGTTATTAAATCAGCATATTTTTCCTCGAACAAAAAATA
>CAZLHJ010000040.1:0-3724 GCA_964559675.1 Candidatus Woesearchaeota archaeon | reverse complement strand
AAGTTTAATGGCTATTTTATTGCCTAGTTTGAAAGCTGCAAGAGATACTGCTAAAACAATTCCTTGTGCAAATAATCTTAGGCAAATTGGGATGGCCACTCAGATGTATGCAGATACAAATCATCAATATGTTCCAAGAGGACCTCCTTTGAATTTAGGAGGCTCATTTACGATTTTCGATCCTACTAAAGGGGGAGCAGTTAGCCATGGTAAGTTATATGAGACAAAAAATTTATCAAATCTAAAGCCCTTTTATTGTTCAGAGGCTAACTATTATGATGTTGATGGAAACCCAATAAATGGTCAATGGGGAATAGATTCTTGGGGGAATGGTATTACTTTTAGTTCTTATATTTATAGAAATGGTAGTGCAGGTGCAACGGATAAGAAAAAAATAGTGCACTATAAACCAAATGAGGCACTTATCTTAGATAATAATCAGAGATTTAATTTTCAAAGATTCAACGAGCATATTATAGGTAGAGATTTGACCGTTAATTTACAATTTTTTGATGGACATGGTAGAAATGTGAAGGATACTGATCTAGAGTCTTATTCAGTTGGAAATCCTGATTTAATCTTCACTTGGGCAGATAAACAGCATTAAAGAAAGTTATTTAAAGTTGAAGACCTATTCAATTTTGAGGTGATAGCACCTCAAGATGCTTAATTTCTTGAATGGTTGGATAATGGCGCAAGTTAAAAAACAAGCACCAAAAATTGAAAGTTTATTAGACGCTTCTGTTTCATTTTATCGGAATTTATTGGGTTATGGGCCCGAAAACACAAATTTATTACAGATCCCAGATTATAACTGGGATTCTTTCACAAGTAGAAATGGATTTAATCCAAGTTCTTACGGGATTTATTTACCAAGAAATCAAACAGCAATCATTCGAGGAGATTCTCCATTTAGTCTATTTCATGAGTTTTTTGGTCATGGTCTGTTTTGTGAACAATCTTTAGTCGGGAGGAAATTGGTTGAGTTAGAGAAAAAGTTATACGATGAAGAGGCTCAATTATTCCCCAATCAAAATTTTAGTTTAGAAGATGTTGGGAGATTAAGGCAGAAAAGTGAAACTTTTAAGGAACTCGATCTTTTTAGAATGGAGAATTTAACTAGGTTTGAATCATTTGCTATTTGGACAGAGTATTTACTTAGCAAGGAATTTTCCATAGAAGAAGAATTTCAGAGAAGATACTCTTTATTAACAAAAGAAGATAAAGATTTAGTTGAATCTATAATCTATTTTCATAGGAAAAATGGAGCTTTAGCAACTTTTTATGCTCAAGGTTTAGCCAGAAGAAATACTTCTGAAAGAGTAGGGTGTTTACTAAATGATTTATTTAAGCGAGATGTTAAAAAAATTAAGTTTGCTTTGCTTTATGGTTCGAAAAAAGAGTTTAGCGATATAGATGTATTTGTAGTATCTGATGATTTGCATGATATCAATTCGTGGTTAGACTTACGAGTTTATGGTTCAAATGATTTTGAGAGAAGAGCAGATTTATTGGATATTGCAATTACAAATCCAGTAATTACTGGAGAATTTATTTTAGGAGATAGGTCTTATTATGAATTTATGAAAAGAAAAATTCTACAAAACCCTATCTCAGAAAGTTCTATAAGTCATAATTTGCAAGAAAGTTTTAATCAAAAAAGTCTTGCAGAAAGATGTTCAAAAGATTCTAGAGATTTTTTGAGGGGAATGGGGTACTGTTTAACATATTTAGCAACTCATTTATCATTAAAAAATGGATTAAGATTATTTACGAGGGAAGATCTTCTCAAATACTTGCAAAAAGCGTCAGCAGAGGACGTTAAACCACTGCAATTGGAAGGAGGTGTACAAAAATGAGATTAGAACAAAGTTTAGTTGTTTATCGACCTTCAGAGCCGGCATTAAGAAGAGACGAATCTCTTACTTTAGAGTTTTTAAGTGCTTCTCCTTTGTATGGTATCAGTGGACCTTTAGGTGGAGGAAGTGGCCCATTGTGGGGAGCAGGTCTTCATAGGGATTTTGGTGGAAACTCTTGGGGGAGATCTTTTGATGCAGACTTGTATATTAAGAAGTTACCTCCTTTAGGAGATTTACATGTACATTGTACTGGTGATGGTGTTGTTACTGGAGCAAATTTAAATGGACTCCCATTAACTAATTACGAAGCTGCAATGTTAGATATTCTAGAAGGAATCTCTAAGAAGAAGGAAGGTTTTGGAAATTGGTAAAATGTCCAAAGAATTTAATGAAAAAGCTAGATTGAAACTTGTTGACCTTTACACAAGGTATGTCGAAGAACCTTCTGACAAGCTCCTAGAGGATTCTGCAATGAAAATTCATCAAGAATATGCTAGTGCATATTCTCTTCTAGATGAGGATCTTGTGGAAGCAGTAACTCAATCTACAAAATTAGCTTTTGGAGAACTTTCAGTTAAAGAAGCCAAGGCACTTTTATCTAAACTAGAAAAGAAATAAAATTTTATTTTTGCTCCGTTCGGAGCATTTTATTTTTTATCAAAATAATAGGAAATATAAAGGAGAAAACATAAATAAAACTGCAAAATGGGTTGGAGAAAAACTAGACCATCAAGACCATATAACCGATTCGATGGAAGCGATGATTTCCAAGAAACTGTCGGTTCCGGACTTATTTACCTTAGACAAGGTAGTCCAACATCTTCTACACAAAATATAATGCCTGTAGTTAGTGAGAGATCTGATTGTAATTTTGGTTCTTATGATATTCCACTTAGAGTAGATATTTCTCAGTCAATTGATTCAAGAGCAGAAATTGGAGGATTAGAAAATGCCAGTGAATAAAATTAGAAGAGCAGCTAGAAGAGTTGCTCGAAGAGTTAATAGGGAAATTCAAGGATTTTTGGATAGAAATTATTCGCCTGCAACTCCAGTTCCAATTCCAGTTCCAATCGAGAGAGAACCTATCGGTGCATATAATCCACAACTAGAATATAATAAATCTGGAGCATCAATTTTAGATAAAATGAGAGAAGGAACTAGTTTAGCTGAGTCAAGAGTTTATGGTGTAAATGATTCTTCACAATTATCTCATGAAGGTAATTCTGGTTTAGAGGCTTCAGTTACATCTCCTGGAAATGGAGATTTACAAGAATTAGCAGAGCAAGCAATTAAAGAAGGAGTTTCACCTAGTGGTTTGAAAGGCTGGGTAAAAAATAAGATAGGTGGAGCTAGAAATAAGGCGTTTTCATTAGTTGAATTAATGACAACTGTTGCGATTATTGCTAGTTTAATGGCTATTTTATTACCTAGTTTGAAGGCTGCAAGAGATACTGCTAAATCTGTAGTTTGTTCAACTCATTTGAAAGAAATTGGAAATGGCGTTCATATGTATGCTAATTCGTATAATGGTGATCTTCCTAGGGGGCCACCTGTGACTGCAGGTGCAACCCATAACATTTTTAATTCTATTGATAAAGATATTAACCACGGAAAGCTATATTCAACAAAGAGTTTACCTAGTTTAGAACCATTTTATTGTTCAGAAGCGACATTCTTTAGAAAAGAAGGAAATCCAATAAATGGTTTATGGGGAATAAACTCTTGGGGAGGAGTTACTATAAGTTCTTACGTATGGAGAAATGCAAGTGGAGGAGCATTAAAAAAGAGAAAAATAATTGATTATAGCTCCATGGATGCTTTAGCATTAGATAATAATGTTCTTTTAGATATCCAAAGATATAATG
>CAZLHJ010000039.1:0-3783 GCA_964559675.1 Candidatus Woesearchaeota archaeon | reverse complement strand
TCGAGCGGCAGTGGTCGGGGGATTTTAGTTTCTGGCGAAGCCAGTGCGCAAAAATAAATCTTAACACGTATTTAAGGAACAAGAAAAGGTTCCGAAGAGAAATTTGAAAAATCTAAACTTCCAAGGATAAAATTAACTAAAGTAAGGTATAAATAACTAGAAAATTAATTTTAGATATGGATCTCACAAAAGAGAGTATAGATGAATTAGATAGCAGTGAAGAAAAAGAGAGTATGAGGAAGATTGAGGCAGCTTTATTTATCGCGGGGAGATATTTAAGTTTACAAGAGTTAGTTTCTTTAACAGATATTAATCCGATTATATTAAGGAAGATTTTAGGAGATTTGCAAGATAGATATAAAGATTCAGGGATTGATATAATTAATAGGGAAGATAAATGGAAAATGGATGTTTCACAAGCTTATTCATATATTGTGAATAAATTAGCAACTGGAGAGAGTGAATTTTCAAAAGCAGAACAAGAAAGTTTAGCGATTATCGCTTATAAGCAACCGATAAAACAGAGTGTGCTTATTAAAATAAGAGGAAATAAAGCTTATGATCATATTAAGAAATTTGTTGAGCTTGGTTTGATAGTTAAGAAGAAAATGGGGCATACTTCAGAATTAAGTTTAAGTGAATCTTTTTATGATTATTTCCATTTAACAAAGGGAGAAACTTTTAAGGGATTCGAGTAAAATGTTAGATAATGTTGGATTTATAGAAGGAGTTTATTTTGTTTATGTATTTCTCGCCTTGTATATGTTGTCTTTATTTGTTCTTATTTATATGAATAGTAGAAAAGAATTATTTAATTATCCTCCTGGGAAACCTGAGCCAGTAAGTATTGTTATGCCCTGTTATAACGAAGGAAAACATATTGGACAAGCAATCGAGTCTTTATTGAAATTAGATTATCCTAAAGAAATGATAGAGATTATTGTAGTTGATGATAAAAGTAAAGATAATAGCGTCGAGGTAATAAGAGAATATACTAAGAAATATAAAAATGTTAGACTAATTGTGAATGAGAGAAATTCTGGAGGTGCTGCTGAGCCAACTAATATTGGAGTTAAAGCTGCTAAGTATGATTATATTGCTGTTGCGGATGCAGATTCTACTCCAGATAGAGACGCATTATTGAAGATGATTGGATTTTTACAACAAGGAGATAATGTTGCAGGAGTTACTTGCGCAATAATGGCAAAAAATAGGAATAGGTTTTTTGAAAAATTACAAGCTATAGAATATAGTGTCATTGCATTCTCAAGAAAACTACTCGATCAAGTAGATGCAGTGTACGTTACTCCAGGACCTTTCGCGCTTTATAAGAAAAAAGTTTTATTGGAAGTCGGATTATTCGATACTAAAAATTTAACTCAAGATATCGAAATTGTTTGGAGACTAGTTTTCTATGGTTATAAGGCAAGGATGTGTTTAGCAACTAAGACTGAAAGTATAACTCCCACTAAATTTGGAGCGTGGTTTAAACAGAGAATTAGGTGGAATATTGGAGGATTACAAACTATGATGAAATATAAGGGATTCTTTTTGAGAAAGGGGATGCTAGGAGCATTTATTTTACCTTTCTTCTTTGTATCTATGTTCGTGGGAATTTTAGGAATTGTAATATTTACGTATCTAATGTTTAATAGATTTTATTCTACATTTTTAGCAACAAAATTCTCGAGTTATCTTGGAACAGAGATAGTAAGTTTTTCTGATTTGAATTTAAGTTTAAGTATCTTAAATTATTTTGGTATCGCATTATTTATCCTGGGGGGATTGTTTACGTTCTTGGGATTGAGTATAGTTAAAGAGAAGGAATTTAGAAATAAAAATTGGTTTTTGTTATTCTTCTACTTTGTAATTTATCTTTCCTTATATCCGATAATTTTAATAACCTCTATTTACAAGTTATCTAGAGGAAAATATTCTTGGGGAAGATGATGAATAGAAAACATGTTTTTTGGCAGGCATTGTTTACCGCAATCATAATTTTCGGTACAGGGCTTTTGTTAGGATTGTGGGTTGAGAATTATAGGAATCAAGCAATAGAGATTATTGCCATTGAATCCGAAATAAATGTTTTAGACACTCAAATTTTAGGGGATGTAAGTAATATCTTTAATATACAATGTAGTGATTATTCTGAGAAGATAATTGAGTTTGCAGACGATATCTATTTAGAAGCTCAAGAATTAGAGAAATATGAATCAAGTTCACAATTAACTGATCAATTAGGGATATTACATAAGAAGTATGACTTATTAAGGGTGATTTTATGGAAAGAATCTATCAATATGAAAGACAAATGTGGCGGATTTTTCCATACAGTAGTTTATCTTTACGATTATAATGATCCAGATTTAGAGACAAAAGCTATGCAAGTGGCTTTCTCTCGTTATTTAGATGATTTAAAGGCTAGATATGGTAATGAGATTATTTTGATACCTATCGCTGCAGATGTAGATTTGGCGTCTGTAGATTTGATTAAGAAGAATTATGGTATCAATGGGAATCTTCCAGTAGTCATCGTAAATGAAGAGAAGGTGTTTGATTCTCTAGAGGAATTAATCACTTTAGAAGACGATCTTTTCTGATAATATATACTTTTTTGTATAGTAAACGTTTTAAAGTTAGATTTTAATGGTTGAGTATGGAAATTTGGAAAAGCGAGGTTGAGGGGACTGAAAGTTTTGTTGAAGCGATATCTGAAGGTAGAATTGTGAGAGTTCCTGAAGAATTTGCTAGGATGGAAGGTTTACCAATCTTAAGAAAGCCTATGAAGGAGATAAAGAGAGAAGAGCCTAGGCCTGAGAAGGGGTTTGAGAAGAAAGAGAGCACCAAAGTCATCAGAGACGATATTAGGAAGCCTCTGAACTGGAGATCGAATAAGGTAATGGCTGAATTGAAGGAAAACTTCCAATGGGATTTACTTAAGAAGAGAAGAGAATTAGGATTTACAAGAAGTAAGGTTGCTAAAATGACTGGAATTTCTGATGGCGATTTAAGATTATTAGAAAACGGAGTGTTGCCAAGAGACGATTTTGTATTGATTAATAAACTTCAAGATTTCTTTGGGATAAGTTTGAGAAAAGATGGGAGTTCATTTAATCAAAGTATGAGGAAGCTTGTTGAAGATAAGAAGGTTGATGAGAAGAGAGTTTTAGATGAAGTTAAAGCAAAAATGGGTGGCAAAGAGCCTCAAAAGAAAGAGAATCAAGATTTGGGCACAGATGATTTACTTGGCGACATAGAAATTATAGATTAATTTCTAGCTCTCGTCAGCAGACTTCGAGTATAGAGATTATAGATTAATTTCTAATGTTCGATTTAGGTATAAATCTTCACACATAGAGATTATTGATTAATCTCGAGCGTTCGATTTAGGTATAAATCTTCACACATAGAAATCATAGACTGATTTCTAGCTCTCGTCAGCAGACTTCGAGTATAGAGATTATAGATTAATTTCTAATGTTCGATTTAGGTATAAATCTTCACACATAGAAATCATCTATTTAAGCTATAAGTGGCCTCATATGCTCCGAATGAAAATCAAGTTGTCGATTTTATTAATTCTTTAATGAGGCAGTCGATTCAGAATATCGTGGAAATCCGAAATTAAAAGTTCTAAGGACCGAGAAGAATAAAAAAGTCACGGACATTTAATCTTAGTTAAGAAATAATTAAGGACAAGTAGAAAGCTTACATGAATATAAAATTAGTTACCTTTCTCTAGTAACTACGGATTAGAAAGATTTAAATAATTTTAATTTC
>CAZLHJ010000038.1:0-3867 GCA_964559675.1 Candidatus Woesearchaeota archaeon | reverse complement strand
CCTCTTTTTCATTGTTTAGATAATAGTTATTGATTAATAAATCTTTTGAGGGGTGCTGTCTTCCTAAAGTTAAACTAAGAATATAAATAAATTAAGCCCTATTGGATATCTATGGAAATTAAACTCGATAAGGATTTTGCATTATTTTATGGAATTATGTTAGGAGACGGATGTTTGAGCTTAACTAGTAGGAAAAAGAAATTAGTTGCGATTACTTGTTCTCTAAAGGACGACTTGAGTTTCATGGAGGAAATCGTTCGCCCGATTCTTTTGAAATTTAGGGGAAAAGATACAAAAATTAGATTTAAAGAATATTGTGGAGCCGTAGAGTTTAGTTTTTCAGATTTTAATCTATTTGATTTTATTCATTCATTCGGTTTTCCTATTGGAAAGAAGGGGGTTGAGATTAAAATTCCACGGGTATTTTATGATCGAGGTTTAGTTAAATATATTATTCAAGGGTTTTTTGCTACGGATGGAAGTCTAGTTTTAACGAAAAATCCGAACAAGTATTATCCAAGATTGGAGTCTCAGGCAATAGGTAAGATGGTTATTAAACAAATTTACGATTATTTGGGTGAGACTGGGCTAAAAGGAAAATATTATAAATGTAAATTTAAGAAAAGTGAAGTTTGGGATGAACAAGACAGATATAAATTTCAATTCAATGGTAAAAAGAATTTATTAATTTTTAATGATATGATTGGATTTGTGAATCCAAAACATAAAAAAAGATTTGAGAAATTTATAATTTATAATAGCAAATATGATTCTGCAATAAAAGGATTGCCTTCAAAGAAAATTAAATCAGAAGGGATGAAAATAAATGGACTTTTTGAAAGAGATATGGCGCTGGGGAGAGTCGAACTCCCGATCTCGGCCTCATGAGAGCCGCGCCTTAACCACTGGGCTACAGCGCCATTCAAAGAGGAAAAGAAATAGGTTTTTAAGTGTTACTTTATTTAATAAAACATGGTTTTAGAAGAGGTGGGAAATGCAAGTTTAGTTTCTGAAGTTGTTTTATCTGTTGGGAGGCTAGGTTTGTGGGTTCAAGCGGTTGGACTACTAGTTGTTCTATGGATCATTTTCCAAGCAATTACCTTATTTTATAACCGAAAAAGAAGAAAGGCAATTTATAGTTTAAAGGATGATGTGGCTAGATTGGAAGGCAAAATAGATAGAATTGAGAAGGTTTTAGTGAAAAGAAAGTAATTAATCTATTTCTATAATTATTTCTATTGTTGAAATATTTGTTGTCTTTTCATTACTTTCAAATTTTTCTGAGCCAATGCTTATTGATTTAACTCTTGCATTTTTTTCAGAGAAATTTCTTTTAATTATCTCTGCAACATCAACAGCTTTTGAAATAAATTTTCCACGAGATTTTATGATTAGTTCTTTAGAGATTTCTTTATAGAATTGAAAGTTTGCGGATTTTATGTAGTTAGAAATTGGCTTATCTCCTATAAAAACAACATTCGAATTGTCGTTTTGGTGTTCGGAGTTATGGTTCATTGTTTGGCAGATTCTGCTCTCTTAAGTCTAGCTATATAGCCAGCAATCTTGTTTCTAAGAGATTTGGACGGCATGGTATTACCTAAGATTTTCTTGTTATTTTCAAAATCTTCAGTGAAATTATGGCCTTGCTCCATAAGTTGTTTTGAAGCTCTCTTAATCAATAGTGATTTGATTCTTCCCATACTTTATATTGTGAGAAAAGGGTATTTAAAGCTTGCTCTGGAAAGGGTTACAACTTAAATTTGAAGGAATTTAATGAGATTTCCCCATTTTTCTAAGTATTGCTCAGCTTTTTTATTGGGTTTGCCAGGGGCGATGAATATGGCTGGGCGTTTCTCTGATTGAATCTTTTGAAGCAATTGGGAAAGGTCAGAATCTGAAACTGATTTTTTATCTTTGGCTATGAAATAGAATTCTTGCTTTCCTAAAGAGGTGTGGATTGAAATTACTCCCGAAAACTCTTTTCTCTTTTCAGATTCAATGTTTTCTATTTTAATATGTTTGAGAGAGAGTTGTTTTTGAGTTTGTAATGGGAATTCATTTTGAAGAGTTTTAGGTTTTTCTTTTTCTTGGGTTTCTTCTAATAATTTTAACTCTTCTTCTTGTTCCTTTTCCTTCTTTTTTATGTCCCATATCTTTGGAGGAGATCTTTCTTTTTCGTTAACTTCAATAGGTTCTTCTTTTTGCGTTTCTTCTTCCTTTTTAGGTTTAATTTTTTCTATCGCCTCTTTTATTTTTTCTTGAAGTTTTTCTTGATTATTTTCTGTTGAATTAACTGAAAGAGCAGGTTTGGGATTTTCAGTTATTTGTTCTGTTTTTTGTGGTAAATCTTCTTGAGTCGGGAGAGAGTTTATTTCTGGAGGAATGGGTTTGATAGATTGAGAATTAGAAGATTTAGGTAATTTTTTTTCTACTAATTGAACAACTTCTTCTTGAGAAAGTAAGAAAAATTTCCAAAAGAGTACTACATTTTCATCTACTTTAACTCTTATAGGTATTGCGAAATCTTTTATTGCTCGCAATGCAACCCTTATTACAGGATTTTGGGTTTCGTCTTGGAGAACTTTTTCAGTTTTTAAGAGGTGAAATGCCTCTTTCTCTCTTTGATTGAGGTATTGAGTAAAGTTCTCTAATTGAGCTTCTTGCCCATCTAAATAGTAAATAGAAGAACTTCCTACTTTCATATGAGAGTATTTTAATTTCTGCTCAGATTTCAATTCTGATAAAAAGGCAGATGTAAAAATAGGTTCTATATTTATTGCTCTTGCAATATGTATTGGTAAACTGGGGCCTCTAAATTTAAGGTGTGAAAGTATCCTCTCTTTAGCCCGATTTACTTTTTCTAAATCGACTGACATAATTTGAGGAGATATATTAATGTTATAAATATTGTTGTTAAGTTCTTATCCAAGAAACTTCGTAATATGTTACGTCTGACTCTTCATCTACTACTGCCATTAGAAGTTTCTTTTTAGTAGAATGGGCTACTCTATTTTTAGCTGCAAAATCTTGAATTTTTAAGTTGTCTGATTCTTTAGAGGTATATAGTATCCATGGAGAGTGGGATTTGCCGGGTTTAGATCCTTTTTGATAAACTCTGAATTCTGCTCCGTATTTCAGAGCAGTTTTTACGATATATCCCTTTCTTCTCAAATCTGAAAAGACAGTGAGTTTGGTTTCTATTTTCTTATCAAATCTCTTTATCTTTTTTAGAAAAGTTTCGTCGGAGATTCTTTTTGAATTTTGATAAATTTCCATCTTTTTTAATTGTATTAAGTAAAGGGCTTCAATGAAAGAGTATTCTACTTTATTTTGAATTTTTTCTCCGAAATAAGATTTTTCAAATAAATTAAAAGCTTCATTTGAGGTAGAGTATATTTTTTCTCCAGAGAAATTTGCAGTTATCATATTTTATTGAAGGAAGGTACATTTAAAAAACCTTATTTTTTAATATATATTATGCCTGAAGATGAAGATAATGCATTTGGAGACTTTGAAGAAGTAGTCGATGAGAAGAATGGACCAGTTAATCCTAATGCGTATACTGGACCAGTTAGAGTTAGGATGCCTAGAGAAGGGGAGAAGATTGGACTTATTTTACAGAGATATGGTGGAAATAGAATGGAAGTTTTAGCTACAGATGGAAAAACAAGAAATTGCAGAGTTCCTGGAAGATATAAAAGAAGACTTTGGTTAAGACCTAAAGATTTTATTTTAATTGTGCCTTGGGTAGATGATGACGAAAAAGCAGATATCATTTACAAGTATTCAGGTTCAGAAATTAACCAATTGAGAAAGAAAGGAATGATTGATTCTTTAAAGAACGATTTTTAGTAAGATTTAAATTGG
>CAZLHJ010000037.1:0-4181 GCA_964559675.1 Candidatus Woesearchaeota archaeon | reverse complement strand
CCAAGATACCATAAATCTAATTCAGTCTCAATTATTTTAATATCATTTCCGGGATAATATCCTTCTGCAGGCTTTCCTTCCCCATCTGTTTCTCCAGACATATCAACAACATGAATAAATGCATCTGCACTTGCTAAATCGTTTAAAAATTCATTTCCAAGACCTTTTCCCTCACTTGCCCCTTCAACTAATCCTGCCACATCCATCAACTCAAACGGAACAAATCTCCATTTCCCATTCTCTCCTTTTACATATCCTTCTCTTGGATTACTTATCTTACCAAAATCTGGAGCTAAGTCTTCAATTTTTACGTAAGCCATTCCAACATTTGGCTTAATTGTCGCGAAAGGATACGCTGCAATTAAAACATCCATTAAAGTTGCTGCTTTAAAAAAAGTGCTTTTCCCACTTGAAGGTCTTCCCAAGATTCCAACTAACATATAATTAGCTAAATAGCTTATTTTAAAAACCTATCACTCAAAAAATAACCTTTAAATACGTTCCTCTCTCCATTTTTTAAATGATCGTATAGCTCAGCTTGGTTTAGAGCGCTGGTCTTATATGACTCTTGTTCATTGGAGCAAGAATTCTCACTAGAGAAATCTAAGAGAGCCAGAGGTCCCGGGTTCAAATCCCGGTACGATCATAATTCTGCTGTTAAATTTTTACACACAAAAAAAGTTAGCTTTATAAACTAAAAAGATTTAGAAATATCATGGTTAAGAAGAAAGCAAGAAAAACTTCTAGAACATCTAGATCTTCTTCAAGAACAAAAGCAAGAACAATTCCAGTAAGATCTTCGTCTTCAGGACCTTCTGATAAAATGACATTAGCAATTGTTGCTTTGGTAATAAACATCTTCATCCCAGGTTTAGGTTCATTAATTGCAGGAAAAACAACTCAGGGAATCTGGCAATTAGTCTTATTAATTATTGGAGCAATCTTATCAATAATTTTAATCGGTATTCCTTTGATGTTTATCGCTTGGGTCTGGGCAATTGTGACCGGAGCTAGATTAATCCAAGAAGCACAATAATTAAGATACTCTTCTTATTCAGAATTTCTTAAATCTCTTCTTCCAAATTCATTCAAAAGTATCTGCTTCTAAAACGTGTGCTTTTTAATAATTATTGTAGAAACTAAACAAAAACACTATCTCTTATTTTAGTCCTATCATCAATTGGACCAGCAAAATCTTCAAGATTTTCTTCAGCATATTGCCTTGCAATATGATATGCTCTCATCATTGCAGTTCTCCTTGCATCGTCTGAAACGTGCATATTTAAGATGTCACAAACACGCCCTGCACCATCTCTAAACTGATCCCTATGATTTCTTAAAATTGCATAAGGGGTTTTTCCCCCTAAAGCACAATTATCTGGTTGAGCAACCCAAAAATCAACAACACTCTTTTTTCCATCTCGATCTGGATTATTATAAACTACCTTAAAACCAATTCCAGTTTGATAAATGACTATCTTATTTTCTTTACCCTCAAACATAAACAGAATAAAACTTTTGAGAATTTAAAGATTAGTGTCTTGGAAAAGAATATATTGAAATTTCTCTTAATACTAATTAACTGAACTTCTCGTCGATAAAAACCAGAAACCTACGGCGCACTCGGCGCTTCGCGCCTCATAAATAATTGTGGCTATTTTCTTTTAGTTAGAAACCGGCCAAAATTTTCATTTTCTTAATTTCCATTAAGGTAAGCATCAACTCTGACAGATTCTCTTCTTTCTTTCTCGTCACAGATACTCTCTAAATATCCCATTACTCTTTTTTTCCTTGATAAAGAAGAATTGTATTTTTTAACTTCATCTAAAATAATCTCTTCCTTTCTTATAACATTCCTAAATATCCTCTCACCATAAACTTTTAATTTTTCCAAAACCCTCCTTGCCCTTTCTCTCCTCTTATATAAATCAGAATCGCTCAATTTCCTTAAATCTAATCCAACCATTTTGAAAAGGCTAAAACAGATTATTTAAAATTTTAGTTTAAATTAAATCCACTATATTTCCATTTTTAACTCTTTCAAACCAATTCCTTGAATATCTCTCATCAAATTGGTCTTTAAAATCCAACTCAACCATTAAAATTTAGCTAAAAATGAGTTTATAAGCATTTATTTACAAAATATAACTTCTCATAACTAAAGAAGAGGTTGCCCAATCCCTATTTTTATTAAATATTATTGTGGGAATATGTTTCTGAACTGCACCAAGATGAGTTATAATCCTATTTCTAATCCACCTATCATGAATATCATCAAATTCCTTAGGTCCTGTAAGGCTCTCCAGCGTTACTCCCCTTTTATCAAATTCCACTAAATGTCTCTTTAAAGCAAAATAATTAATTTGTAAATGTTCAGCTGCAAGTGTCCTCAATTCATCATCATCGCAATTCAAAACCCTTGCTAAACTCGCCAAATAGATATTATAAGCTTCTTTTGTTCTATCCTCAATCCAACTCATTTATACACCCCAACTATCATCACTTACTCTCTTAATATCTGCAATTTCTTGTAAGATCCTTAATTCCGTTCCAGACAATAAATCCTTATTCTTCTTAAATTCCTTAAATTGTTTCTCCCCCATATCTGAATATAAGTACCTAACATCTTTCAACCTCCTATCGAATGTAACTCCTGGAAGAGCAATTGCTAATTCGCTTCCCTCTGGAGCTTCTGGAACGCTCGTTTTATCTAATTGTAATGTTTTAATTCTTGCAATCTGCTCGCCTTTGTCACTCATTAAATTAAGATTACTCTTTGCCTTACCTCCAACAACTTTAACACCGAAAATTGCAGGGTTTGAATTTCTAAAAACATATTGTGGGAGAATCTCTAATTTACAAATTGAAGCCAATCCCAACATTCTTTCTCTTTCAATTGATGCTTGTTTTTCTTTTCTCCACTTAGTGATATCATCTATTATTTTATAAACCACATCTCCTTGTATTAACTTAACTTTTCCAATTTCAACATCATCATCTAAATCAACATTAAATCCGACTATAACTGCATCCAACTCATTAATATCTAAATTAGCTTTTGCAGAAATTACATCTGATTTATTTATTGGCCCAATTCCAGACCTAACAATTTGTATACTTTCTTGTTTCAACAATGTCACCAAAGCTTCTAAACTTCCCAGAGAATCTGCCTTTACAATTATACCTTGTTTATCTAAATTAATACTTTTTGAAACTTCTTTTTGAAACTCTGCCTTTAATTCATTCAAATTATTTTCTAGTTTTCTAAACGGCATCCCGCTTAAAACCCCTTCCTTATTTGTAAGATGTAATCTTATCCCGGTTGATGCCCCTACAGATTTTACAGTTTTATATTTAAAACTCAAGGGCTCTATCTCTTCAATAGACCTAACTTTTGAAACAATTACATCATCAAAACTCGCGATTCCTAATTCATCTCCTTCTTTTAATTCTCCATCATATAAAATAGCTTCTGCATAATCCATTGCTTTCTCTTTTTTAACTTCAAAAATAATTCCCTTCGGCTTCTCTCCTAATTTCAAATTCTCCAATAAATATCTTTGACACAACCCACATAAAACAAATAATAATTCAGGAATACCTTCTCCAGTTTTAGCAGAACACGGAACTATTGCAACCTTGCTCCTAAAATCCTGAACATTATAAAATAAATCGCTCTCAAATCCATGCTCTGAAAGAGAACCTTGAAAAGTCAATAAAGCTTCTTGAAATTCTTGATCTACATTAATTGCCTGACTCTCTATACTTTCTTTTATACTTCCTCTTCTTTGCCATCCTGAGATTGTATCTACTTTATTTAATGCAATTAAGAAAGGAGTTTTATGTTGTTTCAATATCTGAAGAACTTCTGCAGTTTGAGGTTTTATCCCTTCTTTTATTGCGATAACTACAATTGCTAAATCTGCTAAACTTCCTCCCCTCTTTCTTAATGATGTAAATGCCGCGTGCCCGGGAGTATCAATAAACAAAAATCCAGGAATATCTAATTTAACTCCAGACTTCTCAATAAGAGGACAAGCTTTCTTTAATTGAGAAAAAGGATATTTCGTAAAACTAATCTTCTGAGTAATTCCCCCACTCTCTCCTGATTGAACTGAGCTCCCTCTAAAAGTATCAAGTAAACTTGTTTTTCCATGGTCTACGTGCCCTGCGACAGTTAC
>CAZLHJ010000036.1:0-4310 GCA_964559675.1 Candidatus Woesearchaeota archaeon | reverse complement strand
AATATGCGCCGTGCGGGAATCGAACCCGCGCCATTAGATTGGGAATCTAAGATCCTGCCACTGAACGAACGGCGCTATTTCTATTTCTTTGTATAGAAAATAGCGATTATAAAGAATATTATTGTCAAAGAGTCTATAATTAAACATTGTGAACAAAGGGCTTTGATAACGAATGCTTGCAAATATATGAAGTATGCTGCGAATAGTGCTCCTAAGAATGAGACGTAAAGTAGCAAGTTTTTAGTTTTGTTTTCGTAAATAAGTAAGATTGCTAAAAGAGCGAATGAAAATATTGCGAAATATGCTAGAGGTATACCAAATAAATTGTTATAAGATGAACTTTGGACTATTGAACATGCCTGTCCAGTGAGGCAAACTCCTGAATCTCCTTGAAAAACTAAAAGAAGACTAACTAAAAGATTAATTCCAATTATTGAGGATAGGGCGATTCTTAGGTTCTTTTTTGAGGTAAGCTTCTCCATTTCAAAAATAAGAAGGTTTTCTTTTTAAAGGTTAGTTTTATAAATAGTGTTTTTTTCAAAGTATGAGGATCGTGTAGCTCAGCTCGGTTAGAGCGCTGCTCTGATAACTAGAAAAACCAAGGTTTTTATGTATCTGAAACCAGGGTTGTCAGATAGGCAGAGGTCCCCAGTTCGAATCTGGGCACGATCATCAATTTTCTTCTGTTTTAAATTCTAAGAGAAGTTTATCTTTTTGAATAGAATATGATTTTAATTGAAGGTCTATTGGAAGTGAATTGACATAAACTTTTTTTGAACCTATGGCTTTAATTTCATATCCAGATTCGGTTTTGGAAATGAAGATATCTGATAGCGAAGAGATTCCAGGAGTATTTAATTCGTAAACTACTTTGTTGCTTAATCTTTTAACTTTAGATTTTGCAGTTCCTCTTGGAAGAGTTTCCATTTTCTTTATTTGCTCAGAATTTATAGCTCTTGGTTTTTCTACCCTTTCTTGTTGTTGAGGGGTAGTAGCTCTTGGAGATATCTTTATTCTAATCCCATTTGGAAATTGTTTTATTTCAGCATTATCTAATTGTGGTTGATCCATTGTTTTCATTTGTTTTTCTAAATTTTTCATTAGGCTATTTATCATTGTATTAATCATTTTATCTGCAATTCCCATTCCTGCAAAAGGATCTTGTTGAATCTCTTGTTTTGAATCGGTTTTTCCTAATAAACCATAATCTCTTTCAACTTTAGATAAGTCGACTAGGCTAGAACCACAATATGGGCAAAAGCTAAATTTATCTTCGATTTTAGAACTACAAACGTCACACTTCACAGATTTGTCCTTTTTCTTATTAAAAAACATATTAATTATAATTTTGGTGTGTTTTTAATCTTTTTGTATTCGATTATGTCAAGATATTCGACATTCTTATTTAGATATAGTCTTTAAAAATCCGATGTCAGAGCTGATTGATTTGAATGGATGAAATGGATTGAAGTGTAGCGGGGGAAGTTTATGGACTTTTTTTACTTCCTTTATATGGGGGATGAAAATTAAATATGTTAGAAGTCTAAGAAATGCAGCAATACCGAATAGAGTTAAGTAAGGGTTTATCGGTGAAATTTCTAAGGGAGTTATTAAATAACCTCCTAATAAAGAACCTGCAAAAGTACCTAGGCCTGCTAAGAAGCTTGTGTATGCAACATAGTCTGCCCTCTTTTCTTTTGATGTTGAATCATAAATAAAATTAGTTGTTGAGATAACAAATGCAGCGTTTGCAATTCCCGCAAATAATTGTGGAACGATTACTAATAGAAGGGGAGATTTAATTAATATCCAAAATATTGGGGAAAGAACAAAGAAAAATGTTCCAATAGAGAGTAGTTTTTTATTTCCATATCTATCGGAAAACTTCCCTGCTAAAGGTGTGAATAATAAATAAAATACAATACTTGAAAATGCGACGAATGTAAAAGTTACGTAGCTAAAATTGAGTTCTTCTAACATATAAACTGCAAAGAATGGAGAAGCCAACATAAGTGAGAAATGAAAGACTAACATAAAAATAGAGAATTTTTTATAATTATCATTTTGTTTGATGAATTGAATGAAACTAATTTTTTCTTTTTTGTTTATTTTTATTTGAGGAGAGTATTGTTTTTTAATCATGGTATAAGAAATATATCTAAATATTGATGCAAGTAGGAAAATAATAGAGAATCCTATTAATGCTAAACCTTTAGTTTCAAATCTGTCTAAAATTAAAGCACCTATAAGAATGCCTGCTAGTCCAGTTATTCCAAGTACTTTGTTCCTTATACTCAAATATCTTCCGCGATCTTTTTCAGGGATAATGTCTCCCATCCAAGAAAACCATGCAGGATGAACTAGCCCTCTTGCAAATGTTATAGATACGAATAAAATAATTAATATTGACGGAAGGATAGGGACTAGGATTGAATTGAGCATTAAAATCCCGAGTAATGCGATGGGAAGTAGGAGGATTGTTTGGAGTAAAAGATATTTAGTAACTAATTTTTTCCTAGTTTGTTTCTGAATCAATTTTGCACCATACATTTGGGCAATTGGATTTATTAATCCGGAGAGAGAACTTAAAATCCCTATTTGAAAGGGAGAAGATTTTAGAGCTAGTGCAATTGGAATTATAAAATGGTCGCTAAGGGATAATGAAACATTTGCTGCAGCTCCCTCGTTGATGCTATCTCTTAATGCTTTTTTCTTTTTTGTTGCAGTACCTTTTTTATTTTCAATTACATCTTGTTCTATGCTTGAAATATTTGATAACTTATCTATAGGATTCATTTTATCACTCTCTTTAATTAAATTGATACTTGAGGAGTATTAAACGTTTCTCTAAATAAGTTTAGTAAATCTTGTGTTCTTCTTTGCGCTAATTTACTTGCTTTAGTGTACCATTTTTTATCTCGGTACGCTTTTCCAGGATGTGCAATTGCAAGTCTTCCAATTAGTCTTTCTTTAGAATAAATGTCATGAATTTGTATATCATATCTTTCTAATTCAATTTCCTTTTCTCCTCTTTTAATTGCGCCCATAATCTCTTCTGAAATATTTCTTCTTTCAAGTTTACCTGATTCGTATAGTTTATCTCCTGAGCTATCTAAAACTAAAATTGGATGTGCTCTAAATTCTTTATATACCCTAGATAACGCATTTATTGTTATCATTAATTGATTTTCTTTTAAGAAAGTATTTTCCTCGATTTCTCTTTCTAATTGTTCTCGAATGAATTTATAATCTTTGGGGAGAAGGGCCTCTAATTCAGAAGGAGAAAATGATTTTATTGAACCTCCTGCTCTTAACATTTCAATTGTTATATGTTTGAGGGCTTCTTGATAATTTGTAATTTGTCTTCTAAGTTGTAGAGAAGTTTCATATCTTTGATTGAGTCGTTTGTTTTGAATTTCAAGAGAAGTTCTTTTTTGTTCAGAATCTGAAAGTTTTGCTTCAAGAGTTTTTAATTCAAATTGTGTTTGTTCTAGATGTTGATTTGTTTCAGATAATTGAGATTTTGTGTGTTGGAGTTTTTGTGTGAGTGTTTGAGTTTGAGTTCTTAATTTTTGATTTTGTTGATCTGTTTCAGATAATTGAGATTGTGATTTTTGATATGCTGGAGAATACTGGGCGATGAAATTTAATGTTTGATGTACTATCTGGTTTAATCTACCTCCAATTTTCATACCTTTTTTAGAATCAAAATATTTAAATAGTTTAAGTGTATACAGATTAGTATATACAAGAAGGTATATTTGATGACAGACATATTCGATGCAAGAATTGTATGCAAGAACTGCAATAAAGAAATGGAAAAGTCGTTAATTAATCGAAAAGGATTAGACTTAAGAGCAGTTAAATGCAACGATTGCGGAGAAGTGATTGTTCATCCAGCAGACTTAAATAATCTTGAGCATTACAATAATCTCAAGGGAAAAACGTTCCATGTTAAGCTTAGAATGGTTGGAAATAGCCATGCAGTAAGCATCCCTAAGGAAATAGTGGATTTTTTTAATGACTTCAATAAACAAACTAAAAAGGATATGAGCGATATGGTGAAGTTATGTTTTGAAGACTTTAAAAAATTAAGTTTGATTTTTGATGACTGGGAGGACATAAAGAGAAATGAAGAAAGACGATATGATTGAAAGGGAAATAAAAGAAGCGAGATTGAAAGTTGTAGAAGCATTACAAGATGATGTTTACAAAGGGGTTGCAAGAATAGACCCCCAATTAATGAGAGTTTTAGGTTTAAACAGAGGAGATATTATTTCTATAAAAGGAGAGAGAGAATCTTTAGCTAT
>CAZLHJ010000035.1:0-4342 GCA_964559675.1 Candidatus Woesearchaeota archaeon | reverse complement strand
ATGGATGCTTTAGCATTAGATAATAATGTTCTTTTAGATATCCAAAGATATAATGCACATGTTTCTGGAGGAGAATTATTCGTTAATGTTTTATTTGGAGATGGACACGTTAATGGAAAAGTTGATAAAGATTTAGAATCTCATTCAGCTAGAAATACAGATTTAATCTTTCAATGGGCAGATAAACAGCATTAAGCATAAATTTATTTATCTAACTTTGGTTTAAACAATGTGAGATTAATTTTAGTTCGTCATGCAGAATCAGAAGCAAACGTTAGCAATGATTTAATTGAGAATCCAAAATTGACTAAGTTAGGTGAAGAGCAAGCTAAGAGGTTAGCAGAATACCTTAGAGATATCAAGATTGATTTAATTTATTCTAGTGATTTGGAGAGAGCAAAGAGCACAACCAAATTAATAAGTAAATATTTGAAATGCGAGGTAAAATACGATAAAATCCTTAGGGAGATAAGTTTAGGGAGTTTCTTTGGAAAGAGGGTTGAGGAACTTAGAGATTTTGTAAAGAAAAATGCACCCAATAGATTTTTGGATAGGTTACCTGGCGGGGAGTGCTTTCAAGATGTTTTCATTAGAGCAAGAAATTTCTTGGAAATTCTTAAAAAAGAGAATCATAAAACAATTGCAGTTGTCTCACATGGAGGATTTATAAGATCTTTTATATGTGTTTTGTTTAATTTACCTTATGAAGAACAGAGGTTCCTAAGTATAAAGAATTGTTCGATTAGTACGTTTGATTTCGATGATAATTTCAATGTTAAAGATTTTCACATTAATGATATTAATCATTTTGTAAGAGAGTCTCCTTATTATAAAGGATAATTTTTTATAGCCAGATATATCTGATTTTAGATGGGTTTGTTGGCATTTACGACAGCAGGTATCATTGGGCATATTCGTGCCAAGGAGAAAGTCTTAGATCAGATTCTTAATGATGGATTTACAGAACATTATCTTCCTGATTTTAGGATAATATCACCATCTTCAGAACCAGATGTCTTAGTTATAGAGAATGCCCCTTTAAAAAAGAAAGCGATTTTAGACTTTCCAATAGCTTATCTCGATCCTTCAGTAGATTCAAGAAGCTTCGTTATAACTGCAGAGTATTTAGCTGAAAGAGCAAGGCAAGAGAAATTAAATGTATATTCTTTAAACTCCGCTTCTGCTGAAAGAGAAGGCAAGGGAATTTTATTTTACGGCAATGCTTCAAATTTAGGTAAAACTACTTTTGCAAGTTCTCTTTTAAAATTAGGATTTAGACAATTTTCTGATGAAAAGACTTTATTAGATTTAGAAAATCTTACACTATTTTCTGGATCTCGAAGCATCCCATTAAGAAAAGAGGTATTGATTAAAAGATTTGGAGATGTAAGGGATTTCAAAAAACTAGACTTGATAGATTTAGAAAGGCCCCCTGCTCTAGATTTATTGATTTCTCCCCATTACGATCATGGGACTGTAGGTCCAATCGTTAATATTTTGAAACCATTGGATATTTTATGGAACATCTCAGGGGCTATTTCTAGAAGGATTAGGGGAGTTACAAGATTTATAGATAACTTCACTTATCAGCTCCCTTCTTTAGATACCGAAGAGTTAACTGATCGGAGGTTAAAGTTAATAACAAAACTTTCTGAGAGAGTAAGGGCAATTTACTTTCAAGGAGATTCAGATCAGTTAATTAGATACCTAGAGGAGAATCTTTAATGAAGATTTTAATTTGTATGAGGTATGCCTTTCCGCCTGCGGGAGGGGCAGAAAAAGCTCTCCTAAAACTTTCCTCTTTAATGAAAAAAGAGGGTCACGATATTACAATATTCTCACTGGGTTATGAAAACAAAACTTTCTTTTATAATGGAATAAAAATAAGAGAATTTGATTTTAGGAATAAAATAAGGGCAAAGATAGTTTCTCTTAGAGAAATTGAAAAATATTTTAGGCTTCTTAGGTTTAATAAATTAAAGGATCAGATTTTGAAGAGCAATCCTGATTTAATTATAACTCAACATGAAATTTCTCATTTAGTTTCTTATTTAAAGAAGAAAAAAATAATTGATTGTGAGTATGTGTTTTTTATCCACGGATTTGAATATTTAGATAGGGATTTTTCCAAAAATATTAAATTAAAGATTTATAAGTTTATTTTAGGAAAATTTACTAAATTAATTTTAAAAAATACAATTCATAGTGCTAAGGCAGTTATCTTACCTAGTAATTTTGTCAAAAAATTTTATTGTCGAAGGTTTAAGAAAAAATTTCATATTATTGCTCCATTTCCCAATTTAGATTTTGCTAAAAGAAAAGGTTCAAATAGGAAATATATTCTGCATATAAAACCTACCTTGGAAAAGGGTATAAATGTGACTTTGAAATTGGCAAAAATCTTAAAAAAAGAGCAGTTTTTAATTGTTGGCAGGCTATCTTCTTTATCGATAAAAAAGGAAATAGATTCTCTGAATAACGTTAGATATATGGGTTTTAGAAAGGATATGAAAAGCATTTATGATAGGTCTAAGATTCTTATTATTCCCTCAGATTTTGAAACGTTTTCCCTTTCTGCAGTGGAGGCTCAGTCAAGAGGTTGTAATGTAATTGTCACTTCAAATGGAGGTATTCCAGCACCAAACTATTCTAAAATTAAAGATCTTTCTGATTATAACGCCTGGATTAGAAAAATAAATTCTGGGGGAAGAAAATTGAACCAGAAAGAACTAAAAAGACTAGATTCTAAATTACAATATGCTAAATTTAAGAGTTTGATCGGTTTATGAAGAAATATTTTCGTGAAATAAATGGTGTTGAAGTGAAGTCTGTATTTAAAAGAGAAGAGGAATTTAAAGTTGACTCAAATAAACTAGTGACTCAAATTTCAGGGGTTTGCTTTACTCGTTTTGGAGAAGTATTGATTATAAGCGGAAGGTCAGGAAAGTGGGGGATTCCTGGAGGAAAACCTGAAGAAGGAGAATCTTTTGAGGAGACCTTAAGAAGAGAGGTTGAAGAGGAGGCTAATGTTTTAATAGAATCTATTTTGCCTTTAGGTTTCTTGGAAATTAATTTTCCTGGAAATCCAAATAAATTAGAAGGAGATTTATTTTATCAAGGAAGGTTTTTTGCAATAATCACTGAGATAATGGAGATGGATACAGATCCTGCAACAGGGAAGCTCTTCGAGAGAAAATTTATCTCTCCAGAAGACTTTACAAAATATATAAATTGGCAGGATGCAGAAGATTTAATTAAATTTGCGCAAGAAAAGTTTCAAAATATTAACATTGGAAAGGATTAATATTGCTGTCGCAGCTAGGAATGAGGAAGGCTCCTTCGAGAAGCTTATTTCTTCCATTAGCAAGGCCTTAAAAAAAGGCAATCTAGTTTCAAATCTTTATATCTGTTTGAATGGTAATTTTGATAATTCAGAAGATTTTTTAAAAAAACTTAAGGGTATTTATGAGTGTAAATTTTTAAAAATTAAAATTTTAAGTAGTTCTCCAGGTAAGCTTTTTGCTCAAGATAAAATTATTAGGTGTTTAAAATCTAATAAAGAATTAATCTTTTTTTTGGATGCAGACATAGAATTAGATGAGAACTCTCTTCTAAATATAGTGAATGAATTTAGAAGACATCCGGATTTAATCGTTGTAGGTGGTTTTCCAGTTGCTAGAAGATATGATGGTTTAAATATGTGGAAAGTTTTTTTAGATAACATATTAAATATTAGATCTAGACACCCTAAATCTGAGATTAGTGTATATGACGTCTCTAAATACCACTCTCATGCTATTTTAGACCCTCAGAAAATAAATACAGATAGGGATCATGAACTTAGATCTAAAATCTTTTTCCATGGTCGTATTTTTTGTTTAAAATCAAAGAAATATTGGAGGACTTCAAATAATAAAAAGATTGTAGGCGATGATTCTTTTCTACCAGATTATATTATCCACAAATATGGGCCAAATCGAATAAGGATAAGATATGACTCTATAGTATATTACTGCCCATATATCTCAATCATAGAGCATTATAGGACCTATAAGAGAATTTATTTTGACCTTTATAATTTAAAAAAATATTATCCTCAATTTAGAGAAATTAGGAATTACTCAAAATTGAAATTAGACTGGAAATATATCCGATCTCAAGGTATTATAGTTTCAATAAATTTTTCAATATTCTCAATTTTTAGATTTATTGAAGGTTTTTTATTTAAATTAAGTTTAGAAAGAAACCCTAGGGATCTATGGACTTGAATAATAATTAACTATTTTTTTTATTTGTTTTTTCCAGCTAAACTTTTTAACTGATTTTAGTGCTTCTTTCTGAA
>CAZLHJ010000034.1:0-4676 GCA_964559675.1 Candidatus Woesearchaeota archaeon | reverse complement strand
GAAAGCCTTGAAGGAGTTTTAATTTAAGGTGTAAGGAGGATACTTCAAAATAACAGGCGTTGTTAAATCTTAGGGACTTTTAGCCATATTTTTCTCTCCTGTTAATTGCGGGACTTCTAAACTCTTTATGAGCATTGTTTCCCATTTAATACCACTATCCAGTTGCAGAATAAGTTTAAATATCAAAAAATACTCAAAATATCATAATCATAAATTCAAAAGAGAGCGTGTTACAAGTAATATACTATTGAGGCACACCCTAGCTTTGAATTTTGAATATTTAAAGGTAACGATGAGCGAGATAATAAAAAAAAGGTTGAGAGAAAGTACTGGAAAAGAGATAATTGTCTATACAGACAATGGTTTCAGATACAAAGGTATCAATAATAATTCTGATGAAACTTACTTAGAGTTAATAGATAATAAGATTCAAGGTTACAAAGTTATCAAAATTTCTCAAATAATGGAAGTTGAAATTCCAGGAGGAGCAAAATGATTATTGAAATAATGACTCCTCAAGAACTTAGCAAATACGACTCTGAACGTTTCAGTACATTTACGGATCAGAGTGTTGAACAAGAGAGTGGGTCTCAAAGCTGCGCTGGCTTCTCATGGCAGTCCCTTGCATCAACACCTCAATTAACCAAGCAGGAGACTGAGACCTATCCTGCTAAAGATCACTCTAACGAATTATGGGAATTCTTGGAGGTAAGTGCATGATTTGTGATTGTTGTTTGGAAGAAAAGAAGCCTTATCTCGATGGGCTTTGTGAAGAATGCGCTGATAAAATAGATAGGCATATTGAAACAACCCAGGAGGATGCAAATGATTACGATTAAGAAAATTACATCTTATTGTGTAAGAGGAGAAGTTGTTTCTTGGGTTATTAAGAAAGATAAAATGCCGATTAGAGAATGTTTTGATGAAGAAGAGGCAGATAAGTTAGTTAGAGAGTTAAAGAGGGGTGTAGAGTATGAATCAAGAGAATAAGTTAATGGCTACTTATGAGTGCCTCAACTGTGGCTCTATTATAAATGTAGATAAATATACATTAAAATCCGAAGTTAATTGTTTATGTGGAAAACCTAGAGTTGAATTATTAGCAATCCAAACTAATGATGGAGATGAGAAGTTAGTAAATAAAAAATTAAATGATTGTTATCAAGATATTCAGAGTTTAATGAATTTCTACTTAGATATGCCTCAAGAAGCTATTAAATTAGTTTCTTTATGGATTATAGGGACTTATTTACATAAAGAGTTTAATTCTTTTCCTTTTCTATTTATTAATGCAATGAGGGGTTCTGGAAAGTCAAGACTTCTTAATTTCATAACTCATCTGGCTAGAAATGGAAAATTAACAAATAATATCACAGAAGCAGTTTTATTTAGAACTGCCACAAATCATACTTTAATAATTGATGAAATTGAATCTATTCTTAAAAAGGATAAGTCTAGTCTTAGGGAACTTCTGAACTCTGCTTATAAGAAAGGAACTGGTGTTGAGAGAATGAAGAAAGTTAAAAGTGAGAAAGGTGAGGATCTAGTTGTTGAAAGGTTTGAGCTATTTACACCTATTGCCATGGCTAATATAAATGGTATGGAAGAGGTCCTAGCAGATAGGTGCATTTCTATCATTTTAGAGAAATCTGATAATTTGGGTAAGACAAAACTAATGGAAGACTTTGATTCTAATGAGGGTTTCAAAAGTGTTAAGCGAACTTTAGGCTCTCTAGAGTGTAGTTTGTGTAGTGTAGTTTCTCAAAAAAACATCAAAAAGGCATGGAATAACTACATCTCTAGTAAGTATTTTAATTATTATAATATAACTACACAAACTACATTAACTACATTAACTACACTAGACAGCGAGGAGGAGATACAAAAAGATAAAACGAACTCTATAAAAGAAACTACACTAACTACACTAACTGAAGAACAGATTGATTTATTCAATAGAATAGATGAGTTAAAAATTAATGGTAGAAACTTAGAATTATTTTTCCCATTGATTGTAATCGGACAGTTATTAGGGGAAGAGGTCTTTAGAGATATCCTAGAAATTGCGAAAAACCATATTAATGAAAAGAGAACTCAAGAATCCCAAGACTCTCCAGATATTGCATTATATGAATTTGTATCTAAACAAGATCCATTAAGAAATTATAAAGTTTCCGAATTATTACTCAACTTCAAAAACTTTTATGTTGGAGATGAAACGGATAGGGATTGGATCAATACAAAATGGTTAGGTAGGGCATTAAGGAGATTAAAATTAGTTATAAGTTCTAATAGAAAAAACTATGGGATGGAAGCTTTATTAGATGTTGGTAAAGCTCAAGAGAAGATTAAGATGTTTAAAGTAGATTCGGGGGAAAAAGATGCCTAGTTGTCAAATCTGTGGAATCAATCCTCAAAATGTAGAAATCCATACTAGAAGATATGGCGTTTTAGATAATACTGCCAAGATATGTAAAGAATGTTTCAAGCTCTGGCAAGTTGATGATTTAGACTCTTTAGACAGATTAGCTTTTGATAAAATAACAAGAGGTGCAAAAGATGAATGAAAAAAACATACTTCCAAGAAAAAACCTTTTTTATAAATGTAAAAAATGCAAAAAGAAAACAGAACATATAGCTAGAGGATTTAGAGGACATAATTACAGAGAAGAATGTTTAATCTGTTCGGAGGTTAATTATCATGAGTTTGACTAAATTAATCTATAAAATCTTAATTATAATATTAGCTATATCTTTCCCATTTCACTTAGCAGCCCAAGATTCTATCTTCGCAGACCATTTACCTGCATTAACTCTTACAATTGGATTAATTGGAGGTTATTCTTTAAGAATATTAGATGAACAATGACAATCTCTAAATGCATAACTGAAAACTGCCCAAATGTAAGAAAGGGAAAGAGATCTAGATATTGTGAGAAATGTTTTAAAGAAAGATGTAGTTTAGCAGGTCGCAAGGGAGGAGAAAAGAAGTCCAGATATTTAATACTTGAAACTAGAGTGATTATTTTAGAAAAGCAATTACAAAGGCTACAAGGTTTGTTAAATAGATCTGGAACGTCAAATAATTAACATGGTACAAACAACAAAATGCGATAATTGTAAGAAGTTAATTTCTGAATATAAGGACCATCAAATTTGGATCACTGGTAAAGAAGTTAATAGATTTGATTTCTGCTGCAGAGATTGCTTGTTAGATTTCATCAATAATAGAAAAACAGAGGTTAAGGCATGAGAAGAAAAACAAGACCAGAACCTTGCGACCACACAGCATATGTATTTACTATTATAATCCTGGCTGCCCTATCCCTAGGTTTAATGATAGTTCAAGCAGTAGATAACGCTAAAATTGAAAGAGATAATATAATTGTGCCTAAGCAATCACAGACTTATATTCCATTAACTCCTAATTCAAATCATGGAGTTGTAGTTCTTAACCTTTCAAACCCAATCGAAGCTCAAATATTTTCAGAAGTAAATAGGGTAATGGTTCAGTTAAAGAGCATGGAGGTATTAGAATGAAAACTTGGGTTGGAGTAGAGGTTAATAAGTTTTGTGTTATTACGGGTTTTCTTTTCTCAGTATATCAATTCATCTTAATTATTTTAGGTTATTACACTCTTGCATTTTTAACAGTTATTCAAGCAATACTTTTGTTTATTCTTGGAACAATATTCTATCTCCCAGTTCTTTTTGATAGTTATTCACAATTCAAATCAAAATCAAAAGGAGGTGTAACTAAATAAGATGGCAACATTAAAAGAAGAAGCACAGGCTTACGAGCCAAAGCAGACCTTAAACATAGCAGATTTAGATGTAGTTCCATTAGACCTTCAAGTTTTAGAAGGGGAAGGGAAAGACAAGGAAGGTAAAACTTTCAAATATAAATTTGCAGAGTTAAATGGTAAGGAATATAGAATTCCACCAAGTGTCTTAGAAGAAATGCAGAAGATCTTAAAGCTTAAGCCAACCGTTAGCAAAGTAAAAGTGCTAAAGAAGGGAACTGGCTTATCTACAAGATATGATGTAGAAGCATTAGATTAATTTTTATTTTTTAACCATAAAGCTAAAAAAAGAGGTTAAGGGCTTCCTCTGAATAAAAAGCCTAAACACCCAAAGAGATGAAAAACAAATTCACACCAATAAAAATGGAAATAAAAAATTACAAACAATTAAGAAGATTCATAGAAGATTTTGATTTTCTTAGTTGCTCCAGATGTAAAGAAACTACAATTCATATCCAGAGAGGATACAAGGGCGGAGCAAGATGCATGAAATGCGGGAGAAATTGTTAAAATGAAACTTTCATTAACAGTTCCATTAATAATTTTAGCTTTGCGTTAGGAGAGTTGAAAATGAATAAAGAAGAAAAAGCAATAGAATACTTGAAAGAATTAGGTTATAAAATCGAAGAACCAATCAAAGATTATCAAGAAATAGAATTCAAGAATAAAATATTCAGAATTTACAAATGGGAAAATAAAGAAATTTCTGATTTCAAATATCCAAAAGGTTTCAGAATGGCTGAATTTCAAGAATTTGTAGATTTGATAGATAGTAAGAAAATAGAATTAGAAATTTGGAAATATTATTTTGTAAAACATTTTTCCAAATTACAATGGAATAAAAAATACTGTCTTTCCAGGTTGTACTCGTAC
>CAZLHJ010000033.1:2008-4698 GCA_964559675.1 Candidatus Woesearchaeota archaeon | reverse complement strand
CAACTGCACATGGTTTGAATAGAAAAGTAGAAGCATTATTGCCTGCATTGGATAAGGCTAAGAAAAGAGGAGTTAAAATTAGAATAGCTGCTCCAATTACATCTGAGAATGTAAGAATTGCAAAAGAACTTTCCAAAGTAGCTGAGGTAAAAGATACAACAGGATTGGGCTTGAAAGGAAGATTTGGAATTATAGACTCTCAAGAATTAATGTTTATGTTACTTGATGATTCAACAGTACATCCAAACTATGATGTAGCTGTTTGGTTATCTACAGAATTCTTTGCTCAATCTTTTGAACAAATGTTTGAGCTTGCATGGAATAGTTTCTTACCATTAAGTAAGGTAAAAGTTAAAGAAAAGTAGTTTTTTATACTCTTTTTAGTTGGTTTTAGAATGTATATTGATTGTCATTGCCATATAGATTTATTGAAAAATCTAGATAAAGTCATGAAAGAGGCGTCTGAATCTGGAGTAGAGATAATTATTTCTAATGGAATAAATCCTCAAAATAATGATAAGGTGTTAGAGCTAGCAAGTAAGTATGGGAATGTTAAAGCTGCGCTCGGGATTTATCCTATTGAGGCATTATCAATCCCCTCTGACACGATTGATGAAGAATTTGATAAGATTAGAAAAAATAAAGATAAGATTATTGCAATTGGGGAAGTGGGATTAGATTTTAAGGAAAGTGTTGAAAAAGAGAAGCAAAAAAGAGTATTTGAAGATTTTATTAAATTATCAAAGGAATTAGATAAGCCAATTATTGTACATTCGAGAAAAGCTGAACTAGAATGTATAGAGCTCTTAGAGAGTTTAGGGGCTAAAAAAGTAATAATGCACTGCTTCTCTGGAAAAATGAAACTCGTAGATAGAGTAATTCAAAACGGTTGGACGTTTACAATTCCTGCATCTATAAAGAATTCAGAGCATTTCCAAAAAGTAGTTGAGAAAACTCCAATAGATCAATTATTATGTGAGACAGATTCCCCATATTTACATCCAGATAAAGAATTTCCAAATACTCCAGCTAAAGTCGTTGAAAGTTATAAAAAAATTGCAGAGATAAAGGAAATTTCATTAATTGAAGCAGAGGAAAAGATTGAGAATAACTTTAAGAGATTATTTTACTAGTAAAAATATTATTTTTATTTAAACTAGCGAATCTTCTAAAGAATTCTCTTTTAAAGATGAATTATATTTCCGTTCTATATCTTGAGCCGCTAATTCAAATTCCCTAGCAATTAAATCGAAAGTACCGTCTTGATAGGCGTATTTAATTAAGCAAGATTTTCTTCTTAGCTCTTGTTTTATATAATTAACATCTTCTCTGGAATATTCTTTTGATGAAAAGGATAACTTAGAAGTGAGCATATGTAAATTTATTTTTAATCTATCTGTATTTAGATTGAGATCCAATACTCCGTCTAGGAACTTATCCATTTCTGGATTTTTAAGTTGTTTCTTAAAAACGTATTCTGGATTAGCCCTGCCACGTCTTGCGACTTCTTCTCTATCGAAGAACTTTCTCGCTACCTCTTTCGCTCCTGGAAAATATCTTGAAATTAGTTTATCTCCTCGATAACTAACTTCCATAGATAACCCTGGAAGGAAAGACCTTAGAATCTTTATCACCACCATGAGGTAATCTTTAATAAAGTCCTTTTTTAAAATTTTTTATACTCTAGAAGTGAGAATAGTTCTCATTTTGTTAATGCAAAATAAAATATTGAAAAGAGAGTTAACCCTATTCCTGTGTGATAATAAGAAATTCTTGTTAATTGAATTGAGAAGAAGGGTATTGCAAGAGCATTATTATGCCAAAAAATTAAGAGCCCTCCTGAAAGAATGATCATTAGTCCTATTGTGCCCATTGCTCCGAAAATTAAATCTATCTTGGAAGGATAAGTCTTATGGAAGTACATAGATCTTATTGCAATTAAAAAGAAAAAAGTTAAACATGCTATGAAACCTAGCCAAAACATAGAAGTTGCAGGTACTTTTATCCCATTTATTACATTTACGAATGTTTGATTACCATATGCTCCGATTAAATTTGCATTTACATCCAATAGAAATAATGATAAGACAAAGAATAAAATTGAGATTATCTGTACTTTATCGGCGATTATTTCTTTTAATTTTCTTGCTTTTGGTTTTTTCATTTTCACCTCGAAATTAATTAAGTTCGACTGTTTTTATAAGTTTTCTATGAGATGTTTATTAATTGTGTCCACATATCTTTGGCATATATCGAAAGTAACTATCGCACCATCCAGTGGAGAATAAAAATCAAATCCCTCGAAAGTTAATTTGGAGTGCGATAGAGCAAACCATCCGGATATTGCTCCCCTCTCCCCAAAAAAGTTTCGATATTTAACGTGAAATGCCCTATCTAAAGAATATGATTCTGGGACGATTCCTAATTCTTCTAAGCATAATTCCACATAAGCTCTGAAATCACTTGAGTTGAAGCCCGCATTATTGAAAAGAGGCATAAAATATTGCATACTGATTAGAAAATGCCAAGAGTTTTAATTGTTTAGATTTAATTTGTTATACTCTTCTTGAAAAGGTCTTTTTGTTAGCTAGTTTTGTATGATAAAAATCTTTATAAGTAAAAGCGAGTTTTCTAAAAGTATATTGGGCAAAAAGTTTCCGGCAGAAAGAGGTGAGTTCTTAAATTGACTT
>CAZLHJ010000033.1:0-1908 GCA_964559675.1 Candidatus Woesearchaeota archaeon | reverse complement strand
AATAACAATACTAAGTAAACTAGAATATATTTCTTTAAATAATTCGTTTAATTCTTTCAATTTATGAGGTATTATGATAAATTAAAGGGGTGGAAAGAGGCGATAGAAAGCAAGATTGAAATTCCGGACCAAGAAGAAATTCAATCTGAAGTTACTTATGTTAATCGGCCTCGAGAGTTTATAGATGAAAAATTATATCTTGCTGCAAAGACAATAAAGGAAAAAAGAGTTTTAATTATTGTTGTTATTTTAATTCCATTACTTATTTTTCTTTTTATTTTAGGACTTAATCTTAGACAAGGCGAAAATAATCAAATTTTTTACCTCAATATTGGGGATAAGGACTTACCTTCGAGTAATGGCATTTCTACTAACTTGAGTCTACTCTCTGGAAGAGCGATTTTAAATGGGGAGAGCTATAGGGAAATCCTAGAAAATGGCACGATTGAGTTAAATTTAGATTTTAAAAGAAAAGAATCAGATAAGGGGATATTAGAACTCGGATTTATTGGCTTCTCTCAAGCAGTATATTTAGAAGATAATTTAATTATTCCAAATTTAGAAAATTATGTTCTAGAAAAAGAATTTTTGGAGAGTTATTTATTTAGATCTAATGGAGTGAACTCTTTGGGTGGAAAAACAGATTATGTAGAGGGCAATTATGTTAAGAATAACTTTTATGGAGCCTCCTTATTTAATTTAGGAGATAAAAATTACTCCATTGATAAGAAAATTGATGGATATTCTTCTAATTCTACTAAGGTAAATTACATATTTGTAGATAATTTAAATCTTGTAATATATACTGAAAATGGGTTAAATCTGAACTTCTCAAAGAAAGATTTGAATAAAGCACTTGGAAGAGATGAATATGTTATTTTGATAAGAGATGAAGATAAAAATTTAATCTTTAATAAAACTTATTCGGATGATGGGATTTTAATAGATAAAGGTTTCTCAAATATTGAGCAGAAGATTGAAATCTCGCTTCCAATCTCAAGTGGAGTTTATTATATTTCTTTCCTTGGAGTGGATACCTCGATAAAAAACCTTGAGATTAATACAAATAAAATTTTGATTTTTGGAGATTTTAAGTTATTAAATAAATCTGAGTTTTATACTTATTCACAATACGAATCTAAGATTAAAGTAGGGGATGAGGAGATTAAGATTAAAGAAGGGGAAAATATAATTGAAATTTCTGAAGATAAAGAAATTAAATATAATCGATTTTTATCTCCTAAAAAGGAGAACTGGTTCGATATTTCATTTATTACATTGAATTCGCCTGAAAATGCAGATTTGATTATATTGGGAAAAAGTAAATTTGAATTGACTAGAAATAATATAATAGTAAAGACGATAATTCCCTTAAATGAGAGTAAAATAAGCCTAGAGATTATGAAAGGCAAGACAAATCCTAAGATTAGCTTTGCTAAAATAGAAATTATCTAGGATAGAAATTCTTTTAAATTGAGGAAAACCAAATCCTTGATGGTACTAGATAAATTAATTAAAAATAGTAAAGAATTTACTCTTGGTTTAATAGATGGAGTCAGGGATTCTTTTTATGTACCTACGCAAATGAGAAAGCTCTCCGATCTAGATGAAAAGAAGGATTATGGCATATCAGAATACTCCTTCTTAAGCAGAGCTTCTGGACTATTAATGGGAATTTACTCCGGGTTATATGGATTACCCCTATATTTTCAAACAGAAAGAATAGATGATTTGATTTTAAGTGGAAATCCACTCATTTTATTCTCAGGAGCATTTGCAGTAAGTAATTTGGCATCTTTAGCATATGAGGCTATAAGGCAAGGTCCTCCTACAAAAAGTCTAGAGGTTTGGGCGCAACAACAAGATTTTGAAAGAATGATGGATAAAAATTTTGGAAGAGGATGGAGA
>CAZLHJ010000032.1:0-5020 GCA_964559675.1 Candidatus Woesearchaeota archaeon | reverse complement strand
GGAAACCTAATTTAATCGATTTGTGTGCGGGAAATGGCATGACTTCTTATTTTTTTTATAGGAAAAATTTAATTTCTAGTTCTGTCTTGATAGATAATAATAGGCCTCATTCATTTGATAGAATAGGCTCTCAATTTAGCAGGGAAGGATTTGATTTTCAATATGGGATAGAGGATATTTTATCAGATAACTTTTCTTTAGATGGCAATGACTTTCAAAATAGTGTTTTGATTGCAGTACATGCTTGTGGAAATTTATCAGATAAAGTTATAGCTCTAGGGTTGAGATATAATCTTCCATTTGCAGTTATGACTTGTTGTCACAAGGTTGGAAAAGAGAGGAAAAGATATCTATTAAGATCTCCTCCAGATTCAAGGTTGCAATTGTATCCTGAAGTCGAAGATTATTTTGATTATGAAAGACAAAGATTTATTGAAGAGTACGGAAGAATTTGCTTAAAAAGAGAAATCCCAAAAAAAGTTTCTCCCAAGAATCATATTTTAATTAGTCCAATTAACTAGAAAAGATTATAAAGCGTGTTTTTTAAAGATTAGATATCAAAATGAAAGCGCAAATAGGGTTGGATAGTTTTAAAATAAGGAAATTGCGAAGGGATGGGGAAAAAATTAATTTAGATTCTTCCCAATTAAAAAAATTAACAGAAGTTGCAGTACATGCATTTGGTTCTAATATGACTATGGATGAAGTTGCTGAACATGTTTTGCCAGTTGATGCATTATATATTGCAGAGTTTGAGGGAGTAGTTTGTGGCTTCGGCTCTCTTAACATTTTTGAAGATCATTCTTATTTAGCAGGAACTGTTATTGATCCTAGAGAACAAAAAAAAGGAGTTTATTCTAGATTAGCACAAGTTAGAATTTTAGATACTCTTGCAGAAGGAGTGAGAAGGGTAGATACGAGAACTCAAAATCCAATAATTGAATATTCTATAATGAGATCTCTAGAATTGCTAAGGGCGGGAAAACACATTGAGGGATTTGATGTGGAGAGATTACATGTGCCTGGAGTTTATGGTAGAATGTTGACCGAGGAAAGACCGTTTAGCAAAGATTCAGAATTGAATGAAATTTATAATCAATTGTCTTATGAGTCTGGAGATGCATTTAAGTTAGCATTCCATTTAAGATAATGGCTAGAAAAGGTTTCGTTGAGGTAGGTTCGGTAGATTCTAAAGTTATAGGATTTAATACGCTATCTATCGGTTCGGAGAATAGTGAGAAATCTATTTGTATTGTTTGCGGTGTTCACGGAAATGAGCATACTCCCCTGTATTTGATTGATAAGATTCTTGAACATGAGAAAGAATTGAATAATGAAGTGACTATTATTTTAGATGCAAATCAATCTGCAATAAGGTCTAACACGAGGAAAAATCTTATTGATGGATTAGATTTAAACAGGATTTTTCCAGGAAAGATAGATGGAAGTATTTCTGAGAAAGTCGCGTTTAAAATTATGGATTTCGTTAGAAATTTTGATTTAGTAATAGACCTACATACTTTTGAGAATGCAAAAATGGGAGTTTTAGGAATTATACCAAATGTCGATGGGAAATTGGAAGATGTTTCTCTAAATGCACTTAATTTATTTTTTCCAGATTATATATGGGTTCCAAATATAAAGAGCGATAACGAAGGAAAATATGGTGGCGCTTTTGGGACAGTTTTAGCTTCAGAAGGAAAACCTAATTTCGTTTTAGAGTTTCAATCGAGTAGGAAATTAAATGAAGATGAAATAGGGAATTATGCTTTGAGATTATTAGAATTGTTAAAGGACCCGTTTAAAAAAGCTGAAAAGAGTTCTCCTTTAATAGAAAGAATAGAAGTTCGTGCAAATTACTCCGGAGTATTTATTCCAAATTCAGAGAGGTTTATTGGTGAAGATATTAAAAAAGGAGTTGAAGTTGGAGAGATCTTTTCTATAGCCGATAAGGAAAGAATTAAGGTAATTTCAGAGCAGGAAGGGATTTTAATTCAAATACACGACACGAGTTTTGTAAATTCAGATGAAGGCGTATTTTCTATTGGTAAAAATTTTAATAATTAAACACAAAGATTTAAAAATAAATCTCTCGCAAATTAACTATGGCCTATTTTCGATTTAAAGTATTAAGAGAAGTGAATTGGATTAGTTGGCTTTAAATTCTAGAACTCTAGTTTAATATGGAAAAGACTTTATTAGATAATGTAAGAAATGCGAATGTTGGTTCAATTGTTTCATTTGAGAAACCCTTGGAAATGAATGGGTTGGACCCGTTAGATTTATTTTCTAAATTTTCAAATTATGGGAGAAATGCCAACTCAGTTTTGCTAGAATCTGCAGATCCAGATATAACCAAAGGAAAGCTTAGTTTTGGTACTTCTGATCCTTGCATTAGATGTATTGGGAAGAGAAATTCCTTCAATATAAAAGCATTAAATGAAATGGGAGATAAATTTTTGAGATATGTTCTACCCACATTAAATTTTTGTGATAAAGTAGATTATAGTTCTGGAGAAATTTCTGGAATATTAAGACCTCAAAGGGCTAATGTTTCCGAGACAGAAAGACTAAAACTAAAGACTCACATGGATATTGTAAGGCGAATTGCTTTCGCTTTTTCCTCACAAATTCAAAAAAGAAAAGATGCAGGATTTACTTCTGGTTTGATTGGCGCATTTTCATATGATTTCATTGATCAATTTGAGGATCTACAAAAAAATAAGGGCGATTTAACTGATGATCCAGATTATGTAATGTACTTTGCAGATAATTTATTTAGGTTTGATCATAGATCCAATACTCTTTATTTAGTTTCGAATATTCTAGTTACAGATGAGGATAGGAGAAAACAAGTTGAAAGTTCTTTAGAAAAAATTTTAAATATGGAGAGATTAATTTCTTCCTCTTCACCCATCCCAAGAGTTTTCGGTCCTAAGAAAATCCATATTACAACAGATACTCCAAAAAAAGATTATTGTGAGATGGTTCTTAAAATGAAAGAGCATATTCTAATGGGAGATGTATTCCAAATTGTGCCTTCAAGAACAGTTATTTCAGACTTTAATTCAGAGCCCTTAGATGTATATCGAAATCTTAGAGCTATCAATCCTTCGCCGTATATGTTTTTCTTAAATTATGGAGAAGGAGTTCTTCTTGGAGCGAGTCCTGAGAAATATATTTCTGTTAATCGTACTGATCAAGGTCAAAGAAAGGTGGAAATACACCCTATCGCAGGAACTAAACCGAGAGGATTTAGGAAAGGATCAATCGATAGTGATTTAGATAATAGGTATGAAATTGAATTAAGGTTAGACCCAAAAGAGATTGCAGAACATACAATGTTAGTAGATTTGGCTAGAAACGATGTTGCTAAAATTTCAATTCCAGGCACGAGAAGAGTTGATGATCCTTTTAAAGTTGTAAAATATTCTCATGTTCAACATTTGGTTTCTAATGTTTCAGGTCTTCTTAAACCTGAATATGATGCTCTTCATGCATATCTCGCTTCAATGAATATGGGTACACTTACCGGTGCGCCTAAAGTCATGGCAATGGACCTCTTAAGAAAATACGAGCCCAATAAGAGGGGTTTTTATGGAGGTTCGGTATTTTATTTAACTCCTGACGGTGATTTTGATAGTACTATTGTAATCAGGTCGTTGAATATTAAAGATGGAAAAGCTTACTTGAGAGCAGGGGCAGGAGTAGTTTATGATTCAATTCCAGAAAAAGAATTTGAGGAAACAGAAAAGAAATTGTCTGCTACAGAAAGAGCGTTAAGAGAAACATGGGGGCGAAGTTAAATGACTAGGATATTACTTGTTGATAATTTTGATTCTTTTTCATATAACTTAGTGGATGAATTTGAGAAAAGAAGGTGCAATGTAGACGTTTATAGAAATAACATTCCGATGTCCGAGATGGAAAAGATTATTGGAAGAGATAGGCCTAACTTAATTGTTATTTCTCCAGGCCCTGCTTCACCTAAGGATGCAGGTATTTCTATCCCTATTGTGAAGAGGTATGCAGGGGAGATTCCGATGTTTGGTGTTTGCTTAGGATACCAATCGATTATAGAAGCATTTGGTGGGAAGATAGAAAAGGCTCCAGAAACTCTTCATGGAAAAGCAAGTTCTGTTTCACATGATGGGCAAACTATTTTTAGAGGTCTAGATAATCCCCTTCATGTTGGAAGATATCATTCGTTATATGCTTCTGAAATCCCAGACTGTTTTGAAAGAAGCGCAGAAGTTGGCGGAATAAATATGGCAGTAAGACATAGAGAATTTAATCTTGAAGGAGTTCTATTTCACCCAGAATCTATTTTAACTACTCTCGGCGGAAAAATAATTGAAAATGTTTTATTAACCGTATTTAAAAGATAGGTTTAAATATATTAATTTTTTAATAGTAACATGTTCAGCGCGGGTTGGGGCATGCAAGGTAATGATACTCGATATACGTCTCCTTTAAGTGGGTGGTCTGGTGGAGGAGGAATGGATTGTGGTCGTCAAACAGGTATTAGTAAGCATGAAGTTGCAATCTATAGAAATTCTAGTTTAGAAATTGTTTTTAGGACTTCAGATACAAGAATGGCTTCAGTTTTAGAAGATGAAGCACAAAGATATATCGGAAAAGAATTAAATAAAACTCCAAACTCTAAATTCGAGAGCAAGAGAACTGGTTTAAAAGATTTAGCTGAAAATTTAGATAAGGATCTAAGTTAGAAATTCAATAGTCGATTCTAGAATTTTTCCATAGATTTCTTTATCTGATATGAGTGGTCGGCTCCATCGATTTCTTGTAGTTTTATTTTATTATTTGAATTCACGATTTCTTTTGAGTTTTCTATTTTGACTACATCCTCTTTATTTCTGTGTAAGATTAAGATTTGAGTTTATTTTCGAGATTTTTGTTTTATTCTCTAATTTGCATTCTATTCCCTTGACTATGCTGTTTCTTTTTGTAACCATTCTCTAGTCACTACAATTAGAAATATTTAAAAAGCCCAAAAACC
>CAZLHJ010000031.1:0-5535 GCA_964559675.1 Candidatus Woesearchaeota archaeon | reverse complement strand
AGATTCTAAAACTTTCTTCGACATGCCCACTACTTTTTCATCATTTTTAACGATCGGCAAGACTGCAGCTTTATACGGGGCTAATTTAGGATGTAGTTTCAAAACAATATTGTTTCTCTTTTCATCAAAGTTATAAGAATCGAACATAAATACTAAGAAAGCCCTTTCAACCCCTAGAGAAGGCTCACATACCACCTCTGGAAGAACTTTCTTATTATCATGGACTATTTCCAAACTCTTTTTACTAAACTTTTCATGTTGAGTTAAATCATAATTAGATCTATCTGCAAAACCTTGTAGTTCTCTCCAACCCATCGGAAATTGATACTCTAAATCCCAAGTATCTGAAGCATAATGACTTCTCTCTTCCGAAGTATGTTGCCTAGCCCTAAATTTATCCTTATTTGCCCCCAATCTAGTAAACCATAAAAATTGTTTTGAGATCCAATATGCATGCCAATCTTTTTTGAATATACCTTTTTTTACTGCCTCAATAACTTTTACAGTTTTTCCATCTTTCCCTTCCTTCTGATCTTCTTCACTTAAAACTAAAATTTCAACATCTTTAATCTCATCCATGTAAGGACAACCCATCCCATGCTCAATGAAATACTCTATTTCCATTTGTTCAAATTCCCTTAACCTAAATAAAAACTCTCTTGGTGAAATTTCATTTCTAAAACTCTTTCCCACTTGAGCAATTCCTCCGGGCAATTTCATTCTTGCATTATCCCACACTTGCTTAAAATCTGCAAAAATTAATTGTGCAGTCTCGGGTCTCAAATAAGCTTCGATTGCATCTCCCCTCACTGGACCTACAAAAGTCACAAACATTGGATTAAACTCACCTTTAATTTCGAACTCCTTTTTTCCTTCATAATTTTTAACCTCATGCTTATCAACTTTGAACTTCTCCCCAGTTTTTTTATTAACTACTGCAACATCCACAAAACTATCTACGTGCCCTGACGCCTTCCAAACTTTAGGGTTAGTAATAATGGCCCCATCTATTCCAGCCATATCATCTCTAGAATTAACATTATATTTCCACCATTCTCTTTTCAGATTACCCTTTAATTCAACCCCTAACGGACCAAAATCCCAAAACCCAGTTAACCCGCCATAAATCTCTCCTGAAGGGTAAACAAATCCTTTTCTCTTACAAAAAGTTGCTAATTCATCTATTCCAATGTCTTTCATGAAGTTTACTAAAAATCTATATATTTAAAATTAGCTACTCTTCTCTCTCAAACCCTACTTCCAATAAGCCTTTTCTAATCTCATCTAAGAAAGACGTATTCCCCTCAGAAAAATAAGATAGTCTAGCACTCGCGCTTTGAGTTCTGTAATGAATACCTAATTCTGGAGAAAAGTCCTTTCTAGAGGTCTCGGAAATTTCCAAATCAATAGAATTTCCAAATCTGAAACGATAATCTGAAGATACGTTACTCGCACCAATTCTACAATCTAAAGGATCCGTAGTATCTGTTACCTCACACTGGCCTTCAAACCTGCTTTTCAATTCCTGAACTATGTTTCTTGGCTCACTTGAACTACTTTCAGAGTCTCTAAAAAAATAACTCTCTTCCATGAATATAATCTCTGCTAAAGATTATTTAAATAAACTTGTACTAAAAAATCTAAATTATATTAAAAATAAAAAAATAAAAATTCCAAAATTTACTTTTGGATTCCGCCCATTCTACAAACGGTTGTTCCACACTTAGGGCATTTACCCTTAGCGATCTTTGTACCTTTTGCAGTTGTGCTCTCAACTGGATCTTTCATCTCCACTTGAGCTTTACATTTTACACAATATCCTTTTGTTGCCATAGTTACCTCCGATAAAGTAAAAAAAATAGTTTATTTAAACCTATCTTCTCGAGAAAAAATCAAATTTATTAATAAAAAAGCGCACGCCAGGATTTGAACCTGGGAAAAGCCGGGTTGCAGCCGACCGCAGTAACCGCTGTGCCACGTGCGCATTTCTAAAATTACGTATTAACTAACGCTTTTAAAGATTTACTTAATAAAAGAAAAATGACTCCGACAGGATTTGAACCTGCGACCCCCTGCTTAGAAGGCAGGTGCTCTATCCAGGCTGAGCTACGAAGTCATGAAATTAAATCAAAATTTTGATTTATAAAGGTATCTAAAACTCCTCTAATTTAATAACTTTCCTTGGTTCCTTCTCAAAACTGACACTACTCTTTTTTGAATTCCTATAGATCCAAAATCCAAATACTCCTATTAAAATAAATGTGAAAATAACTCCAAATGAACTCAATCCCTTCTTGATATTACCGTCAATCGCTTGCCCAGTTATACCTTTAGAAGGTAAAAAGATATTCTCATTGACATTAATAATCCCTTTCCCATCATCAAAAGAAATGGAAAGATTAAACTCTCCAAACATATCCTTGCCAAGAACTATAGATAAAACATTTTCAACGCTATCTCCTCCCCCTAAGATAACTACATTTTCTCCACTTGCCCTCACATCCCCTTCAAAATCCCTAAGGGAATACTTTATCTTAATTGAATGATCTTCTTGTGCAATCTCCTCTAAAGAATAATATATTGAGAGATCATTCCCCACTCTTTCAAATCTACTATATTTAGCATTGAATGAATCTTTGTAAATTACAATTTTATTGTTCTTTGTAGATTGTCCTTCATCACACTTAATAGCTAAAATTTCAGAATATGTTTTTGCCTCAGCATTTTCTGGAACGCTCAAATCAAAACCTAAACTGAATTTCTCTCCAGAACTTAATCCTTTACTATCAACATTAACCATCCAACTACTTGGCTCGCCTGAAATAACAGGTTTACAATTATTCAAAAATTTCTTATCTACATTTTGTCCATTTACTAAATACTCTCCCGAACTTCCTGCCTTTAGAACAATCTGCTTATTTAATTCAAAATTAACTGAGGCAATTGAAACACTCTCCTCTGTTCCAATAGATTCTTTTTTTTCTAATTCCACAAGCTCATCAGACCCCACCGAATCAAACCCAACCTTGAAAGATATAGATGAAGAACCCAAATTACCTTTACTATCATTTGCATAAACTGTTAAAACATAACTTCCCTCATAATCAACATTAAATTTCTTTCCGCTACAGTTCGGCAAACTTTCATTTTTACCATTATTTAAACTAAACCAACAACTATCAAGATCCTTCTCTTGATCACTTACAGAATATTTCAAATCCAGCCCTTCCTTATTATCTAAGACTCCTTCCGGAGATTTTATCTCTATCTTTGGAGGATTTCCTGCAAATCCATATTCTAATGAAACTGAAAATAAACTTGGCCCATTTCCAACAGAAGAAGAATTAAACTCTGCTTTATATTGAATATATCTTCCTCTTAAATTAATATTTTCTACGTCTATTTTTTTCCACTCACTACATTTATCTCCATCACAAATTCTCGCAAGAAATATAAGATCCTTTCCCTCAGGATCATATTCACTTACAGCTAGATAATTTAATTTCATCCAAATTGAATCGCTTGATTTAGAATCAAAAATAGGACTAATATAACTCCCAGATAAATTCTCTCCATCTAAGCTAATAAATTTTCCATTGAAAACTGTATTCTCAAACTCTCCAGTAAAATTATCTTGCTTAGTCTCAGAAAAAATAACATACCCAGATAGACCTCCAAATTTCATAATTTGGATGCTCATTAAAACTAAAGCTAAAACAATTAATAAAATAAAGAAAGCAATTACCCTTTTTTTCATTTATATACGAGAAAAAACATTCTTATAAATCTTGCTTTTAATAAGCTATTTAAAGAAACCTTCATAATAAGATATATGGAAAAAGCAAATGTAACTTTCCTCGGAACAAGCGCATCTATCCCCACTTTGAAAAGAAACCATAGTTCTATCTTTATTCAATATAAAAAAGAAAATATCCTTATTGACTGCGGAGAAAACACTCAAATTCAATTAAAAAAAGCAAAAATTTCCCCGAATAAAATTAATAGAATTCTCCTAACTCACTGGCATGGAGATCACGTTTTAGGTCTCCCAGGCCTACTTCAGACACTTTCCACTAATAACTACCTCTCAACTCTCGAGATATATGGGCCTAAAGGAATAAAGAAAAAAATTGAAGGGTTATTAGATATATACAACATTCAACTTAATCTTAATATTATTGAGACTTCTAGTAAAATCTATGAAGATGATGGAATATTAATTTCTGCTTCTCCAATGAAACACACTTCCAACTGCAATGCGTATTCGTTCACAATTAAAGAAAAAAGAAGAATAGATAAGAAAAAATTAAAATCATTAAAATTGGAAAACTCTCCACTCCTTAAAAAAATTTCAGAAGGAAAAGACGTTACAATAAATAATAAAAAAATTAAAGCTTCTTCTCTAACTTATTTAGAAAAACCTAGAAAATTCTCAGTAATATTAGATAGCGCATATAACCAAAACGCAGTTAAATTTGTAAAAAACTCAGATGTTCTAATTTGTGAATCCACCTTCTTAGAAGAAGAGAAAGACAAAGCTAAAGAAAGATTACATTTAACTGCAAAACAAGCTGCAATGATTGCTAAAAAATCAAAATCCTCTCAACTAATCCTAACTCATATTTCTGAAAGATACGAAGCTTCTCCTGAATTAATCCTAAATGAAGCTAAATCTACATTTAAGAATAGTTCGATTGCTTATGATCTTAAAACTTTAGAATTTTAGAATTTCAGATTTATGCAGGTGAGATGAAGATTATTGTATCTCCTCTCAAGAATGTAAGGCCGATATTTTTCTTAACCTCTCCATTCTCCATTTCCTTTGCATTGTCTAATGCTACATTGATATGCATATCAAATGCTAACAATGTACCAACAAACTGCTGATTTCCCTTTAGTTGTATAAGGACTTCCTTTCCCTTTGCTTGATTCAAAAGGTCAAGTGGTCTCTCAATTCCGTTCACCATAAACCATTTCAATTCTGTGCATATTTAAACTTATCTATGTTCTAGAAAATTATTTTCAAAACTTAACAAACCTTCGCTTTTCATTCTAATCCCTCAGTATTCTATCCATAGTAATCTTTATAAACTAACTTTTTCCAATTTATACATGAACACAGGAAGAAAAATTACAAGCGGGAAATATCACGCTAATAGAAAGAAAAAATTATTCGAAAGAAAAAGTCAAGAAAGAGTAGTCGTTCTTGGAGAAGATAAAAAGAAAACTCTAAGAGTAAGAGGCGGAGCTCAAAAAACAATTCTTTTAAGATCTAACTCTGTAAACATAGTTTCAAATGGAAAAACACAAAAAGCAGAAATAAAAAACGTTAAAGAAACCCCGCAAAATATTTTCTTAGCAAGACAAAACAGATTAATCAAAGGCGCAATTATTGAAACTTCATTAGGAAAAGCTAAAATCACAAACAGACCTAGCCAAGAAGGTCAAGTAAACGCAGTTCTAATCAAGGAATAAATAACTTCAGTATTCCTTTAATTTTTACTTAAAAACATCTAAATATGTTTTAATATGTTG
>CAZLHJ010000030.1:0-5571 GCA_964559675.1 Candidatus Woesearchaeota archaeon | reverse complement strand
TATCTCTTCGCTCTTCCTAAATAAATTCTTTTCAATTATTTTCTTTTTATCTGGCAATTTCATATTATAAATAATAAATTTAAGTTTAAAAACTGTTACTTCTCTCCAAATCTTCTTTGTCTTCTTGAAAATTCATCTACCGCTTCTCTTAAATCCTCAACACTAAAATCTGGAAAATACTTCTTTGTGAAATACAACTCAGAGTAAACAGATTGATATGGCATAAACCCGCTTATCCTTAAATCTCCTCCTGTTCTTATTATCAAATCAGGATCAGGAGAACTCTCAGTATCTAAATAATTTGAAAACTCTTCCTCTGAAATTTCTTTCTTCTCTTTCAATATCTTATTTACTGCCCTTACTATCTCATCCCTTCCCCCATAATCTAAGAATAATTGAAATGTAATTTTCCCAGCATTTTTCTTAGTCTCTCTTTCTAGTTTCTCAATCTTCTCTTTTAATTTATATTCTATCCTATCTCTTCTTCCTATCCACTTAAAAACGAAATTTTTCTCTTTCAATTTTAAAATATATTCTATTGCTTTTTCGATAACTTTGAAAATTTCTTTTTTCTCTCTTTCAGGTCTTTTCCAATTTTCTGTTGAAAAAGCCCATGCACTAAAATACTCTACATTTCTTTCTTGTAATAATTTCAAAAAGTCTACAAATTTTTCAGCTTCTACACTCCTATATCCTGAGACTACATCTAATCCCTTTTCTTTGGCCCACCGTCTATTCCCATCCAATATTATTGCGATATGGTTGAGTTTATTTTCCATTTAAAATTCTCCTAAATAAATTCTTAACTGCTTTCCCCTTGTCCTTCAAAATTCCTTTTTCTTTAATGACATTAAAATCGGAATATCTCTTCTTTATATTCTCTGAACCCTCTAAAACAATTCTGTCAACTTTACTCATTCCCGGATTTGAATCGAGCCATCTTAAAAAATTATTTAACTCGAGCTTATCGGTTTGAACAATAACGAAAACTCTTCCGTCATCACAATTCATAACTCTCCCAAATAATTTATTTGAATCACAATATCTCTTAACCATATTTCTAAAATTCACTCCTTGAACTCTTCCAAAAATATCTAGATAATATTCCTTCATTTTATCTCCTCCAAAAAATATTTTTTAAAATCATCTAATTTATCCGAAGGTATTCTCGCTCCAACTGCATCATCATGCCCTCCTCCGCTAGAGTTTTCAATTTTCTCTAAAATATTTGATAAAATACCCTTAACATTCTTACCTCTTAAAGATAAATTTACAACTGCTCCTTTATTATATGCAACAACCACATATTTATTTTTGAAGATATAAAATAACTCATTACTCAAATCAGAACTTATACTCAAATCTCCCCCATAAATAAAAAAAACAATTCCATCTAAGAAACTCTTTCTAGCTTTCTCCAATAAGGCATCGTATTTCTTTTTGATTTGCACATATCTTTTTCTAAATGGATAATTCCCTGGAACTTCCGCCAATACTTCTTGTGGATGATTGCAAGTAATCAAATAATTTTGAAATCTAACAATATTGGATGTAGAGTCTTTCAAACCGAAGTTAAGTGCTTTAATCACATTTCCAAATTCAGTTCCATAATATGCATCAAATGGAGTTTTTACTTTTCCCCATAAATCTGGATTTTCTTTTCCGAAATCTTCTGCAAAATCAGGCAAATAATGATCTGAGATACATCCCGCTAATGCAAGCCACATATCTTCTTTCTTCCCACTTACTTTATATGAAAGATAAGTTACTGGTTCACTGCTTTGTTCCTTCTCGGAATTTCTCATCGGGTTATAAACAAAAAAATTATCATATTTTGAGAAATCATCCTCTTGCTCCATTAAATGATGATCTATCCAAACAATAGGCAAACCTAAATCTTGAATCTCTTTTACAAATTCTCCTGATAAAATAGGCTTATCTAAAATAAAAACGTAGTCTGCTTTTAATTCTGAGGCCTTTCTTGCATATTGCTTATTCAAATCAGGAAAGCTCCTTATCGCGACCCCTTTTCCTCGATCTATATATCTCCTTAAAATCAGAAAACTACACAATCCATCTGCATCATTATCATAAAAGAAGATAGGATTTTGAGCCCTCTCTAAATGCTCTCTAATCTCTTTAATTTGATCTTCATTTAACATATAATAAGTAAAAAAAATCAGTATAAAAGCCTAACTAATTACTTCAAAGCATACTTAACAACCAAATTTCCCCTTACCTCTAACTCAGTTGGAGCTATATTAATTGCTGCGCTTCTTGCTTCCTCTTGACTTCCAGAGGCCATATCATACGCTTCTTTAGCATATAAAACTCCAGGATAATAATTAAATTCGTTTGTTTGCACTTCAACTAGTTTTCCAACTTTCTTTCCTAACCCCAAGGCGATTGCATCTGCCTTATTTCTTGCATCTTTTCCTGCTTCTTGTAACGCCTTAGCCTTCAACTCACTTTGCTTCTCCTCACTCAATTCGAAACTTATCCTTGAGATTACTGCTCCCCCATCAATTGCAGCACTTACAATCTTTGAAATTTCCTTATAATCTGAACTTTCAATAACTAATTGTTTATTTGCAATAAACCCATCTTCCTTTCCAGTTCTCCAATCATAATTTGGATTTACATAATAATTCAATAATTTTATTCTATCTTCACTTACGCCTGCCTTTATTAATTCAATAAAGACCTTATCGGATAATTCTTCATTCTTATCTTTAGCAGTTTTAGCATCGGCTCCTTTTGATTGTATATCAATATAAGTTGAAATTTTATCAGGATCTGATTTTGCAATATATTGACCTTGAGTCAAAATTGTCGGAGCAGCTGAACTTGAATATGCAAAATATCCTACTATCAAAATTCCAATTATCAATATTCCTAATAAAAATTTATTATCTTTTAGAAAATTCATTTTTCTCCTCCCCTGGATAATATATTCCAAACAACTACAATTAATAAAGATAACCATGCGCCTAAAATAAACCATCCCCATACTTCTGGAACTCCCACTAATGGCCCTCCAGAACTTGAAACAGAAGATATCTCTCTTGCTCCCTCTTCTAATGCGACCATCCCAACTTTCTCACTAGCATAATCTGCAGAATAACTTACAGCACTTTCTACTTCGGGCCTTACAACTACCCCATAAAGCTTAAGCCCTAATCCAATAGCCAATGTCGCTAATGCTGCAGGTAAAACTCCCTTGATAAATCGCCTTGGAGTAATAACTATTCTTTTATTTGAAACCTTATATTTCTGAATTCTCTTTCCTTTAACACTCCATAAAAATCCAGAACTTTTTTCTATTAATCCTGCCTCAACTAATTTCCTTACATTATAATTTACCGTATTCATTGCCATTCCTGACTCTTTAGAAATCTCGCTCTCACTCAACTCTTTCTCTGAAACTAAATTTAAAATTTTCTTAGCACTTTCATTACTAATTATCTCCGCAATTCTTTCTGCTCTTGGATCATCCAAATCAAGCATAATTGAACTTGAACTTTTCGCCATATTATCCTCAGTAAAAACTAGTATTTAAACCAAACTAAAACTTCAAACGTATTTGAACTCTTCAGGATTATAATGCTCATCTCTCAATCCAGCCTCGTTAAAATCTGCCCACATTGGTTCTATAACAAAATCTAACGCCTGTACAAATCCTCCGATAGCGTCCAACGTCCTTCTAAATTTATCATCTCCCCTTCCAATAAGTTCTTGTCTTGAATTCACAACCAATAAACCTTTTTCCAAATCAATTCTTGCACCATAAGCTCCGTTTATTCTTGCAATAACCCCATTCTCATTAATCTTGCTATAACTCCTGGAATTTCACATAAACTCCTTGCAAAATCTTCCCCAGTTATTCTAATATCTTCAACCATGGACTCTCCCCCATAATCTTAATTTATAAATCTAAGTAGTGACCTTAGAATAAAAAACTTTAAATATCCAAACTGACAGAGATAAATATGAACAAATGGAGTGAATTATTAATTGGTTTGATTCTAATTATTGGAGTAATCATTTTTTCATGGTACTCGCAACAATGGGGAACATTTAATTTCTGGAACGCTGCCTGGGAAGTTCTTAAAGGCGGAATTGTTTGGTTCATTCTAGGAGTCGGATTCTTATTCGTTCTTCTAGGAATCTCTGATTTGAAAGGATGAATTTTATAACTCGCTTATTTTCAAGAAAAAAAGAAAGACCTTCTCAATTATCCCTATCTCCTGAATTTCTAAGATATTCTGAACTATCTCAAAGAATTCAAGATTACTCTATTAAAGTTGATTCTATGCACGAACTAAAATACGGCCAAAGGCATGGAGTTTATATCCAGAGTGCATTTATTAAAGCAAGTTTAGAAAGTTTTGAATTGGATTTAGCTGCAAAAATTCAGGTTTCACAAAATGTCCCTAATAGTACAATTAAACCTAAACCTCATTACTTCCCAATGATTAATGAATTAGAACACTCCCTAAGTATTCTTGAAAGAAGAGCAACAGATAAGGTCGGAGATCTTGAAAGAAGAGCTGCTTAAATCCCATTATATCTAACTCTTGGTCTTCCATTTCCTTCAATTGCTCTAACGTATTTTGATAATTCACACATACATCCCTCAACACACATTAAATTCATGTATCGATCATATTCCTCTAAATCGCTAAATAACTTTTTAGGATTATATCCAAATTTTCCCAATAACCTAAATTGATTATCTCTCAACCAGAATAAAGCTTCTTCGTAATTCATGTGTGAAAAATCCTTAAAAATCAATTTTAATCCCTTAACGCACCCCGGTCCCGCAATAACAAATTCATTTTCACTAAATGGAAATTCCAAGATATAAGAAAAATCGATATAAATTTGATACGCTAAAAATCTCCCCAGTCCATCCATACTCAATAAAGATTCATAAACCTCATTTTGAGATTTACTATTTTTTACCTTATCTATCAAACCTTTTTCCAAATAATGCTTCACTAAAAAAATCATTTTTATTAAATTACTCTTCTCTTTCTTAAACATCAGATTTGCAACTCTCTTCTGCCCACTTGTAAAAAATGCGTTTGAGAAATAAATAAATCCTTTATTCTTCTTTTCAAAATCAATTACTCTTAACTTAATAGAATTCAAATCTAAACTAAAAAAATCTAAATTCCCCAAAATAGAATAACTTTCGTGTTTATTTACCAACCTAAATAAAATAATATTTAGTAATTTATTTTCATAACTCAAATTAGAATTTTCACAAATCTTTTTTATAACAAATTTACTCTCCTTATCTTGTTCCCTTCGAACATTTGTAAATCTATACCTCAACAAAATCTCATTTTTTGTCCAGGGTTTCTTCAGTTTTAAAACATCTTTCTTTATATGAATTGAGTATCTCTCCGAAACCCATTCATACCATCTCTTTAAATTCAGACCATTTAACTTCGGTTTAGCGGTTTTTATTTTCTCCTTATCTACTCCACAATAAAATATGTCTTTTTCTTTTGTTCTCATATTTCTTTCAACACAAATCCATAAATATAGTTTATCATTCCAAAC
>CAZLHJ010000029.1:0-5675 GCA_964559675.1 Candidatus Woesearchaeota archaeon | reverse complement strand
AAAAAATAAGAAGTCATGCCATTTCCCGCACACAAATCGATTAAATTAGGTTTCCTCTGAAAATATTTCCCGAGATCTTCTATTACTGTCTGTCCAAAATGAACTACTTTTTGTATATCTCTATCCTTAAATCTCAAATTTTTTAATTCATTTGAAATCGTATCATTATTAATAATCATACATCATATGTTCTCTTACTTCCCTCATAGTTTCGGAAGCAATCCGTCTAGCTTTAGAAGAACCATCCATCAAAATCTGCAATATTCTATTATCTTGGCCTTCTAAAGATTCTCTCCTCACCCTATGCCCATCATACTTCTTAAATAAATTACTTGCGACTTCTAATTTACAATCTTTGCAACCTATTTCTCCTCTTCTACATAATTGGCCTAATTCTATTTGTCTATCTAAGCCCGTATATGCCAAATGTAAATCATATATGCTACATACATTTGGATTTCCAGGATCATTCTTTCTAATTCTATTTGTATCTGTAATCATTTTTTTGACTCCGCCCTCAATATCATTTAAAGAATCAGTTGGTAAAATTGCGTTTCCATAGCTCTTACTCATTTTCCTACCATCAGTACCCAATATCCTTGGAGTATTAGTCAATAGAGCTTCTGGTTCTGGAAAAATTTCGCCATATGTCCTATTAAATGTTCGAGCTACTTCCCTAGTTAATTCTAGATGAGGGAGTTGATCTTCCCCAACAGGAATTCCATCTGCCTTATAAATCAAAATATCTGCAGCTTGCAAAAGAGGATACCCTAGAAACCCGTGTGAAATTTTACCCTTTGCTTTCGCAATCTCTTCTTGAGTTAATTCTCTCTCAGGTTCAAAAATTCCAAGTAAATTTTTCATTTGAGCTCTAAAAGTAGGCAATCTCTCTAATCGAGGAAGAGTTTCAAGCATTGAAAAAACGAGATAAAGCTCAGAATGTTGAGGGACTTGTGATTGAATAAAAATAGTACTTTTATCTGGATTAATTCCTGCAGCAATCCAATCTTTTGCCATTTCAATACTGTCTCTTTTTATACTAGTCGTATCAGTTTGTGTAGTTATTGCATGCCAGTCTGCCACAAAATACAAAGAATCTTCATACTTCTCCTGTAGAACTACCCAGTTGTCAAGAGCTCCGACCAAATGCCCTATGTGTAATCTCCCAGTAGGCCTCATACCGCTTAAAACTCGAGTTACCATAAAAAATAAATTTCAATTAAGGTATATAAAAATTTGTATTCATTTACTCCAGTCGTTTAATATCTTCACTAACATTTATAATTCTCTCTTCCTAAACAAAAATATGCCCTATCCTCAATTTAATCTGAAGCATCTTGAAGAAGCACTATTTGGCCCAGAAGAATATGTCAAATATTCAAATAAATTAAAAGGGGAAAAATTTCCCAAGAAGATTATAATCACTTATCAAGGTTCTGCTCTAAGATATTTTAAAAGAAAATACTCTGGAAAATATCAAACCTTAAAATGGTCAAGTAATCTTAAGATTTTAAGTTTAGGGAATATAGGTTTCGTCAAAATGAATGGAATTGGAAGTCCTAATGTTGTAACATTCCTAGAAGAGTTAATTGCTCTCGGAGCAAAAGAATTCATTAATATGGGAACTGCAGGAGGCTTAGGTAAACAAGGAATTTTCTTATGTGAAAAATCTGTAAGAGATGAAGGTACAAGCCATCATTATATTAAAGACGGAATTTGGGCCTACCCAGATAAAGCATTAACTAAAAAATTAGAAGATTCTTTAAAGAAAAATAAAATCGATTTCGCAATTGCTCCGTCTTGGACTATTGATGCACCATACAGAGAAACAAAAGCCGAAATTGAACACTATAGAAAATTAGGAGTAGCAACTGTAGAAATGGAATCCTCGGCAATATTCAGTGTAGCTCAACTTAGAAATGTGAAAGTCGCTTCAGCTTTTGCGGTTAGCGATGTACTCGGCGAGAAAAAATGGGAACCTGGATTCCATAAATTAAATCTAAAAAAAGCGTTAAACGGCCTAGTAGATGTTTCAATTGAAACTCTAAACTCGAAGTAAAAAACCTACAACTAAAATTTAAATTCTATTTAAGATAAGGTGTATTTATGAAACTATTAAGAAAGCTAAAAACTACATCTGCAGCATCAATTCTAGGATTATCTGCTCTTATCGGAGATGTGATGGAAGCGAAATTGAAGAATCTGCATTGATGCATGAAAACGGAATTGTTCTTGACACATTACATAGTGAAGGACATTTTAGAACTGAAACATTTCTTGAAACACGATATAAAAATGGCGAACCTGACATGGGTTTAGTACAAAGGCATAGAAATGACCCAAGCACATGGGGAGTTGTTTTCAGATGCGATCATGGAAATAAATTTGCAATTCAAGGCTCAACTGAAGAATACAAAAAACTTTGGGAAAAAATGGATCCTGGGATGAACGTTGTTATAATCTACAAAGAAGTATATCGATCCATATATAGGGACATTGACGGAGATGGAAAAAGGGACCTCGTCACAAAAGAATTAGTAGACTATGATTTCATTGACGCTAATCCTCGCAAGTAGAAAAATAAAAATAAATTCAAAGAACAACCTTTAAATATTAGAATAATTTAATTTAATCATGGGAAGAGGTGAATTCGTAGAAAGATGCCCATCAGGCATTCCTGGCTTCGATAATATTTGTCAAGGAGGATTCGTAAGAAATAGCGCGAATGCTCTTCTTGGAGGGCCAGGAGCAGGTAAAACAATATTCTTACTTCAATTCTTATATAGTGGTGCAGTTGATTACAAAGAGAACGGATTATACTTAAGTTTCGAGCCAGACATAGTTGAAATTTACAAAGATGCAGCAACATTTGGATGGGATTTCCAAAAATTAGACAGTGCAGATAAAGTAAAATTATACAAGGTTTCTCCTCAATCATCCGTCGCTGAATTAAAAAAAGATTTAACAAAATTAGTTTCTAAATACGATATAAAAAGAGTTTGTTTCGATCCGATAGGATTATTCCAAGCTAACGAAACAAGTGAAGCAAAATTAAGGGTTATGCTATTTGACTTAGTTTCATTATTAAAGAGATTGAATGTCACAGTCCTAATTGCAGATGAAGTAGCAAGTATGGAAGGAGAAGGTTCTGCAATGTTTTCTGGAGGAGCAAAATCTGAGTTCGTTAAATTCCTTGTTGACGGAATCGTAGATATTTATTCATCAGGTTTAGGAGGAGTAGGAGATAGAGCAGTAAGAATAAGCAAAATGAGAAGAACAAATCATCAAAGAGGCCCAATACCAATGCAATTGAACGACTCCGGAATTTCAGTTATTTCTAGAGGTCGAAAAGGGATTTAATAATTTTTATTTTAATTTTTTCAATTTATCTATCAAATTTTGAAGAAAAATCTCTGCTTTCTCATCCCAAATTAAACTCTGATTTCTTCCATCATATTCTATTTCAGAATAAATATCTTCGGAATCATCTCTTTTAGCTAAAGTTCTCAAGGCTTGCTTTAACTTATTAAGAGAATTTTTATTACCCGTATTTCTTAAGACATATTCTCTTGGAGAGAATTCATCAATTTGCTCTTCAACTATTTTTATTGCTCTCGCAAGACCTTCAGGCGTTGGATCATAAATTACTCCAGTCTTATTATTTACATGTTTTTTCAATGGATATGTTGCATCTCTAGGTACTAAAACAGGGATATTTGCAGACATACATTCTAATTTAAATCTATTTATTCCCTCATCCTTAGAAGTCAGTATACCCATTTTTGCTTTATTTAAAATGGCGTTAATCTCTTTTGGATTATTTGGCAATCCATCATTATTTGGAAAAGTAGAATAAGGTAGTTCGACATTTAACCTTTCTTTCTTGGCAAGTTTTATAAATCTTGCACGATAATTTAATTCCTCCTCATTCCTCTCTTTATATATGAGGTGTCCAAATTTCAAAAATTTTTTATTCGGGATTAATTTTATTGCATCAAAAAAAAGCTCTGGCCTCTTAAAATTTTGCCAAGTAGATATTTGAATTCCAGTATATTCTTTTCTAATATTAAGGGGTTTAAAATTATCTGTATCCACAAAATCTGCCCCTGCCATATCTAATAAAATAGCTTTTGGAAAAAATTTTTTGGTTTTATCCAATATCGAAGAATCTTCCACTAGTTTTATATCCGCATACTTACTTATATTAATTCCGCTCCAACCCCTTCTTTCTATAATATAAAAATATTTTTTCAAAATTGGGAATCTTCCTAATGTTTCATCAACGTCCGAGAGAACTATTGCTCCTTTATTTATCCCTCCTCCTCTTACTAAAGGCTCTCTTAAAATCCTTAGCGAAATCATTTTATTTTTTCGATGCTTGAGCAAGAATGCATTATATTTTCTTTCTCCCTTAATTCATTTTCTTCTGAAACAACAAAAAAGTCAATCTTGTGTTTTATGTCTCCAATTTTATATTTACCAGACTCATAAATTTCAACTTCTCCTTCACTATCCACATATTTCCACTCTTTTGGTACATCCTTCTTATTCATCGATATAAGAATATTTACATTACTTCCCTTATGTCTGCCATATATCTCAGAGTATTTCCCAAATTTATTATCTGCTAAACTCCCAAAGAGGTATGCTCCTTTAATATTGATTCCGTTAATAATCTTCGCAAATTTATCTAAGATTTTAATTTTTATTTCTTCTTGATCTGGATAGATATATTTCTCAGGTTTGGGTAGCTTTTTTAGATGAGAAGTACTGTTTATAGAGATTATCCTCCAATCACACCCCTCTTTAATAATTTCATTAACACAAGTATTATCTTGATGATATCTTCTAAAATTATATTTATCAAGTCCTTGAATAATATTTAAAAGAACCTCATTAGTCCCTCCATGAGCTACAACTATTACTTTCCCTTCAATCTCCTTAACTTCTTCTAAAAAAGATTTAGTTCTATCAATAAAGTCCCATATATTCTCCCCATTAGGAGGTCTTATCTCATACTTTGTCTTTCCCTTAAGTATTTCTTGCTCGTAAAATTCCTTAAATAAAGAGTCTCTTATTTCTGGAGTCTTATCAAAATCTCCCATATTAAACTCTCTAAGTCGACTATCTGATTTAACCTTAAGACCGAATTTCTGGCTAATTATCTCTGCAGTTGCCATTGCTCGTTTCATATCGCTGGAGTAAACTGCCGTTATACCTTCTGAGCTTAATCTATCCGCTACAGACTTAGCTTGCTCAATTCCCTCTGGACTTAATTCCCCGTCATGTAGTTGGCCTTGATGAATTCCCAACTTATTCATCTCCGATTGAGCATGACGTACTAAAATTAATTTTTTTATTTCTGACATTTTATTTAACAAGCGACTAAATCTTCTAATAATGAATCAGTAACATCCTTGTTTCCATCGAATGATACAGTTATTAGTCTTATACCCTCTAACCAAGATGGGTCTATTATTGAACTTTTCGGTCTATTATCGTCATCTTGGTCTTTTATATTTCCTAAAGATGTATCCATCTTAAACTCTCTTTCCAACATCCTCTTATGTGCCTCTTCAATAGAAACTGAACATATTTTTACTTTCTCACCTGCTGAATAGGTTGGGAAAATTATTGTGCTTATATTAGTAGAGCGTAATGTTCTTCTTCCAGAA
>CAZLHJ010000028.1:4551-5791 GCA_964559675.1 Candidatus Woesearchaeota archaeon | reverse complement strand
TTTTAGGTAGGGATTTCAAGGCCGTAACTGAAGATATTAAACTTCTTGAGAGATTTGGGTTCATAGATATGGTCTCAGAAAGAACTGGAAAAAGAGAGCGCCTCAGGCCCAGATTAATAGTAGATTCAATAAATCTAATAGTTAAACTCTAATCAAAACATAATTTCAATTCAACAATGATATTCCCTCCTCCAGCATAAATCGGCTTAAGAATATCTCCCCCCCTATATGCATTTGAGCAATTTCCTTTATTTATTAATAAAATTTGTTCTTTTTCCTCTTTGTCCACATACGCTAAGAACTCAAGACCTTTATAGAATGAAGCATTATTTACATTAAAGCTCTGGGAGATTACTTGTTCTACTTCTTCCTTAAGCGCATCACAAGATTCTTTTCCACCTAAACAATCTCCTCTTCCCGAATAACATATATCATATAACTCTCCTATTTTAGCGTAATTCGGTTCGTAATTAATCGCACAACTACTTGTATACTCATTCAGACTTTCTAAGAAATAAATTATCTCTCTACTTCCTTCTTCACCTTCAGAATTATCTCCATAGAGAAACATCCCTAATAAAACGAGGAAGATAACTGCTACTAAGACTACAATTAAAACAAAACCTATCATTTCTTCTTGACCTTTTCGATTCATTTTATACTTCCTCCAGAAGCTAACACTTGCCCCATCTCACATTTAAAGTAACCTTCTTTAGAGCTTTCCCATCTACATATAGAAACAAAAGATCTCGTGATAGCTCCGACATCCGAGCTTTTATTAATCAAGGTTATGGTGGCGCAATTAGGGTAATTTTCTTTCAAACACTCTCCCTCAGAACTAGGGTAAATCTTTCCAATTGCAAGATAATCAAAATCCCAAAATCCCTTATAACTATTTCTTTCTTTCAATAATAATACTTTATCTAAATCAATACATTGTGAACAATCACCTTTACTTTGAAAGGAAAACTCAGGAAGAGAACTAATTTTTCTTATAACTTCTCTTGCTTCTTCTTCTTTTAATGAATTCACGTCCCCTTTCAAATTAGCCACTCTTAATGATACAAAAATCAGAGCAACAAACGACATAAAAATCATAAGCGCTACTAACACAAACGCCATCTGTTGTATTTTCAATTGACCTTTAGAAGAGCTTACAACCAAGGTTTTCATTTTTTCTTCTTATCTCCTTTGCAATGTTTGAAATTTCAATTAATTCTATTGAACTATTAAATGAAAT
>CAZLHJ010000028.1:0-4451 GCA_964559675.1 Candidatus Woesearchaeota archaeon | reverse complement strand
ATCGCTAGAAATATTATTACCGCTCCAACAACTATTGCAAACAACCATGCGAAACTAAATTCAAAACCTTTCTTATCCATTAGTTATTTTTACTAAATTATCAAAACTGCCTTTCTCAAGCATGACTTTGATTTTCCCGTTTAGATTATCAGAGCATATGAATTCTCCAGGTATTTCCACATTGCTTAATTTATAATAGGCTAAACTTTCCTCGCATCCCGAGCTGGGCGGAAGTAAGAAAACATTCTTATTTACTCCATAGAAATAATCTTTTAATTGAGCAGCTTCATCCCTATAATCTTTACCTATATTCAAAGAATTAAAATCTCCAAAACAAACACTTTCAACATTTTTAGGTAAATCTCCTTCAAAAGTTCCCCGATATGAGGCAGATTTCCACGCTTTTTGTGTTTCTTTATCTAGAGAGTTGAAAAATAAACCTACTTTCGTACATTCATTTGTTTTCAAAAAGAATGAAATTACATAAAATGCAACTGCAATTATCGCAACTATAATAATAATAGAAAAAATCATTCCAAAACTTAGACCAAAAACTCCTTGTCCTCTTTTTCCCCTCATATTTAAAATAAAAATTCTTACTAATTAAAGGTTTCTAGTTTAATGATTTTATTGTCCCTGAAACCTTTTCTACTAAAATAGGTTTATTATATAATTCAAAAGACGCTTTTATTAAATCAACACTCTTCCTTTCAACCGCTAAGATATTCTTCCCGTTAATTTCCTTTATAAAAATCGGATCTGCTTTCCCCCACCCAATACTTCCAATTCCTTCTAGAATGGCCGCTTCAATATCTTTTTTATTCCCGTTTATCAAAAGATATCTTCGATGGGTTTTATCTGAAGGTTTCGTCTTCAATTTCATAATTAAATCTATCAAATTTGATATTTATAGCTTTGCAAATTTCTGGAAACTTATTTAAACCACCTTCCATTTTATTATATTAAATGAAAATACACGCCATAGGCGGTTATGATGAAGTTGGAAAGAACATGACTGTTCTTGAAACAAAAGAGGATGCCCACATTTTTGATTCCGGTCTTTTTCTTCCTGCAATCGTAACTGTTCAAGAAAGAGAAAGAGATCCTACTGAGAAGAGTCTCAAAAATCTTGGAGCTCTTCCAGACGATGATTACTTAGATAAAAATAATCTGAGGTCGAAAGTAAGGTCTATGCTAGTTTCACATGCCCATTTAGATCATGTAGGAGGAGTGCCATATAATTCGTACAGATACAAAGCTCCAGTTTTAGGCACACCATACACCACCGAAGTTCTAAAAGTTTTAATGAGGGATTCAAACCAAAATATTCCTAATAGAATTATTCCAATAAAACCTAATGGCTCTTACAATATTAAAGGAAAAAAGGATTACAAAGTTGAATTCATAAATATTACTCATTCGACAATTCAATCTGCGATAATTGCAGTTCACACTCCTGAAGGGGTTGTCTTATATGCAAACGATTACAAATTAGATAATACTCCTGTTTTCGGAGATAAACCAAACTACGAAAGATTAAAACAATTATCTAAAATTGGAATTAAAGCCCTAGTCGTCGACTGCTTATACGCTCCTGACGATAGAAAAACTCCTTCTGAAAAAATTGCAAAGAACTTATTGGAAGATGTAATGTTCACAACCGATAATAAAAACTCAGGTATTGTCGTAACTACTTTCTCTTCACATATCGCTAGATTAAAAACTATTTCCGAATTTGGGAGAAAATTAAATCGAGAGGTAGTATTTCTAGGAAGGAGCCTTGGAAAGTATGTGGAAGCCGCGAGAAATATCGGGAAAGCTCCTTTCATAAACGATGTTAAAATCTATTCTTACAGAAGACAAGTAGAAAAAGCATTAAAGAGGATAAATAAAAATAAAAAAGATTACCTAATTGTATGCACTGGACATCAAGGAGAGCCAGGCTCTATCTTAGAAAGAATCTCAAGATCTCAACTCCCATTAAATTTAGACGAGAAAGATCATATCATATTCTCATCTAAAACAATTCCAACAGAAGTAAATGAATTAAATAGGATGGAAATGGAAATTAAATTGAAAAAGAGAAAAGTTAGAATTTTTGATAATGTTCACGTATCTGGTCACGGAGGAAGAGAAGACTTAAGGGATTTGATTAAACTTACCAATCCAGAGCATGTTATTCCATCACACGGAGAGCTAGCAAAGACTAGTGCAGGCGCAGATTTAGCCGTGGAGATGGGATATAAACTGGATAAAACCGTTCATTTGATGTCGAATGGTAAATTCATAGAAATATAAAATGAAAGAGGAAATATTTAGCGGGTTAAAAATTGCAATAGAAAGAGGGGCAAACATAGATAGTGCTGTTCAAAGTTTCATAAATGCAGGATACAACCCAATCGAAGTAAAGGAAGCTGCAAATATGATTGCTTCAGGGTCAAGTTCTTTTCTAACTTCTCAAGTAATGCCTAATCCAGAACCTTCTGAAAAGAGCGAAGATCACAAACTTCCTTCTGCAAATCCTGCCCCGACCCAAACCCAAACCCAAACCCGGCCCCAAACCCAAACTCAGAACCCTCAACAATTACAAAGATTTCAACTTGGAGAAAAGAAATCCTCTAAAGGATGGAAGATCGCAATAATTTCTTTAATAATTTTAATAACTTTATTAGGAGTTTTCGCCATATCTCTTTTAATATTTAAAGAAAAATTAATTGAGTTTATTCTACCATGATTTCCGAAGTATTCTCTAGGATAAAATCCTCAGTTAATGAAATAATAAAGAAGCCTCTTCTTCTAATTCCAGGAATCTTATTATTATTAGTTATGTTTGGAATTTCAAAGATTTCTGCATTTACTACTTCTTTCCTCTCAACATCAAATTATAATAATTCAGTAACATTTTCCTCTCTCTTAATTATTACCTCTGGAATCATTTTACTAATCTTATCTTATATCTTTACAGGTTTAATTTCCCAATCAAATAAAAAATCTTTTTCAGTAAAGGATTATATAAAAAATTCAAATAAGTTTTTCTTAAAGAATTTTATAATAATTCTTGTAATAATTCTTGCCTTTAATTTATCCAAATGGATCGCCTTCTTTATTTCGTACTTCATAGGAAATGCGTTTAATTTGAGGGTTGCTAATGCTTCCCTTTTATTCTTCATCTTGTATCTTTTTGGATTACTTTTCTTCGTTAGCTATTTCACTTATTCAAGTTTCTTTTTAGTTTTGAAAGGTAAATCCATCTACGAATCAATAAAATCCTCTTTCACAAAGACAAAAAACGAATATTTTGAGACAATCACTTTCTTATTGCTTATTTTCCTTATCAGTTCAATATTAGAATATCTTCCAAATCAATTAATTGCCGAATTAATCAGCGCAATATTTTTGCTTCCCTTTATTTCTGTTTATTTATCTAAGGCAATAAAATGATTTACGAACCTGCAGAAGATTCTTTCTTAATGGAAGAACAAGTAAAGAAATTTGCAAAAGGAAAAACCTTTTTAGACGTTGGCACAGGTTCAGGAATTCTTGCCCTTACTGCAAAAGAAGCAGGAGCAAAGGAAGTTTTAGCCATAGATATAAATTCAGAAGCAGTGAAACAAGCAAAATCTCTAGGAATAAACTCTGAAAAATCTAATCTTCTTAGGAAAGTAAATAAGAAATTCGATATCATATGTTTTAATCCTCCTTATCTACCTCTTGACGAAAGAGAAGATAAAGAATCTAGATTAATTACAACTGGTGGAAAGGAAGGGGACGAAATAATTTTAGAATTTTTGAAGCAAGCTAAAACAAAATTATCAAAAGAAGGATTTATTTTATTACTAGTTTCATCTTTAACTCCAAAAAAGAGAATTTATTCTCTTGTAAAATCTCTAAATTTAAAAAAAAGAAAACTCTCTTCAAAGAAGATTTTCATGGAATCTTTAGAGGTCTGGAAATTAAAAGCTAAACTTTAAAAACCAACTTCGTTTGAGAAAAATATGGATGCAGAATTAGTTTTCAGAGCACAACAATTGCAGCAAAATATAGAATCCACAGAAGAAAGTCTAAGATTAGTCGATTCACAAATTATGGAGTTAGAACACTTCATAGATAACATAAAAGCACTATATTCAAAGGAATCAGAAAGTTTTTCTTCTCTTGGAAAAGGAGTATTTGTTAAATCTACTACAAAGAACTCAGAATTATTAGTAGAAGTTGGAGCAGGAGTTTTAGTAAAGAAATCTTTAGATGAAACAATCCAAATTACAGAATCTCAAATTGCAAGATTTAAAGAAGTTAAATTACAAATGAGGTCTTATCTAGAATCTTATCAACAAGATTTAGAAGACGTTATTTCTAAACTAAGGTCTTTAGAAAACAAATAAATAGTTTTAAAATCTAAAAGGAGTATAAGAGGTTGAAAATATGTTAGAAATGCTGATAAATCCCAAAAA
>CAZLHJ010000027.1:0-5873 GCA_964559675.1 Candidatus Woesearchaeota archaeon | reverse complement strand
TTGTTCTCATATTTCTTTCAACACAAATCCATAAATATAGTTTATCATTCCAAACGCAATGGAATGTAAAATATGTGGAGAAGAAAATTGTAAAGTACACACTTTCTTCTTATCTAAACCTGTAAAAGTAGACTCTTTCTCTGGCTCAAGCCCCCCAGAAGTATTTATCGGGAAATGGAATTATCCTAACGTTTATATTGGAGTACTTTCCCCTCCAACTTACGGAGATACTCAAGAAATGAGTTCTCCTGAAATCTGGCACTCTAGAAAATTACCAATAAATAATATCCTTAATTTAAGAAAAGAACTTATCTACGGAAGACAAACTTCAAATGTAAAAAAAGTTATCCAAAAATCTAGATTTCTTTCTACCCTTCAAGAATTATCTATGACTCATAAATCTACCTCCACTCTCTTCAACTTAAAATCTCCAATAGCCATCAATAAAGAAAAAGAATCTCGAGTTCCATTAATTTCTAGAGCAGCAAGTGCAAATTCAATTAAATTGGAAGAAAATACTAAAATACTTCCAAAGGTAGATTATCTTGTAAATGATATAGATGTAAAATCATCAATTGCGTTACAAGAATTAGAAAAATCTAAAATAGAAACCTCAAGTATGATTAAAATCTTATCTTCTGGTTTATTAGGACAAAAGACAAAAAGAAGATTAGTACCTACTCGTTGGGCAATTACCGCAGTAGATTCAACTTTATCTCAACAGAAAATAAGCCTAATAAAATATTTTCCAATAATAGAAGAATTTCAAGTCTTTACTGCAGAATACCTTGGAAATCATTATGAATTCCTACTTCTTCCATCGACTTGGGAATTTGAAGTAATTGAACTCTCCTTAAAAACATTCCAAACATGGCACGACCACGAATCTTTCTTCAAAAGAAAAACATATGCCGATTCTGTAACTGGAGCATATTATGCAAATCGTTTAGCTCTCTCCGAGCACCTAATTAAAAAGAGACGTCAAGCCTCTTGTATAGTATTTAGAGAAGTTCGTCCAGAATATTACGCACCATTAGGAGTAGGAATTCTAAGACAAACATCAAGAGACGCTTTCTCTAGCTCTCCTAAAACTTTCACAAATATAAACGAAGCACTAAACGATATACAAACTAGATTAAAAGCCTCAATTAATAACTATACAGAAAAATCAATTACACTAAAAAACTTTGGAAAACAAACTAGATTAAACTCGTTCTTTTAATTACTTCTTCTTAACCTTAGATTCGCTCTTAACTTTAGACTCGCCCTTTACTTTTGTAGCTCTAGCTTTACCTTTACCTTTTCCGTAAATTTCAAGTTTTCTTTCTCTTCTTTTCTTTCTTATAATTCGTCTCATGTTATTATATTGAAATTAGGTATTTTTAAACCTTATTGAGAATTAGATCCAATAGCTTGTCTAATGTTTTTATTTAATTGAGTCATACTTTCTTCTAATTGTTGCTTATTCTTTGTTCCAGTACATACAAGTTTTCCGTTACTGAATAATAAGAAAGTTGCTGGTGGTTCAACTAATTTGTAAACTAATCCTGGGAATTGCTCAGGTTCGTATTCGGTATTTTCTAATTGCAATGCTAAAACGTTCAAATTTAAGTTTAAATCGATACTTCCAGAAGCGACTATATTCTGAACAGTAATTTTTGGTTTATCTGTAATCTTAACTCCAATCTTTCCAATCTGTTTTATAACTTGATCTATTACTTCTTTTACTTGTGCAACGCTCTTTGTTCCGGTACATACTAGATTTCCAGAACTAAACACTAACACTGCAGATTTTGGTTTCTTTATTCTTAAGACTAATCCTGGGAATTGCTCAGGGTTATATTCAGTATTGCTTTGTGTTCTAGCTAATTTAGTCAAACTAACAGGTTTTCCTAAAGAAGTAGTCGCCACAATATTCTGTACCTTTAAATCAGATTTAGCCTCTGTCATTATGGCCTTATAAACTAAAATTCATTTATAAAGCTTTGCCTTATCCTTTTAAACCGATTCAGACTCCTTAACTAACATTAATCTTCCGCCTCTTGTCGAATCTAAGACATCTTTCTCGAGACAAAAATCTAATTCTCCCGTAACATACAATCCAAATAACCCATTCATCTCTGATCCTCTCCAATATCTTCCCCCTTCTGAATCAAATACCGGTATGCCTCTCTCATCCACGCAATTAAAACTCTCTTCAAAATAATCTTCATTATTCGAGAATCTCTCATCTTCTATTACTTCAAAATCTTCTCTCTTCCTAACTGAAAATCCATACTTTGCTCTTGCATCTCTTAAAACATCTAGCCCTCTAACCATAAAAGGAAATCTTGCCCTTCCCATCCTCATCTCGACATATGGTAAAATCTGTTTTATTAAATCTTGATTTAAATCGCTAACTTCATCTTTCCTAGAACGAATAATAAAAGCGGCCAAATTAGAATATGTACTTTTTTCTCTCTTAAATTCTTTCTTCAATAGTTCTAAAGGTTCTTGCCATCTTAAATCCTCCAATCTCACAATCCTCATCCCTAAAGAAGAAACTAACGAATCAACATTAAACGCAAGAAGCGAATTACTTCCGAGAAGCAATTTTCTCCCCTCGTCATATTCCACATCGAAATCCCTCGCACATCTTTGATAGAGAGGTCTTGCAATTCCTCCTTGAACAAGCCCAAATCTCATTAATGGCTCACTCCACTCAACATCTTCATTCAACTCCTCCCTCTTTGGAATATTTCTAACCATTTTAAAACAAGAAAATTTATCCTTTTTATTTATAGTTGTATAAAAAATACAAGATTATTTCCTTTCCATTCTTTTAGCTTCTTTCTCAATTTCGTCTAAACTCGCAATTTCTTCCACTTTTTTATCTGGCCTATACGCCGTTATTCTCGGAAACCTCAGAGCATATCCTGATTTATAAGAAGTAGATCTTTGAATATTTTGATAAGTTACTGAAACAACAATTTTAGGAACAACTCTAACAAAATTACCTTCCTCGCTTTCAATTAATTTTTTCAAAATATTTGTCATCTCTTCATAAGTAGTTCCCCCTTCTTGTTCTATTTCTTTCAAACCAGAAGAAACTTTTCCAACCTCTAAAAATTCTCCATCTTGTTCACACGCAACAATATACGAGCTAAGCCATCCTCCTCTTTTTCCTGCCCCATATTCCGCTCCAACAATAACTAAATCTAAATCTTTCATCTCCGGCTTCATCTTAACCATAAATCCTACTCTCCTCCCTTGCTGATATGGCGCATCTAAGTTCTTCATCATTATTCCCTCCTCCCCAATATCTAATGCACCTTCATAAAATTTCTCTGCTTCTTCTAAATCCCCAGTTATCTTCATCTTAGAAGGTCTTGCAACTCTTTCTTTTACCTCTACTATTTTCTCAACAATTTTTCTTCTTTCTTTGAAAGGTAAATCAATTACACTCTCTCCGTCATAATACACAACATCAAAAACATTAATCTCAACAGGCAATTTCTCTATCAATTTCTCAATATCATATTTTCTTTTTATTCTCTGACTTATATGTTGAAAATCAGTATACTTTCCAGTTTTGGAATCATATCCGACAACTTCTGAATCTAAAATAAAACTTTTTCCTTTAATATATTTTTTAACTGCGCTTACAACATCTGGAAACTGTTTTGTTACATCTTCCAATCTCCTAGTAAATAATTTTATTTCTCCTTTCTCACTTTTATTTATTACAACTCTAAATCCATCGTATTTATGTTCTAATGCACATGGCTTTCCAACCGCATTAAACCCTTCTTCTATACTAGTAACCTTAACAGGCAACATAACATTCATTGGTCTTCCAGGAATCAAACCAACTTTCCCCAGTTCCTTAACTCCGCTCCGTGCTTTCTCGATAATTAATTCCCAATCATTACTTAAATCATAACTCTTCTGAATTAAATCTACATTCTCCCCATCAAAAAAAGCCCTTGAAACTGCATCTCTAATAACTCCATCTGCAACTCCAATTCTTAAATCTCCCAATAATGTCCTTACAATATATTTCGCTTCTTTTCCATTTGCACTTCCAAGCAAATCTGCTATTAATCCAAGCTTCTTATCTACACTTCCTTTTCCTTCCATATCTAATAATTTTCTTATATTGTTGTAAACTTTTTCAACATTTAATTTCTCAGAAAATAATGCTCTTTGTTTTTTTGTCTCAATTAATTTTTCAGCAACATCTCCAAAATCTCCTACTTTCCTATACTCTCCCACAACCTTCTCCGAATCAACTCCAAGCGCCTTAGCAATCGCTTTAATTGCTAACTGCCCGGATATCCCTAGTTCTCTAGCGTCGTAATCCGCAACCACTTTCCCTTTTATTAAATAAATATATTTCTCATCGCCTCCAGAAATCTTTTTCAAAAACTCAGATAAAATTCCTACCTTCTCAATCCTTCCACTAATATTTCCAAGTTTCTCATATATCTCCACAAGCTCAGAATATCTCATATATTAAAAAGAAAAAAGAGTTATTTAATAGTTTCTTAAATCCAACCCCTCTTCTTAATTTCCTTATCGCTAATTTGGAAACTCAAACTCTTCTCTCCCAAACTCCTATGTTTTCTTAGAATAGCATTTCTCTTAAAATTCTCATTTATCAATTCAATATGACATTTACTCCAATATTTCAAAATATCTCCTCCCACCATTTTACTCTCGTTATCCCATCTATAAACTTGATTTGTTACAATAACTGGAATTTCTCTTTTCCGAGCTATCTCTGCTAAAGTCCTAATTTGTTTAACTAATTCCGCGTTTATCTCTTGAGTTTCTTTCTCCCCCAATTTCCTCGCATCTGCAAATTCCAATCTATACAACATAGTCATCCCATCAACAATTATCAAAGAAATTTCATCTTTCAAATATTTCAATAAAGAATTAAAATCTCTCTTCTGCTCTTCAAAATTTGTCGGTTTCAATAAAATAATATTTCCTAGAACTTTCTCAAAATTCTCTCCTGCGATTTGCTCAACCCTTTCAACTGAAAATCCTCCTTCAGTATCGATAAAAATAACTTTATTCCCTTTCTTAGCCTGACTCACTGCAGCAAATAAACATAAATTGGTCTTCCCTGTTCCCGATCCTCCGTAAACTACAGTTATGATATCCTTTTCATAACCTCCATGTAAGAATTTATTCAAATCGTAACTTCCAGCAGAGATCTTCATTCAAAAAATATAAAAATAAGAAGTATATAAAAATAATTAAAATATCGAGAAATTATCTTCTCTTTTTCTTTGCAGCTTTAGGTCTTGGCATACTTGCCTCAGATCTTCTAGTACTCTTGCATCCTAAGGATTGCAATAGAACTAATAAAGCAGCGATTCCAGCAACCCACATTGAAACAGTAGCCCCTAATAAACTAGGCCAGAATACTGTGACAATTATTATAATTGCAAGAACTGAATTTGTCCATTTGTTACAATACATTTTACACCTCCTCTATAAAATTATGAATTTCTTAATTTATAAACCTATTTTTTCTTAAGTGTTGCTTCCAACACAGCTAAATCTTTCTTAATTGCAGAAACTGCTTCAGAAACTGCTTTTTTTACAGTTGATTTAGAACTTTTTATCTTGAAAACTACAGGTTTACTTGGGTGCTCTCTTCTCCAAGCAGCGAAATCAATTCCTTGCTCGTTCAAATATACTCTTAATGTCTCAGCTACAGTTAAATTATCAATTCTTAATTCAACTTCATTTTTATCAGACTTTAACATTTCAATTTGCATATTAAAAATCCAGAAACTATATTTATAAACCTTTGGGCATCCTCATTTTTGCGCACTGGCTTCGCCAGAAACTAAAATCCCCCGACCACTGCCGCTCGA
>CAZLHJ010000026.1:0-6391 GCA_964559675.1 Candidatus Woesearchaeota archaeon | reverse complement strand
TTTGTTTTTGTCCATATATAATAATTGGAGCTTGGAATATTTAAAAGTATTCAACTAATACCAATTAGTTCTTAGGGGTAAAATTTTGTTACCATGAGGTAATAACTTTAAGAACATAATGATTATATACATTTCACCAGTTAATAACTTTTTAATGAAAAGTTATTAACTTCCTACCAGCTCCAGAACACTTTCTTTTCCTTGATTGTCGTCGGTAAATTCATCTTGATCAGCTTCTTTCTTTTTGTAAAAAATATCTTTTAGCGGTTTTTCAAAACCTAAATCTTTTCTGTAAGAATTAATTTTGGCTAAACCTTTTGTATATAAAATTCCTTTTCCTAATAAGTAGTAACGAAGTTCCTTAAATGTTTTTATCCTTCCTTCTTCGATATACTGATTTGCTTCCTGCCAATATTCCTTCTTCTTTTCTTCGCTGTCGAGATTAAGTTCACTTCTTTTTTTAACTTTTAATTCCTTATATAATTTCTCCGCTTGCGGATTCAGAGGTGTAAAAAACAAATGCCCTACATAAGTCGTTAATTTATTATATTGGGGCTTAACAATTTTTCCTCTTTTGGTTCTATTAATCCAACTCTCTTCGATTTTTTTATTTATATTTGTTTCCCAAGGATCATTAACATATAAAGAATTCTTTGACATCTGAATTATTGCTATTCCTCTTTTAACGACGGTAATTCTCATCTTGATTAGCTTCCTGACTTGCGGGTCTAAATCGTAGAAGTAAGGAGATGAACCAATCAAGATATTGTAATTGTCACGATACATATTCATAAGCTTGATAAAGTTTTTTTGGTCTCCTGAAAAAAAATCTCTGTTATGTGCAGAGTTAATCATCTCATCTGCGTCGATACATGAAAACTTTCTGTTCTTAATTGCTTCCATAACATCGTCTCTGGTAAACATCAAATCTTTTTCAGGTTTAAAGTTTCCAATTTTTTTCAGTATTTTCCATGCAAGAGTGGATTTCCCGTTTCCTCTTGCGCCGTCCATTGCTATATTTACGTCGAATTCATTTGCCTGTCTTTTTTTTATTACTTCAGCTAGATCATTTATTGTCCAGACTATTTGTTTCATTTTATTGTAACTATAAACCTCATTAATTTATTTTTTCCAGTTAATAATCTAAACAATTCTGGAAAATTTCTATCAATTCTTAATATTTTAAAACCACACTCGTTTAATAATTTTTGAAATTCTTTTTGCGAATATTCTTTGGCATAAGGATTATTATAAAAATCTTCATATCCTTCTTTAGTAAGAAATTTTTTCCTTAAGATTTTATTTTTAAGCATTCCATATTTATTGTAAACCGCCAAAACAATAATTGTAGTTTTTTTTGAATGTTTTTTGATATTAATTAGCGCTTTTTTAACTTCTGGAATATGATGCAAAACCCCAATACAATAAATATAATCAAATTTCTTATTTAAATTGATTTGAGTTATGTCACCCAATAAAAATTTTATATGCTTGTAATTTTCTCTAGCTATATTTATGCTATTTTCTGAAAAATCAACACCTATAACTTTCCCAAACTTACTTAGATAGTTTGAAATTTCCCCAGTGCCACAACCTAAATCTAAAATATCCATATTATTTTGTTCTGGCGGAGATACCCACGAATAGTCTGAATTAAAATTTTTACTATTTGGATAGGGAATCCTATTATAAAATTGCCTTACTTTTTCCATTCACCCCTCCTCGACAAATTTTTTCATAAATTCTTCTTTTGCTTTGTCCATATCAAACTCTTCGATGTTGTAATAAACAAGATTTTCGTCTGTAAGCAGCCCAGATATTTTTTCACGGAGGGTAATTACTTCATCAAGAATAAAATTAAATACCTTCTCATTAATTTCAATCCAATCATAATCTCCTTGCATTGTTTGGTTTCTTTTCAATATTTTAACCATCGGAAAGGAGTTATATAGGAGGTTTATTTGCATCTTGAAAAAATATATTTTTTTCTTGTTTTCTGGTTTTTGAAACTGCTCTACAACATTAGTGATAAGCTTTTTCAGCGTCGTGATATATCTTTCTAGCGCAAAAATTCTTGCTTTTATTTTGTCTTCAGGAGTAATGACAAAATCATCTATTAATTCTGAGCTTCCGTGATAACAAATAGTTTCAAATTCAGAGCATTCATAAAGAGGTTTCATAATCATAAGGGCGGAATATTCTTTTGATGTATTCCATTTGCCAGTTTCTGAAACAATACCCTCTTCATAGTCATATTGTTTTTTAGCCTTTCCAGACATTAAAATAGAAAGGCTTTTATATATAAAAAGCTTTAGTAAATTAGGTAGTTTACCAAGTAAACTCTAAGAATGGTTAAAATTCAAAGGAGAGGAAGATTTGGACAAGCTTTAGTTCAACAACAAGAGACAGAAGAGATTACTCCTGAATTGATAAGGGAGGAGCCTGAAAAGCCTATTGGAAGATTTGGGCGCTCTCTTAGAGTTACGGAAGCTTTGAGGGAGAGGGCTAAAGTTTTGAGTAGCGTTAGGCAACAGGCTATAGCCGAAGCTGAAAGGTTAGAGCAAGAATTTTTTGGGCAAAGAATTACAGTCGAGCAAGCCCAAGAAGGATTTGAGCAGGTTGATCCTTTAGTAAGGCAGTTCATTAGAACTACTCCTGCAAGAAGGCAGCAAATAGCCAACGAGGCTTCAAGATTGATAGATGAAAGAATTTTAATTGAAAAACAAAATCTCGAAGCTGCAGGGACTAGAAGAGCGCTTGCTAAAACAGATGAAGAACAAACAGAGGCGGAACTAGATATTATTGAAGCTCAGACTTTTATTCAGGAACTTCAGGGCTTGAAGGATGAGGCACAAACAGGAGCTTTTTCTTTCGGAGAGTTAATAAGTTTTGCTCAGCAAGTTGCAGATGCTAGAAGGAGAAGGAGCGAAGTAAAAAGGCAGAATATCCAGAGTTTAATCAAACAAGGTGTTCCTTCATCTCTGGCTGTAAAACTTATAAGGGAACCAACTACAAAGATAAGTTTAGAGCAGGCTCAAAAATTATCTCCTCAAGCCAGACAGGCTTTAGGAATTCAATTAATTGAGCAGGTTCAAAATGTTACACAAACTAGAAAGCTTACTGTTTCTGAATTGGTTAATAAAGGAATTCCGAGGGATATAGCCATAAAAATTGCGTTAGAAAATAAACCGACCATAACTTTGGAAGAAGCTAGAAGATTGCCTGCTAATCTTAGAGAAGAACTTGGAGTAACTGAGGAAGACTTTCAAGCTGCAGGAACAAAAACGTTGGAAAGGATATCAGAGGTTGAATCTTTAAGAAAAAGGGCTGAAGAAAGCTCTTTCTTTGAAAAATTATTATTGGCTCCTGCTTTTGCTTCTGCAGCAATTAGAGAAACAATATTTAAAGGAGCAGAAAAAGTCACAGAAAAAGGTATAAGAGTCGGGTTTGTAGGCAAAGGCACAGGTATTCCTTTTTTAGCTCCCATAATTACTACAAGTGAAAGCAATACTGCGAAATTAAGCAAAGAAGCCTCAACAAAGACATTAGCAATAACTGCAGATGTAGGAACGTTTTTTGTTCCTGTTGTTGGACAAGCAAGGTCTGCCATAGAAAGCGCTGGTATTGCAGGGAGGGTTGCTGTTGGAGATCCAATAGTGGCTAAATTAGCCCCTGCTGAAAAAGAGGTTTCTATTCTTGAAGTGGCTGGGGTTGGAGCTGTTGGATCATTCGCAGCCAGAAAATTTTTAAGAACTGAAGAAATTATTGCCAAAGAAGCCCCGAAGAGACCAGATCTCAGGGCTGGGACTGAGATGTTATCTGTAAGACAATTAGAAAGGCAGGTTGATGTTGCCAAGTTTGTTGTTACGGCATTTAAGGAAGAAAGGAAAGCTGTAACTGTAACAAGAGGAGAGCTTTTAAGAGAGAAAGTATTCGGAGTTAAACTTCCTAAGAAACCAAAAGTTGAACAACTTGCCGCAATTAACCTAGGAAAAGTAATAACGATAGAAAAACCAAGCGCAGCATTAGTAAGCGTAGAACCCTTTATAACAAAATTTGGAAAAGCAATAAGACCTGTCAGAGATGCCGATGCGATTGCCTTTACAGCAACTAGAGCTACTATTGACACTAAAAAAATCGTTCCTAAAAGAATCTCCCCGACAATAATAGGTCGATTTGAAGGCGGTCTTGACAGAGATGTAAAAAAACTAAGAATGTTAGATACCAAAAAATTGTCTTCTCTGGATAGGGAATTAGTAAGACAAATTCAGAACAGGTTTGCATTTAAAAAAGAAGCTGAAGTATTTTTTGGAGAGACCCAAACAAAAGATTTAATCAAATTATTAAGAAGTAGAAGGGAAGCAGAAATTTTGGATATAACAAAAAGAGCCAGAAGCGTAAGAAGAGCAAGACTTGCTGCTATTCCTGAAGAAAAAATATCAGTCCAATTTCAAAAGGAATTTGGCTTAAAAGAAATAGAAGCTCTTGAAGAAAAAATAACTTTTGTGGATGTTACTTTTCCAAGATTTAAGACTCCAAAGAAAATTGATTTTCTTAGAGGAACAACAATCAGGAAAGAAATAGAATTGCCTCCTCCAAAAGAACCGATTATATTTCAGAGAGGGGTTAGACCAAAAAGAACAAAAAGGAAAATAGATTCTTTGCGGAAAATTTTAGAAATTCCTGAACAGCAGCTAAAAGTTCCTGATAAAGCTTTCACAATTACTGAGCTCAAAGGAGCTGCAGCATTAAAAGCAGCAAGACTTGTGCAGCAAAAACCATTATCCGCTAAACAGATAGAAAAACAACTTGCAAAAGAAACGGCATCCTCAAGAGCCAGAGAATTAGCTATAACTAAAATAGGTGTTGGCGCTATTCCTAGACAAACAGCAAAACTAGAAGAGAAATTAATACCTGCTGAAAGGTTGTCTCCAAGAATTCAGTTTAAAGAATTAACAAAAGAAGTTGTAAAAACCCAAGTTAAATTAATTCCAAAACAAGTTCCTAGATTAGTGCCAAAACAAACTGTTAGACTAGCTCCTAAACAAGCTCCGAAATTAACCCTCAAACAAATAACAAAGTTAAGTCCTAAGATTCCAAAAATTCCTTTAATAAGACCTCCAGTTTCCAAGCCTCCTTTTAGACCTCCTTCCAAGCCTCCTTTTAGACCTCCTTTGATCATTCCAATTCCAAAAACAAGAGCTTTTCCTAAACCAAGAAGATTAAGAAAAAGATCAAGAAGTGATGCTGCTCTGGTTGAAAGTTTCACAGCCAGAATATTGAGGCTGCCTCCTGAAAGAATAAGGGAGAGAGATATCGGAAAAGCTCTTGAAAGGCAGTCTAGGAATCTAGGAAGGATAAGACTTAGACCAATAATAATTCCAGATATTACTAAAAAGAGAAGGAGGAGAAGATGAACTGGAAGGTAATGTCTATTATTTTTATTATTTTGTCTATGATATTTGCTTTCTTTTGGTTAACAAGTTCAATTTATTTTTCACAATTATATGACTATGATGAAGACAGGATAAAAAAAGAAATAAAATGCAATAATATCTGTTTGGAAAAAAATAGTGAAAGTTATTTTTATTATCCTGATATAAACGAGTGCTGGTGTTTTAATCAAAATAATGATATCATATATAAAGAGGTAATCGGCAATGAATGAATATACCAAGGAAGAGCTTGAGAATTATGCGCTAGAATTACAGGATAAACTAAAAAAGTATGAACAAAAAGGAAGCTCTTCTTTATCTTCCAGACCTTCACTATCCTCGCAGCAAAATGCAATAGTGGAATGGCAACTTAATTTAGACAAAGAATTAGAGCTGCTGCATTACCAAATTAGAGGGTGGGTAATTAAAAGGGATGAAGAAACTGGAACTGAAAAATGGTGTCCTCCTGATGATCCTGAGCAAATGCTTCTTAATGAGAAGGGAGCGCAAGAACTCGAAAAAATAATAAGAAATTATCTAAATAAAAATCTTCTGCTTTCGGATTTTGATTTGCCGACAATCAAGGAAAGAGTCTCTCAGTTTGCCCACAGAATTAGAAGGTTTATTTATCTTAACTATGAAGAGTTTGGGCTCACTACTTATTACAAACAAAAACATTTTGAAATGATTGTTATGAATCTTGTTGATATGGTGGAAGCAGCTTACATGAGAGCCAAAGATGGAGGAGAAAGGCAGTCTTTGACAACGATAAGACAGATAATACAGCAAGAGTCATTTGATAATAGACAAGCAATCCCTCAAATAAGTTATGGAACACAAAAGAAAGGATTCTTTGGGAGGATATTTGGAAGATGAGGTTTATATATTTAATTATGGTGCTGGCTATGTGTAAATATTAGCCCATAAACTTGGGGCTAATATTCCATTCATGTTTA
>CAZLHJ010000025.1:1764-6401 GCA_964559675.1 Candidatus Woesearchaeota archaeon | reverse complement strand
GATGATAAAAACTTTGCGATATTTTCAGATAAATTTGTGATTAGAAATTCATTAAATGAATTAATTGAAAAACCTAAGCCAATCAGTTTTTATTTAGATGAGCAAAATAGATGTTCTATTTTAACTGGGGCAAATAGCGGAGGAAAAACTACTTTACTTGAACATCTAATTCAGATTATATGTCTTTCTAGGTTGGGCTTACCCGTTTATGGAGAGATAGAGTTGGTTGATTTTAAGGAGATATATTATTTTGCTAAAAATAAAGGAAGTGCTAGCAAGGGAGCATTTGAGACTTTGTTGAATCAAATGGCAGAAATACAAGTGGAGAATAAAGCGTTAATACTTGCGGATGAAATAGAATCTGTAACTGAGCCTGGAGTTGCAGGAAAGATAATTGCAGCAAGTGCTAATTTCTTTGTGATTAAAGGGAGTTATTGTGTATTCGCCACACATTTAGGATCGGAGATAAAAGATTTCTTGCCTGAGAGATGTAGAATTGATGGAATCGAGGCTAAAGGATTGGATGAAAATAACGAATTAATAGTGGATCATAATCCAGTTCTCGGAAGATTAGCGCATTCTACTCCTGAATTAATAATTGAAAAGCTTGCAAGAACATCTAATAACGAATATTTTGAATTCTTAAATAAAAGAATGAGGTAAAATGAGCGGGATAATTGTAAATGAAAGTTTTGATGAAGACGAAGACGTCTTAGACGAATTAGATGATTCTGAATTTGATAAAATTGAATTTTTAGATTTGCAAGTTGAGGCGCAAGAATTGTCTAAAGATGCAGAGATAAATGAGATAATGTGCTATGAGGAGGTAAAAAAGAATTTAGATTATGACTTGCCCCATCAAACGGACGGGGCTTTGAAACTATTGAGGGATTTAAACGGTACTGCTCTTTTGGCTGATGAAGTAGGTCTTGGAAAAACGATCACTACTGGAATTGTAATAAAGGAGTGTATTATAAGAGGGTTTGTTAAAAAAGCATTGGTCTTGACACCTCCTTCATTGGTAGACCAATGGGTTGCAGAATTAAAAGATAAATTTGATTTAGATTTTAAAATAATTGAAAATGAAGAAGATTGGAATAATAATTTTGTCATTGCTTCTATTGATAGAGTTAAAACTTATAATAAGGATTTGAAAAAATTTAGACATGCAAAAGCGCATGAAATTCAATGGGATTTATTAATAGTGGATGAAGCGCATAAGTTGAAAGATAAGAATACAGTTAGATGGGACTTTGTAGACAAATTGAAGAAAAAAAGATTTTTGATTCTTACCGCGACACCATTTCAAAATGATTTAATTGAACTTTATAATTTATTACATCTTTTGAAAAGAGGACACCTCGGAACTATGAAGGAATTTAGACAGAAATTTTTACATAAGGGCAATAAAAGAAAGCCCCTCAACCCGCAAGAACTTAGAAGAAGACTGGGGGAAGTAATGATACGAAGAAGAAGAGATGAAACTATAGTCAATTATATGAAAAGAATACCTAGAATAGTTCCAGTTGAGATGACTGAAGAAGAGAAACAAGTTTACGAAGATACGTGCGATTTATTAAAGACTAAATATTTCACACAGACTGGAAATGAAATATCTGGAAGGTTGATAATTTATGCCATACTGCCCAAAATTACTAGTTCTTCTAGATCTGCGATGGAGTCTCTTGAAAGAATTTCTAATGATGAAAAATATCATGAGCATACAAGAGAATTAGCAAGAAATCTTTGGGAAAGATATAGGGATTTGAAAAAAGATTCTAAGATTGAAAAATTAGTTGAAATAATTAAAGAGATTTATGATGACGATAAAAAATCAAAAGTTTTGATTTACACTAAACACCCTAGCACTTTGAAATATATTGTTGAGAAATTAAAACCATTCAATTTGAAAATTTTAGAATTTATGGGGGGATTAGATAGAGAAGAAAAAACTGAGATAATTAGGCAATTCAAAGGAGATGCAGATATTTTGATAAGTACTGAGACTGGAAGTGAGGGCCTTAATTTCCAATTTTGTAATAATTTAGTTAATTATGATTTGCCATGGAACCCTATGTCTGTTGAACAGAGAATAGGAAGACTCGATAGAATTGGTCAGAAGAAAGATATGAACATCTTTAGTTTAGCTACGAAAGGAACTATGGAGGAATATATTGTTGATTTAATAATAAATAAAATGTGTTGTATTGGTCTTGTAATTGGAGAACTTCCAATTATATTATTTAATTTAGGTTTAGATGAAAAAGGAGTTGGAGGGGCTAATAAAATAGAAGAAATGCTTATGAATGCATTCATTGATTCTAAAAATAATTTAGATATCTTTGCTAGTAATGTGAATAAAATTGCGGAATTAATCCAAACAGGAATAAGTGAGTATGAAGGATTTAAAGCTAGTTCGGAGGAGATTTTAGATGATGGAAAATAATCCTATAAAGAAATTTTGTATTTCCTTTTTTAAAAATATGCGTGCAGATTTAGAGGAGAATAATTCTTCTTTGATTGTTAAGAAGGTTCCTAAAGAGTTTGAAGATTTTTATGGGAAGAAATCCCCGTATAAATTGATTTTTGATAGAGCACATGAAGATTCAGAAAGTGAACTTATGATAAAGGGAAGTTATCTCTTGAAGATGATGATACAATATCTTGAGAGGAAGGCTAAAAAGACGTTAATAAAAATAAAATTTGATTTAGATTTAAATAATTTATTGAAAGAAAATTTCAATCTTAGAAATTGTGAAGTTTATAGTTTCAGTAAAAAAGAAGACTTTAGAGAGATATATCGATTTTCATTTCTTACTAATTTTAAATATTTAAACGAGAGAGAGCAAGTTATGAATTCCATATTTGTTAAGTCTGGAGAAGTTATTGATTTTAATTTAGAGAGCTATGATTATGAGCAGGGAAAAAATAAAGATATTCCTAATGATGAAATTAAAGAAAATTATATTATTGCTAGGGAGAAAGTTAAAGAAATTGTTCAACCAAGAATAGTGGAATTAAGTAAGGAATTAGGAGATAAGTTAGAAAATGAAAAGACTAGAATTGGAATTCATTATTCTCAGCTCTTGAAAGAGAGTGAAGAGGAAGCCCAGAAATTAAAAAGCCAAATTATAGATTTGAATGTTAATTTGAAAGAAGCTGACATTGGAATTTATAAAAGTTTAAAAATTAAGATTGAGAGATTGAAAACTAATTTAGATGCAATTGAGAAGGGAACTAGACGAGAGGATTTACTAAGAGAAAAAGAATTTTTTATTAAAGATGAGACATTTAAACATTCGTTAGATATAGACAATAAATTAATGAATACCAGTATAATCTATTATCCGTTTATAACTTATAATATAATTCTGAAAAATAACATTGGAGGAAATAGGCAAATTAGAATTTCTTATGATCCAATTGATAAAAAAATAAGCCATGTGAATTGCGATACATGTAATAAAGAAATAAAGGAATTAATTCTATTAAGTTGTAGCCATATTTGTTGTGAGGAATGTAGGCAAGTTTGTAAGAATTGTAATTTGCAAGTTTGTAAGAATTGTTTAGATAAAACTTGTGAAAGTTGTAAAAAATTAATTTGTAAGAATTGTTTAGAAAGATGTCAAAAATGTGGAAAAGGGCATTGCAAAAATCATTTGATGAAAGATAGTTTCTCTGGAAAAAGTGCTTGTTTAAATTGTTTGAAAAAATGCGCAGGATGTAATGGCCATACTGAAAAGATTAATTTTGAAATTTGTAAAGGATGTGGAAGAGGGTGTTGTAAAAAATGTATCAAAAAAGGCTTAGTTGATGGAAGATTGAAGATTTATTGTGTGAGATGTAGTAAGGTATAAAAAAGAAAGGATACTTGGAAAAGAATGTTAGAGGTGATTTTGAAAAGAACAAGGAGTTATGATGTTCTCCTAATTTTAATCGCATCTGTTGCGATTGTAGGATTTTGGAGGGGAATATGGAATTTAATGGATCATTTTGTATTTACAGGAAATTTCATTTTAAGTCAATTGATAACAATCTTTGTTGGAGTAGCTATCTTACTATTAATGGCTAAATTCGTAAACTGATTCTAGAGAAAAGAGATAAAATAGGGAATAGTAAAAAGAGAAAAAAGAAAATTAAAAAAGATAAGTGCAGATAAAAGAAATAAAAAGAGAAATAAAAATAAAAAGAGAAATAAAAATTAAATTAACAAATGAAATTATCTTCTAGCAAGAGACAATACATTTCTTACTGCTACAACTACTGTTGCAGGCACGAAGATTACTAACAAGGCATCTAAGATAGAGTTTAATCTTGGGATTATACTCATTACATCTTGGCCTAGTGAGCTAGCGATTATTAAAACCGCCCCTGACATCAAGAAAGGAGTTGCTTCTTCATCTGCTACATTAAGCAAACCTACAATTACTCCAATTACTACGAGAGTAATTAGCATTGTTTGACTTAGTTGATTACCTAGAGCTCCTAGGACAACTGCTAAAACAACACCCACTAAGAATGCCCAACCTCCGATTGTATTCTGGTTTTTCTTAGCCATTTTTCACCTCCTTTTTAACTAATATTTTAAAGGGTTTTCTATTTAAATATGTTTTGCACTCGGAAAAATTTAAATTTGG
>CAZLHJ010000025.1:0-1664 GCA_964559675.1 Candidatus Woesearchaeota archaeon | reverse complement strand
ACTTGTTCATCTTTTGACATTTCAGGTTGAGTTGATTCTTTTGCCATAAAAGAGGTAGAAAATAAAGTTATTTAAATCCTTGGTTTCATATAATCTTAATGGGTGAAGTGTTGATTTCTATATTATTACTTCTTTTGGCTGTGCCTGTGGGCTTCTTAATCTCTTATATGGCTAAGGATGAGCTTAGAAGTGGGAAAAAATATATTAGGATTCTTTTCATCTTCTCTATTATAGCCAGTATCTGGTTCTTTTTAACTAGAGATTTTAAATTTGCTTTTAGTTTCTTATTTTTGGCAATTATAAGCGTAATCTCCCTAATTCTTACTGGGAAGCTGAAAGATAAGTAAGAGTAAGATATAAAAGCGTTAATTTAGATTTATAATTATGGACAATATAGCAGAAAAAGAAATTCTAAAGTTTTGGGAAGATAAAGAGATTTATCAAAAATCTAGAGAGAAGAATTCTAAGGGGAAGAAATTTTACTTAATGGATGGACCGCCATATGCTACTGGACATATCCATATTGGAACTGCACTTAATAAGACTTTGAAAGATATAGCTATGCGAGCTCAGAGACTTCAAGGTAAAAATGTATTTGATAGGCCAGGGTACGACACTCACGGAGTCCCTATTGAATTTCAAATCGAGAAAGAAATTGGATCTAAATCAAAAAAGGATATTGAGAAATTTGGAGTTGAGAAATTTGTTGAGAAATGTAAAGAATACGCTACTAGACATATCGGTGTGATGAATTCTGAATTTAAAAATTTGGGAGTTTGGATGGATTGGGAAAATCCTTACTTAACCCTTGATGAGAATTATATTGAGTCTATTTGGAGCGCATTTAAGGAAGCTGAGAAAAAGGGATTGTTATATTTAGGAAAATATCCAGTTCATATTTGTACAAGATGTGAAACTGCAGTTGCGTTTAATGAAATTGAGTATGGGAAACAAAAAGATAATTCCATATTTGTTAAATTTCCATTGAAAGATGAAGAAAATACATTCCTAATAATCTGGACCACGACCCCTTGGACGTTGCCCGCGAATACTGGAGTCATGGTAAATCCGGAAGTAGATTATCAGAAAGTGGAAGTTTCAGAAGGAGAAAATTGGATTATTGCTAAAGAATTAGTTCCAAAAATAATGACTGTGTTGGAAAGAGGATTCACAGTAAAAGACGAATTTAAGGGAAAGAAGATGGAAGGATGGATTTATGTAAATCCCCTTTCAAAGAATTTAAAGTTAAAAGTTAAAAAAGGGTATAAAGTAGTTTTATCTGCAAGATACGTTACAACTGAAGATGGAACTGGATTAGTTCATTGTGCTCCAGGACATGGAAAAGAAGATTTTGAAGTTGGAAGAGAATATAATTTAGACATGCCTTCTCCAGTTTTGACAAATGGATTATTGAGCGAAGAAGCTGGAAAATATGAAGGCAAAAAAGCGAGAGAAGTTGATTCTGAGATAATAAAAGATTTAGAAGAAGATGGATTTTTAGTCCATAAGATGATTTACGAGCACGATTATCCTCTTTGTTGGAGAGATAAAACTCCTTTGTTGATGGTCGCTCAACCTCAGTGGTTCTTGAAAATTTCAGATATACAGAAGAAGTTGATTAAGAGTAATGATAAAACTAATTGGGTGCCTTCATATATGAAATT
>CAZLHJ010000024.1:0-6872 GCA_964559675.1 Candidatus Woesearchaeota archaeon | reverse complement strand
TTAGATATCTCTAGAGATATGTTGGATGAATTTGAAAAATCCTCTTTAGAGATCAAAAATCTATCGAATGAATTGTTAAAAAATTCAAAGGGATTAGAATTTAATATTGAAGGAAAAATTGCCCTCTTTCTAGAAGAGATAAACGAGAGACGTTCCCTAATGGATAAGAGAATAAACAAAGCTCTAGAAAGTATAGAGAATAAAGAGTTTGATTTTAATCAGAGATTTGATGAGTTAAAAGAATTAATTTTAAAAAAGCCAGGTGATAAAGTTACCCATCCTCGTTCCTTGAAATAAAATATTCTCTTATTTCAGAATGTAATTTCTTTTTATCACTTGTCCATTTTAGACACCCGTTTTCATCTTTTTTTACGTCATTATCTGGGTCAAATTGGTTCTCAATAAGTATTTTGTTTCTTTCTTGGTATTTCCTATTCTTTAAGTCTCCATGCCACAATGATAGGATTTCTATGTCCACAAATCCTACCTTATCATTAATAATTGAAGAGAGTTTTTCTGCCCAAATTAAATAATCTTTTTTGCTTCTTTCGCTTAAGTTTCTTTCAGAATATTTTGGGAAGTAATCTATAAATCTCTCTGGAAAGACATTTTTTATAACTGCAAAGAATATTAGTGAATCTCCTCCGCCAAGAATTGATTTTTCATATAGATATCCTATATTTTCTAAAACAGATGCTTTAAATGCCCATATGAACCCTGGGTGGAGGTATTTTTCTTCCCCTTTTAAATTGTTCCAATTCTTTGTTCTGTACAATTTTGAAATAGCTCCAAAATCGTTTTTTTCATTATGTGAATAGGTGCTAAAACATTGGCACACGTCGTGTTTGTCTAATGCCTTAGAGATTTTATCAGGCCATTCTTTATCGAGAAAAATTACATCTGCATCTGCAAAAATTATTTTTTTATAACCTTCCTTAATTAGTTTTTTAGCCCCTATGTTTAGAAGAGCTTCTTTTTGCCACATTACGTCTCTAGCCCTTACTTTAATTATGTTTGGAGAGTTCGAGAGCTCAAATTCATCCTCTCCGAATGCAGCCTCAATTGTTAAATGCCTGATTTTTGAATTTCTTATTCCTGTAATAAAGGACATATAATTTACATATCTACTTTTATAATGATTCGGATTGAAGTATGCGCAAACTAAAGCGACGTCCTTCTCTGAAAAATACTTAGCCTTAGCCTCTTGTATTTTTCTTTTAATGGAGGTTATCGTGTTCATTTTTTATTTCCTTTTTTAGAAATTTTTTGTAAGGTTGAATAAATATCTTTATTTATTTCATTTTGAAGATTAAACATATTTTGGATTTTTTCAGGATTTTTATTTATTTCTAAGATATTCTTGCTAAATTTAGAATACTTAGAGTCTATATTTCTCTGAATTCTAAAGAAAATCTCAGTTATTAGGAAAGTAGTAATTATAATCATTACACCTATTGCGAGAATAATAGAATCTACAAGGATTAGATTTAGTAATTCCCCTAGGATTAAAATTCCAGACATTAAAATAACTAAACTTAATTGAAAGATAGATTTTCTCATAGATTCTCCTCAAATAAATTCTTTATAAATATTATTATGCTCTCAGTATAGATAGTTAATCATATTCCAAGTTTCCTTTATTTGGTTGAATTTTTCCTCTTTCTTTTCTAGGTTAAAGTGCCAGATTTCACCAGAATTTATGAATTTAAAGTTATTTAGTAGGTTTCTCCTATCAAGGCCAGTTAGATTATATTTTCTTGGTAAAAAATTTATAGCATAATTATATTTTCTAAGTATATAATTAAGTATAGTTTGATCTTCTATTACAAAATATTGAGATGAATCTTTTTTGTAGGATTCTAAGTTTTCTCTTATTTCTTTAATAACTAAGTCCATTAATTTTCTATGTGATTTATTTTTTGAGTTTATAATAAAAAATCCGCTGTTTAGGTAATCTCTCCAGTTTAATTTTATTTTCGGAAAATATTTTGAATTTAGTTTGATTTTTTGTTTTATCCAAAAGATATTTCCTAAATCACGTACTGCGCAAAATTTGTTTGATTTAATCTCCTTAAAGAAATTTGGAGCATTCCATTTAATTATAATATCTGAATCTACATAAGCAATTTTATTATAGTTCAATTTGCCTAGTTTTTTATCTAAGATTTTGAAAACTAAATATCTTAAACAAGTTGGCGGGACCCAAGAGTATTCTTCTGGAATTTTATCTAGGAATATTAGTTCAATATCATTTTTTTTACACCAGCTTTTCCAAGACTCTAAGGTAATCTTTGCGTAATCTTTTCCACTATCATTTATAATCGAGGTTATGAAAATTACGTCTTTTTTCATAAGTTTAATTTGAATGAAGACGTTAAAAGCTTTATTATGCTAAAAAGCCATTTTCGACCGATTCGAATCTCTTTGAGATCTCATAGATATTCGGAATTCTTTGATATATCTCTTCATTATTAAATCTTTTATTTTCTAGGAGGGGAATTATATCTTTTAGGTATTCTTTCGTTGAAGTTATATTTAAGAAATTAAATATTTTTTCTATCTTTTTTAAAGAGTCTTCTTGATATTGGTTAAAGATATCTTCATAATATGCTTCTAGAAAATCTATTTCATTGTTCTTTAGAATATTTCTTATCTTATTAGTTTCTAATTTGTAATCAGTTATTGATTTTTCTAATCTTTCTAATTTTACCTCATTAAATTTGAAGTCGATGGGCGTTTTTTCTTTCCACTTTCCTGTTTGCATTGAAATCTCATGAGACAATGCTCTCTGAAGTAAATTTTTCCTCAAAAGAAAGATTACTTTTAGATTGGGAGTTTTTAAAATATCTATTTCTATATTGGGGTAAAATCTAGAAGAGTTAATAATGTGTTTGAATCCCTCATAATTCCTAAAGAGTCCAGTAATGGCTAATTTAAGATCTTTATTTGATTCAATAGAATTTAACTTAAAATAGTTCCAATCAGAAGTTTTATTTTCTTTCCATGAATCTTTATTAAAAGGTTCGTTCACAAGTCTAATTTTTTTAGAGGAATTAAGTATTTTTAATAATTGAGTTGAACCCGTTCTAGAAAATGCGTAAATCAACACCCTATTGGAGTATTTATCGCCTAAGTCTATAATGTAATTTTTAGATTTTAAGAAATAAAGAATCTTTTTTATCATTGAATCGTTATTGTTCTCGGAAGTATTATCAGAATTTATATCGTATAATCTAATCTTATTTTCTGGAATCTCTTCAAGATCTGATTCGTCATTTATTTGAGAAGATCTGGCAATTTTTACTCCTTTGCCCTTAATTAATGTCATGAATTTAAACCATATGTCATCATTAGTCTTGGCCACATTTAAAAAGAATTCATTAAAAACTAAATTTGGGAAGAATTTTGGAGAATATAAGATTCCTCCTTTTCCAGTCGGAAATATCAATTTTGGGTCGAGGACTTTAGATTCGTCATAATTGACTCTTTCCCAAGTTTGGTAGGGCGCTATTCTATTATTAGAATTTAATTTTAAGTATCTACATCTGTATGCGATCACGTAATCAGGGTTCTTTTTATGCTCTTCAAGTAGGCCTTCAAGCCAATTATCAGGGTAAATAGTATCGTCATCTGCAGTTACAATTAGGCAATTTTCTCTAAATTTTTTTTTCAAGAGAGGAATTAATTTTCTATATGGCCCTATATTTTTTGTGTAAACAATCTGAATTAATTTTTTTCTATGAAGTTCTAAGATATTTGAAGGAATCTCTGATTTCTTTATCCCATTATCTAATAAATAGGGCTCCTCTGATAAATATAGATATATTTTATCCGGTTTAGATGTTTGACTTAAGAGCGAATTTATTACTGGCCCTATTTTATTGATTCTTGAGTCTATACTAGTCAAAGAAATATAGACTTTCTTTCTAAAGGTATTTTTAAACAAGACCTTTATTTTTGTCATGTAAACTAAAAAAAAATTGAGCTTAAAAATTTAGTTGTGTTTAGTTGCTTTTCTAAATAAAGAGATTTCCTTCTCTCTTAATTTTAAGAAAGGTTTCTCAATATACTTGTATGTAAGTGCAGATATTGAAATGGAGATTAGCAAGAAAGCGATAAATGAGATTAGGCCAGATAGCTTAGAGTTAGGAGTGAAGAAATATAGTCCAATATCATAAACTGCGAAATGTATTAGATATAGAGAATAAGAAATTATACTGATGAATGTTAAAAATTCTCCTATTTTTCCATTGTATTTTTTTATATTAGATAATAGTGGGAGCATTAGGAGGATTGAAAGAGCAATTGTACTGAAATAGAAGGTATTTCCGTAAAATGAGGTGTAGAATATATTTTTATTTATTATTAAGTGCGTGAGAAATATGGTTATTCCCAAAATAAATGCAGGTTTTCGGTACTTAAACCACTTTTCAGGATGTCTTATAAAAAAATATGCTCCAAGAATTCCATACATCAAGGTATCCATCCTAAAAATTAGGACTTTTCTCAATCTATATTCCCAACTCGTCCAATTGAGGCTAGTTCCGATTTCAATTAAATTATTGAAATGAATGATTCTTATTGTGAGGGGCAAGATAATCAATAAAGAGAGAGTGCTTAGAAAGATTTTGTCCTTAGACATAAGTTTTTTAAAAATTTTGCTTGTGGATATTAAGAAAATTGGGATTAGTAAGTAGAACCATTCCTCTATTGTTAAACTCCAAGAAGGGTCAAAAAATCCAGGCATTTGGGTGTTGAAATTCTGAACAAATAAGAAATATTTCCAAAATTCGATATCCGTAAATGTCACTTTATTTATTAATACACTTGTGGTAATTAAAAATATTAAAAAGACGAAATAAAGAGGGAGTGTTCTAAACCATCTTCTTTTCCAAAAATTAATCACTCTTTTTCTTGAAAAATCTTCTTTATCAAACTCTTTTATGAGTATGCCTCCTATTAAGAAACCGCTTAAAACAAAAAAGAGGTCTATCGCATCCGGAGATTTTATGTTATTTAAAAATGGAAAGAAATTCTGTAGGAAGAAAGATTTTCCGTGTCTATACAATACCAAAAGAATTGCAATTGCTCTAAGAATATCTAAACCATAAATTCTCTCCTTTTCTGAATGAATGAGGTTCTTAATTATGCCCATAACTAAATAAGATATAGATATCTTTAAAATATTCTCGGTTTTGTATAACTTATGAATCGATATCTTAAAAGTGCCTTTCAAAATATGAAAAGTATCTTAGGTCTCAGTCTCTCACTTTCTAAGGCGAACTTTAAACTTAAAAACGAAGGGAGTTATTTGGGAGTTATTTGGTATTTATTAAATCCCTTATTTTTATTTTTAATAATCTTGTCGGTTAGAAATTCATTTAGGGTAGAGGAAGTTGATTTCTTTCCAATTTACTTATTAACTGGTTTAATCATGTTCAATTTTTTTAAGCAGGCTACAAAGATGTCTACTACTTCCCTAAGTTCAAACGAAGAGTTTTTAAAAAATATGAAGGTCTCTTATTTCTCAATTGTTATATCTTACATACTTCAAGTGGTTTTTAGTCATTTTTTTGAATTAATTTTGTTGGGGATATTTATGTCTATAATGGATGTGCCTTTAATCGGGATAATTCTTTATATCCCCATTTTTGTTTTGTTCACATTTTTCGTGTTAGGTATTGGATTCATTTTGTCTAGTCTAGGATTAATTATTTCTGATTTAAGAAATGTTTGGGATGTAGTTCTTAGTTTATTATTTTTCATGACTCCTATCTTTTATGTAGTTTCAGAGGCAAATTCTTTCTTGAAATTTAATCCATTAACCTACTTCCTTAGTTTAGCTAGAAAGGCAATTATCGGAGGGCAATTAATGAGTTTTAGCGAAGCTTCAATACTCCTTCTTTTAAGCGGTTTTGTCTTAGTGTCTGGAGTATTAGTTTTTATTAAATATAAGGGGAGATTTGCAGAATTAGTATGAATGATAAGATAATATTTGAAAAGGCTTCTAAGAAATTTAATTTAGGGTACTTGAGAAGGGAAGGATTATTAGCTAATCTAATTTCAATCTTATCTAGGAGGGTTTATACAAAGGAATTCTATGCGTTAAAAGGGGTTTCTATTTCTATTCAATCTGGAGATATTGTCGGAGTTATAGGTAAAAACGGTTCTGGAAAGAGCACTTTCCTTAGAGTTGCTGCAGGCATTTATAATCTTAATGAGGGATTCGTCAAGGTAAATGGAGATATAACTTATTTAACGGGATTTGGAAGAGGGCTGAAATCAAAATTAACTATGAGGGAAAATATATTATTGATAGGAAGTTTGATGGGCTTAAGTCAGAGAAATATTAAGAAAAAAATAAAAGAGATAGTTAAATTTTCAGGATTGGAGGATTATTTAGATTCTCCAGTTTATCAATTCTCATCAGGCATGAGGGCAAGATTAACTTTTTCAATAACTATCTTTTGTTTAGAACATAAGAGGCCAGAGATATTGCTTCTAGATGAAGTATTTTCAAGCGGTGCAGATGCAGAGTTTCAAAAAAGGAGTTTGGATAAAATGGAGGAGTTGATAAAAAGTGGCGTAACTGTCATTATGGTTAGCCACAATTTAGATTTAATAAGGAGATATTGTAATCGAGTTTTATGGTTTAATCAAGGAAGTATTTATAAGGATAGTAGGGACATTGATTTAATTATGGGAGAATATAAGAATTTATTCGAGTAGTTTAATTATTTTTTCCTTAAGTGAAGGATAATTTTTTAAATAATATTCAAACATCTTCTGTTTAACTTTATAATCATTTTCCCTTTGTTCTTCTTTTTTTGCTATTGATGTACTACTTGAATGCACCCTATATAGATATAGTC
>CAZLHJ010000023.1:6164-7402 GCA_964559675.1 Candidatus Woesearchaeota archaeon | reverse complement strand
TATATAATTAGAAGAGGATTTATTGAAATTAGATTAGATGATCCGTTTGTTTTGATTGGACATTTTACTAAGTCTAGAGAGTCAAAGAGGTTTGAGGGAGCATTAAGGAAAACATTAGATAGTTTCATGGGAAGAAAGATTATAATCTTTAAGAACGTTGAAAGAACAAGTATAATAAGCGCTTTGAGAGCGTGGAAGAGAGAAAAGAAGGCTAAAAAGGAGTTTGATAAGGTAAAATGAACGAATATAGTTATTCAATAGAATTGAAGTCTAAGGATTTGCTTTTCTCAGTTAAGAAATATAAAGAAGTAGATAAAGCAAATGAAATTTTGCAGAATTTTGTGAGGTATTTAGAGAAGAAATTTGATAGTATTTGGTATATAGGAACAGACTTTATTGGAGAAAATATTTATGAAAGGTTCATTTTCCATCATGGGGGTTTTATGGAAGTCAGTTTAAGCGGGGAGATTAGAGCGTATTTTATCGAGGATAAGGGGGATAAGTTCTTAAGAGGGTTGAAATATGCATTAACTAAAATTGGAAGTGAAACCTCTGCAAATCACTTTATTAAGGAAGTTAAGATTAAGCAAAGACTTATAAATTTAAAAGACTCAATAAAATGACGAAAGGTGACAAATGACATTAAGTCCACTCTTAAAAAAGTTGCTGTTTGTTAGGCAATTCAGCATTGATGGAGGAAAAATTAATCTTCTAGGTGAAAGAGAGGTAATGCTCGACGCCTCTGCAATTTTAGAGTTACAAAGTATTGATGAATCTAAGTTATACGATATAGGTAAGAAAGCGAGTTTTAAGAATTTAGTTGAAGTTATTGAGCACGCTAGGGTTTATTCTAGTATGAAAGACCTGTTTATAGCAGAGATTGCTAATTTGGGAAAGAAAATTGGGCAGACAGATAAAGGAACTTTGATGACTTTGAAGGATTTTTTCAATATTTATGGCCTAGGAGAGTTAAGTGTAGACCATATTGATAATTCTAAGAAAGAGGCATTAGTTTCTATAAAGGAAAGTACTTTAGCACAGGAATGGATGGCTAAGAATAAGAAGAAGTCTAAATCTGCAGTGTGTGCTTTAACTGCAGGAATTATAGCGGGAATGTTTTCATATGTGTTTGATAAGCAGATGGATTGTGTAGAATCAAAGTGTAGTGCACAAGGCGCTTCTAAATGTTCATTTAAGGTTGCTGCTTAAATATCTAATTTAATTTTGTCTATTTCTTC
>CAZLHJ010000023.1:0-6064 GCA_964559675.1 Candidatus Woesearchaeota archaeon | reverse complement strand
TTTAATTTTTCTATGTAAGTATCAAATAATTCTCTTTGTTTTTCTAATAAATAGATATGTTCATTGGATTTTCTTAATAATTCTTCTGAACTTGAAAGAGGATATCTTACATTTTTATAAAATAGTGTAATTTCGTGTTTTCTTTCAGATATTGCAATAACTAAGGTCCCTATTTGTTTAGCAGTTCTTTCTCCAGCTTTATGTCTTGTTCCGGTTTCAGATGTTCTCGTTCTACTATCTGGAGTTAGTAAGACGTTTGCATATTGAATTCTTTTTAGGTCTTTTGATAAAATGATTGCCCCATCCATTTTTGTCAATTCAATAAGTCTTTGAGGGGTGAATCTACAGTTAATTCTAAATCCTCCATCGAGAAGATGTGCCAATGAATCATTCTCTACTACAATTAATGCACCTTTTCCAGTTTTTAGAGCTCCTTCTAAGGCAGTTCTGAAGTTTGTTCCAGGAGCGACGGATCTTAAAATTGTTAAGAATTCTTCTTCAGTAACTTGTTTATTGTTGTTATCTTGTCTAATGATTTTCTCTTGTACCTCTTTTTTCTCTGCCATTGTCGTGGAAAATTTAATTCTGTATTTAAGCCTTTAGTAAATAATTTCGTAATTTTGTAGCGATAAAAATAAATTGTAGAATTCAGAGCATTTTTTGTAATTAATTAGTTTCACGATTATTTTAAGTGTTTGAGATATAAAAGTGTTTTGGAAAAATTAGGATTTTTTGTTGATTCTTCTACCCCAGAGCATTAAAATTGAAAACGCAATTAAGAAGCTTATTCCTGAGACGAGCAATGCAGTTGAAAGAGAATATGTATCTCCTATGAATCCGAATATAGGCCCTATAACTGCGAAGGTTAAACTTCCTGCTAAACTTTGAATAGATAATAGGGTTGCTCTTCTTTCAGGAGTTAAAATCTTATTTGTATAGTCTTGTAAAACTGGAGGAGAAAATCCTCTGATGAATTGTTGAGAGAAGATAAATAAAATCCCAAAGAGTGCAAACCAGTAACTCATGAATATCATCGATAAGGTCATCATTAGTATGATGAACCATAAGCTCCATCTTGCAGATAATTTAGATTCTAATCTATGAGATAATTTCGAACCTGAAATAGCAAAAATTGTAAATGCCGCCCAGATTATTCCAAAAGAGGCTAATGGAAGACCAGAACTTTCCATATATGGCTGATAGAACCAAAGCCCTATTCTAGAAATTGTTGCTAAAAGTGCATGGAATAAAACTAGGAATAATAAGGGTTTTTTCGTGAATGCTTCTTTAAAACTTTCTTTTGTATGTTTCCAATAATTTTTTTCTTCAACAATTTTATAATGTTTAGGTTCTTTGAATGATAAGACTAACAATAGGGCAAAAGTTAAGGTTAAGATTTCTAAATACCAATTTGCTCTTAAACTATATGTCGCAACAAATCCTCCAATTATTGCAGCAGTTCCAGTTGCAAGGTAATTAAAGCTTTTTGTATTCCCCCATACTTTTTTGAAATCTTTTTCTTTCTTGGATTGTTTAAGTGTTTCATAGACTAAGGCAGAGTCTGTTCCTGAGACAAATGTTAGCCCCAATGCCCAGACGATTTCAGCAAGTGCAAATTGCCAGAAGCTAAAACCGAGAGAGTAAATTCCAACTCCCACAATTAAAATAATTGTGCCGATTGAGATGCTATGCTTCCTTCCGTATTTATCCGCAATTACTCCTGTTGGGACTTCAAAAAGAACTATTGCAATCGCAAAGATAGATTGTAAAAACATTATTTGAGTTAGACTTAGGCCATTTTGTTGCCAGAAGAGAACTATGACGGGCATGATGAATAATAAATCACTAAAGAAACTAAATGCATAGAATTTTTTAATATTTGAAATGAGTTTCATTTTTAGCTCTTTTTTTGTATCTTGAATTAGAATTTTAGATATTTAATAGTTGTCATAGGATAAGTTTAAATTAAATCTTATATTTTATAGATTATGAAGTGGCCGATTGTTCAAGTTGAGACGAAAGATAAGATCTCATTATATGGGTTGTTTTTAGAAGGGAAGAAAAAAGAAAGTATTTTGATTAATCTTCATGGGACGGCAAGTAATTTTTATGAAAATGAATTTATGAGCGAGGTTTCTGAAGAAGTTATTAAAGATATTTCTGTTTTATTAGTGAATAATCGGGGGGCAAGTGTGATGCAGGTTTATCCACATGCTGGGGCGGCATTAGAAAGATTTGAAGATTGTTTATTAGATATTGATGCTTGGATTGAGTTTGCTTTTTCAAAAGGTTATAAGAAAATAATCTTATCCGGACATAGTTTGGGAACAGAGAAAGTTGTATATTATATGGGTAAGGGAAAATATAATAGCAAGATTAGTTCAGTTATTCTTTTCGCTCCTGCAGATTCTTTCGGATATAATTATAGTTTATTGGGTGAGGAAGAGATGAGGATGTTATTGAATGAGGCAAGAGAGATTAGAAAGAAAAATGGGGAGATATTTTTGACTTCGAAATGGATTTGTCATGGGGGAGTCTTACCAAAAGGGGCTGATTCGTTTATTAATTTAATGAAGGTTCTGAATTATCAAAGGCGTTTCCTTTGAGAAATGGAAAAGAGCTTAAGTTTTATGGAGAAATTAAGGTGCCAATTTTAGTTTTAATAGGAGATAAGAAAGAGTATACTGTTTTGAGTATAGATGATGCTGTTAAATTACTTAAGTCTGAGAATAAATTAGCAGAAGTCCACAAGATTAAAAATTGTAATCATGATTTTGAAGGAAAAGAGAAAGAAGTTTCTAAAATTGTTAAGAAATTTTTAGAATATAAAAAATTATAAATGATTTATTTTTTAGAATAAAGATGAGCGGAGGAATTAGGGGAAGAATTCAAGAAGGATTGGTTAGATCTAATGTCGGAGTATTATTAAGAGAGGTCGGAAGGGGTTTTGAAAGATCGGGCCTTGTTAGTAGTTTTGAAATTTTTAAGGAACACGATATTCATGCGTTTTATAGGCTTTCAAGAGATCAAGACAGAGTAGTTCATGTTCAAGGATATCCTGGAATGAGTACTGAGAGTGAGGCAAGGGTTTTTGCAAGATTAATGGATTATAATAAGATGATGGAGATTAGAAGAGCAGGAGGAGTTTCAATAGGTAATGAGCACTTAGCTGTAGTTCAAGATTTTCCGAATTTTGAATTTGCAGTTGAAGTTCCTTACGATCCGAGAGTTCTTAGAGGAATGTTGGAAGAAAATGTTCCAGAGCTTCGAGGTTAAATTAGATAAAAATTTAAAGTATGTAATGTTTTCTGATTTATGGATTTAAATGGAAAAGTTGCTTTAGTGACTGGAGCTTCTTCAGGTATTGGAAGAGAGACTGCAATCACACTTGCTAAAAATGGGGCGAGCGTTATAATTAATCATAATTTAGATGACGAATCTGCTAATTCAGTTTTGAAGGAGTGTGATAAGTACTCTAGTGAGAATATAGTTATTAGGACAGACATTACTAAAGATTCAGAAGTTAAGAAAATGTTTAGTCTGATAAAAAAGAAATATTCTAAATTAGATATTTTAGTTAACAACGCAGGTATTTTTGATGTATCTGACGGAGTGGTTAATTTAGAATCATTTCAAAATATATGGGAAACAAATTTTCTTGGACACGTTAGGATAATCAAGTATTGCTTGGAGATTATGAATTCTGGGAAGATTGTGAATGTGAGCTCAATTCATGGAAGGCTAGGACATGGAAGGCCTAGTGCAGCAGCATATTCGTCTTTAAAGGCTGCATTAGACAATTATACAAAGAATTTAGCGAAGAATTTAGCTCCTAAAATTCTTGTTAATGCAGTTGCCCCGGGGAAGGTTTTAACTCCAATGTGGGGCAATTTAAGTAAAGATGAAGAAAAGGAACTTGCAAGAGATCATCTTATCAAAAGATTTATTCAGCCTAGTGAGATTGCAGAGGCTATTTTGTTTTTATTGAAAAATGATGCGATGTGTGGAGAAATTTTAACAATCGATGGCGGGATGAGTTTGAAAACTCTTGGTTAAGATTTATTTAATTTTAAGTTAATGCTCCTGCCGGTCTGAAGATTTTGAGAAATCTTTGCACCGCCAGTTGCAAATAATATTTCATTTCATTCAATATTATAATAATGCTCCTGCCGGGATTTGAACCCGGGTTTCCAGCGTTCTCCATTGCCTTAGAAAAACTGAGGCAATGATAATTTAAAATGCCTGTCCTAGAGAGGACAGAGGTTATCATCTAAACGATTTAAACCTCGACAACTCGAGAGGCTGGCGTCCTTGACCACTAGACTACAAGAGCATTGAATTTCTTAATCGGAAGAGGTTTTTAAATTTGTTTATTTTGTGTTGGATAAGTAAGCCTTAAATACGATCAAAACTACGTGATTTTATGTTGGAAGGAGAGATTATTGCAGGGATTTTACTTGCATTACTTGGTTTATTTATTTTAATAAAGACTGATTTGTATTTGAGGTATGTTTCTTGGAAAATGAAAAAGATTTTAGGAGCTAATTTTACTCCAGGAGAGAGAACTAAGGTTTGGTATAAGGTTATTGGAGTTGTCTTAATCGTCGTAGGGATGCTTTTGATTTTCTATTAACGATACGTTTATAATTTGTAAAGTTTTATTTTTGAGATGATGTTTAGAACTCATCTTGCAATTAGTGTTGCGGTTGCGCTTTATTTTATGCCTCTTGTAAATAATCCTTGGATTTTTGTACCTATTGTTTTAATTTCAGGTTTGATGCCCGACATTGATTCCGGTATGTCTGGACTAGGTAGGAAGATAGTGTTTAAACCTGTTCAAATGATGACAAATCATAGAGGTATTTTTCACACATATACATTATGTATTGCTTTGTCAATTTTGTTTGCGTTATTTATTCCGAGTTTAGCTCTGCCTTTTTTCTTAGGATATAGCTTTCATTTATTTTCAGATAGTTTTACTTCACAAGGAATTAAACCGTTTTGGCCCTTCAAGTATGTTTCAAAAGGAGTTGTAAGAAGCGGGGGAAGGACAGATGCAATTATCTTTTATTGTTTTGTTTCTGTTGATGTAGTTTTAATCTTGACGACTTTGTTTAGAGTTTTCTAGAAAAATAGCCCCACCAGGATTCGAACCTGGGTTCCAGCCTCCAGAGGGCTGAGTGCTTGACCGCTACACTATGGGGCTGTCAGAGGTAAAACATAGGAATTATTTATAAGGGTTTGGATTGAAGATTCTAGTCATCTCTTTTATAATTTTTACTCTTCTTTGCGTATAACGAGGTTATATTATATGAAATTTGAAATAAGGTTATTGATAGAAATACTATCCATTCTTTAGTGTATATAGAAAATGCTAGAGAGAATAGAAAATAAAACCATCTGAATTCAAAGATTTTCTTTATTTTTTTATTCACTCTAATTCTTGGGAATAAAACATCCATTAGAACTCCAAAAATTGAGAACGTTAAGAAAAAGTAAAGGAAGTATGTCCAATTGAAGTTATTCATCACAAGTAAAAATGAAAGAAACATAATTATTGCAGCAATTCCGTGATTAAATCTATCTACTCTAAATCTTAACACATTAACTAATAAGAGTGCAAGGTATAAGTTGGTTAGGTGATTATTTGATAAAATGAGGAGTCCACCAAATATTCCAAATAAGGTTCCAAAGAAGACTGCATCTCCTTTAAACCATTTAAACCCATGTTCATTAAAGCAATCTGCTAATTTCATAAAAGAACCAAATAGAATGGAGTAAAGTAAGACTAAGGGTAATGAGAAAATGATGTTTTCCATTAGATTTTAAATGTAATTTAAGTTTATAAATTTAGGGAAGTGGATAAACTTATATATTTTGGAATTTTTTGAAAAGTATGAAGGTGACAATAGTGGTGATAAAGCTTCTTTTCTTAGGGGCGTTGTTTATAGTTAATAATCATAATTTACATTTAATTGACACAAATGAGAGGGAAATGTTTATTGATATGTATTCTGAATGGTTGAATAGTTTAGTTCTACAAACTACGGATATTACAGGATAT
>CAZLHJ010000022.1:0-7843 GCA_964559675.1 Candidatus Woesearchaeota archaeon | reverse complement strand
ATCCTCGTATAATTTCAAATATCCCTTAGCTAATAATAAAGATTTAGAAGCTTTCATCTCGATACTTGTTTTTGAACTTTCAACACTTCTAGTTAAATAATTTTTATTTTCAATTACTTTAATAATTTCTTCTTTACTTGTTTTAATAAATAAATCTTCATTATTTATTTCGCCTAAACTCACAACCATCTTTCCTCCAGAAATTATTGCATTATAAGATTCTCCCTCAACATCAATCTCAATCTTAGGATAATCTTTTGTGAAAGGAGGAGTCTTCAAATTATATGCCTTCATCACATATAATAAATAATAAACATATTTCTCATCAAAATCTTCTTTTGCTTCTTGTAAATTCAGACCTGAAACAGGATTAACTATCTCTCCACTTGAAATTTTCTCATCATAAGCTTGAGAATAATCTTTTCCAGAAAATGCGAAATAGAAAAACATTAATCCAATTAATACTAAAACTAAAAAAATAGAGATGGTGAAAACTATCCCTCTCGAAATACCTCTTTTTTGCATATTCAATTAGAGAGAATAAGATATATAAGCGTTTCTCACATTATCCATATATGAAAAATAAAAAATTCAAAATACTTGCTGCAGCAGATATCCACGGAGAATCTAAATTAGTAAAAAAATTAGCATCTCAAGCGGAAAAAGAAGATGTAGATCTAGTAGTTCTATGTGGAGATATCCTTGGCTTTAGCGAAACAAAGGATATCATTAAACCGTTCAAAGACAAACACAAAAGAGTACTCATCCTTCCAGGAAATTGGGATTCATTCGCAACTACTGATTTCCTCGCTCAACTTTATGGAGTAAAAAACATTCACGGATACTCTGCAGTTTATGAAAATATTGGATTCTTTGGAGCAGGCGGAGCAGTTGATGCTCCAGGAGAAGGAAGAGTATCTGAATCTGAGATTTTCTCAACTTTGAAGAGGGCGCATGAAGGAGTAAAGTCAGCAAAGAAAAAAATAATGCTAACTCATATGCATCCTGCAGATTCTAAATCAGAATTCTCAGGGATCCCTGGAAGCAAGGCAATTTCAAAAGCTATCAAAGAATTCAAGCCCACTTTATTATTACACGGTCACATCCACGAAGCCTCTGGCTTAGAAGAAACAATCGATAAAACAAAAGTAATTAATGTAAGTAAAAAAGGCAGAATTATTGAACTTTAAATTATGAGTAAATGGACCTGTTATTGTTAGATACCCAAACCATTTATATACTATTTTTTCCCATCAATTTTAATCAAAAATGAGTAACGTCAAAGATTTCATAACAATAGAAGATGCGAAAATGACAGTTGAGAAACCAGTAAAACCTAAACCTTCTCTTTCAGAGTTAGTTAAAGTTGAAAAACCTGGAAAGCCTATGCCTGCTCTAGAAGTTATTGGAAATGGAAAAAAGAAAAGTAAAACAAAAAAAGCAATTTCCAAAACTTCAAAATCAAAAACTAAACCTGCAAAAATTGAAAATAAACCCAAAAAACCAAAAGCATTTCCTACAAATTCATACACTTTGATAATCACAGAAAAACCTCAAGCTGCTCAGAAAATAGCTTCTGCTCTTGGAGATACTAAAAAAACAAGTGAAGGGAAAGTATCTTATTTTGAAGTTTCTCATAATACCAAAAAAATAATTGTTGCCTCTGCAGTTGGACATCTAATGAATCTAACTTATGTTAAAGGTCAAAAAGGATATCCTATATTCAATATTGTTTGGGAACCTTCATTTAATAAAAAACAATCTGCATTCACGAAAGCATATTACAATGTATTAAAAAAACTTGCAGCGAAAGCAAGTGATGTAATCATAGCAACAGACTTTGATATTGAGGGAGAAGTTATAGGATGGAACGTCCTTAGATTTATTTGTGGAAGAGAAACCGCAAAAAGAATGAAATATTCTACTCTGACTAAACCTGAATTACTAAAATCCTACGAATCTCCTCTTCCAGAATTAGCATGGGGACAAGCATACGCTGGAGAAGCACGTCATATTATAGATTGGCTTTATGGGATTAATCTCTCCCGAGCATTAATGGCTGCAATAAAATCTCAAGGCTCATTTAAACTCCTATCTATAGGAAGAGTTCAAGGCCCTGCACTAAAAGTTATCGTAGATAGAGAAAGAGAAATCCAAAACTTCAAACCTGAAACTTACTGGCAAGTTTTTGCTTCAGTTGACGATTTAAAATTAAAACATCCTAAAGATATTTTTGATAAAAAAGAATTAGACAAATTTAAAGATATCTCGTCAGGAGTAGCTGAAACAAAAGATAAAATAGATACTCTTCAACCCCTCCATCCTTTTGATTTAACTAGCTTACAAAAAGAAGCTTATAGGCTACATAGATTATCTCCTTCTCAAACATTAAGGGTAGCACAAGCACTTTATTTAGATGGAATAATATCATATCCCAGAACTAGCTCTCAAAAAATACCCGATTCAATCGAACCTAAAAAAATAATTTCAGAACTAAGTAGACATTTTCCTGAAGCTGCAATAGCAAAAAGACCTATTCCGATTGAAGGAAAGAAATCAGATCCTGCACACCCTTCAATATATCCTACTGGAGAATTTAAAGAATTGAAAGACGATGAGCTTAAACTTTACAACTTAATTGTAAAAAGATTCTTAGCATGTTTCTCTCCTGATGCAAAAATCGCCAATAGAAGAATCTCTTTAGCAGCGGATAAAAATCCGGAAATAAAATTCACATTATCTGGAAATAAAATAATTGAGGAGGGATGGCTTAGCACATATCCTTACAAAATAGAAGAATCTGATCTTCCAAGATTAGAAGGAAAAACAAAAATAGATAAAATTGAATTTGAGGAAAAATTAACTCAACCTCCTCCAAGATTTACACCTACTTCATTAATCTCATTATTAGAAAAGAAGAATTTAGGAACTAAAGCAACTAGATCTATGATAGTAGACACTTTATTCGATAGAGGATATTTAGATGGAAGATCTATTGAAGCAACCCCTCTAGGAATCAAACTTATTGAAGCTCTTGAAAAACATTCTCCGATTATAATTGATGAAGAATTAACAAGATCATTGGAACAAGAAATGGAAAAAATCCTTGAAGCTACATCTGACTTCAAACAAAAAGAAGACTCTGTTGTTGAAAAAGCAAAAAAAACAATTGATAAAATATCAAATGAATTTAAAACAAAAGAGAAAGAAATTGGATCAGAAATTCTTGGAGCAATCCAAGAACAAAGAGAGCAACAAAAAGAACAAAATGAATTAATGCCTTGTCCAGTGTGTAAACAAGGAACTCTGAGAATTACATATAGCAAAAAAACCTCTAGATATTTCGTCTCATGTAATAAATATCCAGATTGTAAGGCTACCTACTCCCTTCCACCAAATGCATTAATTAAAAACACAGATAAAAAATCTGAAAGAGGTTTTCCTATGCTTCTCGCATTAAGAAAAGGAAAACGTCCTTGGGAATTTGAATTTAATCCGAATTGGAAAGCCGAACAAGAAACTAATAAATAATCAACTAAAAATTAGCCCTTTCTCAATTTAGAAATAATTTGTTTCTTCGTCATTGAAGTTTTAACATCCAATCCAATCTTCTTAGCTTTCTTCAACAAATCCTCCTTTTTCCAATCCTCATATTTTTCTGATTTTCCTCCTTTCTTTCCTGCTTTTTTCCGAGGAGTATTTGCAATTCGAGCCGCTTTTTGTTTACTCATTCCTTTCTTTTTTAATTTCTCATACCTTTCTCTATCCTTAACTCTGCCTTTTGTTTTTTCCTTTGGCATAAAGATCTAAATAAATCAAATTAAAAAAAAGTTTGTAGTTATAAGAATACTCATTCAAGTTCTCTAATGTATCCATTACTCAAATAATTTGCCAGAGAAACGTGAAACTCCATTTTCTCATCTTCATCCAAATATTCGATAAAGAATGTCCTAGTTCCTGCCCTTGTTCTACAATTAAGAATAGAATTCCCCTCCAAATTATTTGTAACGCTATCACATAATTTTCCTTTTTTTCTTACAACTTCTCGCGCATGAAATCTCGATGCTCTCTCTAAGGAATCATGGAATGTAAACTCTCCAACTCTTCCGTCTCTTTCTGGCCTATAAATCAGGTATCCTTCCCTAACTTCATTTACTTCAGAATCAAACTCAAACGCCCTAAAAACCCCATGATGATATTTCATTTTACCATCTAACCAAAATATATCTTCCGACTGTGGTTTGAGGTGCAAATTTTAGGGAAACTGCTTGTGCAAATTCATGAGACTGTATTGCCATTAATCCAATTTCCAATTGTTTTATCCGTGCCCAATCATACGCATCTCTATGTCCGGTTAAGAACTCTGGAGGAATTGATAAAGACCCTAATCTAGCATCAATTGCCCGATAAACAATTTGCCTTCTATCTAGAGAATCATCTTGAGAAAAAGTTGTATAATATCCTTCTTTAATTAGCCTTTGTTTATCCATTTCAGGCAACATTCTAAAAACATCATCAAATTGCATTTCAGCTAATCTAGAAACTCTTTCTTCACTTAAACCTAATTCAGAAGCAATCTTTGAATAATCTATTTCACTAACAACTCCAGACATAAAATTAAACAAATAATTTTAGTTTAAAAGAATTATGGTAATTTACTTACCTTGTCTGTTCCAAGATCTAAGGCTAGGCCTTACCTTCAAGTCAGGAGAGTTTCCTCTTCTTACAAGTCCTCTTGATTTCTTAGCAGCACCAGTTAATCCTCTTTCAGCTCTCTTTCTGTTCTTATCTGAACTAATCCAGTTTAATGTCCTATCTGCCTTTATTTCAGGTTTAGAAGGATCTACCATAATAACTTCATAATAATAATATTTACCATCTCTTCCAACCCAATATGAATTCAAAACTTCAAGAGTAGGATATTTTCTTGCGATTCTCATTTCAGCTACCCATTGATAACTCATCTTTAATGTCTTTCTGATAGTTTGTTTTCTTGTCTTTCTTCCCTTAACTTCAGTTCTCTTTCTTGTTCTTCCTCCCCTCTTTACTCTAACTCTAAATACTAGAACTCCAGTCTTAGCCTTATATCCTAAAGCTCTTGCTCTGTCCAATCTTAATGGCTTGTCAACTTTTTCAATGCTTTCAGAAGCTCTCCATTGGATCATCTTTCCGTATAAAAGATCTCTTCCAGGTTTCTTCCAAACTTGCTTAATATAATGATACATACCTTTAACCATGAGAGTTACAGAAAAAAGTGCTTTTTAAATCTTATTGTGCTTTCCCTAAAGACAACTAGTTAATTTTTAATACTCATTTCTTCTAAATTATCCATGAAAGAAGATAAATTTTACGTTACAACCCCTATATATTATCCAAACGATATTCCTCATTTAGGGCATGCATACACTAGCATAGCGGCAGATATCTTAAATAGGTGGAACAAACTTTTAGGAAAACAAACCTTCTTCCTAACTGGTACTGATGAACATGGAAAAAAATTAGAAGAAACTGCAAAAAAAGCAGGAAAAAAACCAAAAGAGTTCATCGATTCAATAATCCCTGAATTCAAAAAAGCTTGGAAAATATTAAACATAAAGTATGATAGATTCATAAGAACAACTGATAAAGATCACGAGAAAATAGTTCAAGAAGTTTTACAAAAAGTATATGGGAAGGGAGATATTTACAAAGGGCACTACGAGGGCCTTTATTGTACAGCATGCGAAGCTTACTATACTGAAAAAGATGCTCCAGATAAGCTATGTCCGATACATAAAAAACCGCTTGAATTATTAAAAGAAGAATCCTACTTCTTCAAATTAAGTAAGTATCAAAAAAAATTATTAGAACTATACAAAAAAAATCCTGAATTTATATCTCCAAAAAATAGAAGACAAGATATAATAAACAGAGTTAGCGAAGGTCTTCAAGATTTATCAATTTCTAGAACCTCTTTTAATTGGGGAATCCCACTTCCATTTGATAAAAAACACGTCGCATATGTTTGGTTTGACGCTCTCTTAAACTATTACTCTGCAACACGAGAAAAAGGAAAAGAAAAATTCTGGCCTGCAGATTTACATATAATTGGTAAAGATATTATTTGGTTCCATACAGTTTATTGGCCTGCAATGTTATTATCTGCGGGAATTGAACTTCCAAAAAAAATATTCGCACACGGATGGTGGACAGTTCACAATGAAAAAATGGGCAAGTCTGCAGGTAACGCAATTAAAGTTGAAGCATTATCTAATTTTGCTGGAGTAGACTCTGCAAGGTACTTTTTGTTTAGATCTGCTCCATTTGGAGAAGACGGAGATTTCTCAGAAACATCCCTAATAGACAGACATAATAACGAATTAGCAGATAAACTCGGAAATTTAATCTCGAGAGTCTCTACCCTAGCTGAAAAATACGAATTAGAAAAATCAAAAATAACAAAATTAAAATCTGAAAAATTATTAAAAACAATTTCTCAACATCTTGAAAAATTAGAATTTGACAAAGCATTAAATGAAATTTTTTCATTCATAGACAAATGTAATGAATTCGTACAAGAAAAAAAACCTTGGGAAACTAAAGATTCTAAAGTCCTATTTGAGTTAGCGAATGCAATAAAAGATTTCACAATCCTCTTAAGCCCATTCATTCCAGAAACTTGTGAAAAAATATCGAATACCTTTAATTTTAAAATTTCATTAAAAGCACTTGAAACTCCATTGAAGATTTCAAAAATTTCCAAATCAGAAATTCTATTCAGAAAGATAGAGAAAAAAGCAGAAGACGAGAGTAAGAAAGAAAAAACAAATGTTAATAAATCTCAAAAAATTGAAGGCGTTATGACACAAGGAACAATTCCTTATGATGAATTTGCAAAACTTGATTTAAGAGTTGCAAAAATAATTGAAGCACAAGACATAGAAGGAAAAGATAAATTGTACAAATTAAATATCTCACTAGGAGAAGAAAAAAGAACAATAGTTGCAGGAATAAAACCTTACTACACGAAAGAAAAATTAAAAAATAAAAAAATAATTATCATAGCAAATCTTCAACCTGCAAAAATCGGAGGAATAGAAAGTAGAGGAATGTTATTAGCCGCCTCAACTTCAGATAAGAAAAAAGTAATCTTGCTTACTCCAGACGAAGATATTGAAGAAGGTAGTAAAATAAGCTAAAATATAAATACTCAAATTAGTTCTAAATTCTCATGACACATCTAAATGCAATTAGCATTTCATCTGTGAAGGCATTTGTAGCTGTGTCTAAATATCACTAAAGGTTTGTTGAGAAAACAAGCTTTTGGATGATTCATTTCTTATTTATTCATAAGCTTGTCTTTTTCTTCGAACTTTCAAAAACTGAAAGGAGAAAAAAGCAACATGACAATACAACACCAACTTAAACTCGAAGGAGAACTTCTTGCTTACTTTGGGTCGTGCGGAACAAAACCTCTAGACGGTTTTGTAGAAAACGCGCAACCAAGAAAAGAATATAGAACATTTAATCTTTCAAATAGATTAACAAATTTTTACTCTGAACCCTTTAAACCTGAAAAATCAGAGACAAATGAAAGAAGGGCTTACTGGCGAATATCTGATAATTAAAACGAGTTATTTTTTTTTATTTTTACCTTATCTTGAAAATAATTTACGCTTGCAAGACCTACTCCTGTCAAAAATCCTAAACCTGCATATTTTATTTCCCCAGAATAACCTGCAATGAAAGTTCCAGAAATCGTCGTTAATGCTAAAATTCCTGCCTTAAAATATAATTCAGCCCTCTTTAATTCACTTTCCTCTAAACATCTTATCCCATATCTTTCTATTTGCTCATCAGATAA
>CAZLHJ010000021.1:6073-8324 GCA_964559675.1 Candidatus Woesearchaeota archaeon | reverse complement strand
TCAGATAAAGTAATATTCGTTTGATAAAGGGAACTACTCAAATTATACATTGAGTTATTACTCCAAACACTCCCATTATAAATTTGTAAAATTGCAGTATCGATATTAACTCCAATTGCACTGATGCTTGCATTAAATGTAATATTAACTCCTGGATCTATTTGTCCAGATAAATTAGGTGAATAGATTAGATTACTAAATGCCGGAGCAGTTGCACCTATAACAATAGTTTGATTTTCCTCAATACTTTCCCCTAAGTAGCTTGAATTAATTTCAATTAAATAACTCCCTTGTGTTTTATTAACTGTAAAAGTATAATTATATTCTCCATTACTATCTGTGGACGTTATCCTCTGTTCATCTCCAATTGTATAACTCGGTTCAACTTCAGAATAACTCCTAACAAGAATCCAATCGTAATAGCTCAAAGTAGAGCTATCTTTCCACATTAACCAAGCCCAAGTTACCGAAGACCAAGCATTCTGCGAAACTTGATAATCATTAATGAAAGTTCTCTCTGAATTATATAATGTCGCATTAAAAAGAGTCGAATTCTTCTTATTAATTCTCAAAATGTAATATTGATTATAAGTCATTAAACCTAAGGTCTTTGGCAAACTGCTTGCTCCTGAAACATAGGTCTGCATCCTTAAACCTGTTGAACCATCTCTCTGAATACCAAATCGATTTGTGTTTGCCGAATTATTCTGAACGATATAATGAGTATGCCAATTGCTATTTGCAGTTTCGCTTACCTTTACATCCAACACAATTTGATCATTTGGCAAAATACCAAATTGACTTTTGAGTAATCTCCAACCACTTGTGCTCCAAACACTTAAAACTCCATTGCTTAAAGAATAACTTGCCGCATTATATCCGGAATCTCCATCAGTATCCCATTTACTCGTGTCTAAACTAGATCCATTAAAATCATCGAAGAATAAGAAAGTATTATCTCCGTTTGAAGCATTATTCGCTTCGAAATTACCATAATAAAGATATATTGTCTCTCCAGAAGAAGTTATATTATTCTCAAATTTCACCCATGCTTTTACGTTTGTCGAATTACAATTTTCCAACCAAAAGTTCATTTCAGAATTACTTGAATTTACAAATCTTACTTCTGCACACGACCTACTCCAATTGAAATTGCTTCCTAAATCAGAAGTATTCAAATCAAAATAATGAGTATAATTCTTAGGAGTCGCTCCAGAACTCAAACTTAAACTAATTGGAGCCCTATAATTCCAAGAACTATTCCACCAAGAGATATACGTTCCATCAGATTCATACCAATTATTAATTCTACTTCCATTAAACCATATAGCTATAGAATTATTTACTACTAAATCTCCTGTGCTATTAGTTAAATTTCCATAAACTGTAATATTTTGATCCATATCTGAATCTATCCATTCAGGATTTAAATTCAAAGACCCTCCTAATACAAAAGCAATACTTGATAAAAATACCAATAAAAAGATTAATTTAGATTTCATTTTTTCCCTCCAAATTTAAATAATTTCCCATTTAAAGCATTATTTGCCTCAATTGTTGCTAAACTTTCATCGATTTCGCTTAATCTCTTACTATAACTTTGAACTCTCAATTCATAATTTCTAGTCTCAATTTTTCCTTCTTTCAAATACAATTTCTGTATCTCTCGGATCATGTCTATTACTCTAGTTCTTTCAGACCTCAAGGCCTTATCTGCACCACCTAAATGAATAATGTGGGCCCTTTTGCTTTCCAATTCAATTAAGTTTTCAATTATATTAGAAAGTCTAGATTCGTAATGAGATATCGCTTCCCCATATTCTTCCATACTCATCGCTTTCTTTTCAAAAGTATCTCTTTGAACAACCTGAATTAATTCCACGATTATTTTTTCTTCTGACTTTAATCTCTTAATCTTATTCTTTATCATCTGTAATTTTGTAGTCTTATAGCTTACAAAACCAAAGATCAATAAAAATAGACTTGAAAACAAAATCTGAGTAGGATATTCCTTAACGTAATACTTAACACTTCCAAATTCCCCCTTAACTTCTAAAGCGTAAATATTTTGGGCTTCTTTTGCCCTTTCTAATGCTTCATTAAATTCATTTCTACCAAGACTCAATTCGGCTAATTTCAAAACCCTCTCACTTCCTGAAACTTCAATCTCCTTCCTCTTAGAGAGTTCTATTAAATAATTTAAATCTTGAATTATCTTTTTAGAATCTAAAGCATTATTTACAATTTTATC
>CAZLHJ010000021.1:0-5973 GCA_964559675.1 Candidatus Woesearchaeota archaeon | reverse complement strand
ACATAAATTCCATCAGAAACATTATAACATTCAAAACTAATATTCTTTTGTTTAGAAAGTAGGGTTTGATTATTTGCGTCTTTAATTAAATCTCCTGATTGATTATATCCCAACGCATACAAATCAAAGGAGAAGATTCCTGGAGACATGCCCGCTAAATTACTAGAATCTAAGGTTACATTAATTGAATTGTAATTTAATTCTTGTGAAGAAATATTTTCGTATAATAATGTCAAATTACCTTCATAACTATCAAACTGTGAATTAATGCTCCAATTGAAACTTACATTAAATGCTGTGTTTGCATCCGTTCCATCCCCTACTAAATTTCTTAAATATCCCTCAATAGTGAAAGCTCCGGGAGTAAGAACAACACTAGATGGTCCCGAGGTGATTTCCTCGTATAAATATGGTCCTCCAGTAGTTGAAACTAAAGTCCCCGTAACATTTTGAGATCCAGAAGAAGCCCTCTCAGTAAGTTCATTTACAATTATGGTAAATCCTTCCTCACTAACTTCTCCCAAGAAACTAGCATTGATTTCTACCCCTCTTGCATTTTCTGCATTTAATGTAAATGAATCAGATGGTTTTAATGGACTATTATCAAAATAAATTCTTTTATCTAATTCAAAGAAATTATGAGTAAGACTAAATTCTAACTGGCAATTATTATCTGAATATTCAGAATCTCCAGTATTGTTTATGGTTACATTTGTTATATATTTATTCTCGTCAAATCCTGCATTTGCTCCCAAACTAGTCTCAACAATATCCCAAGTACAATCCCATGCCACTTCGAAAGTCTGATTAGAAGATACAGTTTGATATCCTAACGTATCATTTGAAACTACTCTAACGGTATAATTACTTTCTCCGCCTAAAACAAAACTTTGATTATATAGATTATAAATTCCATTTGTAGTTAGATTACTCATTGTAAGATTATTCCAATCTGCACTAGAATTCTTCCATTGTAAAATTAAAGTATCTAAATTAGAATCTAAATCAGTAATGTTTGCTCTAATTTCTACCCTCTCGCTTGGATCTAAGAAATTAAAATCTCCAGGAATATAACTTATATTTACAAAAGAAGGATTTCTATTTCCAAAAGTTAATCTCGTTTCAGTTGAATTAACGTTCAATCCCTTATCCTTTACAGAAACAAAATAATTATAATTTTTTCCAACTACAACATTAGACTGATTTACAATTAAACTATAATTTACAACATTTGGATCTGTCAATGTCAAATTCAAACTAGAGTTCCCATCAACACTCGTTGCATTCTTATTATAATAAATTGTGAAGTTATTTGCTTGCGCAGGAAATTTATTCATCTGAGCGACATAAACTTGTTTTATTTCGTTATCTGTTAATGATCTATTCCATATCCTAACGTCATCTATTGAACCGTTGAAATATATAGCATGCGACCCAGTCCTTCCAATCATAAGATTATAATTATCAACGCCCATTGTTCCGGAATCAGCATCCTTTAAATCTCCATTAATATAAATTTTTCTCGTTCCACCTGCAAACGTTCCAACCACGTGGTACCAACGATTATCTGCTGGACTTGAAGCTCCAGAATATGATCCATTAGTCCAGAAGGCTATTCCCCCATTACCTGTATTTATCATCCAAGAACTCTGATAACTTTTCCCAATTAAATAAGAGTTACTTGAAGAATTTGTCATAAACCATAAACTTACAGTCAAACTATCTGGGGTATCTAAATCTGCCACATTAACATAATCTCCACTTCCATCGAACTGGGCAGTACTTCCAAATCTCCCTGATGAATTTATCAAGACGTTTCCATTCGCAGTTCCATTATTCTCATTTCCTGAATAATCATAAATAAAGGTATCATTCTCCCCATACTCGCTTTGGTTATCGAAATTCATTATAAGAATTGCATCCGCAAATATATCTGAAACTGGAGTAAGAACATCCAAATGAATACTTGTGTTCGTCCCATTCCAATTATAAGTCACATTCCTTAAATTTACATCTTGAATGGAAACATTCACTAAGAAACTTGACTCAACTGCAGTATTGTTACCTGGATTCGAACTCGTAAATTCAATTAATGGGTAAACTGACTCAAGCATTGTAAATATAGTTGAATTTGAAACAGTTAAATTGAAGATCATACTTTGATTATAATGATTTTCCTTTGTTAATGAGACATTATAAGGAGTATAATACGTAAATCCTGAAATATCTTGAGAATATTCAATAAGGGTTTGTCTTCCAATATCTCCATTGGGATTTGTCAATTCACTTGATAACAAATTATCTGAATTTCCATAGGTGCTTACGTTAACATAATCTAAATTCAAACCATCTCCATCTTTCGCATTAACATCGAGATACCAACTAACATTTACATCTGCTGTTGATCCACTATTAAAACTAATATCTGATTTGTTAAATGTAGTATTCACAAAATTTACTGAGCCAGTTCCACTTATCCTGACATCATAAGTTCCAGTTGCGTCCAAAACAGAATCATAAACAGTCGAATTAGCAGAGTTAACTGAAATAAATGCATAGTCGTCTTCAGTTGCAGCTCTCGGTCCAACAGTATAAGAATTCAAATTCTTCACAACAGCATTATTAACTCCATTAAGATAAAACCCTCTCGTATATCCATTAATTCCTGAGAAATAAATAGTAATGTTCTCAAAAACAGGTGAAGTCACACCGCTCATGTAAAGCGAGTATGTACTTCCAAAATAATTATTACTCGTATAATTATAATTTAAGACACTAATATTCTCCCCACCTAGTGCGTAAAGTCCATTGAAGTCATCATTGTCTACCCTTATCAATGTAAAATTGATTTTATCGATTATTAAATGACTAGAATAATAAGAACCTATTGCCCAAGGATCAGCATACGCTCCCCTATGAAAATAATTTAAATTTCTTAAGGTAGTGTAATTCGCCCTCTCTAAATGAACTCCATCCCCTGGAAGACTAGAAATAGATAAATTGATATTCGTTAGAGTAGTATTTTCTGTAAAGGTCAAATAAAATTTGCCTTCTGGGGTTGTGACGTTATTTATAGTCACATTGTTTGAAGCAGCAATTAAAATTTGTCCAAACGAATCGTTATTCTGTAAAACCAAATTTGATTGATTAAAGATGTAATAAATAGGTTTACCATCAACTAAATTATCAAATCCAATAGTATGTTCGTAATACAGAGCTGAAGATCCAACTATTGCATATCCAGAAAGTAAAGAAGTATTTACATGATTTTCTATAAAAGTTGAATTGTACGAATCAGATAGGTGAAAACCATGCGCAGTTACTGGCCCATCTAAATTCAAAACATTATCTTCATAACGGGTATGATTTGAATAATAACTTGCAATTCCACTAGCTACAAAATTACTAACTCCAAAATAAATTCTGGGACCGTATCCTCCTGCATCAATACGATTATTTCTAACTACAACATCGTTTGAACTCTGCAAATAAATTGATTGAGAATAATAATCTCTGTATGGTGCATACCATAAAGTATTGTTTTCTATCAATAAATTATTTGAGTTTAAAGTTCTTAATTCTTTATTTTGTGTTAAGTATTGCACAGAATAAGCATAAACGGAATTATTTACAAAACTTGAGTTATTTGAATTTATAAAATAGAAATTATTATGTGCTGTCCAAATAACTGAAGTAGTTGATGTCACATTCATAAAATTATTCCTAACGCTTACATTATTTCCGTAAATCGCAACATGAGTATTATAATCAAAATCTACTGCCCCAAAAATAAATTTAAACCTATTCCCGTCTAAAATTGAATTATCTCCTGAAACATTCAATCCAATAACACTACCATATCCTAAATTCTGAATATCAGTATTATACAAATAAAGCTCTGAATTAACTCCGTTGCCCCACCTCCAATTTCCACTTCCACTAGAAAGAGCGGATGTAAAATTGGATCTATTTGCCAAAAAATAACCATCATTATTTATAATATATTGTCCATTAGACGCTGCGTTCACAATTAAAGTTACATTCTCCAAAGTTAAATTAGCTTCCGAGTTAATATTCAAATTTCCGTTTAAAGTTATGCTCATATCGCTGCACGAAGTCGTATCTACTATATCCCAATTCCCACTTCCAGAATAACTTGTTCCAGTACAAGCCGCGGAAACCCCATACATTAAAGAAATCAATAATACTCCAAAAATTAATAATCTAAACTTCATCTTTTTCCACCTCTCTTTTTTGGAATGTTCCAGTATGGGCTTTTACATTTTGGACATACGATAGGCAACTTAGATTTACTCGAATCCAAATTTCTAGAAACCCACATATGAGCGCACCTCTCACACGAATACCCTTTAATATTTAATAAAGCCATTTCAAATCCTCTTTTCTAAAAAATATCCTTTTTGATATATAAACTTAACTAATATACTATAGTAATGTGCTTAATCATAATTATGTTACAGTTACAACAAAAGATTTAGGTGTTTGATGGATAATAAAAGAAATGGCTTACAGCAAGGAGTTCAAAATGAAGTGCGTTAATCATTTTGGACTTGGTTTCTCATCTATAAGTGAAGTAGCCTTAATAAAGAAAGTTCCAAAACAAACTCTTGCAAGATGGATAAGAATTTTTAATTTATTTGGAGAAGAAGGTTTAGAAAATAGAAAGCCAGGATCTAAAGAAACCCAAATAAATGAAAAATTTGAGCAGATGGTGCTGCTCAAATGGAAAGAAAGAAAAAGAAGCTCCCACAAGTTATGGATTGATATGAAAAGAGAAGGATTTGATGTTTCAGAAAGACAGATACAAAAAATCTACAAGAAGCACGGGCTAAAAATGAACAAACGTAAAAGGCCTTCTCAGATAAAGTTTGTAAAATATGAATGGCCAAAAGCAAACATGTGTTGGCATACTGATTGGACAGTATGTCCATTTACAGGTTATCAACTAATCGCTTTTATTGATGATCATTCCAGATATGTTGTTCATGCAGAGTATTTTACAAATGCCACGACGGAAAATACTCTTCTTGCATTTGCAAGAGCAATTAAACAACATGGAAAACCTGAAGCGATTATCACAGATAATGGGACTCAATTCACTCCTGCAAGAGGAGAGAAGGGGCCTTTCAGTAAATTCTGTGAGATGAATGGGATTCATCACATATTAGGAAGGATACACCATCCTCAGACGAACGGGAAGATTGAAAGATGGTTTGGAACATACAAACAAGAGTTCAAAGAAGGAGAAGATACTCTGAACTCATTCGTAAAATATTATAATGAAAGGAGGCTCCATCAAGGAATTAATTACTTAACACCACTAGAAAGGTATAAATGTAACATTAATGTGGTTTAGTAGAAATATACTATAGTAATTTAATTAAAAATATATTACTATTAGGAAAAGAAAAAAAGTTTAACTGAAAAATTAATTAACTTCGAAAGACTTTATCTCAGTTAAATCAAAGGAAGGCATTGAAAAGATTAATTCATATTCTCCCGTTTCATTAAATTCGTAATCAATTAACTCTCCTAAATTAACCCTATAACTCCCTTCGTCCTCAAAAAATCTTTTTCCATCTTTTTCAACTGGTAAGATTTTATTTCTTGACGATCCTAAAAATTCTTCAAACCTTAAAGACTTTGAATAAACTACTTGATCTCTCTTACTTATTGCTAAAAATATTGGAGTATTTACATCTATTAAATCCCCTTCTTCAATGGTTATTATAACACTCCCCTCCGCCCTATCTCCCACATTGAATCCTTCAAACCCTGCTATAACATTTCCAGTTTTAAAGCCTGCAAAATAAATAACTCCTAAGCAAATTATAGAAAACAAAAGTAAACCTATCAAATACTTCTCGTTTTTATAATATTTTTTATCATGAGAATAGTAAAAATGTCTTTTCATGTTTTTATTAAAATATAATAATTTATAATAGTTTCTAA
>CAZLHJ010000020.1:0-10291 GCA_964559675.1 Candidatus Woesearchaeota archaeon | reverse complement strand
TTTATCAAGTTCTGGGAAATTAGCTTCAAAGATTTTAATTGAGAAAATAAAATCTTTAATTCAAGAAAGTGAGAAGGAAGTTCATGAGTTAATTAATTTAATTTTTAGTGTTGCAGGATTAATTAATGACGGCAGAACAAAAAAAGAAAAAGAAATAATGTTGAATCTGAATAAGTTTTATGAGCTTGCTAAAGCACATTCAGATATATATTCTCAAGATTTAGAGAGTTTTGTTCATTATTTAGAGATAGTGGATAATTTGAATATTGAAATTGAAGCAGCAGAGGTTGAATCTAATGGAGTTAGATTGATGACTAGTCATTCTACTAAGGGGTTGGAGTATAAAGTGGTTATTTTAACAAATATGGTTCAAAAGAAATTTCCTATTGAGAGATATACTGGAAATTCATTAATCCCAGTACAATTAATGCCTGAAATAAAGAATGATATTAAGGGCATGAATAAGGAAGAGATTGAAATTTTTGTAAAGGAGTATGAAAGGTATAATCAATTGTTTGAAGAGAGGAGGCTATGTTATGTTTCATTTACAAGAGCAAGAGAAAAATTAATTATGACTTATGCAAATGATTATGCTGGAAAGAAGTTCTTACCAAGTCAATTTTTACAAGAAATAGATTATAAGAAAAATAATGATATGGAATTTAGTATAGATAAAGAAGTAAGGTATGAGGAGCCGGAGGTAAGGATTCATACTGCGGCAGATATTTCAGGAATTCTAGGAAAGCAAAATTTTGATGAGGCAATCGTGGAATTGTTAAAGAGGTCAGATAGAAAAGGATTTACAGAAGGTAAGGAACATAAATCGTTTTCACCTTCTGCTTTATTGCTATTTTCAGAATGTCAGAAAAAATTCGAATATAAGTATGTGTATCATATGCCTGATAAGAAAACTCTTTCATGGGAGGAGATGAGGCTTGGAAGTTTTGTGCATTTAATTTTAGAAAACGGGGTGAAATCTAAATTTAAGGATTTGAAAGATTTTCTTAATTTAGCGAGAGAAACTTCAAGAGAAAATGAATGGGAAGGTCTAAATTTAGAGCAAGCAGAGTTATTGATTAAGGTCTTTTATGAAAGGAACAAAGGAAAATATAATGAGAAATCTGAGACTGAAAAAGCATTGTATTGTGAAATTGCGGGAATGAGATTTGCAGGGTATGCAGATAGAATTGATTTTAATGATGACGGAATTACGATTGTAGATTATAAAACTGGAAAAAGTACAATCTCTCCTAAACATAGAAATTGGCAGTTAGGATATTATGCAATAGCTGCAAGGCAGTTTGGGAAGGTAAAAAGAGTAATTTTAGATATGTTAAAACAAGAGAAGCCAATAGAGTTTGAGTTTGATGAAAAGGGAAATGCGTTTGCTGTGAATTCAGATAGAATGCAAGGTTTCAATATTTATGAGGTTGAGGAAGAATTAATTAAGGCAGCTCATGCCATTCAAGATGCGTATAAACAAGGTTTTAAACCGTGTTCAATTGAGTCTAATTGTGATTTTTGTAATGAATATGTCTATGGGCTTTGATTAAAATTTATCATATAAATCCTTAAATATGTTTTTTTCATATTTTTTTGATGCATTTACATTATAATTTAAATCGTGATAGTGTAAGAGGTGAAGTAAGTCCTGTTGTGAAAAGCACGATTGAACAAGTATTGTTGCAAGATCAAAATCCTTTATCGATTTCTATTGAGTATGAAGGACATCTAAGTGGACTTTGCACAGAAAATATGAAAGGAACTGTATTTTTTGATTATACAAAAGTTAGAAGTGCTAGTGAATTTGATATCGGAGAAGGTTTTAACACTATTATAAAAGGTAATCTTTCTCATCTTTCTAGGGTAAGGGGGTTTGTTCTTGTTGACGGGAATGTTAATGATTTTATTTCAGGAGTTAATGGCGAAACTGGGGTGGTTGTTGTGCTTGGAAGTGTAGGAAGTCATATGGAACAAATAGCAAGTAAATTTGGAAATGTGTATGCATTAGGGGGAAATGCTCATCTCCCAGATTACAATACGCCTCAGACGGTAAGGCCTAGAGAACATGCCGCAGGTGTTCGTGCTTTTCGTCCTGTGATTGTTCCCAATTTAAGAGATTATTTCAATATGGATGAAATTTATGGCGAGTTGGAGAAGGGGATTGATCCGAAGCTTAGAGAGAGGTTTAAAGCAGTTGCAGATATGATGAGGGGATAAAGAGAAATAAGAAAATTTTTAAGAGATTAAAAAGTGTTTTGTTGAAAGAATTGATTAGATAAATATAAAAAATAAGTTTAATTCTAAATTTCATGGCTAGAAAAGTTGAACATGTTCCGATAATGCCTAAATGGGTTATTAGAGCTAGTGAAGAGAGTTCTACGAAATCTCCGAGATTAAGTGATTTAGCGAGAGATCAACTTAAAAGAGCAGAATATGCAAGAAGAGATTCTTCAATTAGGGCTTCCCATGTTAATCTAGAGGGCTTTAGGGGATATTCGCCATCTAGAGAAGAGGGGCAATCTGATTTAGGATATGCATTGGCACTTTCTCGCTCTGCAAGGTAAAAAATGATAGTTGCAAGCTAGTAAAGAAAAGTATATATAGAAGTTTGACACTTAAAATAACAAGGGTAAATAGCAAGATTTAAAAAGCAATTTTTTCTTCTCAATGTAAGTTAAATTACGGTTAATTACAAAATATGTTTTATTTGCTAAAAGTCGAAGATTATGTCAGGGTAGAACCAAGATTATTTGGGTTGCCTAGTAATGAGGCTATTGAAAAGCAATTAAATGAGAGTTATGTTGATTCAGTTTCTAAAGAATTAGGTTACGTTATCTCTGTTGTGAGTATTGATGAAGTCGAAGAGGGAGTTTTAATTCCAGGAGATGGAGCAGCTTATTACAGATGTCAATTTCAAATTGTAAGTTGGAAACCAGAATTACACGAGCTTGTACTTGGAAATATATCTGAGATTACAAACTTCGGAGCGTTTATGCAAATTGGGCCTGCTCAAGGAATGATTCATATTTCTCAAACAATGGAAGATTATGTTTCATTGACAAAACAAGGAACATTAAGTGGTAAGGCCAGTAAGAGAACATTAAGCAAGGGAGATGACTGTATTGCAAGAATTGTCGCTATTAGCTATAAGAGTGAACAACCTAAGATCGGATTAACAATGAGACAATCTGGATTGGGAAGATTACAGTGGATAGATGAAGATAAGAAGAAGAAAGATAATGCAGCTAAAAAAGCTGAAAAAGGCGAAAAATCTGAAAAGAAGGGAGGGAAGAAATAATGGTTAAAGCAGAAAAATCTGGAGAATTAGAAGAAAACGGTGGAATCAATATGAAGAAAGCTAAAGATATTGAGCACTTGAGGGGAAAAATCGTTGTTTTAAATCCTGAAAAATCAGAAATTGCAAAAAATATGGATATAAAAGAAAAAGGTGTTTACGGAGCTAAGTTTAGATAACAAAACATTTTTAAGCGAGGATAATAAATAAACAAAATGGAAACAATAAAAAAATTCGAAAACAAGCTATTGAAGAGGCAAGAAGTAGAAGTAACTTTTGAAAACCAATCTAATCCTGGATTTGACGATGCAAGAAAGAGGCTTGCTGAAGAATTTAAAGTTCCAGAAGAAAATATTGCAGTAAGAGCAGTTAGGGGAAACTTCGGAAGAAATGTATTTCTTGTAGAGGCTTTTATTTATGATTCAAAAGAAGATAAAGAAAGAATTGAGCCTAAACCAAAAGTGAAGGCGGGAGCGAAATAATATGGCAACAAAGAAGGGTGGAGCAGCAGGAGATAAGAAGGGGAAGAAAGAACATAAGAACAAGCCAACCAGTAAAAAATATTCACACTATTCTGTAAATGGGGAGAAGGCATCAAGAGTAAAGAAGTTCTGCCCAAGATGCGGTCCAGGAACATTTTTAGCAGATCATAAGACAAGAATGGCTTGCGGTAAATGCCATTATACTGAATTTGTCAGTAAGACTGATAAGAGTCAGTAAATTCTAATTAATTTTAAATAATCTGAAATTTTCCTTAAGCTGTTGTTTTTATGGCAGAAAGGGGAGAAACTGCTATTTTAGGGCGAGATGAATTATCTGCTCTAGGTGAAGCAGAGTTAACGAGATTGAAAGAGTATGTTTCTAGAGGCGACCCTATAAATGTTAAATATTTGTTAGATGAAGTTTATCATATAAATGGAGATACTAGAAGAACTTTATTGATTGATGCTTATAGAAAACAGATAGATGATTTGTCCTCTGAAGTTAGCGACGAAATGGGAAGAGGATATGACTTTTTAGCACTTAATGATGTGAGGAGATTGTGGAGAGCAAGTTTGAATTTGAAGGATTTGTTAGATTGAAATTAACTTTAGATTCAACCCCTAAAAATAAATATTTTCTGTTTAAATCTCCTCTATAAACTTCTTCTCTTAATTCATTTCCATGTTCGTCTTTATCTCTGCAAGGAATTCTTTTTTGACCTAATAAATCTACTTTCTTTCCATTTAAGACTCCGCTCAATCCAAATGTCTGGCCCCAATATCCAAATGTGTCTTCAGAATGGGAGTAAACATTTGCGTGATCTCCATTTTGCCAGTAGACTAAAGTTCCACGTGATTGAGTTGCAGTAATTGCTAAGGGAATCTAATTGATTGTCTCTAACAAATTGGTTAAGAACTTGTCTTTCAGAAGGGAATTTTGGTCTTTTAGGAGTTAGGTCTGAATAAGATGTCCTTACCTTTAATTCTGATTTAGGTAATATTGCTCTTTGTACTCTCTTAAATTGAGCTGTTCGATTTTTTTCAGGAGTTACTAATTTTATTGCTTTTACTCTCTCTGGCATTTAATTTTCAAGGATTTTTAATTTATAAATTATATTGAGATTTAGACTAAGTTTGATTGAATTTTTTTAAATGAAATAATTTCTTATTCTCGCGATTAACCCTCTAAATCCAATTCCTAAAATTTCTCTGTTTCTTCTGTCTGCTTCATCTCCACTTATGCTCGTTTCTGGTTGAACAAGTGCCCTATATGTAGAAGTATATGGGGGAAAAGTATATCTTCTATCGTGGTTTTCTAATCTTGAATCTGACATGTTTATTCAATTCTTAAGGATTTTTAATTTATAAATTATATTGAGATGTAATGAATATTATACCTCTTCTTAACTAGTTACTATTCGGATATTTGTTTCTGCCTAACAAAGGACTTTTTGAAACATCTTGAAGAATAGTCAAATTTGTTTAACCCTTGAAGAGGAGGTTTAATCAAGTAAAATAGACTGATTAAACGTCCTCTCCCGGGCAAAAAGAGGTGATAATAAAACTACAATTTGAATATATTTAAATCTTTCGGTTTGTTGTAACTTTTCAATAGGAACAGTTCTGGTTTGTCTTTTCCTAGTGAAAATGGATAAAATTAAGGGGGAAGGTTCGTTTAAATAGGTTTGGGTGAGGAAAGAGTTTAAATTAATGAGGAGTTTATGCATAGAATGGAAGAGGAACCGGAAGGCAGTTTTGAGTTAAATATCTCAAACGAGAACAAATCTAAGTCAAATATTGGGCAAGAACAGATCCAAGGGCTCTTATTTTCTGATAAACTTAGCTGGCAGAGCATTATTTATGATTTAATTAATACAGAGCAACTTGATCCTTGGGATATCGATATTAGTTTATTGGCTAGGAAGTATCTTGAAAAGATTAAGGAGTTTGAAGAAGCTAATTTTTTCGTTTCAAGTAAGGTTATGTTGGCAGCAGCTTTACTCCTCAGGATAAAATCTGAGATTTTGTTAAATAGAGATATTCCAGGTTTAGATGCGATTCTATTTGGAAATAAAGAAGAAAAGAAAAGTTATGTTCAAGAAAGGATCGAGTTAGATGAAGATGTGCCTGGGTTGGTCCCTAGAACTCCATTACCAAGGTTTAGAAAGGTTACCTTACCGGAATTGATAGCTGCGTTAGGGAAAGCAATTCAGACTGAAAATAGAAGAATCAGAAGAGTGGTGATAGAAAAGAAGAGGGAATTTGAAGCAGCGATTTCATTACCTAAATCCGAGTTTAATGTTAAAGATCAAATTAAATTAATTTATTCAAGATTAAAAGATATTTTTTCTAAACATGAGGATAGATATGCATTTTCTGAATTAATTAAAGGAAGCGAAGATAAGAAAATAGAACATTTTTATCCGTTGTTACATCTCGATACGCAACATAAGGTATTTTTAGAACAAGATGGACATTTGGAAGAAATTTGGATATGGCTTAAAGGAATGTATGAGAAGAAGTATTCTAGTGAGATAAGTGCAATGAGAAAAGAAGCTCAAGAATTTATGGAAGAAGCGTATGAAGCATTAGAAAAAGAAGAGAAGGAAGAGATTAAAGGAGAGTCAATTGATGATGATTATAATTTAGCAGAAGAAGAAAAGAAAAAGTTTAGTTATGATCGTGAAAGTGAAGAAGAGGAATAATTATTTCTTTAATTTAGCAATCAATTGCTTTTCAGTTAGAGGAGTTTCTTTTCCAGAGGACATTTCTTTCAATTTGAACTTCTTTGTTTTAACTTCTTCTTCTCCGATGAAGATTACGTAAGGTATTGAAAGAGCATTTGCATATTCTAGTTGTTTTCCAGGTTTTCCGTATGTTAATGAGCACGAGATTCCTGATTTTCTTAATTGGGAAGCTAATTTAATTGCAGGGCGGTTATCAGATAAAGAAATTATTAATGCTTTTTGATAAGATTCTATTTTTATATTTGCTAATTGGCAAACTCTTTCCAAACCAAATGAGATTCCAACTGCAGGAACTTCTCTATTTACATATTTTCCTACAACTTTATCATATCTTCCTCCAGCAGCAATTGAGCTCTTCCCAGTTTCTTTTATTTCAAAGATATTTCCGGTGTAGTATCCTAGACCCCTTACTAAAAATGGATTATATTTTAATTTAATTTTATATTTTTCAGCTAAGTCGAATAATTCAAGTAATTCGTCTACTCCGTCAAATGAATTTTCTTTAAAGAATTCAATAGGTTTTTCTAAAAGTTTGAAAAGAGTAATAACTTGATTTGAGGAAGTATATTTTTTTAGATTTACTTTAACTTCATCTTCTCCGATTTTTTCTATTTTATCTAATTCTCTCATTACATTCATTATCTGAGGGATTTCAACTGATTCTATAATAGATTGAATTAATTTTCTGTTGTTAACTTGTATTTCGACATTTTGTATGTTTAATTCTTTTAGAATATCTGAGACCATCGCTAATAATTCTATTTCAGTTGTAATTTCAGATGAGCCGATTACATCTGTGTCGCATTGAGTAAATTGTCTAAATCTGTTTAGTGAGACTGGTTCGTCTCTGAATACTGGGCCAATTTGATATCTTTTGAATGGAAGTTTGAGATTAGGGGTTTGTTTGAAAATTCTTGCTAATTGAAAAGTAAATTCATATCTTAAACCTAGATTTCTTCCACCTTTGTCTTTTAATTTAAATCTGTCTGAGATGGCCTCATCTTCTTGTTCGGAAGGAAGAGTTTCAGAACGCATCAATTCATCGTATTCTACAATTGGCGTTTCAACTGGAAGGAATCCGTATAGTTGATAATATTTTTTTATGATTTCAACTACTTTTTCTCTCTTTAATGATTCTGGTGGCAAGAAGTCTTGAAAACCTTTTACTGTGTCTGGATCGAATATCATAATATATGAAGAAAATGTGGTTTTTTATATATTTCTTTAATTCGGAGTGTAATCTTGACAGGCTATTGCTTCAGAATGTATGAAATCGTAACTTCCAAACTGGGAATTTGCTTGAGTAACGCTAACTTTAATGAAAACTCCTTCTGTTTTAGGAGGAAGTAATCTTGAAATATGTTCTCCAATTTCCAGTGCATATTCGATTATATCGGGTTTTACCTTTCTGAGAGATATTCCTGGATTAAGGGCGTATCTTCTATCTTCTTCTCCAATTGTGTGGGTAGGGGAGTACGTTCGTTCTTAAGTCTAATATCTTGAAAACATGTTTCGGAAGGTTTTAAGGGTCTTAGTTCAAAATGAATACAAGAAGTATTTCTATAATCTGATTCGGAGAGGTCAAATCTAAATTGATTTCTATCTAAGATTCTTTGAAGTTCTTCTCTTGTGTAAGGTCTGTTTTGAATTTTTTCCATAATTATATTTTCCTTTTTTTATTTAAGAAGTTAATTGTCATAATTTATTTTACAGGAGGGAAATTGACCACTAGTGGTGTTCTTCTTAAGACTCCAAGATATCTTTCAGGAGTTAATTTGAAATTTTCACTAAGGCCTTGTTGAAATCTAGGTTCCCATGGATTATTAGAATTTAAATTTTCAGCTCTAAACATTACTCTCTCTGGTCGTATTGGGTGATTAGGTTTGTAAATTTCTCCTTCAGTTTTGTATGGTGCAGCCTCAATTAAAAATTGAATAACTCTTTCTCTTCCAGATTTATTTGTTCCAGGTACTGCATTAAACTCTATTCTCCCCTGATAATCTTTACCTTCCAATAATTCATTATTACAATTAAGCCAAATGTTTCCATCGGCTAATGAAACTTCTAATTCGTTAAGTCTTAACCAATCTATCAGTTCTCTAACTGGAGAAATATCTTTCTTTTTCAAATTTTTCAAATTTCTAAATGAATATACTGGAACCATTAATTTTTGTTGTTAAAGTCAATATTTAAACCTTTCTTTTGTTATTACTAGATAGTTACTTATCTTGTGAAATCTAGGTATTTTTTAGGCTGTGGGAAAGAGGAAGAGTTTTGTTTGAAAAGAAAGAAGATTACTACAGTGTTTACGGAGATGACTATTAACATTAATATGGACATGAAGGAAGAAGATTGAGGTTCTTGATAATAAATTTCTCGGATTATTTCTTTTTCTTTAGGAATTTCTTGTTTTTGTGTTTCTGCTTCTTGTATTTTTCCAGATATTCTTTCAAGATTATCTTTTCTTGCTTTTATTTCCCGTTCTAAATTTTTATTTTTTTCAAGGAATGTGTCCATTTCCTTTTTTGCATTTTCTATTTCTTTTTGGAGTTCTTCGATATCGTTGGATTTTACTGGAGGAGTTTGAATATTTGAATCTTGAATATTTTTATCTGAAGTTTCTGAGTCTAAATCTGAGTTTTCGTTTCTTCTTTCTTCAGGTAATGGAAGATTTTCAATTGCTCTTTGTTCTTTTGGACGTGGAATGGGTTCAGTAGTTCCAAGTTTTACAGCTCCGATTATAACGAGCAAAATAACTGCAAGTACCAAAAATCCTCTTTTCTTTAACATATTAATTAGAAGAATTATTACTTCGTGAAGAACCCTTTTTAAACTTTTTTGTTCCTCGTCGATAGAATTAAGATATTTTGTTAGAATGACACAATTTGCTAACGATTAAAAGAACTTTTAAGCACGAGAGAGTTGTTTTTCTAAGTCTTTTTCTTTTTTAATGGGATGATTTTTAATTTCGTAAGGGATTAATTTATATTCAATTCTTTTATTATGATGTCTGGATTCTACTAATTTGCTTTTTTCAAATTTATCTAAGTGCAGGTAAATTGCCCCAATTGAAATAGAGTAAGATGGTATTTTATGTTCATCTAGTATTTCTTCAAAGATTTTATCAGGGCTTTTCCAATCTTGCGGACTTAATCTGTTGTATACTTCAGATTCTGTGATTTCCATGTTTAACCTATTTAGAATTTTTTATAAAAAGTTTTGTTGTATAATTTCGAACTAGAGGTTTTTTTCAATAATGCTGTTCTCATTACTTTTTTGAATTCCAATTCTTTCATAGAGATTAATTGCCTTTCCATTTAAATTAGCAATTCCCATAAATTTTTTGAAGCCTCTTTCTTTATAATAATCGAATAGGTAGTTTAGAACATTAGTACCCATACCCTTGCCTTGGAATTCTGATTTTATGGCCATTTCTTCACCAAAAACGACTTCCCCCGGACACCAGTGATTGGGATTGAAAACTACAAATCCAATTATTTCTTGATTTGATATTATCTTAAAAATATCGCAATAGTTTGAGTAAATTTTAATTTTGTATTCAGATTTCTCTTTCGTCCAAGGTTCATTGTAAGGAGGTTTAGAAAACTCATCTGAGTAAATTTTTGCAATCTCGGGAAAATCTTTTTCTTCTGCTTTTTGTATTTGCCAGTTCATAATCTTTAAAGGGCGGAAGGAGAGAGTCGAACTCTCGTCTCACGGACCACAACCGTGCATTCTAACCGTTGAACTACAACCGCCATGTA
>CAZLHJ010000019.1:0-10412 GCA_964559675.1 Candidatus Woesearchaeota archaeon | reverse complement strand
GAAGTAGAACAAGGCGATAAAGGTCCAAAGGCCGTTAAAGTCTCTAAAGAGTAAATTCTTTAGACTTATCCAATAATTGGAATAAATTTTTTTTAATTTTTTATAACTTTTTGTGAAAATAGATTGCCCCAGCGATTTTAGGAGAAATGTTACATGCTAATTGAAGAGGGTGTACGAATAAAGCTGTATTCTATTTACTAAATCTCCTTTAATATTGATTTGCATAGATATCTCTGGAGGTAAAAATGAAAAAGATACTGTCAATTTTGAGTGCATTTTTGGTCTTAGCTAGTTTAGGCCTTGTATCTGCTGCTCCGGTTGAAAAAATAGACGGATTTGTTTGTCCTGTGATGGAGACATCCTCTGTTTTAAACAGCCCGAATGGCGTATATTTAGGAGATGGTAGATATGCAATTATTGGGACATCGATCATATCCATTCCTATGCACGTAACTAATGACGATAGTGTAATCTGTCGGTTCTGGGCCTAATAATTCAAATTTACTTTAATTTTTTTAATTTTTATAATTTTAAGTAAAAAGAGGTGGAAAGGAGTTAAGAGATAATTTATAAACTCCTTTATTCTTAGTAGTATATGGCTGCAACACCTCCAGGACCGAAGAAAAGGAAATTAGACTATAATGTAGATCAACATACTTATGACGAGTTTGCGAAAGCTTGTAGTAGGAAGGGATTTGCCCCCCAGATAATTCTTGAGCAGGCAATGAGAAAATTTACGCAAAATGGCCAAATATAAAGTAGTCACAATTAAAAAACAAAATTTTATAAGGAGGTTTAATCTATATATATTGTAAAATGAATGGTAAAGTAAAATTTTTCAATCAAACGAAGGGATTTGGATTCATTTCAGCAGATGATGGTAACGAGTATTTCGTACATATCAGTGCTTTGAAACCTGGAACAAATCTTCGTGAAGGAGAAGACGTAACATTTGAAGTAGAACAAGGCGATAAAGGTCCAAAGGCCGTTAAAGTCTCAAAGGCTTAATTTCTTAACACGCGTATTTATTCACAACTGAATTTTTATTTTTGATATTATTTTTTATTTTGAGTATAATTTAAACTGCTCGTTTTTTTATAAGAATTAGTTCTCTTCTTTTCATGGATGACGAAATAATCCGATATGAGGATGATGATGAAGATTTTGAGAATGATTTTGTTAGGGAAACTGATAAGAAGCCATTCTTGGGAGATGAAGAAGATATGAATTTTGAGGAAGAAAATACTGAGAGACCTGAAAAGAAAGGGCAGGCAGGATTTATATTATTGATTTTAATCTTAATTGCTTTAGGAATAGCTGCATTTTTCTATTTTGATTGGGGCAATGGAGACGTAGATGTAATTGATGGAAATTATATTAGTGTAAATGATCAAGTTATAAGGAATAGTAGTGTAGTTATAGATAATGTTGGATTTGAAAATCCTGGATTTGTTGTAATTCATAGAAGTAGTACAAATGTTAGCCAGCCAGGAGAAGCTATTGGTAGGAGTCAATTGCTTGATGGGATTGAAGATGATGTTGTAATTATGCTTGATAGAAATATAAATCAAGGAGAAATTTTATTTGCAATGCACCATACTGATGATGGCGATGGAGTTTATGAATTCCCTGCAAGCGACGGTCCGACATTAGATGAAGATGGTCAACCTATCGTTGAGACATTTAGGGCCCAATAATTATTTTTGAATTGATAAAACTTGATTATAAATGTCTGGATTGAGATAATGATGGACGGTTACATTGTAACTATCTTTCCATTCATTTGACTTCTTGTCAAACTTTTTATGCCCTAATTTCTCGGCAATTTCTGTGAAAAGTCCTTTTATTTCTTGTTTCGAGGCTGAATGTTTTTGTTTTAGAAATTCTTGTGCTCTTTCGGTAGCATAAAATGAACGGACTATGTGAGGATAGAATCTCTTTCCAGTGTATTGTTCAAATGCTTTCATGAAATGAGTATCTTTTAGAGGCTTCCCAGAGTCGTCTGTGAAAATAAAATCTGAGTTCTTCTTTTTAGAGATCATATTTTTTAGTCTGGAAATGTAGTGTTTCGGGAATTCTTCTTTAATGTCCATTGGGACTCCGCTCTTTGCTATAAATCTGAATTCCACGTCTTTTCCATTTATTTTTATATCTGATTTTTTGAGAGTTGTAAGGCCCTTGTGACCGTGCGCTTTGTAATAAGTTTCATTTCCTACTCGCATGTAAGTTTTTAGAAGAGTGTACATCGGAATCGCTAGGTTATCTTGTTTATCTGATAGGGCAGTTAGAATAGCGTCATTTAGCTTAGGATATACTTTTTTGAATTCACTAACTTTTTTGTATTTGTTTTTTATAGATCTATTCCTTTTATCTAATGTGTATGCATACGAGAATCCGCCTCCAGGATTTTGATAAATTACTGCCCAATGATCGTGGGAAGCTTCATCGTGAATAGTTAGATTTTTTGAAAAGAGAGAATATGCCTTATCTAATACTTCTCCACTAGGCAAGAGATTTATTCTCGCCCCTTGTATTTTTCCATCTGGAGATAATTGTCCTTTTAGAAATCGGGGATTTTTTTTATCAATTAATACAGAAATATTCTTTTGGGCATTAAATAATTCAATTACAGACTGAGCTTCTGGAAAGGATTTTTTTGATAATTTCCATGAAGTTTTAGTTTTTTCATAGACCTTAAAGTCTTTTGAACCTATCCTTAAAGTACCCGTAGGAATTAAATTGTTTTGTTTTGCCATCTCTTTTGAATCTTTTAATTAAAATGAATATATAAAATAAACTAAATTTTCTTTTGAGCAATTATCTTCTCTTTGGTTTAGAAGGTTTGCTCATCTCGCACCATTTGCAATTACATCCTGTCCAGACAAGGACAATTATCAAAAGGGCTGCAACTAGATTTATCCAGTTTGCTAAAGAAGATAAGCTAGGCCATATTGAAAAGACCACTATCACCAATGAGAGGATAGTAATCCCTGAATTAGCGCATGACATTTTATTTCACCTCCAGATAATTGAAAATTTAGATATATTTAAAAATAACTCTTATTTCTATTCTTCATGAGTGAAAGAAAAGAGGCATTGTTTAGGCTTGTTGTTTTGGTAATAACTGGAATAATTCTTTATCTTTGGGGATATTTAACTGGATTTTTGGCATTGATACATTTTCTTTATGCACTTATCTCTGGAAAGAGAAGTAGAAGTATTGGAAACTTTGTAGAGTATTGGAATACTGAGTCTTATAAATTTTATAGATATATTTCAGGAGTAACTAATCAGAGGCCATTTCCATTCAGCAATATAGAAAGGATATCTAAATTTAAGAATTAATAAGCTATTCTTTTCCACAATGGAATTTGTTTTTTAATTGCAGAGTTTACTTTCTTTAGTGCTCTTTCCTCATCAGATAAGTTTTTCCTTAGATTAGATAAAATTTTAACTTTGGATTCGAAATCTATCTCTTTTGCAATTAGAATCATACTCTCATAATAAGAGATCTCCATTCTTTCAGTTTTTGTGGCGGCTTCTAGAATGAAAAAATCTTTTGCCTCTTTACTGAGATTTTTATTTAATTTTGAATCTAATTCTTTTTCCATAACGGTTAACGTACCAACCTTACTTTCAGTTCTTTTTATTCCAATCCAATCAAATATTTCCTCAATTCTCCTCACATGATCCATAGTATCTTTTTTATGTGATTCAAGATTAGCTTTGATGTCGCTCATGCTCATTTTTGATTTTAATTTTCCTAGAACCTTTACAAGAGATTTCTCTATAAAATAAACTTCTTTTAAGTTATTTAAAAAAACTGCATTTAAATCTTTAATCATGTATTTTGAAAGTGAGAGAAATACTAAAAATGTGGCGGTGGAATTTTTACACCAGAGATAATTAAATTCGTTTATCTTTAGTTATTTAATGTTAGAATTAGAAAAGATAAGTGAGGCAAGTTTTGATAATTTCAAAATAAATTGTTGGGTAGTCCCTGCAGTTAAAGAGTTCTTTGAGTCTAAAAATATTGATTTAAAGAGCTTGCATGAATATGAGCTTTTAGGTGTTGAAGAAAGTCATCTAATTGGACTCTCAAACACAGAACTCGGAAAAGAAATTAATATATTTTATACCTCAGTAAAGACGGATAAAGATGAGATTGGGGAAGAATTGTTAGATGAGAAAAATGTAATTGCTGAGAGTGAGTTTATAATAGAAAATGAGGAAGAGAATTTCATTTTGAAGTACGTAATGGCAAGTAGTAGATTAAAATAGATTTTTAAATTCTGAATTCTTCCTTAGTGTGTGAAAAAGAGTGCGCATAAATATTTACATAAGAGAAGGTTTGTTTTGATTTTATCTGCGTTAATCTTATTAATGATTTATTTCTTCAAAGATTCTTCTTTTATTTTAAGGTCGGTTACGGCATCTGCTTTTCTGATTTTCTTTTATTTTATAGATCATTTCTTTGATATTAGGTTTAATATAAAACATTATATTCTAATTATTATTATCGCTATTTCGAGTTTATTACTTAGTCCGTTGTATTACCTATACCCTAATTATGATAAAGTACAACATTTTGTTCAACCGATATTTATTTGCGTGATAGTCTTCTTTATGGTTTCTAAACTTAAACTTGATTTCAAATGGAAATTAACATTTACTTTCTTTATAGTGATTGGAATTTTAGGTTTGTTTGAAATAGGAGAATATGCTCTAGACCATTTCTTTGATTTGAAATTACAAGGAGTTTATCTTAGAGATTTACATGGGCTAGATAAACTTAATTTGATTAGTGATAGAATAGATGACACTATGATAGATTTAATCTTAGGAGTAGTGGGAAGTCTTCTGTTCATGATTTATAAATTTGGAGAAAATAGATTTTTAGGCAGAGCTAAGAAAAGAAAATGATTTTTGATCAGATTCGCTCATATCTAATCCCGGAGCAGATAAAAATTCCTTATGGAAAGATAGTCCGTCATTACTAGGCAAGCTTGGCTTGATATAGTGAGTGTATGGCTGTACCTTTCCATTTGTAAATAATTTAAGCCTGAAGCTATAATCTTCCACCCCATTTTTCTTTAGGAAATCTGCATGCTTCTTCTCGTGTTCTGCAGTTTCCTTAGCCCTGTCCTTGTCTTTATAATTCAATAATAAAAATTTTTTAAATAAATCGTGATCTTTGCCGAATTTTAAGGAATTCTTCTCTATCCGATACATTAAAAGATTAATTTTTTGATTGTAATCTTCTACACTAAGTTCTCCTTTGAACAAACTTACATTTAAGTTGTCCAATTTCTCGCTTATAGATAGAGATTCCTCTAAGCTCAGATCTGTTTCAGGCCAGTTAAATATTTTAAAATTCTCGGGAGTTATTTCCATACAATCGATTTTCATCGAGAGTATAAAAATTTATCGTCGAATTAAACAGTTAACTTGTTTTTTGCGTGGCCTTCGAGCATTCCGACTCCAGGAACTTTTTCCAAATCCTCTACTCTACTAAACTCACCGTTTTCCTCTCTGTACTTAACGATTTCTTCAGCTTTATCGTCTCCTATACCTTGCACATTTGCAAGTTGTTCCTTGGAAGCAGTATTTACGTTTACTCTTCCGCCACCTTTGTTGTTTTCGTCTCTCATGTTAGCAGTACCTCCTTATAGCTAATACTTAAGAGAATACCCTTGCCGTTTTAAGGTTAAGAAGTAAGATTTTAACCACAATGAAATTAAAACTTAGCTAAATAATAGAATATATGGCCGGAACAGACCAATATCATGAACCTACATCTGAGTTATCTGATGAAATAAGAGATATGGCAAGGATGTTTGCCTCATTAAGTGAAGAAGCTGAGGCGATTAACTGGTATATGCAGAGAATACATGCATCGAAGGATGATGAAGTAAAAGAGTTAATGAAACACGCTCAAGAAGAAGAGTTTGAGCATTTTGCGATGGATTTAGAGTATATAATAAGAAAAATGCCTAGATTGAGAGAGATTCTGAAAGCCGTTTTATTCAAGCCGGGAAGTATAATTGAAAATGTGGAAAAAGCTGAAGAAGAGCTTGGAATTTGATTTGGTATAATTCTTACTACGTAAATAATTAAATTTTCTAACTGTTTTGTTTTATGGAAGACGAATTTAAAATTTCTGATATTGCATTGCCTCCTCAGCACCAAGATAGGATGCCTGGGCTAGAGAGTGAAATGAGTCCCCGTCCGATATTTGAAAATCCTGAATATTTGGGTTCTGGAAAGTTAAATGGTAAAGTTGCGTTAATAACTGGGGGAGATTCTGGAATTGGAAGAGCTATAGCAGTTTTATTTGCTAAAGAAGGAGCAGATATTGCAATCATTTATTTTGATGAAGAAGGGGATGCGAATGAAACGAAAGAGTATATAGAAGGAGAAGGAAGAAGATGTACTTTGATTAAAGGAGATATTGGAGATGAAAATTTCTGTCAAGAATCAATTGAACAAGTGATATCCGACCTAGGTAAGTTAGATATTTTAATAAATAATGCTTCGATGCAAAGCACTTCTCAAAGTTTAGGAGAGATTAGTTCTGAACAGTTAGAAAAAACGTTTAGAACTAATGTATTTGGGATGTTTTATTTAACGAAAGCGGCATTGAAATATTTAGGAGAAGGAAGTTCCATAATAAATACTACTTCAGTAACGGCTTATAATGGGAGTAGTAGTTTGATAGATTATTCTGCAACCAAAGGGGCAATTGTGAGCTTCACTAGATCATTGGCAAAATCTTTGGCCCCTAAGATAAAAGTTAATGCGGTTGCTCCAGGACCGGTTTGGACCCCATTAATTCCTTCTTCGTTTTCTGCAGATTCAATTCCTCATTTTGGAAAGAGTGTTCCTTTAGAAAGACCTGCTCAACCAGTTGAAATTGCCCCTGCTTATTTGTTTTTAGCATCTTTTGATTCTAACTATATGACTGGGCAAGTTTTACATCCTAATGGGGGAGAAATCGTTGGAAGTTGATAGAGGTAGCAGTTTTTGGAATGGGTTGTTTTTGGAAGCCTCAGGATTTATTCTCTGGATCAAAAGGAGTTAAGAAGACTGAAACTGGATATATGGGAGGAGATGAGAGTTACGATTCTCTTACGTACGAAGAAGTTTGTTCTGGAAAGACCGGACATGCAGAAGTTGTAAAAATAGAATATGATAATGAAAAGATAAATTATGATGATTTATTAGAAATATTTTGGAAAAACCATAATCCTACTCAATTGAATAGGCAAGGGCCGGATTTCGGCTCACAATATAGGAGTATTATATTTTATTCTAATAAAGAGCAGAAAAAGAAGGCAGAGAAATCCTTGAAAGAAGAACAGAAAGAGTATACAGGAAAAATAGTAACTGAGATTAGACCAATTGGAAGATTTTACAGAGCTGAAGAATACCATCAGGATTTTGTAAAAAAGCATGGGAAGAGTTTTTGTTAAATCTCCCCTTAGTCATAGACAAGCTTAAAAAGCAATTTTTCTTCGATAAAGTATGAGAATAAGGATAAAAAGACCGAATTATAGATTGAGAAAACTTGACTCAAATAATGAGCATAGAGTAGAATTTCCTACCCTAGTCAAAGACATCATAAGAACCTCTGACGTAATTCTTGAGGTATTGGATGCTAGATTTATTGAAGAAACGAGGAATATTGAGTTAGAGGAAGTAATAGAAGAGTCTGAGAAAAAGATTATCTATATAGTAAATAAGATAGATTTGGTTGAAAGGGAAGATGTTGAGAAAAAACTTAATGAGCTTAATTTGAAACCTTACGTTTTAGTTTCTTGTAAAGATAGAAATGGAGTAAGGGCATTAAGAGAGAGAATAAAGATAGAAGTAAAAAGGGCGAAAATTGAGAAAAAGACTGCAAGAGTGGGGATTGTAGGCTATCCAAATACTGGAAAGAGTTCTTTAATAAACGTTTTAGTAGGTGGAGGGGGAAGTAAAACTAGCGCTGAGGCAGGATTTACTAGAGGAATACAGAAAAGAAAATTAACTAGCGACATTCATATATTAGATACTCCTGGAGTATTTTTAATAAATGAGAATCCAGAATTAAGCTCTGAAGATTTGAAGAAACATGCTAAGATCGGAATTCAAAGTTATGATAAGGTAAAAGACCCTGACTTTATAATTGCTGAGTTAATGAAAGATGATCCTGGTAAATTTGAGAAGTTTTACGGAGTTGAGAGTGAAGGAGACCCAGAGCTATTTTTAGAGGAAATAGGTAAAAAGCTCAACCTAAAGAAGAAAGGTGGAGAAATAGACATTGATAGGGCAGCTAGAGCGGTTCTAAAAGATTGGCAAAAGAATAAAATTAAATGATTAATTTAGAGCAATAAGTTTTATAAATACAGAACTTTAATAGATATTTATGAGAGGTAAACAATTATTGATTTTTGCCATGATTTTTCTTATGGCTGGAATGGTAAGCGCTACTCCTACTGTCGTTAATATTAAGACAGTTCCGGATAAAACTGTTTTTGTAAATTATATTCAACCTAAAACTATTGATTTTCAATTGATGGAAAGTTTTGATGGTAAAAGTGATTTCTTTGGTAAGTTTAGTGCAGTTTATGATGTTCCAAGAGAAGATATTGTAGATATTTTGATTATAATTAAAGATGGAAGCAATACCATGTTTAAGGAAGAATTTGAAGGTGTTGAAGTTGGAGATACTTTAGAAGTAGAATATTTCCCTGAAGGGTATGTGGATCCATTTGATGGATTTGATCCAGAATCTGCAGATGTAAAGGAAGTTCAAGAAGAAGAGCTTGATTCAGTTGAAAGTAATAATAGTATTGTAAGTAATAAGAGCATTGTTGAAGAATCTGTTTTATTAGAAAAAGAAGAGGTTAAAAATGACTCTATTGAAGAAGCTAAAATAACTGGAAATTCCGTATTTAGTAATATAAGTCTTAGTGAAGATGTGAAAAAGATAGTTTGGTATTCGATTATAGGATTACTTGCATTTGGAATCGTTTTATTTGTGTCATTAAAAATGATGAGAGCTCCAAAGAGCAGTTATACGAAAAATGTGAGTAATAATAGTTATGCTGAAGATTATCAAAAAGAAATAAATGAAGCTGAAAAGAGAATAAAAGAAGCTCAAGAGGGGTTGAATAAATTAAGAAATCAAAGTAAAATCATTGAAGCTGAAAAGAAACTTGAGCAAGACAGAATAAGGCTTGAAAGATTAAAAAACGGATTAGACGACTAATTATTTGCCTGAGATTACAACAATGTTTTAAAACATAGTTCTTATTTTTTATATATGAAAAAAGAGATGATTGATTTTATTAAAGAATTTGAACTTTCTCCATTTAATAATTATAAGACTAGTTTGAAAACTCAGAATAGTAATTTTCTTAAAACAAAGGATGCACGAGCAGTTTTTACTAAATTAATGAGTAAGATTTCTAGAGAGTTTGTATTTCCAGATACCTCTGGAATTTTGAATTTATTTTCGAGTTTTGAGGAGGATTTGAATAAAGTATTTGAAAAGCAATTATTCTTCAAATCATTGAATACTAAGGATAATTCTCGCTTATTAGAGCTTAAGAGGCCCAAGAAGACATGGAGCCCCGATTATGGAGTAATTGTGGCTACAGAAGAAGAAGATGTCTTTGTAAGGCTAAGAGAGAAGGATTGCCCAGTTAAATTTATTGTAAATGAAAATGATATATCTGAACTTAAGGATGCAGATATAGTTCAAGTTATCTCTTGTGATAATTTTTCCTTGATTTTGGAGAGATTGCCTCAAACAGTTTTTATTAATGATGAAGATGAGGTTTATTTAGAAAGATATTTAGAGATGTTATCTGGATGGAAAGATAATTTAGACGTATTGAAACAATTAGATCTTGGGGAGAGGGGAAATCAGATTATATTAGAGATAGGTAAAATCTTAGAAATTGTGGATAATAAAAAAACAGAGTTGAAAAGAGAGAATATAGAACGGAGTCTGGAGCAAGCAAATTTGAATCTTGAGAGTCAAATAAGAAATATGTCAATTAGTGGAGATTTGTTAATGAGTATATTGAAAAAAGAGGCGATTCCTGAAAATTTAAAGAAAGCTATAAGAGAAGAGATTTCAAAAACTGGGTATCCTGAGCAGATATTTATTGAAGATTTTCCCATTAAATTAGATGATAGAGAGCTTGAGAAATTAATAAGGGAAAAAGAAGTTAGGGGATTTGTAGATCTTGCTGAGAGAATAAGATTAAATGCTAAGACTTTGAAAAAGGCGCCTGAGTTGATAAGAGAACTTGAAGCATACTTATTAATTTACGATTTTGAATCTGGGATAAAGAAGTTTAATGGGGATGATAAAAACTTTGCGATATTTTCAGATAAATTTGTGATTAGAAATTCATTAA
>CAZLHJ010000018.1:0-12881 GCA_964559675.1 Candidatus Woesearchaeota archaeon | reverse complement strand
AGATTTTATTTTCTCAATTAAAATCTTTGAAGCTAATTTCCCAGAACTTGATAAATTTAGACTTTCTAAATTAGCTAGCATAAATGCCGATAAGTTCTCTACATCCCTATTTTCTTTTAAGAAATTTCCAACCTTAACTAAATCTCCTTCCAAAAAATCAAGATGATAAATTAAATCCCACCACGCTTGTTCCCCGCCTTTCTCTTTCTTCTTCAGTTTATTTAAAATAATTAAATAATCTATTACTGTCTTAATAGATTTTTGTTTTAATAATGAACTTTTTGAAACTGCAGAATATTCGATTCCCGCAAAATCTAATGCTTTTCTTATTAATCTCCCTTGCTGATGCGTTCTAAACATAACACAAATATCTTCCAACTCTCGCCCATTCTTCAATTCTTGTTTTATAATCTCTACAACTTTTCTTGCTTCTTCTTTAGAATCTTTTAATTCGTGAACTTCAACTTTATTTCCTTCAATCCCTTTAGCATTTTCAACAAAAAAACATTCCTCCTTATTTTTATAATTATTTGAAATTAATTTATGTGCGGCCCTTAAAACTGTATTCGGAGATCTGAAAGATTTAGCTAGTGTAAATACTTCGCTATTTGAAACGTTAAAGTGCTCTTTAAATAAATTAAAATTATCTTTGTATGCTCCTCTAAATCGATAAATACTTTGATTTAAATCTCCAACAACAGTAATGTTTCTATTCTTACAGAGTCCAAATATAATATCCAATTGAATTTTATTTGTGTCTTGAAACTCATCAACTATAAAATAATCAAAATTATTTGATATCTCCTTATTTACATTTAAGAGCTCGAGGGCTTTAACATTTAAATCCGAATAATCTAAATAATTTAATTTTTCTTTTAATTTTTCATATCCTCTCCAAAGCTTAACAAATTTATCTAATGCCTTGTAATTATTTATTCTTGTAATTTCCTCAACAATTTTCTTTTTATTTTCCCTACTTAATTTATCTGAACTCAAATGCATAGTCTGTAATTCAAATTGTAAACTCTCTAATCTTTTCTCAATAATAATTTCTTTCAAATCAGAGAATTCTTTTTCCATAAATTGAACATAATCTTCAATTGTAATTCCCAAATCTTTTGCAATACCAATACTTGAAATATACCTATGACAATTTGAGACTTCAACTCTCAAATTCCTATATAATACAATTTTCGCCTGATCTGGATCAAGGATTTTAAAATCCTTCTTTAATCCAATACTCTCCCCAAACTGTCTCAACAAATCTGCAGAAAATGAATGAAACGTTTTTATTATTGGACCCTTTCCGCTCTCAAAATCAAAATGTTTCTCAAGCCTTGAAGTTAAATTATTCGCCGCCTCATTTGAAAAAGTAATACAAACTATCTTTTCAGGACTATAAACCTTATTTTTAATTATATTCTTTAACTTCTCAATTACAGTATATGTCTTCCCAGTTCCCGCTCCAGCCAAAATTACACATGGCCCGGAATTCTTCAAAATCACACTCTCATTACTCATAAAATTATCTCATTTGTAGAATATTAAAATATTGTTATAAAATTAAGATTAGATGACTTCTCCAAAACCGATAAGTCTCCAATGGTTATTAATATTTCTTGCTAATCCGATATTATCTCCCTTGAAGACAACTACTGGAGCCTTTAATTCTGCTTCAAAACTATCTCCTTTAACAGTTCTAATTAATCCACCCCTAGTGCTTGTGTTAATACTAAACATCAATAATTCGGAGGGTTTCAAATTTTCAACTTTCTGTGGACCACCAACACCATAGATTTCAGGGAATAAAGTAAATTTAATCTTTAGATTCATAACTTCATTAGGCAATTTTCCAGCAATAGAAACAACATTCCCAGATAATGAATCATTCTTTCCTAGAGCCATATCTAACTCAGTTTCAATACTCATACTTCCTCCAGGAGTTAACTCATCAACTTTCTTACTTCCATTAAATAAATTCAAAACCTTAGTTTTAATTGGGACGTATTTGAATTGATTGGCCTCTTTGGTAATTCTTCCAGGTTTAATCTCTATTTCATCTCCAACTTTTAATTTTCCTTGTTTTAATGTCCCACCTAAAACGGCCCCCTTCAAATCCTTGGGCTTACTCCCAGGCCTGTTAATATCAAAACTTCTAGCAACTAAGAATAAAGGATCTTTCTCATTATCTCTCTCAACCCTAATATTGACAAGCGCTCTCAAAACCTCTCCGATATTAACCCCTTGCTGGGCTGAAACCGGAATTATTGGAGAGTTATCAAATCTTCCATTCAAGAAATTTTTTATATCTTGATAATTTTTCAAAGCTTGTTCTTTTGTAACTAAATCGATTTTATTTTGAACTACAACTAAATTCTTAACTTGTTTTGCCTGAAGAGCCATTACATGTTCTCGAGTCTGAGGTTTAATCCCTTCATTTGCTGCAATAACGAGTATTGCTGCATCAATTAATGCTGCTCCTGATAACATTGTGGCCATTAACATTTCGTGTCCTGGCGCGTCTACAAAACTTAAATGCCTTACAAGTTTCCCTTTTCCATCAATATTATATTTTCCAGAATCCTCGTAAATCATACAATCTGCATAACCTAATTTAATTGTAATTCCCCTCTTTAATTCTTCAGAGTGTTGTGATGCCCACTTCCCAGTAAGCTTCTGTAATAATGTGGTTTTCCCATGGTCAATATGACCGACAACTCCAATGTTGATTGTTTCTACATCCATAAAAATCCTTAGAATAACTCTTTTTTAAAACTATCTTATCATACTATTCTCGTGCAATAGAAACTTCCATCGTTATTATTGAAAAAGAACCTCGACCGATAATCTGGAAAGACTTCTCTATAAGCCCTTACATAGTTGCCATTTTTTAAATCCTGAGAATTCTTTTGTAATGGCATAAATGATAAACCTATCAATAATAAAGAAGTAATTTTACTTAATCTCATCTTAAGCTGTAGGAGCTTGGGCATTCTCTTGAGGAGCAACTTCAGGTGCCTTGTTTTGATCAGGGAAAACTTCAGCTAACTTCTTTGATCCTTCTTTAATAACCTTCATATTAATTTGCGCGGTTCTGTCAGACAATACTTTTCCCCTAACTGTCTTTCTTCTTCTTATCCCAGGAGTTGAATCTCTCATCCCCCATCCTTTTGTTAATAAAATCTTCTTTAATGCTACTCCTTCAACTTCATTTGAGTGTGGGAAACCTGCACTATCTGTAGCTCCGGTTATCTCAAATTCATATCCGGATAAATCTGCATTAAATTCTTCTCCCTTAACACTCTCGTTCAAACTCTTTCCAATAAACGCTTCTGAATCTGTTTCGAATTTCCAGGATTTTCCTTTATCTCCAATTACTAACTTAAATACCATGCTTACTCATAAAAATCTGGCTTTTTAAAGTTTCTCATCACTTACCATAAATCTCACTTTCCCTATCCGACTCCATCCTATGATATTTTCCAAATTTATCCATATAATATCTAACTAATACAATTCCCAAGGGAAGAATCAAAATACCAATAATTACCCATAGAGCAACGTTTGAACCTCCCCAAGCCATAAAATAATCTCTTACAGCATCACTTCTATAAACGAAACTAACAGTAAATACTAAAATTGCTAATGAAAAAATTACAACTAAAACAAATTTTCTATAATCTCGTTTTTTAAGATCACTCATTAATTTAGAAAAAAACTCCTCTCAAAAAAGATAAGTTGTCGAATTAATCCGACCAAATCTTTATAAATATAATAAACGACTATTAATTATGCCCAGAAAGAGAGGTCCGAGCAAAAAAGCCAGTTCTACTCCTAAAAAAGTGAGTTCCGAATTAGAAAAGAAACTAGTTGAAAACATAATTGAATTACAAAAAGTCAATATAGACTTAGCAGAAAAATTCTCTTCACTTGAAAAACAAATCTCTTCCTTACTAAAATTATTTGAATCTGCTGCAAAAAGCTTTGCTTCAAATCCAATGATTCAAGCATCCGAAAAAGATAAAGAATTCCTCGATAAAATAGATAAATTATTAGATCAAAATAAAGTAATTGCTAAAGGCCTAACCTTAATGGAAGATAGAGTAAGAGAAAAAATAAATTCTGCTCCTGTTCAATCTGCTCCACCACAAGGATACACCTCCCAACCTGCATATGGCGAAGACAATTTCAGACCTCCAGCATCAGGTAAACCTCTTCCTAGATTTTAAGATGCATCAAAAAAAACAAAAACCTGCAGAAGATATTAGAAAATTATTTTTAATCGAATTTATGAAACAAGTTATCATCCAATATAAAATTGAAAATAATATTCATCCCGATCCAGTATTTTTGCCTTCTCAAATGAATATCCCTCAAAAACCTAGACCTCAAACCCAAACCATAAAACCTCAAGTTCAAATTCCTAGACCTTCTCAAATTCAATCTCCTCCCAAAGTACAATTTATTCCTCCTGTAAAAGCTCCTCCACAAAGACCTATGGTGACAAAAGTTATAGAAACTTCATTTATGCCTTCTCACCCAGTTCAACCTCCTCAATCTTATCCAACTCAATCCTCTCAAGCAATTCAACCTACTCAACCTAATCAAACATATACGCCACAACAACCCACATCACAACAAGATCTAATTGAATATGGATTAGAAAAAATCTCTCCAATATTATCAGACCCTGCAGTTCTAAGTATTGAATGTCAAGGACCTGGAAAACCTCTTTTGATTAATAAATCAGGAGCGATTCAAGTTTCTCCAATTTCACTTTCCCAAGAAGAGATAAATTCTATGATGGCAAAGATTTCTGAAAAAACCCGTATTCCGATAATATCCGGAACCTTCAAAGCTGCATTCCTAAATTATCTAGCAACTGGAGTAATCTCTAATTTCGTAGGAACAAGATTTATAATTCAGAAGAAAAATCCGTTTAGGCCTTCGTAAGAGTTTTAAACTCTCTTTATCTTCGGAAGTTATGAAAGAACTCTTAAAATCTTATTCAATAAAAAAAGAAGAAATCAAATCTAGATTAAATCAGTTTAAAACTCTTTCTCAAGAAGAAATATTTAAAGAATTTCAATTTTGTCTTTTAACTCCTCAAAGCAATGCACAAAGATGTTGGGAAGCAATAAAAGAGATTCATATAACCAACTCTCATAAAAAAGACATTTCCTCAATTACAAATATTTTGAAATCTAAAACAAGATTCCACAATATGAAAGCTAAAAGAATTTTAGAATCAGAAAAAACATTTAAACAAATCTTCCCACTACTCTCTACAGAAGATAAATTATCATTAAGAAACGAAATTTCTAAAATCGTTAACGGTTACGGATTAAAAGAAGCGTCTCATTTCCTTAGAAACATCGGTCATTCAAATAATCAAATAGCGATTTTAGATAGACACATTCTAAGAAATCTAAAATCTTTTAATATAATCAAAGAAGAAAAAATAAAATCTCAAAAGCACTATCTTGAAATAGAAAAAGCATATTTAAAATTTGCAAACTCTCTCAACATTCCAGCAGATGAACTAGATTTATTATGGTGGAGTCAAGAAAATGGGGAAATTTTCAAATAAATTATTTAGATTCGTAAGCTGCCTTAAGAACAGGCCTAACTACTGAATTAAAGAGAGCATAAAATAATTTTTTTGGATTCTGTGTTCTTTTAGAAGAATTAGCATGATAAGTCATTTGTACTTCGATTTCTAATCCACCCCTATCTTTAATTTCCAATCCAGATATAATTTCAGAATACTCTCTAGGTACATTCATCTCACCCAATCTCTTCTTAAAATCGCCCATAGATCCTTGTGAATCAATTGCAACCCTAATAACCTTGCCCTCGTCAATAAAACTAAGACTGTAATCATTCCAAATTAACACTCCATTTCCCTCTCTTTCAAATAAACCTTGTCTCAAAGAGCTTTTTTTACCTACTGCTTCAGAAACATGCTTCACAGTTTTCGCTGCAAGATAATCATTCAACCTTCTCACAAAAAATAGAAAGATTTGAACTTAAAAACCCTTTCTATACTCAACAATATACTTCACAAACTTTAAAATTGCTCAATTCCTCATAATAAGATGAAAAAAGAGGTGATTGTGATTAGTTTAGGAGGATCTTTAATAATCCCCAAAACCCCAGATTATACTTTCCTAAATAAATTCAAAGAAACCCTAAAACAAAACTTCAAAACCCATAAATTTGTTTTAGTATGTGGTGGGGGGAGCGTTGCACGAAATTACATCGAGACCTTAAAAAAATCAGGCAATACAAATAAAAAAGCGCTTTCTCTTGCAGGAATCCGAGCTACTAGAATGAACGCGAAACTTGTGATGCAACTCTTTGGAGAAAAATATGCAAATGATTCTCTTCCATTATCTATGAAATCAGTTAAATCTAACTTATCTAAGAACTCAGTCGTTATATGTGGTGCATTAAGATACGATCCTGACTCAACTTCAGACGGTACCGCATCCAAATTAGCTAAATACTTGGAGTCTAAATTCATCAATCTAACAGACGTCCTAGGACTATATACTTCAGACCCTAAGAAAGATAAAAATGCAAAACTAATAAAAGAGATAACTTGGGAGGAATTTGACGAAATAATAAATAAAATAAAATTCAATGCCGGACAACATTTTGTTCTTGATCACAAAGCAGCTAAGATAATTAAGAAAAATAAAATTACCACATACATTTTAGGAAAAGACCTAAAAAACCTAAACAATTTTCTAAATAATAAGAAATTTATAGGCACAACGATCTCTAATTAAATGATAAACACAAATAGTATAGAAAAGGCGAAAAATCAAATTAAAAATGAACCTTCTCCAGTCATAGTTCACTCTCAAAATATTGAATTCAACAGAAAAATCTTAGATTACGGTAAATTCGACGTCTTTCTATTAAAATTACCAAAGACAAAAAATAAACTAAAAAAGGTTGAAACAGAATTCGACTACGTAATGGCAAAATCTGCTAAAAAGAACAAAGTATCACTTGGGATAGACCTCTCAGAGTTAAGGAATCTAAACAAACAAGAAAAAGCCCTTGCTTTAACAAAGCTAATCTCAATCATAAATGTGGCAAAAAAGAACAAAAATAAGATTGTGATCTTAAATCCATACAACAAAAACTCAATAATCCCTCTAATTACAAGCTTAGGAGGTTCAACAAACCTGAACCAATATATTTTTTAAGCTTTAAAATTATAAATTAAAATGAATAAACCGAACGACATAATAGACAAGTTATCTCCAATTGAAAGAAAGATAATACCTCATTTGAATCAAGATTTTAACAAGATCTCTGAATTATCTGGATTAGACGAAATCTCAGTAATGCGAGCACTAAAATTCTTAGAGAATAAAGAAATAGTTAAGACTGAAACTAAATCAAAAAAAATAATTGATTTATCAACAAACGGAATATATTATAAAAAGAACGGCTTACCAGAAAGAAGGCTAATTCTCACTCTTGAAAAGAAAAACCACATCTCATTTAAAGAAGCTTCAGAAGCTTCAAAACTCTCAGATAATGAATTTAAAGCCGCTCTTGGAGCATTAAAATCGAAAGCTCTAATTGAAATAAACAACGGAAAACTCTCATTAACTGCATCAAAAACAGAGCTATCTAAAAAATTCCTTGAAGAACAACTATTAGAGATCCTTCCAAAAGAAGAATCTTCTCTCCCTCTTGAATTAAAATTAGCCCTATCTAATCTCCAAAAAAGAAAAGATATAATTGAAATGAAAGAAGAAAAAGAAATCGAAATAAAAACAACAGACTTATGGAAAAAAATATCTAGTGAAAAATTAGACACTGATTTAATTGAAGAAGTAACTCCTGAAGTAATTAAAAATTGGGGTAAAAATAAAAAATTCAGACATTACGACATTAAAGCTCCAGTTCCTAAAATCCACGGAGGAAAAAAACATTTCGTTAATCAAGCAAAAGAATATGGTAAAAGAATTTGGCTCGACTTAGGTTTCAAAGAAATGACTGGCCCAATAGTAGATAGTTCATTCTGGGTATTTGATTCTTTATTCACTGCACAAGATCATCCAGCAAGAGAAATGCAAGATACGTTCTTCATAAAAGACATAGAAGCAGATCTTCCAAAAGATAAAGAATTGATTAGAAGGGTAAAGGAATCACATGAAAAAGGAATATCTGGAAGTAAAGGTTGGAGTTATTCTTGGCAAGAAAGTGAAGCTAAAAAACCAGTTCTAAGAACCCACACAACCGGTCTATCTGCCCATACATTATCAAATCTAAAAAAAGAAGATATGCCTGCTAAATTCTTCGCTCTTGGGAAAGTATTTAGAAATGAAACTGTAGATTGGAGCCATGGATTTGAATTCTACCAAACAGAAGGAATCGTAGTTGATGAAAACGCAAACTTCAGACACCTTCTTGGATATCTAAAAGAATTCTATAAAAAAATGGGATTCAATGAAATTAGATTCCGTCCAAGTTATTTTCCTTATACCGAGCCCAGTGTGGAAATAGAAGTTTTCCATCCTGAGAAAAAAATCTGGGTAGAATTCGGAGGAGCAGGAATATTCCGTCCTGAAGTAAGTGCAGCATTATTAGGAAAACCCATTCCTATTTTAGCATGGGGTCAAGGATTCGACAGAATTATTATGGAATATAATAAAATTAAAGACTTAAGAGAAATGTATTCAAATGATCTAAAACAATTAAGAAATAAAAAATTCTGGGTGAAATAATGGAAATAATGGAATTAAATCAATTGATAGATAAAGAAATTGCAAGAATAGATGAATATCATAAAGGAAGAGACGATAAAGAAAGATTAATGGCAAGTGCACTTAAAATAGGAGAAGAGCTCGGAGAATTATATAATGAATTACTTGCCCATAAAGGGTACCAAAGAAAATCAAAACTAGAAAAATTAGATAAGGAAGAAATAGAAAAAGAAATTGCAGATGTCATTATTACTACATTTATTTTGGCAAGAAAGCTTGAGATAAATATTGAAGATGCATTAAAATTAAAATTAGACAAACTAAAACAAAGGAGCTATAATTAAATGGCGAAAGTAAAGTTCAGGAAAAAAGATTTTGAAAAATATATGAAATTAACTGAAGAAAATCTTAATCTAATTAATATGTTTGGAACGCCTATAGAGGTATTCGATGAAGATGTAGAGATAGAAATTTTCCCAAATAGACCGGATCTTCTATCCATGCAAGGCCTGATAAGAGCACTAAAAGCATTCTCTGGAAAAGAAACTGGACTAAAAGAATACAAAATAAATCCTCCTCAAAAAAATTATACTGTCAAGATAGATTCTTCTGTTAAATCTATCAGACCATACACTGTTTGCGCAATTGTTAAAGGTATTAAATTCACAGATGAAAAAATAAAAGAAATTATAGATATGCAAGAAAAACTCCATACTACAATTGGAAGAAACAGAAAAAAATTAGCAATCGGAATCTATCCATTAGATAAGATAAATCTTCCAATTACATATGAAGCAAGAAAACCCCAAGAAATAAAATTCATCCCATTAGAATCCTCTCAAGAAATGAACGGACTTCAAATCTTACAAAAACACCCCGCTGGAAAAGATTACGCACATCTCCTTGAAGGATTAGATAAATTCCCAGTCTTCGTAGATTCAAAAGGAAAAATTCTCTCGCTCCCTCCAATAATTAATAGTAATGAAACTGGAAGAGTTACTGAAGAAACAAAAGACATCTTCATAGAATGCTCTGGATTCGACCTTGAAACTTTAAAGAAAACATTGAATATCATCGTAACCACTTTTGCAGAAATGTCTGGGGAAATTTACTCAATGAAATTAGAGTATGGAAAAGATAAACTAACCACTCCAGATCTAACTCCAGAAAAAATGCAGATAAAATTAGAAAATGCTAATAAATTAATTGGGCTTCAATTGAAAGAAAAGGACCTTGAGAAACTTCTTCCAAGAATGGGTCTTGAATACAAAAAAGGCCAAGTGTTAATCCCGGCCTGGAGAACAGATATTCTTCACGAAGTAGACATAATTGAAGACATCGCCATTGCATATGGATACGATTTATTAATGCCTGAAATTCCTCAAGTTGCAACAATTGGACAAGAATCTCCAGAAAGTAAAATAACTTCCAAAATCTCAGATATTCTTTCAGGCCTCGGATTAATAGAAATCTCATCTTATCATTTAATTAAAGAAGACGAAGCAAAAAAGATGAAAATTAAAGATAATGAAAAAATAGAATTAGAAGATTCAAAAACAGAATACAAACTTCTCCGTCCGAACTTACAAATCCCCGCACTTAGAATTCTATCTGAAAATAAAGATAACGAATATCCTCAAAAAATATTTGAGCTTGGAACGATCTTTAACAAAAACGAAAAAGAAGACACTGGAATAAAAGAATCTACTAATCTATTAATCTCCTCCACACCATCAAATTTCACCGAAATGAAACAAATCTTAGATTACCTCTTCAATTCCCTCTCACTCGAATACTCCCTAAATGAATCATCTAAAAAAGAATTAATTGACGGAAGAACAGGCTCAATAATTCTAAACGGAAAAGAAATTGGTTATATTGGGGAAGTCCATCCAGATACATTAAGAAATTGGAATCTTAAAATGCCTCTTTCAATATTAGAAATTTCCCTAGATGAAATTTTCAGTCAATTAGATTAACCAAAATAACTTCTTTCTCTTTTCTCATTTGTTGAACTTCCATTCTCTTGAGCAACTTTCTTTGTAATCTCGATTAAATCTTTCTGGCATTCTCTCCAAACTGAATAACATTTATTCACGAAATCTGCTTCGTCCTTCTCACTAGATTTAGCCTCTAGAACTAAAGATTCCTTAATCAATTGTCCAAATTTAGAATAAATATCATTTATCTTCTTTTTATCTTCCTCCGTTGAATTTTTCAAATAACTGTAATAAAACCTTGGAACTCCCTGTCCACTAAATAAATTATCAAAAAAAGAAGCGATATTGTAAATTTTATCCAAAATTATCTTTCTAATAATTTTTAACAAAACATCACTTTTTGCATCAATCTTCTCAATTATAAAGTCTTCATTCAAATCCTCAAATTTAGGCAAAGAATATTTCTTCTTTAAAACTTCATAATCTTTCTTTAACTCACTCAAATCATATTCCATAAAAACCTACATAAATAATACTTTAAAAAACTATCTGGTAAAATTAGTCAAGTTGCTCGTCCATTCACTCTTTACAACATTTCCAACAATACTCTTAGTCCCGCTAAAGAAACTCCCCAACCAAGATAAATACACCTTGAAAAATGAGAATAAATCCCTAACAGAATTAACTTCTATCCCTGCCCTACTATAAACAAATATTCCTGTACCTACAAAAAATAATAATGCTCCAACGACTATAAAATTATACAAATTTCCTTGTAAACTCTGATACTTATTCTGATAACTATTAAAGAAAAATAGCACTGCCAAAACAACTAAAATGATAATTATTACCCCTTCCATAAATTTCCATACATTTTCAAATATAAAAAGATTTTGAAAGCCTCAGCCGGGATTTGAACCCGGGACCTCAACATCTTTAGACATCTCTGAAGACTCAAAACTTCAGTTTTGATGTTACCAATGTTGCGCGCTACCGCTGCGCCACTGAGGCAATTTTATCTAAATGTCTTTTATTAGAGAAACCAATTAAAGACATCCATTCCCTTACCTGATTAATACCGTAAATTTCAATTATATAAATTTGCCTATTTGACTGAAAACGATGATGTAATTTAAAATACTTTCCTAAATAAGTTATTAATTGGTGATAAAGAGAGTTACTTTTTATTTGTAAACAAATTCTAGGATAAGGATTAGCATAACTTTTTCTTTTATCTAAGTAAACACACCCGTCCGTATCAAAAATACCTCTAATTGTAGCCCTCACACAATCTTCCCCAGCATTAAATATTTTGTCTGGAATTGAAATTGTATAGGTTTTCTTTCCAGGATTAAATTCAAAATAATCTTTTAAAAATAGAAATAATTTCTTTGAATAGAAAACAACCCTTATGGAATTTTCTCGATATTTAGAATAATAAAAATGCGGATTAACTTCTGGAATTATTTCTTTTATTATCGGGATTATGACTTTTTGGTAATATTTCAAATCGAATCTCTTATCTCCGGAAAATTCTACTTGATATAATTTATTTTTATAAACATTAAACATCCCATCTCCAATATATGTCCCAACTAATTCGCAAATTTTTGGGTAGACCTCAAAATTAAATTTAACCTCTTGTTTAATTTTTGATCTCTTTGCACCTAATGCCCTTCCAATCTTAAATTTTGCTTTGTTTATTTCATAAGCAGACTTACCTCCCATGATCTGTCCAAAATTATCTGGAAATTTTTCTATATGGTTCAAAGTTATTTTTTTATCCGGGATAGGTAATTTTTCTAATAATCTAGAAAAAATATCTTCTGGAATTAGAAGTTTCCCAGAACGATATTTCTCAAAGGTAGACTTTGGAATACTGAATATTAATCCCATTTCCTTCCAAGACAAATCTAAGTTTTGTTTTATTTTAGAAAAGAAAAACTCTCTTTTAGAATCTTTAATTTTCACCCTCATCATTTATAAAAGGATTTATGGTATAAATAAATTGTGTTCCTGAGCTATAGAGGCATAAACCTCCTTAAAATCAAGAATATAAAAACTTCACTATTTTACCTTATCTCTTTCCAAATCCAAATTCTTAGCTGAACTAAAATTACTTTCCTTATCTGGAAGCCACTCAAATTTAACCACATATCCTGTAATATCCGTAGTTTGTAGAACTAAACTATTCAACCATTCAGAATAC
>CAZLHJ010000017.1:4845-13241 GCA_964559675.1 Candidatus Woesearchaeota archaeon | reverse complement strand
CGCCATACTCTTGTTCGGCGTCTAAATAATTAAAGAAAAACTTTATTTAAAAGTTCCTAAGGAGTTAATCTATCTCTATCTCTTGGGAAAAGAACTGCTTCTCTAATATTATTCAATCCTAGAATTAACATTGTCAATCTTTCCAATCCTAGACCCCAACCTGCGTGTGGTGGTGCCCCAAATCTAAATGAATCAATATAACTCTTGAAATCTTTTGGATTCAATCCTTTAACTTTTAATCTCTCACTTAACAACTCTGGAAGATGAACTCTTTGTCCTCCAGAAGAAATCTCCATTCCTTGATAAATCGCATCAAATCCTGCACTTAATCCTTCCCCTTTAGGCATAATATAAAATGGCTTTCCTACTAATGGCCAATCATGCACAAAAACTACAGTATCTGGATATAACTCTCCCAATTTCTTTTCAGCTTCTCCACTTAAGTCTTCTTTTCCACACTCAACTTTTTCTTTCTTCATTAAATCATAAACTTCTTTGAAAGTTAGATATTTCACTTTCGGTATTTTCAATTTAATTTCCAACAGATCTAATTCTTTCTTATTCTTCTCGATTATCTTCCCTATAATAAATTGAACAGCTCTTCCTAGAACATCCATTACAACAAACTCATCTGCAAATGCTTGTTCATAATCAAATTGTCTTGATTCATTTAAGTGTCTAATAGTATTATGCTTCTCAGCTCTCCAAACTGTAAATAATGCAAACACTTTCTCCATAGAACATGCCAACATTTGTTTATATAATTGGCAACTTTGGCTTAAGTACGCCTTTTTATCAAAATATTTTGCTTCGAATAATTCTGTCCCTCCTTCGCTACTACTTGATATAATACTTGGAAATTGTGCTTCTATTGCCCCCTCATTAGTCATAAATTCCCCATAAGCTTGAATAATCGTACTTTGAATTTTGAATATAGATTGAGTCCTCTTTCTATGTAAATCTAAAAACCTATAATCTAATCTCTTTGGTAACTCTGTTTTTGAAAAATCACTTACATCAATTGGTAAGGGTTGTTCTGCTGCATTTAAAACTTCAAAACTCTCAGGAGTAATTTCTCTTCCCCCTGGAGCTTTATCGCTTTTCTTAACCTTTCCAGAAATTACAACAACACTTTCTCTTGAAGTTTTACTTAATTTCTCAAATACTTCATCATCTACCTTCCCCTTAAATCCAGTAACTTGAATCTCTCCTGTTAAATCTCTCACTAAAGCAAATCTAATCTTTCCAAGTTCTCTAGAATCATACAACCAACCTGCAATAGTTACTTCTTTTCCATCCTCTTCTGAAGAGATATTCTCAATATACTTTCTTTTCTTATTCAGTTCTAATAAATCCATATCCTCACTAGAAAACTTGCGTTTTTAACCTTTTTTATCCTGTAATTTTATTCAATAATTCCATTGCTTTTCTTTTATCTACATTTGTTCCAAGTTTTTGTATTATTAATCCCATATACGCTCCATGCCTAAGCCCTGGTTTTTCTTGAACTATCTTCCTAATTTCTTCCTCCAAGGAATCATGACTGATCTTCTCAATTTTAATTGCTTCCTCAAAACTCTTTCCCTCCATAATATCAATCAAGATCTTTCTCACATCTCCCTCTTCAATTTCTCCTTCAGATAATTTTTCTAAAATTTGCTCCAATAATCTTTCATGTAAGATTCCCTTAACTTCTTCAAAACTTCTCTTATATTTACTTGCAAATTCTTGCCTCCATAAACTCACCATCTTTCCGACTAGATTTGCATCTTTTCTATAAATTGTAACAAGCACATTAAATTCTTCTAAAGTGCCTAAGTCTAAAACTAAATCAATTAAATTCATCTCCAAACCTTTCTTCTCCAATTCTGCCTTTATCTCAGCTTTTAATTTTGGCAAATTCTTCTTAACTAAATTTAATCTTTCTCTTGAAACTCTCAATAAAGGCAAATCCGTCTCAGGGTACATTCTCGCTCTTCCAGGCATAGGCCTTAGAAATTCAGTGGTTCCATCATCTCTAGCATTCCTTACTTCCCCATTCTTTTTCTTTTCTTTAACTTCTTCTTGCTGTCTCTCAATTTCTAAATCAACCGTTTTAATCATAATTCTTGGATCTTGAAATCCTTTTATTTCGACCCTATCATGTCCTTTAATAGAAATATTCAAATCTTGCCTTATTGTCCCAATTCCTCTTTTAACTTTACACGCCCTCAATATCTCTCCAATTTTCAAAGCAGCTGCCTTAATTGCTTCAGGAGTATAAAGCTCAGGCTTAGTTGTAATTTCAATTAATGGAATTCCCAATCTATCTAGCCTATATTTTACTTTTTTATCATCCTTATCGATTATTCTTGCAGAATCCTCTTCTAATGCGATACTCTCTATCCCAAGTTTTCCATATTCTGTTTCAATAAAACCATCGTGTCCTATCATAACCGTTCTCTGAAATCCAGAAGTATTACTTCCGTTAATGACTGTCTTTCTCATTATCTGAGAATATGGGTAAACCTCACAATTCATCAATAAACAAATTTGTAAAGTAACATTTAATGCTTCATCATTTATCATTCTAGGAGGCTCTTCATCTAAATCTATTAAACAAACGTTATCACTATATCCTTCATACTCAAAAACTTTATCTAAAGAAGCTTCATACTCTACTGCAACATCTACTTCTCCACTCTCTCCCGCAACCGCATGTAATTTCCTATCAACAACATATTCAGGATTATCGTTTCTTAAATATCCTGGACAATTACAAAATAATTTTCCTGTATCGAGTTGCTGATGAATTTCAAGTCCTGCTTTCAAACCAATTTTCTGATAATCTTTCATACATTAAAGAAAAAAGGCTAAGTTATAAAGATTTTCTTACTCATTTATAGTTGTTTAATCTGTCTGAAGCTTTTTTTGATCTAGTATGTGGTTTTAAATCGTCTAAAATTAGATCTAAGGCAACATTCACTTTTCCACCAATATAATCATAAAAAGGCCTCTGTAATTTTAAAGAGCCTTCTTTTGTACCTGCTAAAGCTTGTTCCAATAAATCTATATAAACTTCCCTTTCCCCACTTGGGATCACTGCAGGAGGTAATGCAAAATCATATAATACCTTATCTTGAATTAATCTTGCTAATCTTTTATTACCATCTCTAAATGGTTGTATTCCTGCAACATGCAAATGTGCATTTGCTGCTTGTTCAAGTGGATGTAAATCTCCTTTATTTACGTTGAATAAAAAAGATCTCATTAATTCAGGTACCTTGAGAGGATTAGGAGGAGTATAGCTTGGGAGGTTTAATGTAACTCTAGTCTCTCTATATCCACGGGAGTTTCTATCATCAACCAAAGCTGCTGCTTTTAAGATAACTCTTTCATCTAATACAGTAGGAACATTTTTTATATAAACCCAAGCATTAGTTAAATTTTCAATACCCTTTTTAGCAACTGAAATTGCTTTTGCTTTTTCTTGAGGAGTTCCATCAATTAAGATTTTTCTTAAATCTGGGTGCTCAATCCACCAAGAATAAACTTTCATTGAAGATTCCAATGCATGTCTTTGCATGTTAGATCTATGTAAATAATAATCTGGATTTCCCAATAAAATGGATTGTTTCCTTTCTATTTCATCTATTAAATTGCTTGACACTGGCATATCTTTCCTATACCATTTTTCATTTTTAAATCTTTGCATATATAACTCCTAGTTAGTTACAACAAATAAACGTTGTTTGTTTAATTAGAACTACAAAACCAGCTACTCTGGATTTAATTACTAACGTAGTAAGCAGAATACAACTCCTTTCAAAATTAGAACAAAGAAACCTTTTTAATCTAACTTGAATAAAAGATATTATGCAAAAAGATGTGAAAAATACCAATTTAATCTCAACTTTAGTACATCCATTATTAGCAGGGAAAAGAAGTCTTGGTCAAAGATCTGCCGATAAATTAACTTCATGGATGGGCTCATGGACATTCATAATTACATTCATGATTTTCATTCTTTTATGGATGAGTCTTAATATCTTCGCATGGATAAACCAATGGGACCCTTATCCATTTATACTCCTTAATTTAGTATTGTCTTGTCTTGCAGCATTTCAAGCTCCAATAATACTCATGTCTCAAAATAGAGAAGCGCAAAAAGATAGAGCTAGGGCAGAATACGATTACGCTGTGAACAGAAAAGCAGAAAGAGAAATTCAAGAAATTAAAAACCTTCTTCTTGAAATTCATAAAAAATCTATTAAAAAGTAATCTCTTTCTAGTGACAACAAATAGAAAAGTTTAAATATCTCTAAATCTTACAAAAATCATGAGAAAAGGATTAAGAGGTTTAGCAATTCTTGCACTTGGTTCAGCTTTAGCTGGATGTTCTCAAAATGAGCCCTTAGTTGATGGTTATAAAACAACTCCTGAAATTGCAAATATTCTTCGAGCAGAAGCAGCTTCCCAATCGTTCGGAGGAGGAGATTTCGATTATGTGGAAAGAAACGTAACTGGAGAGTTCATATCTCCTGAACAAAGAAAAGTGGTTGCGAAATTATCAAGAAAAATAGATACTAATAAAGACCATAAAATTACATTGTCTGAAATAAATAGATATGCTCCAAAACTAAACTCGACAATGAATTCAGGCTTCCCAAACCACAGATTTGAAACTCAAAATGGAGAATATCAAATCGAGGGAGGTGCAAGACCTCACTTCTGGAATTTAGTTTTTCGATCTTTTTACGATTCAGATTTAGAATTTAGAGAAAATTTCAACAATTCAAAATTTGGTTTTGGAAAAGAATTAAGAGAAATAGCTAAGAAGGCAGACTTAAACTCAGACGGAATGATAACTAGAGACGAATATTTGAGCAGATAATTTATTTATGCACACAAGTATATGTATTTCTAGCTTCAATCCATCCCCTCCATGAATTACTTTCTTTCTTATCTCCACAAATAACTTTTAAAGATAATTCAACTTCTGCTTCACAATTTCCTTTTCCTAAATCAATTACACTCGACTTAAATTCTTGAACACTTTCATAAGAACACCTATTGTCATTACAGATATTTTTCCAATAATCCTTCCCCTCTGCCTTTCCCCTTAGTACTTCTGAAGCCCAATCACCTGCCTCTGAAGTTGCTCCATCCAAACAATTATTTTTTCCAGAGAATTTTCCTTTTGCATTAAAACTTTTTTTCAAACTTAAGGGCGCTACATCCAAAGGACATTTTTCAACCGTTTTACTTGGCTCTGTTTTTATAGAATAACTTGCATCATTTTTTTGTTTACAATATTGACTTGAAACACATTTAAAAGATTTTAATTCGTTTACAATAGAATCTCCAAGTCTATTCAATTCCGCCATTTTTTGAGGAACATCTCCTGCACTGAAAGTTCCGGAGCTCATTTGGATTGGATTATCTTTAGTAGTCTTCTCGACAGTTCCTGAGTCTTCACATTCAACCGTACAACTTGAAGAACACCCATCCCCATTTTCTTTATTTCCATCATCACATTCTTCTCCAAGGTCGATTTGAGTATTTCCACATGCATCTGCAGCACAAACATACATTCCGTCACTTCCAACTACATTTCCACTTTCATCTTTTATATCGCAACTTGCAAGATCGTAACAAACTATGCTTGGATTTCCGTTTAGAACAGAATCTAAATCCTCAATCCCTATCTGTCCTGAATTCTCATTCACTACATTTCCAGTAATTCCTTTTTGCCCATTCACCTGAATATTAATTATTTCTGAATCTTGAACAAACATCTCGAAAATCTCGCTACCAACGCCCTTAATATTTCTAATCAAATTGAACCTCTCACCTGCAAAATTAAGAACTATTATCTTTTCGTAATTAGAAACTATTTCCCTATTTACTTCTCCCTCTCCTAAATTACAACAGACATTATTTGGAAATGCTGGACAATTTACAAACGCCTGAATACAATAATTTCCTAAAGGAGCTTCTTGTTGGGTTTCTGGAATACTTACGCTGCAAATATTTTCCTCACAATTTATTATAGTTCCTAAAGGAATTTCGCTCAATGCTTCTTGACAATCCTGCTCAGTTATATCGCAAGCAATCTGAGTTCCAGAGGGAAGTAATTGAATTTCAGATATACTATATGCACTAGAGATTGCATTATCCAAATTCTCTCCACTATCAAGATCCACAACCTTAATATCATAATCAGAATATCCCATTAATGCATCTTGTGCTTCTCCAGAACTAGAACTATCAACAACTGCAATTACTAAAGTTCCAGTTCCAATTTCACATCCGTCATTATTAATTTCGTCTGAAGCTCTCTTTTCTCTTCCTTCGCTACACGAACAACTTAATTCCTCCTCATATATATCTTCAATCTCAGTTTCATTAGTTTCTATCAGAGGTTGTTCTAAATCCTCTGGACACGGTTCTCCTACAGGAACTTGACTTCCATCTTCACAATCATTATAATACGGCCCACCTGTTTCTGAATTATCTCCAGTATATGGATCGACAACGAGACCAGTTGGAGAATATAATTTATTCAAATTGGAAGCAATAAAACTAAACGTCCCATATGAATAAATCACGCCAATAAGAACCATTAAAAGGATAATTGCGCCAATTAAATTTTTATTCACCTTCATTTTACAATATTCTCAAGAAAAAACATTATTTAAAGATTATTACAATTTTCATTTTGAACAAAGAGGATGTCTAATTTATTTTTCCTTAAGTTCTCTAAATCAATATCTGCAAGAGCAATTTTACTCTTGGAATCAAATATTCTAATTACCCTCCCATCACAGGCCAATTCCACAATATATTTTAATTCTTCAACATCGCACTTTTGTTTTCCAATTATATTTTCTCCATTACAAATACACATGCTAGTCTGAATTGGTTCTAAAATAATATTCTCATCAAAAATATCTTCAATCTGTCCAAAATATTTACACTCGCTCCAATCAGAACAAATTAAATTTCTACAAGACAAATTAGAAAATTCATCATTAGAACCTTCAATTAAAAATTTTTTGAATCACTTGAATACAATCCTGCTAATTCTAACAATTTATCTTTCTCACTCTCAAAACACTCTGAAGGAGCCCTGTTTGCAATTTCATTATTTATATCTTGAAGATTCATTTTTGTCTCATCCTTTAATTGTTCAAGGATACTTACAATTTCAGGATAATTATCTCCTAAACTTATAATTCCCTTCTCGATAAATTCTAGATTAGATCTCAATACTAAAGATTCTTCAAACTTAGAAACTACATCATCACAAGTTAATTGAGCCAAGACATTAGGACAATCGCTAGAAGATGGAACTCTTTGACCATTTTCACATGTATATAATGGGCTTCCTCCCGTATTACCATTATCGTAAGTAACTAACCCTGATGGAGCATATAATTTATTTAAATTAGAAGCAATAAATCCAAAAGTTCCGAATGAATACAAAACTCCTAAGACTACGATTACAATGGCAACCAAAACTATTATTAAGTTTTTATTCACGCCTCTCATTTTATCTTACAAAGATTTTAGTTAGATCTTGTTTATAAATTTTTCTACCGCTTTTACAATTTTAATCTTGAATTTAACTCTCCGGCAAAATTCTCCAACATCTTCTCAGAAACATTTTTCTTTTGTCCATAGTGCCCTAATATCCACCCTAATTTTACTAAAGCAGTTTCAGGCAACATATCTTCTAAGAAAATTACACCTGCATCAATTAATTCTCTTCCATTACTATACACATAACCATCAACTCTTCCATTTAGGCATTGAGTAGTCATACAAATCACAAATCCATTCTTAACATGCCTCTTAATAGCTGAAATCCAACTATTACTTGATTCACTTACAGGAATATGTCCAAGACCACTTCCTTCAATGACTACTCCCTTATATTTCAAAGCATAATAATCTAAAATACTTGAATCTTGTCCAGGATAAAATTTTATCAATCCCACTTTATCTGAATATGCAATATCTAACTCAACTTTATTTCCATTCCTCTTTCTATAACTTTGTAAAAATTCAATTTTGTCTCCCCATACCTTTGCAATAGGCAAATCATTAATCGCCTTAAATGCGTCTCTCTTTGAGGAATGCATCTTTCTTGCTTTAGTACCTCGAATAGCATAACAATAATCATCGTTACTTGATGCATGTCCAACTAAAACAACTTCCGCACAATCACTTAAAACAAAATTAACTGCGCATCTTAAATTTAAATTAGCATCACTACTTGCCCTATCAATACTTCTCTGAGAGTAAGTCAAAACAACTGGCTTATTCAAATTTCTCAAAAAGAAACTTAAAGCTGCTCCAGTATAGCTTAAAAAATCAGTCCCGTGAGTAATTATGATCCCTTCAATTTCTTT
>CAZLHJ010000017.1:0-4745 GCA_964559675.1 Candidatus Woesearchaeota archaeon | reverse complement strand
CAGTATAGCTTAAAAAATCAGTCCCGTGAGTAATTATGATCCCTTCAATTTCTTTGTCATTTAACATTTTCTCAGCAACTTTTGCAATCTCCTTCCAATGTTCAGAATTCATGCTCTCGCTTGCAACCATAAAAGGAACTTCAATTTGTTTCACATTTACTTTCTCAAAAACTTCTGGATAAAATTTTCTAAATTCATCTAAAGAAGTAATATGTTTAACTCCTCCAGTTCTAGGGTCTAATTTACTTGCAATCGTCCCTCCTGTGACTATCATTCCAATAGATTTTTTTCCTTTTCCATTACTCTCTTTTTTCTTCTCTTTCTGACCCTTCTCACTCACCTCAATTTCTCCTTCCTCTTTCTCCTCCGCCTTAAATTTCTTAATGACCCTACATCCTAGAATATTCTCTTTTGGAATTCCAATATTATATCCGCTACTTAATTTAATTAAAACCACCTTAGAATCCGGACTCTCTAAAACTTGCCCTTCCTTCTCGTCCATCGCAAGTCGTAATTTAACATAATCTCCAGGATTAAAATTCAATTCTACCATAAACATTAATCAAAATCGAGATATAAAAAACTTGTTAATTCTTATAAACAAAAGTTAATTTCCTATAATCTGTAGGTCCTGAATATCCTGCATAATATTCTGCTGGACAGGAAAGGGTGATAACATTCCCAGATTCTGTATTATATCTCCTATATGGAATACAATCAAAGGTAAAGTCATTAAGGTATTGTCTTCTCTTATCTCCTACAAAAAACTTTATTGAAGCATAATTATCTAAATCTAAAGGAATATCAGCCCCTTTTACAGCAAATCTAAAGTATTGCTGAGTACCTTCATGTGCTTCTGTTATTACTAAACTTCCACCACTCACTTGAATATCCGCACCATTTGCTCCCTTCTGAACATAACCACCAAGGGAAGTCTCAGTAAAGAACACCGTTTCTACAACTTTCAAATTTGAACTTTGGCTTTCTACAGTTCCGGTAGACAAATCAACACATTTCCAAGTTCCCTCGACTCTTGTTAAAGCTTGTCCTTCAATACAATCTACTCCCCCAATCTCATTAATATTATGTCCAGGGTTAGGCTTATCAGTGGTAATAGCTGCGTAAACACTAAATAAACTAGCTAAAATCAAAAGAAACCCTAAACTAATCACAAAATATTTTTTAGTAACATTCACCTCAACTTTCATAATTCCAAAATACAATTGAACTATTTAAAAGTTACTTCGGTTTAACCCTTAAAGTCCCTAAGAACATTTCTATATTGAAAACTCAATATGATTTAGAGATATACGCAAGAGTATTAACTTCTTCCCCAGTTATGATGCACTTTCCTTTTTCTTTAACTCTTTCAATAAATCTTGAATTAGCTCCCTCAGTTTCATTACTCAATTTTTCTTCAACATCTTTCTCATTTTTCATATAAACTTTTACTAATTTCCTTTCTTTAATCGCTTTTTTTAATTCTTTCATATCATTAGCAGAGACTATTTGAGAATCAATAAATTTCTTCGCCTTATCAAATAAATTATCTTGTATTTCTTTTAAAAGCTCTTTAACTCTCTCGGAAACATTTTTTTCAGAAACACTTTCTTTCTCTCCAGTATCTCTTCTTACAATAGTAACTTGTTTCTTCTCTAAATCTTTTGGGCCAATTTCAATTCTCAATGGAATTCCCTTCATCTCCCATTCACTAAATTTCCACCCAGGAGAATAATCCTCTCTCGAGTCAACTAAAACATCAAATTTGCTTAACCCCTTCTCTAATTCATTAACTTTCTTCAAAACAATCTCTTTAGTATTTTCAAACAAAATAGGTACAATTACAACTTTATTTTGTGCAACATTCGGAGGCAACACTAATCCCTTGTCATCCCCATGCAACATAGTTAGCGCGCCAATTAATCTAGTTGAGAATCCCCATGAAGTTTGCCATCCAAATTCATCTTTTCCATCTCTGCCTTGGAATTTAACTCCGAAAGACTTTGCAAAATTTTGTCCTAGATTATGGCTAGTTCCACATTGCAAGGCCTTCCCATCTGGCATGAATGATTCTATAGTCATTGTCGTAATTGCTCCTGCAAATTTTTCTCCTTTAGACTTCTCCCCAATCATAATTGGAATAGCCAATAAATTCTCAACTAATTTCTTATATTCCAAAATCATCTCATTCATATTTTCGATAGCTTCTTTTTCATTCTCAAATACACAATGTCCTTCCTGCCATAAAAATTCCCTTGTTCTCAAGAAAGGTCTTGTTTGTTTAACTTCCCACCTAACAACATTACACCATTGATTCATCTTTAAAGGCAAATCTCTCCAACTCCTAATCCATTTAGAATAAGAATCGTACATTATAGTCTCACTAGTCGGTCTTAATGCAAGTCTCTCTCCTTCTTCAGTATTTTTAATATAAGCTAATTCTGGAGAAAATCCTTCTGCATGTTCAGCCTCCCTCTTAAAAAATGATTCTGGAATCAATAATGGGAAATAAGCATTTACAACTCCTTTTTTCCTTAAAATTTTATTAAATTCTTCTTGAATCTTCTCCCATATAAAATACGCTCTTGGCCTGATTACCATAAATCCCTTCACTGGAGAATAATCTGCCAATTCTGCTTTTTGCACAACTTCTGAATACCATTCAGACATATCCTTTTCTCTAGAAGTTGTAATTCCTTTATTATCTTGAATTTTATCCTTTCCCATGTTCATTTTTATTTTCGAGATTTATTAAAACTTACTATATGGGCTTACGAGGAATCGAACCTCGATCTAGGGATCCGAAGTCCCTCATTCTAATCCATTAAACTATAAGCCCGTATCCAAAAATATTAAATAAACTAACCTTTTAAGAGTATTGTTTTATAAAAGAGATGTCAAACAAATTTAGTTCAGTGTCTACAATAATGGGCACTATTATCGGTGCTGGAATTTTAGGAATACCTTATGTAGTTATGAAAGCAGGCTTCTTAATAGGCCTACTTCACATAATCTTAATTGGAATTTTGGTCATGACTGTAAATCTCTATATTGCTGAAATTTGCCTTAGAACTAAAACAAAACATCAACTTACCGGATATGCCTCCATTTACTTAGGAACGAAAGGAAAATTCATTATGCTCCTAGCATTCATTTTCGGAATTTATTCTGCCCTATTAGCATACTTAATTGGAGAAGGCGAATCTCTTTCATTCCTATTTTTCAATAATTCAAATTACAGTTTACTCTTTGCATTAATCTTCTGGGCAGTTCTATCTGGAATTACACATGCGGGTCTAAAAAACCTAAAGAAAGGAGAAGAAGCAGGAGTATTCCTAATATTATTTTTAATTATAATTTTAATTGGAATGTTCTTTAATGATATCGAATACTCTAATCTTTCATATATGAGTCCTGAAAACTTATTTCTTCCATTCGGAGTAGTATTATTTGCCCTCCTTGGTTTTGCAGCAATTCCTGAAGCAAACGAAATTCTCCAAAAAGATAGGGCATTCCTAAAGAAATCAATTATCTTCTCATACTTGTCAGTACTTTCTATTTACATAATTTTCACAATCGTTGTTCTTGGGTCTCAAGGTCAATCTACTCCCCAAATAGCTACATTATCGCTAGGAAAAATATTTATCTTACTTGGAATCTTTGCAATGTTCACATCCTATCTCTCATTATCGTTTGCATTAATAGAAACTCTGAAATTAGACTTTAATTTAAGTCATAAAAAATCTTGGTTAATCACTTCAATAACTCCTCTTCTAATTTATCTAATACTAGTATTAACAAACTCTTCTCAATTCACAAAAATCCTAGGTATAGGCGGAGCAATTTCAGGAACATTATCAGTAATACTCATTTTATTAACAGTTAGAAAAGCAAAGAAATTCGGGAAAAGAAAACCTGAATTTTCAAGAAAGCTCTCCCTTCCATTAATGATTTTATTAATAGCAATATTCACAATAGGTTCAATAATAGAAATAATTAGTTTATTTAGATAATTCTTTCAATAAAACTTTTCTTGCGATTGCAAAATCTGCTCTTCTTTCAGTCTTCCTCATTACTTCTCCCATCAAGAAATTTAAAGCCTTCTCTTCCCCATTTTTGTAATCATCTACGGATTTTTTATTCTCTTTTATAACTTGCTCAACGTATTTTTTCAACTCTGCTTCATCACTAATTTTCCCTTTAACTTCTTTGGTTGGATCAAAACTTTTTGGATAAAATTTATTTAAAACTTGCTTACCTTGCAAAGGAGTTATTTTTCCTTCCTTGACTAAATTTAATAAAGAAACAAAATGATCTATTTCTATATTTATTTCATCAAGCCTCTTCTTATTGAAATTAAGATGCCTTAGTAATTCTATAGTTACCCAAGGCAATGCAAAAACTGCATCTACTTTCTCAGAAACTTTTTCAAAAAATTCAGCTATATCTAAGTTCTGAGTTAAAACTTCCGCATTCTTTTTATCGATTTTATGTTGTTTTATAAATTTCTTTAATTTCTCTTCTGGCATTTCAGGCATTTCTTTTTCCAAACTAGAAATTAATTTCTTATCTAATTTTAAATCAATCAAATCCGGATCTCTAATAAACCTATAATCCTCTGCTTCCTCCTTGCCCCTCATCCTTACAGTTTTTCCTTTCACAGAATCAAATCTCCTAGTTTCTCGAACACTTCCCTCTTTTGATTGTCTTTCTAACTCATGATCGATTGCTTTCCCAACATCTTC
>CAZLHJ010000016.1:0-13545 GCA_964559675.1 Candidatus Woesearchaeota archaeon | reverse complement strand
TCTATGACTGAAAAGGGCCTAGATCAAAAAACAATGATGAAACTTGCCAGAAAATATGGTAAGAAAATGAGGTTTTAAATACCAAATACACAACTTTTAAAAACAATTCATTTATGAAATTATAATGTCATTAGATTTTTTAATTGAAGACGAAGACGAACAAGAGTTCAGAGAAATTGAAACTGAGATGGCGATTAAATTTGGAGAATTACGCCCTAGAGAGATAAAGAAAGGCTTCTGTTCTGAAAGTTTAACTGGAAGATTTCTCCAAATCTTAGAAACTACTAATCCACACATAAGAACAATACTAGATTTTGGTTGTGGAAAGGGAAGTCTAATAAACTTATGGACTCCACTCCTATACAGCCTACCTTTAATAACAGGATATGATGTAGATCGAGAAAAAATAGAATCTGAAAAAGCAAATTAGATTTTCAATATAAAAGAAAAGCAAGAGGCACTATGGGGATGAGTAAAGATAGAGTTAATTTTACTTCAGTAAAGCCAGCAGAAAAATTTGATGTCGTGGTATCTACTGCAGTATTCCATGAAAATCCTGAAAAGATTTTAGATGAGATGTTTTCATTAACAAATCCGGGAGGACTAATTGGAATTATAGATTATGATATGCGAGGTTTGCCAAGAGCCGAATTTTTTAATTTATGGGCAGGTCTTTCAGAAAAGCAAGAAAGAATAAGACTAGGAGACGAAGAAGTTTATAGAGAACACACCTCATTCGGCTTATCAGATTGCTTGAGACTCATCGGAGAAAGAGCCAACCCGATATTAGTCGCGGGAAGAGAACAAACCAAGAACTGGTCACGTGACGGCAAATCAAAATATTTCATGTATGTCGGACAAACTATAAATTAATTCCTTAAATTATAACTTGTCATAACTTCTCTCTTAAAATTTCTATCGAGAAGATAAACGCAAATCCCTGAAGGAATCATCGACAGGGCACTATGAATAAACAAATTTTGATCTCCACTAGCCATATATCCAAAAAAAGCTCCTGCGCCAATCAAACCACTTGTCCACCCTAAAACTAAAGCCCTTTCCCGTGCACCAGCATACTGGTTATTTTCCTCTATTCTTTCTCTCCGTTGTTCAACACTCAAACCTTGCGTCCTTAATGAACTTACAATTTCTCTCATATTACTTTTATCAACTTTCATAAAAAATTAACATCAAAACCATTTAAAAATACATCTGTATTTGACTAAACATGACAAAACTAATCCAACAAGGAGCAGAAGCAAAAATCTTCCAATATAAAAATAAAATAATAAAAGACAGAATAAAAAAATCATATCGCCTTCCTATCCTAGATAAAAAGATAAGAAAATCCCGTACTAGACACGAAACAAAAATATTAGAAAAAGTATCTAAATTAATTCCAGTTCCAAAACTTGTTTCTTCATCTGAAGAATCTTCAAAAATAGAAATGTCTTTCATTGACGGCTTAAAACTCTCAGACAATTTAGACAAATTAAAAGACGCTAATAAAATATGTAAAACCCTTGGAAAACAATTAGCTAAATTACACGATAATGAAATCATCCATGGAGACCTAACAACTTCTAATTTAATCTATTCCAGAAAAGAATCTAAATTATACTTCATAGATTTCGGACTATCTTATATTTCATCAAGAATAGAAGATAAGGCAGTAGATCTTCATTTAATCAAAGAAGCCCTTGAAGCCCGCCATTTCCCAAATCATGAAATATTCTTCAAACAAATTCTTGAAGGTTACAAATCTTCAGAAAACTATAAAAAAGTACTTGACCAATTCAAAAAGGTAGAACTGCGAGGAAGATATAAACAACAATACTAATGGGACGAAAAAGATTACTCTCTGATAGAGAACTTGAAAGAATAAAGGAATGTAAAAAAAATAAAATAAACGTGCTAATCCCTAGATTAATTATTGAAGGAAAGAGGGGATATATGTTATTGAAACCAAATAGGGATCTTCCAGAACCATTATCTCCAAGCCATTGGAACTCACAAGGAAAAACTTATTCTGAGAGTGGAATACGCTCACTTTACGAAGCACAACAATCCCTTAATATGAGACTTTACTTCCAACCTCCTTCATTAGAAAAAAGGTTTTCACAACCTTCTGAAGTTACTCAATCTCGAGCAATTTAACACACCAAAACTATTATAAACCATATTTCTTCAATTTCATTATACAGCCCTGTGGTGTAGTGGTCAAGCATTGAGGCCTTTGGCGCCTTAGACCTCGGTTCGAATCCGAGCAGGGCTATCTAAACCTCTTCTTCATAAATTTCTTTATCTCTGGAATTGTCAAACCTTCTTGGGAATCATCATCCCTATATTTCAAAGCCCACTCTGAAAAAGCCAAAAGTTCTTTTCCAAACCCTCTTTCTATTGCAAGCCTATCTGTTCTCCTCTCATCAAACCGCCTATACAATCTAGAATTTTTATATAAAAATTCGTCTATTTTTCTCTCAAAGTCATCCATAGATAAATCAATTAGGATGTGCGCAAGTTCATGCGATAAACATCCAACAAATACTTTCTTTTTAGCAGATAAAATCGTCCTAGTTATATTTATGAAAAACTCTCCTTTGTAAACCCCATAACCCATAAACTCATCAGGAATATTTTTAAAATAAATGTTAATGGGTAAACCGTACAATTCTGGGAAAGATCTTCTTATCAACTTCTCTTTAATAATCTCCGATTTCCTCATAATAATTAAAATCGGAAGAGATTTAATTTAGAATGCTGTAAAAAAACTGCTACTTATATTTTGTATTAGAAAAACACTTAAGCACTAACTTCTTCTGCTACTTCTACCTTAACTTCCTCGGGTTTAGCCTTAACTTCTTTTAATATTTCAAATTGCCTTATTTCACAAAGAGCTAATGGGTAAATTTTCTTTAATTTCAAAGATAACATTTTTTGGAATTTGTTTGTCATAATAAGAGTCACCATTTCATTAGCCTCCTTAACTTTAATTTGAGAAATAATAAACTTTTTAGCAGTTTCCCTTAATGCATTTCTAACTGCTCTTGAAACTCTCTTTCTTGTAATTAAAAATGGTTTTACTCTAACACTAAAATCTCTGCAATCTGCAACAAACGAATCTTCAACATAATCAGTTCCTCTCCTCATCATTCTTCTTATATAGCTTCCTGCCAATACAAGATCCCTTGGGACTGCACTTAAGTTTTCACCATCTGCTTTAATTTTTAATTTCAATTCGAAACTCTTTCCTCTTAAATTTCTTGTTAAATCTAATCTTACACACTTTCCATTCAATTCCTCCGGCTCCGTAGCTAATAATTGAATTTTTGTTGAAGTCATTGGAGCTTCTACTTCAAAGAATTTCTTTTTAACATTCTTCTTTTGTTTAATCTTGTTTTCTTGTTTTACCATTTTACTTAGCTACTTTATCTCCTATTTCTATTCTTGATGATCTAATTGCCTTTTTAATATTGTGCATCTTTCCACATTTTTTACATGCATAAGTGATAGAAATTCTCTTTGTAACTTTAGTTTTTCTCTTCCAACTCTTAACAGCAGGTTTAGAATATTTACCATGGTTTCCAAATCCAGACCTTAATCCTCTTGCCTTTAATCTCGGAGTACTTCCTCTAGACATGGGGTGTGTAGACGACCTTGATCTCTGTTTCGCAGTTGCGACTACATGAACTTCGTGCTTCCTACATGTTGGACAAAATCGATTTATTTGTTTTGGAAATTTCATATTTCTTATCCTAATCTTTTCTGATCAAAATCTAAGAATCGAAACTCGACTCTTATGACGCTAACGCATCAGAAAGCTAGCCTCTTCTCGATCAGTTAAGATAGAGGGTATGCTTTTATCTTATCATTCCCACATTTCATGGGTTTAAAAAGCTTACTCTTTTCCAAGAGACAAACCTATAGTTTATTCTCTCAACGTTGATACAACCACAACCCTTATAAACCCTCTTTGCAAAAATAAACTCATGGAAGCAGAACAAGAACAAGTTCAGGATAAGAAAAGCTGGGTAAAAACCAAACCTGAAGAATTAGAAAAAATAATTGTAGATTTAGCAAAGGAGGGAAATTCCCCTGCTAAAATCGGATTAATTTTGAGAGACAAACACGGAATTCCAAAAACTAAATTACTTGGAAAGAAAATAACTCAAATTCTCAAGGATAAAAAAGTAGACTATATTACTGAAAAACAAATTCTTGAAAATAAAATTGAAAGCTTGAAATCGCATTTAGGAAAAAATAAGCATGATGCTAGTGCTAAAAAGTCCCTTAACAAAAGACTTTGGGCATTCAACAAATTAGCTGATTAATTTTTAAATTCATTTCAAAAAGAGGATGTTAGATGAAAAAATTAGGTTCGCAATTGAAAAATTAAATTCTCTAAAAGATAAACCTATTAGAGTAATTAGTCATTTCGATACTGACGGAATAACTTCTGCCGCAATTTTCTCAAGAGCATTACAAAGAGCAGGATTCAAATTCTCATTAAAAATAGTTAAAGGTTTGGAATCAGAAATAATTTCAGAAATACCTGACGATGGATTAATAATTTTCCTTGATCTGGCGTCTGGATCACTTAATTACTTAAAAAATAAAAAATCTCAAATAATTATCTTAGATCATCACGAAATAATTTCAAATATCCCTGAAAATGTTTTGATCGTAAATCCAACTTTAGAAAAAGAAGAAACTCTTTGTAGTGCTGCAATATGTTATCTGTTCGCCAAGGCTCTTTCTCCACATAATAAAGATTTATCCACCTTAGCAGTTTTAGGAATGATCGGAGACAATCATCAAGAAAATATAGGTTCAATTTATAATCAGATAATTCAAGATTCCGAAACTACTATAAAAAAAGGAGTTGCAATTTATCCTTCAACTCGTCCACTAGATAAAGCATTAGAATATTCCTCAAACCCCTATATTCCTGGAGTGACAGGATCCTATGTAGGCTCATTAGAATTATTAAGAGATGCGAAAATTCAAAAAGAAAATGGATCCTTCAAAGCACTTTATGAATTATCTGAAGAAGAAATGCGTTCTTTAGTTACTGCGATTATGCTGCGTTGTATAGATCACAAAAACCCTGAAAGCATTATTGGCAACTTATATCTTGTAAAATTCTTTAATAAGTTAGAAGACGCACGTGAACTCTCTGCCCTAATTAATGCCTGCTCAAGAATGGACTCTCCAGAAATTTCTTTAGGATTCTGTCTAGGAAATAAGGAATATAAAGAAAAAGCTGAAAAAATTTACATCAGTTATAAACAACATTTAATCTCCGCTCTAAAATTCCTATCTGCCACTGAGAAAATTAAAGGACCTAAGTATGAAATCATAAATGCCAAAGATAATATCAAAGATACAATTATTGGAACCGTAGCGTCTATAGTCTCGCGTTCCCCGGTTTATGATGAAGGTACGATTATTGTAGCACTAGCATATAATAAAAATAAGATTAAAGTATCAGCCAGACTAGCGGGCAGATCTGGAAGAAATGTAAGAGAAGTCTTAAATGAAGTTGTTGTACCATTAGGTGGAGAAGTAGGAGGCCATCCAAATGCAGCAGGTTGTTTAATAGAAAAAGATAAGGAAAGCCTCTTTTTAGAAAAACTAGTAACTACTCTTAATATAGAGCAGATAAAAACGAATCAAAATACTTAAAAGCCCAGAATTTTACTTAAAACCATGTCAACCGGAAAATTCCTCAAAATAGCATGCCCTAGATGTCAAAACGAGCAAATGATATATGGCAAATCCTCAACAAAGATAAAATGTGATTTTTGTAACAAGCTACTAGTTAAGACTACAGGTGGAAAAACAAAAGTGAAAGCGAAAATTAAGGAGGTCATAAAATGAATGTCAAAGAAGGAGACTTGATTCTCTGTACAGTTAAAAAAATAGAAGGAACTACTGTATTCGTAACAATTCCAGATGGTAAAGAAGCAAGTATTGGTTTCTCAGAAGTGGCTGCCGGGCGTATAAGAAATATTAGGGAATATGCTACACCTGGAAAGAAAATAGTTTGTAAAGTTCTAGAAACTTCAGATAATAGGATAGAGCTTAGCTTAAGAAGAGTAACTGGAAAAGAAAGAGATTATGTCTTAGAAAAAAATAAAAAAGAGAATAATTTAAAGAGTATGCTTAAAGCAATAACTCCTAATTCTCAACAAATTATAGAGAAAATTCAATCAGAACAAGACCTTGTTGAATTAGTTGAAGATGCAAAAGAAAATCCAAAGCTACTGGAGAAATACTTTTCTAAAGAAGAAACAACTAAATTACTATCTCTCCTTGAAGAAAAAGGAGAAAAAGCAAAAACTGTGAATAAGAAATTTACCCTTACAACTACTTCCGAATCAGGATTGAAAGACCTTAAGGAAATTCTAGATTCAAAAGAAATTGAAATTTCTTATTTGGGTTCATCAAAATACTCTGCATCTGCATCTGGAAAAAATTTCAAAGAGGCAAATATGAAATTAGAATCTGCATTACAAGAAATCTCAAAAAAAGCTAAACAAAAACTTGCTCAAATAGAGATTCCTGAAAAATAAAATAATAAAATGAAACTTAAATATTTCCAAAAAAATTCTAAAAAAATTTACACTTTAAAGGAAGAAATAAACCAAAAGCCCACTCAAGATGCCCATTATAAATTCATAAAAATAAAATCTTCAGAGTTTAAAAGTAAACTCTAAATAATCTATCTTCCTAATAAATTCATGAAAAATATCCAAGAAAGGGTGAAAAATTTCAATGATGAAAGAAATTGGAGTACTCCTTCCTCTATAAAAGACCTTTTATTAAATATGAATGAAGAAATTGGAGAATTTTGGAATATAATAAAATGGGTGGATACAGAAACTCAACAAAAACTAATCCATGAGAATAAAGAAGAAGTTGAAAACTTCATAGGAGACATGCTTTATTTAGTATTGAAAATTTCATATTTATGCGATATAGATTCTGAGAAATCTATTGAAGGTGTCCTATCAGAATATGAAAAAAGATTTCCAATAGATAAAATTAAAGGAAAACATGCAAACAAACTTGCCGGCGGATTAGATTTGAAAGATTCTAAAGAAAGCTCCCATTAATCTCCCTCTTCACAATCTCCATATCTTTTTCCCATTCATCGATTAATTTTCTATTATATATTATTGCAGCAGGGTGAAATAATGGAATTAATTTAATCTCATGCCCATTTATCTTAACCATTTGAACTTTTCCATGCACACTAGTTATGCCTAATTGATTTTTCATTTCATCTACATTCCCTTCAGCCAAGAAAAACTTAGTTGCATAATTCCCCAAACTACAAACTACCTTAGGCCTTATAACATCAATTTGCTTCAGAAGCCATGGGGTATGTGCTCTGATCTCATCAGGATTCGGATCTCTATTTTCAGGAGGCCTATATTTCAAAATATTCCCTACATAAATATCATTCAAACTTAATCCTACTTTCTCAAGAAGCTTATCTAAATTCTTCCCTGCAACCCCCACGAAAGGCTCTCCTTCTAAATCCTCATTCTTACCTGGGGCCTCCCCAACAAACAATATTTCTGCCTCACAATTTCCTTTTCCAAAAACTAAATTGGCTGCTCCTTCTTTCAAAGGCAAATCTGCATTCCTACATTCTTCTTTTAATCTTTCGAATTCTTCTTTATTTTCCATTTTTAACAGATATATTTTTTAACTCATACTTCAAATAAAAAGCTTATGCATGGTGAACAAAACATAATTGAAGATCTTCAATTAAGCGATTATAATATCTTAATCAAACAAGTTCAAAACTCTGCAAATAGAAACCACCCTATGCATGCGGAATTAAATGTTGCAGGCCTAAGAACGTCATATACTACAAAGGATTATCAACAACTGTTATCTGATTTAGGTAAAGCGTTTAAACCATATAGGGGAGATTTCTTCACATCAAACTCTTCACAAGAAAATAACTCTCTCTCGATTAGATTAATGACCTTAAGAAAACATAATATAGAAGATTCAGATGATCATGAAAAAGACAGAGCGTCCGGATTAATTCAAATCACTCTCTCGTAAACTTAATTTCCCAAAAAGAGCAATAATCTTTAAAAGCTAAACAAGCTAAGAAATAACATGCAGAAAGAAAAGACTCTTGTCTTACTTAAACCAGAAACACTTACAAGACATCTTGTGGGAAGAATTCTAACTAGATTTGAAGACGCTGGATTAAAAATAATCGCAATGAAATTAGTTCAAGCAGATGAGGCAATAGCTAAACAACATTATGAAGAAGATATTGCAATAAAACATGGAGAGAGAGTGAGAAGTGGGTTAATCAAATATATAATAGAAGGTCCAGTAATAGCAATTGTCTTTGAAGGAATTAATGCAATCCCAATCGTGAGAAAGATGGTAGGTTCAACTTACCCATCTGAGTCGCTCCCTGGCACTATCAGAGGTGATTTTGCACATGTCTCAAAGGACTACGCGAACCATCACGAGATTAACGTAAGAAATCTCGTGCATGCTTCCGCAAATCAGCAAGACGCAGAAAGAGAAATTCCAATTTGGTTTGCTCCTGAAGAATTTTACACTTACAAAACCGCACATGATTATATTTGCCTAGACGAAGATTAATTCTGAATAAATAACTTTTAAAATCCTGAAAAACCATTAAATCTTATGCCCCTATAGTTTATCGGATTAGAACGCGACCTTGCGGAGGTTGAAAGCGAGGTTCAATTCCTCGTAGGGGCATTACTAACTAATTATCATCAGTTACGCCATTCTCTGTAACAAAGAATTGACATTCATTTTCAGGCAAGTTTGGAGAGTCAATCATCTTTGCAACCCTACTACCTTGCTTTCCTCTTCTCAAATATACTCTATAAGTCGAAGCGTGCCCCACAATGTTTCCACCGATAGCTGTCGTTGGATCTCCAAACATCATCGCAGGATTAGCCATTACTTGATTCGTAACGTACACTGCTAGATTGTGTTGTTCTGCTAATTTCATTAAATTATGTAAATACCTATTCAATTTTTGTTGCCTGTCTGCTAATTGTCCTCTTCCCGAGAATTCTGCTCTAAAATGTGCAGTTAAAGAATCAATAATCATTAATTTAATCGGTTCTCCATCTTTAATCAATTCACTTACCTTATCTAATAATAAAATCTGATGGTCTGAATTAAATGCTCTGGCAACTAAAATATTTTTCAAAACATTCTCAGGATTTGCTCCAATTCCGTTTGCAATTTGCCTTATTCTTTCAGGTCTGAATGTTCCCTCTGTATCAATAAAAACTGCTTTACCTTCTGCTCCACCTTTCTCCTTAGGCATTTGAACATTAACTGCAAGAGTCAAACCTAATTGCGTTTTCCCACTTCCAAATGCACCATAACATTCAGTCATTGCTCTTGTCTCAATCCCTTTTCCACCGAATAAGGTATTCAAGGAATTACTCCCAGTTGTAATAAAACTAACATCTTCTCTCTTCTTAGCGAATTCTTCTCCAGACATAAATCCAAGATTCATCATACTTCTTGCAGCTTGAATTGCTTTTCTTGCAACAGCTTCCCCGATTCCAGCCATATCACTTAAAGAAGCAGGACTCATAACTGCAAGACCCATCAAATCGTAAACTCCTGCAGCCTCTAATTTTGCTGCGATTCCCGGACCAATTCCAGGAACATCAGTTATCTTCTTTTCTTCTTCAGCTTCTTCTTTCTTAGATTTCTTTTTAGAACTCTTTTCTTCTGTAGCCTCTTCTTTTACTGCCATATTTTTTAAAACTCCTCTCCGTTTATAAACATTATATTACTAAAATATATACTAATTCTTAGCGTCTAATTCCTTTACTAACTCGTCTAAATCCACATCTTGAATTTTCTCAATACTGAATTCCATAGTATTGTAAAGAGCATTATTTTTTACACTCCCAACAAATATTTTTTCTTCACCTAAAAACTTATCCTTTACTTGATTAAATTTATCTAAGGAAAATATCTCTTCATCACTCAACCCTAACGAATTTATACTTTCTCCGAATAATACTGCCCTAATACTTTCACTCCCATCATCTAGGATTATATTGACTAAAGCTCTTTTGACAGGTTCGACCTTCCCATGTTCTTTGCATTCTCCTTCCAATGCCCTCTTCCCACACTTAGGACATACTTCAAAATATCTAGGCTCGTAACTCTGGACAATAAATGCCCTCGTTTTAATCCTTCTACCAATTTCAGCATCTCCAATCTTTTTCTCTTGAATATTATTTTCAACAACAACTTCTTTTAACTCTTCTTTACTCTTCTTTATATCTGAAAAAGAAGATAGATGCAATTCCCCATCCCTAACATTTGCATTTGAAATTTGAATAACATCCCCTTCTTTCAAATTTCCAGATTCAATTAAGCCAATATGATTCGTATCCCATAAAACAACTTTTGCATTTGCACTCTCATCTGCAATTAACAAATTAGCAACTTTCCCTTCCCTACCATTTTTATTGAACTCTCTAACTGGAAAAATTCTTAATATTTTACCGATTACATTTGCCCTCTTCATCCCATGGACAAGTTCTGAGATCCTCATCTTTTCCTGATCAAAATTAATACCTAACTCCGCAGCGACTATTTGAGCAGCGCCTTCCTTACTCACAAGCCCTGAAAGCTTTGCCCTCTTAGCTTCAACCTTCCTACTAATCTCTTCTGCATCCAATCCGGAAATTTCTGAAATCTTAGAAACTAACCTCTCGTAATTATCCATGTTGACTCCAACAAACCACGATTTAAAAGGATTATGTTAATTAAACAACCACTTAAGTCTCGCTTGGCGAGAGTGTTAAGTATTAAGGGCTTTTAATCAAATTCTCCTCTGCTGTTAAGCTCGTGGCTTTTTGCTGTTTGATTGAGTTCAATAACATAGTATTCCATCTGTTTCCTTGAACTCCAACTCCTACTTTATCAGCAGGTGTTAAGTTCTTTCTTGCTGACTTTCTAATATAATTATGGAACACTTTAAAGCCGTCTTGATAAGTCTGAACTTCCTTAACTCCTTTTCTTACTTTATGAAAGTCTTTCATTAAAGCGTGATGGCTTTCTATTGCGTTATTATTGACTTCTTTCCTATGTCCTACTATTGAAGTAAATTTAACTTTACGTTCATTTCCCCAATTCCTAAACGTTTTACGGCAACCATCTTGATAGCTTGGATTTCTATCACAAATTATCTGATAAGGGATTTTTCCGTTCTGCTTATATGCTTCTGTAAATACTTTCTGTGCATCTTTGCTACTTCTACTTCTTCCTGAATTGATTGACGCTAAAAGAAACTTTGTTTTATTGTCCATAACATTCCATACATAATCATAGTTTGTGTTTTCCTCGTTCTTTCCTCTCTTTGTTAATATCATCGTTTCGTCTGCATTCCAAACTCCCTTTATTTGTGGTTGAATAGTTTTAGAGTATTTTTCCATAACTTCTGAAAATCTTAAAACCCATTCTCTTATTGTAACATGAGATATTTTTAATCCGTAGAATTGTGAGAATTGGTCGGAAATGTCCCTATAACTTAATCCTTTGTAAAAACAATCCATAGCTAAACAAACGAGTTTAGCATTTCCCTTTATGTTCTTTATTGGCTCTAATACAAAACGCTTTTTACAATCTTTACAGCAAAATAGCTGTTTCATTCCTAATTGTGTTTTTCTTTGTCCTCTCTTAAAGATTTTATCACAAGAACAATAAGGGCAGACGTCAGTTTGTGGCTTATCTATGATTAATTCTATTTCCTTTTCTACCTCTGGTTGCACTTCATACTTTGCCTTTATCTTCTCAAATAATAGAATAGCTTTGATATGTTTGCAGTATAAGTTTTTACCTTGACATCTTCTCTTAAAATCCTCACACTCACAAGAGTAACTATCTAAATGTGTAACGCAATATTTTTTATCACTTGTTTGACTTGGAACTAAATAAGTAAATTCATTTATGCTTTCAGGTTGTCCTTTCTCTAATATGGCTCTTGCTCTTTCGTTTCTCCATTCAGAGAAGTTCTTGATATACTCGTTTGTGTTATCCATATAATACTATACTACTGATAGTATATAAACAATATGGCGTTTTAGTAGTATATAATACTCTATACAAATGCTTATAAAGGAATAATGCCAGTAGTATATATGGAGAGGAAGACAACAAGCATTAAGATTAGTCCTGATTTGTGGGAAGAAGTTAAGATACATTGTATAAGACAGAAAACTGATATTTCTGTGTATTTAGAAGAGTTGATTAAGAAAGATTTAAAGAAAAAGTAACCTCGTCGCTGATTTATGGTGTTGCTACTTTTTAGGAATTGCGTTCCCGTGCAAACATTTAGAAAGCCCGTCCCACACATATATCTATGGTTAATGAAGCGAAAACTGAAATTATAGTCAGAAAGATTTTGGAGAGACACCAAGACAATTTCCAGAGAGAGAGAGAGAGACGGCGAAAGTGTATTAATTGAAGAAAAGAAATCTGATAATCCTTTAATAGACAAACTTCTAAAAACTGCTTCAAAGCGAGGAAGTGGAGCAGGAATGCCTGAATTTATTATAACTTTTCCAAACAGAGATTTATTAATTGTTATTGAATGTAAAGCAAGTTTAAAATTTCATAAAAGTAAAACTCTTGATAAATACGCTGATTATTCTGTTGATGGAGCTTTACTTTATTCTTCTTATCTATCCAAAGAGTTTGATGTTATTTCAATAGGAGCGTCAGGAGAAACACAATCAGAATTAATGATTGATACATTCTTACAAATTAAAGGAGAGAAAAAAGCACGAGATTTGAACATTAAAAGCATATACGATTTTGAGAGCTATTTTAGTTTGTTAAGACAAGACACGATAAAAGAAAAAGCAGACTTCCATAGACTTATGGAATATTCAAGAGTTCTTAATCAAAATCTAAGAGATAATTTTGAATTTGAGGATAATTTGAAACCTTTAATTGTTAGTGGTATTCTCCTTGCTCTTGAAGATAGAGGTTTTTGTTTAGCTTATCCAACAAAAAAGAAACCTTTGGAAATTGCAGATTTAATAATTAGCACTATAAGAGAAAGATTGGATAGAGATAACATTAAAGGTGTAAAACAAAGCACAATAGTTCAGACTTATGGATTTATGAAAACAAATACAAAAATTATAAATGAGACAAATAAAGACGGCTCACATAATACTCAATTGAAAGATTTGATAAAAGAAATAGAATCCAATGTTAAACCATTTTTACAAGATTATAAGCAATATGATGTTATAGGCATATTTTATAATGAATTTTTAAGATATGCTAATGGAGATGGTGGTTTAGGAATTGTTTTAACTCCCAAACATATAACCGAATTATTTGTTGATTTAGCAGAGATAAACAAAGATAGCGTAGTAATTGATAATTGCTGTGGAACTGCTGGATTTTTAATAAGTTCTATGAAGCGAATGGAAGATTTAGCAAAAGGAGATAAAGTAAAGATAAGAGAAATCCATACTAAAC
>CAZLHJ010000015.1:0-13787 GCA_964559675.1 Candidatus Woesearchaeota archaeon | reverse complement strand
AAACATCGAGATGGTTTAGAGATTATGACTAAATAGCACCTCGAGTTTTCGTTTAGTGAAACTTCAAACATCGAGATGGTTTAGAGATCATGACAAAGTAATCTCTAGCTTTCGCTTAAGGTATGAAGCTTCAAGTCTGGAAATAATGACTAAATAGCATCTCGAATTTTCGCTTAAAGATAAATCTTCAAGTTTAGAGATTATGACTAAATAATTACAAAATTTCTTGAGAATGCTTAAATATTGGAATTTCTTGTAGAATGTATGGACATTACTGTTAAGATTAAATTTGGAAGTTCTAAATCTCATATTGAGAGTTTTGGTAATAATAGATATTTATTACATGTTTTATCTAAAGAAGAGGATGAAGATGCTATGGATGAAGTGAAGAGTTTAATTTCTAAATTGGGTGTTGCAGGTTCAAAAATTGAATTAAGGAGAAAGGGTCCTTTCGGAATTTGGGTTTTTCAGATTTAGATGATAATTCATGTTAAAGTAAGGCCTGGAAGTAAGGAAGAGAAAATTGAGAGAGTTTCTGAGAGTGAGTTTATTGTTAATATTAAGGAAAGGGCGGAGAAAGGAAAGGCGAATGAATCTTTGGTGAGATTATTAGCTAAGGAATTTGGAGTAAGTTCGAAAGATGTTTTGATAAAAAATCCAAGTTCAAGAAAAAAGGTAATTGAGATTAAGTTGTAATAAAAATACTCTTCTTGTTTTTATAATAATATGATAGTTCTGTGGGATGAAAACCGGCTGGAAAATATTTGCAATTTTGTTATTCTTACTTATTATGATTTCTGCGAGTTTTGTTTTGGCTGTTGGAGAATGTTCTGATGGAATAGATAACGATAATGACGGAGTAATTGATTTTGAAGAAGATCTAGGTTGCTTTGCTACAGAAAATTCTGCAGAGAAAGTTTCTGGGAAGATTCCGTTAGGAGTGAATCTTGGTGAGTCTAATTATTATTCAAGAGAGTGGTTTTACACAGATTGGATGAGAACTGCTTCTAGGGGACAATATAGTGATAAGTTTAATTCAGAGAGTATAAGTGAAGACCTGGTTCCTAGAGATGAAAAAGGATATCCTTTGGAATTGCCGTTTGTTCATGAAGGGAAGAATTATACTCCTTGGTTTTTGTTTATGAGGGCAGGAGATGGGACTTTCCCTGATGGAAGGTTTGTAGTTTTATATGATGGTGAAGGAAAATTGGGTTTTGGCTTTAATGCAAAAATAATTTCTGAAGAAGATGGGAGATATGTAATCAATGTTACTCATGGGAATCCAGATAGCGGATTTTTTATGAGGATTGAAGAATCTAAGAAAGGGAATCATGTTAAGAATATTAGAATTATTGAAGAAAAATACGAGGGCATTTATCAAGAAAATTTAGTTCATCCAGTTTTTATTGAAAGATTAGGAAATTCTTCTGTTCTGAGATTTATGAATGCAATGGTGGCAAATAGCCCGAATATTGTCAAATGGGAAGATAGGAATATTCCAAATTATATTACTCCAGAAAAGATGATAATTAAAAAATCTGAAATTTCAAATATTAAACAAATCCCAGATACAAAATTCTCTGGAAGATGGCCTGTTGAAATCAAAACAAGAAGTCCCCATAATTTAGTTACTGGGCAGATTGTAACTTTCTCTGGAACAGACGCATATCTCAAACATAAAGATGACGATACTGGAGTGATTGCTACATCTAAACTAGAAGATGAGACAAGAATGATTGAAGTTGTTGATTCGCACACATTTAGAACAGATATTTTCTCCCCTGGATGGAAGAGATATAGATTAGAGGGTAATCCGTATAATGATAGTTTAATCGAATTTAAGGAAGGGAGTAATGGAAATCTAACTATGCTAATCCGATCCGGAATTGCTGTTGAAGATATCGCAGAGATAAGTAACGATGCAAATATTGATTCATGGGTTACAATTCCACATTTAGTCGATGATAATTATATTAGGAATTTTGCGAGAGTTTTGAATGAAAAACTTGATTCTGATAGAAAAGTATATGTTGAATACTCAAATGAAGTTTGGAATACTGCGGGGCCATTCAGACAAACTCAATATGCTGAAGCAATGGGGCGACATGAAGGAATAGGAATTCATGCATTTAAGGCAAAAAGAAGCGCAGAGATTTTTAAGATTTTTGAAGAAGAATTTGGAGATGGAAGAGTTATTAATGTTGTTGCAGGACAAGCGGCTAATCCGTGGATTGCCGAGCAATATTTTAAAGCATTAGAAAATTCAAGTTATAATCCGAGTGGAGTAGGGCCAGAAGCGTATGCGATTGCTCCGTATTTTGGATATAATTTAGCAGATTTAATTGAGGAGGGCGATTTCGAGAGATTAAGTGTAAGTCAAATTTTAGATTTAGTTATAGAAGAAGCAGATGAAAGGACTGCTAGAATGACTAGAATGAATAGGGAAGTTGCAGACGAATATGACGTTTCGTTATTTGCATATGAGGGAGGACAACATTTGGTAATACCAGGGAATTTGGAGTGGAGTGATAATGAAAAATTTGAGAGTTATTTGAATAAATTATATGAGATTAATAGACATGATAAGATGAAGACTGCGTATGATATGTATTTTGTAGCGTGGTATGAAAACGGAGGAGGATTATTTTTACAATATACGTATGTAGGTTTTCAAAGTAAACACGGGTCGTGGGGAATGTTAGAGTATCAAAATCAACCTATTGATGAAGCCCCTAAATATGCTGCGTATTTACAAGCGATGAAACAATTGGGAGGTGATGCAAATATTAGTGATATTCCTTCCGGAAATCAGAATCCTGGGAATAAAACAACAACCCCCAATCAAAACACTACCAATCAAAATAATACAGGCGAGAATAATACGGGAGGCAATTCTGGGAGTAGCGTTGTTTCAAGTGGATCAAGTCATATAATCTTAGGAGATCAAGGAGAGATATTAGATATTAGTAAATCTGTAAGAACTAATTTTATAGACACGTCTGAAAGAGAATTATTAACTCCTGTTGAAAATCAGCAGAAAGATATAGATTTTTCATTTAATTTTATCTTAATAATTGGAATTTCCGTCTTGTTATTTTTAATTGTAATTGTTTTATTTATAAAATTCTGGTAAAAAGGTATTTAAAAGTATAGGCCTAGAAAGGTTTATGAAATTGAGGGCGCAGGAGTTAATTTTTATTAGTTCAGTTTTGATTTTAATTATTTTTGCAAGTTATTTCTTTTTTAATTTGACTGGAAATGTAGTTTTATCTCAAGAGTGTAGTGATGGAAAAGATAATGATGGGGATGGAGCAATTGATTTAGATGATATTGGTTGTTATGCTACAAATAAAACTTATGAAATGGTTAATGGAGATGTTCTGCTGGGAGTTAATTTAGGAAGGTTAGAATATTGGACAAATGAATGGGTTTTTACAAATTTTATGAAATCTTCATCCTTGGGGGCATACAAAAGTTTCGGAAGTGAAATTCCAGATAGAGATTTAGTTCCTAAGGACGAAAATGGGTATCCTTTAGAAATTCCATTTATTTATGAAGGAAAATCTTACACTTTTCAGCCTAAGTTTTTTTATGATGATACAAAATATTTTCCACTCGGAGTCTATACTATTTTATATGATGGAGAAGGAAAATTAAATTTTGAATGGAATAATGCAAAGGTAATTTCAAGTGAACCTGGAAAATATTTAGTTGAGATTTCAAATATTAAACCAGATCAAGGGATTCAAATGACTATTCTAGAATCTAAAAAAGGAAATCATATTAGGAATATAAGGATTATTCCTCCAGGCCTTGAAGAGAATCAAACATTTCATCCAGTTTTTGTTGAAAGATTAGCAAATTCTTCAGTTATAAGATTTATGGATTTAATGAAAACAAATAGTCAAAATATTGTGAATTGGAACGATAGAACTCCTAAAGGATATTATACTCAATCTGGAAAAGTTATCTTGAAGAATATTTCTATATCCTCAATTAATAAAATACCAGATAATCAATTTTCAGGAAAATGGCCTGTTGAAGTCAAAACAAAAACTCCTCATGGATTGACAACTGGACAAATTGTTAAGTTCTCTGGGACAGACGCATATTTAAGATATAAAAATGAAAGTGGAGATGTAATTACTTCCATATTAGAAAAAGAAACTAGAATGGTGGAAGTAGTTGATGCGTATACATTTAGAACAGATATATTTCATCCAGGATGGAAAAGGTATAGGTTAGATGGGAATCCTTACAACTATCCATTTGTTGAATTCAAGTCTGGGACTAAAGGAAATCTTGTATTAGAAATTAATTCAGGAATTGCTTATGAGTATATTGCAGAGCTTGCAAATACTGTGAGTGCAGATCCTTGGATTACTGTTCCGCATTTAGCAGATGATGAATTTGTTAGAAATCTTGCTAGGTTAATGAAGAATAATCTGGAACCGGAGAGAAAAGTTTACTTAGAATATTCAAACGAACTTTGGAATTCTGCAGGAGGATTCAGACAAACTCAATATGCTGAAGCAATGGGTAGGAAGACAGGACTTGGAACTCATAATTTCAAAGCAAAGAGGAGTGCAGAGATTTTTAAGATTTTTGAAGAAGAACTAGGGGATGAAAGAGTAATTAATGTTGTTGCAGGACAAGCAGCATCTACATCAATTGGGGAACAGTTTATTAAAGGATTTTATAGTCTTGTGGCAAATCCTTCTAAAACTATGCCTGAAGTTTACGCTATTGCACCATATTTCGGAGATTCAAATTATTGGAGAACAATAAAGAATAATGGAGACTTTGAGAGATTAAGTGTCGAACAAATAATAAATGGGTTGATAGCTTCTCTCAGTGAAGATACTTCTCTTGAGGCACAGAGAAATAAATTAATTTCGGATAAGTATAATTTAAGTTTAGTTGCTTATGAAGGAGGACAACATTTAAGTGTAAATAGTTCACAATCGCCTAAATTAAAAGAAATTTGGAAACACCCTAAAATGAAAAATCTTTATGATGAAATGTTCAAGGGATGGTATGGGAATGGAGGAGAATTATTTTTACATTATACTTATGTTTCTAAAATAAGCGATTACTCTTGGGGAATGTTGGAATATCAAGATCAGCCAGTAAGTGAAGCGCCAAGATATCAATCTTATCTTGAGACAATGAAGGAACTAGGAGATAGTAGGGCGATTTCTCCCCCTCCAGCTAATCAAACTCCTGAGCCAGAGCCTACTCCTGAGCCAGTATGTGGAAATGGAATTTTAGAATTTGGCGAGCTATGTGATGGCGAATCTAGAATTTGTGAGATTGATGGGGCTCAAGGAATAGAGAGTTGTAATTCTGAATGTAATGGATGGGAGTGTGTTGTTGAAGAAGAGCCTACTCCTGAGCCAGTATGTACTCTAACTTCTGCTAACTGGGTAGAAAATAGTTCTATCGAGGGAGAATATGTGAGATTAGACATTTATAGTGAGAATTGTTTTGGAGAAAGAATAATTATTTCTGTTTGGGAAGACGATGGTTTATTTGGAGACGACTTCATTAATAATTTCACGAGTGTGCTTTTAGGTAATCCTATTACAAGTGTTTGGAAGAGCGTATGGGTGGAGGACATGGTTGGAAGCCCAGAATATTACTTTTATGTAACTTTAACTAATCAAACTAATCAAACGATCCAGAGTTCTAATTTATTGAAAGTTAGTAAGCTTAGTGCCCCAGTTCAAAATAATACAAATACAACTTCCCCATCCAATGATACAGAAGTTCCAGATGACAATTCAACGTTACCTGATAATAATCAAACACTTCCAGATACAAACGTTACTTTGCCAGATTCTAACGTAACTAATCCAACAACCCCTACAAGTCCTAGTAATAATACTAATGTAACTCTTCCAGGAAATGTAACTATACCTACTAGCCCTACAAATAACACAAATGTAACTGCTCCAGGTAATCAGACTTCTAATCCTACAAATCCAACGAATGACACAAATGTAACTATCCCAGGTTCTTCAAATTCAACAGAAAATAATCAGACTGTTTCAAATAATACTCAAGTTGGAAATAATGAAAATGAAGAGTTAAATGAATTAAATTCAAAAGGATCTAGTTCTGGTACGACTTCAACAAGAACTTCAACGATTTCAAAGTTAATTTATCAACTAGTTACTCCATCAAATGATTTAGAGTTAGAAGAAGAAAATGAAATAATCAATCAAAGTTCTGAACAAATCTCAGAGAATCCAAATGAGCAGACTTTCCTTTCAAGGTCTACAGTATGGACTTTAATTTCATTTGTTTTAATATTCATTTTAATTGTAATCTTACTTATTGTTTTACATGCTAGAAGAATGAAAGAGGATAGAGAACTCACCAAGCAAAGAGCGTTGATGGTTTCTTCATTTAATACTAATTATTCTGTTATGAGATAGAACAATTTATAACTAAATTCTATTAATTATCAGTATGAAATATGTTTATGCCTCGGATTTACAAGAGAGGATGGAAGAAATTGTGAATATTTTGGGAATGGAGCATGTAGATATAAAAAGAGTTAAATGTTTTAGGAGTTATGGTTCGAGTACAAAGAGAACTATTGCTCGTTGTCATACAATTGGAAAATTAATGCAATTAGCAATAGGGGTAGAGACACATTATGCAATTGAATTCTTAGAATTATTTGAAAAGATGTCAAAAAAAGAGCAAGATAAGGTAATAATTCATGAGTTAATGCATATCCCTAAGAGTTTTGGAGGAGGGTTTAGACACCACGATTTTGTATGTGAAAAGAACGTTGAAATTATGCATGAGAAATTTGAGAATTTAAAAAGGAAAAATGATAAGGGAAATGGGTGGTTTTAAAGGTAAGAAATACTTATAAATACGTAATTAATTTCTATTAGTAAGAGGGAAAATGAGTTTTAAAAAAGAGATGAATTTATTTGATAAAAGAAACGTATTTTTGATTTCTGTTCTTTTATTGTTTATCCTTTCTATATTTGTTATTAACACGTCTATTTTAGGCAGAACTATTTTAGAAATTAATTCAAGTCTTGTTTTAGGAGAGCCAATATTAGGACAATTAGCGTTTAATATTAAACAAGGAGAATTAGTACCTTTAAACTCTAAGATTAAGATTGATTATGGAAATCAATCAAAATTATTAAATTTGAGAGATTTGATTTTAGATGAGACAATTTCTGGAGAATTTTATGCGGAAGGAGTTAATCTTTCTGGAAGTGGAGAAGGTTATGGAGTTATAGGGAGTGTTGTTAATTATCCTAATTTGACTTTTGATTTATTAGTTTATTATGGGGATGATTCTGATTCAGAAACTTCGAATGAATCTGATTCTGGAGATTCTGGAGATTCAAGTTCTGGAGAAGTTGATGTAAATGTTAGCGATGGAAATTCTTCAATAAGTAATGAAACAAGTTCCAATGAAAGTATTTCAGAAAGCAATGAAACTATCTTAGAGAGTAATGAAACAGTTGTTGAAGGTAACGAAAGTGTTCAAGACGAGCAAAATGTAAGTGAGAGCGAGGAAGAAGTTGTTGTCGATAATAATTCGTCTTCAAGTGAATCTGAAATTGTTCAAGAAGAAACTGCTGAAGCATCTCCTCAAGAAAATGAGGTTGTTTTAACTGGAAATGTAGTTTCTCAAGATAGGCAAGTTATATCCGGAGTTGTATCAAAAGGAAATAATTTTGAATTTAATTTAGAAAACGGACAGAAAGCTAAAATTCTTCCTGGAAGTGTGAGAGTAAACGGAGAGAGTTTACCTGAGAGTTCAATTGATTTGAAAGTTAGGAATGGAAAAGCAATTATTTCAACCGGTTATTTTGTAAATGAGAAAGGATTTGGAGAGAGATTTTTAGGAGAATATGGATTAAGTTTAATTGTTGATTTATCTAAACTTGAGTTAGTTGCTCAAGAAGGAGATTTAGTTATAAGTTTAGTTTATGGTGATGAAGTTATTGCAAGTGCAAGTAAAAATATTTTGCTAGAGGAAGAAATTGAAGTTAATGAGAGCAATTTAACTAAGTTGAAAGATATTGAGATGATTAGGTTATCTCCAAATTCATCTTTTGAATTAAATCTAAGCGAGTATTTTTCAGGAGCTGAGAGTTATGAGTTTGAAGCAAATAATATAACTGGAGAGTTTTTAGGAGAGGCCCTTATCTTAAATTCAGATGGCAGATTTAAAGGCTCTAGAAAGGGGAAGGTAATTGCTTTCTCAGGAGCGGAGAATGTTTCTTCTGAGTTTAATATTTTGGTTTCTTCTGGAGCAATTTCAATAAAAACTTCAAGAAGCCAGATTAAGGTTGGAGAGCCTGTTAAGTGGGTCCAGAATGTTAGTTTAGAAATTCCAGAGAATGTAACTATTGAATTGCCTAAACATGCAGATAATGTTTCTGTTAAGAAGGTAGAGAAAGAAGAGGAGAAAGAAGCTAAAGCAGATATTCGAGGTATTTCTGGGAATGTAATAAGAAAGTGGGGCTTAGTTGGAAGAGTAATTGGTTTGGATGAACAAGCTCAGGAAAATTCAACAATTGAAGTTCAAATTCAAGATAATGCTACAGATTATGTTGTTGAATATTATACAGATGCCCCAACTATAACTGAGGAGAATAAATCTTCTGGAAAGAGAGTTATTGTTTCAGGCCCAGATGAATTAAATTATACGGATGTTTTATCATTTACAAATATTGAAGAAATTTATCAAATTGGAGAGGAAAATAAGATAAAATTGTTTTGGGTAGAGAATAATACCTATTTGCCTTTTGATGTTTACGATTTAGATGGGAACGAATACTTGGATTATATGGAATGGATTACCCCTCATTTGTCTAATCAAACTTTTGAAATTATCTTAATAACTAGAGCAGAACATTTAGATGGCAACAGAACTTTTGTTGAAGATATTTATGATTTAGTAAAAGAGAGAGATGGAAATTTTACTAATGAGATTAATCCCGGAGAGTATGTCAGAGTATGGTTTGAGAAGAATTTGAGTTCAAGTAAAGATATTACTATTTATGCAAAGAGTAATGAAAGTTCTAGAATTGAGGTTTATCAAAAAGATTCAAATGAGGTTTTGGCTACATTTGAGAACGTTTCCGAAGATAGGAAATACCAAATTTTACTTACAAATTTAGAAGGTGAGCAAGATACGTTTGACTTGAAGGTTCTTGACAGTCCAATTCAGTTTGATTATATTGTCGATCCTGTTGCAAACGATTCTTCTAATAACATCTTTCAATGTGGAGATATTTTGTCTTCTGGAAATTATCAATTAAACCAAAGTATCAATACAACTGGCACTTGTATAAATGTAATGGCGAATGGTGTTACAATTGATGGAAACGGGTTCAATATTACAGGAGATAGTTGGTCTGGAGATATTTGGGATATAGGGATTAATGTTACCGGTTTTAATAATGTTAAAATAAAGAATATTATTGTCTCAAGTTTTGGGGAAGATATAAGATTATTATATTCAAATAATTCAGTAATAGAAAATACAACTATTATGTGTGGAGCGTGGAGTACCAATTGTATATTTTCACAATATTCTTATGATTTAGAAGTTAATACTTCAACATTTACACAGGGGAATGGATTTGCAGGTTATGGTTTATTTTATCAATACGGTAATGGATTCATTGCAAGAAACAATAACTTTACTAATTTCCCTGCTTACGATAATATTCATTTACATACTGGAATAGTTAATGTTGGAAGGGGTTATAATTTAATTGAGAATAATAACTTTGAAAATGAGGATGTTGTTGTAACGTCAACAAAAAACGTCTTAATAAGAAATAATAATTTTACAAGGAGTTCGGTAGGTGTGGGATTATATGTATCTAATTCTCTTTCTACGAATGTTAGTGTTGTTAATAATACCCTCAATAGGCACACAATAGATTTTAGAGGAGAGAATGGAACTATAGATAATAATAAGTTTTATTTGGGAGGATATATTAATCTTGCTGATGGATATAACAACGTAACTAATAATTTAATTAATGGCAGCTCACAATACGGGATTGTCGCAAACGGAGCTTATACAGGAGCATACATCGCACATAATACTATTTATGCACCGCAGCAAGATGGGATGCTTTTAGGAATTTTAGATAGCACTATTTTCAATAATACTATAAATTCCTCATGGGGAGATGGAATAGTTATGCAAGGAAAGAGAAATTTAGTTGCAAATAATACTATTGTAAAAAGTGGAGTTTGGGATAATTCAGGAAACGGAATAAATCTCTATTTATTCAATGGGAATAATAATACTCTCATTGGAAATGTAATTCAAGACTCTAATACTTCAGGTATTTTTTTGGATAGGGTAGAATTTAACGTCTTGAGGGAAAATAATTTGTCTGGGAATAAATATAATTTTAGAATTGATGGAACTGAGAATAAATATTTCAATCATAATATAACTGCAGATAATTTTGTTGAGGATAAAAGAATTTATTATAATTATTCTATTTCTAACTACGAATTCAATTATGATAATTCTGGAGATGCAGGTCTTGTTGTGTGTGCAAATTGTAGCGGAATTACAATAAGGGATTTGAATTTATCAACAAATAATTATCAAGGATTATATTTGTTCAATTCAAGTAATTCCCTTATTCAGAATATAACTTCGAATAATAATTACGATAATTTCTATTTGTCTTATGGACAAAATAATAATATTACTAGTTCTAATCTAGGTAATTTTCTTCGTTATGGGTTGAGTTCCTATTATTCTAATTCAAATAGGTTTGAAAATTTAACTGGAGTAAGTAGTGCAGGTAGTAGAGCAATTATATTAGATAATAGTCCTAATTCATATCTAAATTCGATTGATTTGAGGAATTTGACTATTACTAGTGATGCTGCAGTTTATTTATCCTATTCAGATAACTTAACTATTTCTAATTTAATTTTAGAAAATGTTGGAACGAATGCTGCAGGAATTTATGGGAATGTCGATAAAAATCTTACCATTTCTAATTCAAATTTAACTTATATAAACGGAAATGCAGGCATATATTGTAATTTCTGTTATAATTCCACTATATCTGATAACATAATAAATAGCACGTATTATAGTGCAATAGGAGGGTCTAGCAACTCCAATCTAAAGGTTGTTGAAAATGTACTTTATAATTCTACTGCAGCATACGGTATTGATTTTAGGTCGGAAGGTGGAGAAATAGTAAACAATTCTATAGACTTTAATTATGGTGGAATTTATCTATATGGAAGCGATGTAAATGTTACAGGAAATGTTGTTAAAAATACTCGGGATGATAATCGTTACGGGATAATTGTTAATTCAGGATACTATAGAGAAAAAATAGAAAATAATACTTTAGAAAATGTAGGTTATGGAATTGTAGTAGTTAGTTCTGAAAATAACACAGTAAATAATAATTTTATTAACGGGACACATAGAAATTCTATATATCTCAATGCAGTTAAGAATACAAATGTGGTTAATTTAACAATACTGAATAGTAGTTCTTTGGGTCAAGAGACAATTTATTTGGTAGGGGCATCAAATAATAATTTGTATTTCGAGAATATATTCATTAATAAAACTAATTCGGCTGCAGGAGATTCTCTATTCATCCAAATTGTGCAGAATAGTACTTTCAAAGATATTAGAATTTATAATTCAACAGATAATGCAGTTTATCTTTATAGGTCAGATAATATAACTCTCCAGAATGTTTCTGCCTATAATACAGATAAGAGATATTATGATTTGTATCTTGAGTATGGGCATCCATCAAATATCACTTTGATTGATTCTAGTTTTGAGAATTACACTTTCGGAGGATTATTTGGAAATGCTCCAAGAGCGTTCGTTAGTTTTGAAAATAGTTCCGCTGGAAGAATTAAATTCTTGAGTGCTACAAATGCTACTGGAGAAAATTTGAATAGGGATGTAGTTATAAGAAATAATTATGCATTTATTAATTCAAGTTCTGCTTCTGGACAATTAAATATTTCTGCAAATGTGACTCTTTATGATGTTCCTACCAATTATATAACTCCGGTTATTTTGAAAGATAATTCTATTTGTAACGATTGTTATAATTTCACATCGTTAAATGCAGGAAATGTCACTTTTAATGTGACTTCATGGAGTAGTTATCAAATTGCAGAAAGAGATGATTCTGTTGCTCCAAGTATTTCATTTTCATGTACTCCAACAAGCGTTAAAGTTGGAGAGACAATTACATGTAGTTGTTCAGCTACAGATAATTTGGATTCATCTCCAAGCGTAAGTTATACCGCAAATCCAAGTACTTCTGTTGTAGGAACGTTTAGTACAACATGTAGTGCAATAGATTATACTGGAAATTCTGCAAGTCAGAGTGTAAGTTATTCAGTTACTTCTAAGAGCGGTGGAAGTGCACCTCCTTCAGATTCAGGTGGGACAACAATCGGAGAAGTACAATGTGTTCCTCAATGGGATTGTTCAGAGTGGAGTGAATGTAGTGAAGATGGGCAACAGGATAGGGAGTGCGAGCCAATTAAAACTTGTCCAGATTCTTCTCAACCTTTGGAAACAAGAAGTTGTTATGTTCCTCCTTGCGAATCTAATTGGGAGTGTTCAAGTTGGAGCGCATGTGTTGATGGAGTAAGTTCTAGAAATTGTGAAGATTTGAATTCGTGCGATAATTCGATAACACCTATCGAAGAAAATACATGTTTAATCAATCATAGGTTAGAAGAGTCAGATACTGAAAGAGAATATTGTGAGCCAAAAGTTGAATGTGGAGAATGGGGAGCGTGCGATTATTTAGGACAAACTAGCGATGTTTTCAATGGAATTGTAAAATATACTGGAGTAAGTAAGAGGTTATGTAATGATGGAAATTCTTGTATTTCTTCATACTATGATCAAAAGGTATGTTCGAATGAAGTTAAAGTCGAAATTATTATAGATAAGACTTGTTCTGGAGAAGAAAGAGTCAGAGCGATAAATTCCGAGACTGGACAGCCAGTTCTAGACATAGATACTGAAAAGTGGCGTTCAAAGGGCTCCTTGAATATTTTATTTGTTCAATCTGAGGAAGATTGTTCAACTTGTAGTAATAATATCCAAGATGGGAGTGAAGAAGGAGTTGATTGTGGAGGAATTTGCACTTTATCTTGTGTTTCAGAGAAAAATAATTTCCCATGGTGGATTTTATTTTTAATACTTATTTTGATTTTATTGATTAGTATTTATATTATCTGGAAGAAAAAACAAGAGAATGATAGGAGAAATACTTATAAATGAGTTTAAACTTAATTTTTTATCTCAAAAGAGGATATAATGAGTAATTCAATTTTAAAATCAAAAGAAGGCAAGATTAATAGGGTTTATTTTATTTCATTAATTGCTTTAATTTTAATTGCGCTTGGTTTTTTAGCTTTCAATGGATTTTTTTCAACTACGGGAAGAGTCACATTCAATATAAATCTAGATTATGAATTAGGAGAACCAATTTTAGGAGAACTCAAATTTAATGTAAGGGAAGGAGAATTAGTTCCATTAAATTCTAAGATTAAGATTGATTATGGAAATCAATCTAAATTATTAAATTTAAGAGATTTGATTTTAGATGATACAATTTCAGGAGAGTTTTATACAGAAGGAGGAAACCTTTCCGGAAGTGGAGAGGGTTATGGAGTTATAGGGAGTATTGTTAATTATCCCAATTTGACTTTTGATTTACTTGTTTATTATGGAGAAGATTCAGATTCAGAGAATT
>CAZLHJ010000014.1:7475-13829 GCA_964559675.1 Candidatus Woesearchaeota archaeon | reverse complement strand
GAACAACCAATTTATTCTACTTCCAAAAAGTATAAAATGATACGAAATCTACTTAAGAGAATTAAATTCTTAAAAAAAATGTATAAAAAATGAATAAAGAAGAAGCAAAAAAATGGACTAGAGAGTTTCAAAAATTACATGGGAGAATCAATGAAATCGATAATGTTAGTCTCTATTTTCAATATAAAAAATTTCTATTTTTGCAGGAGTTTATTAAAAATAATAAGAAAGGAAGGGTTTTAGATCTTGGCTCAAATATAGGCCATTTCTCATTTTATTTGTATGAAAAAGGGTTTGAAGTCGTTGGGATAGATATTGATAAAAGATTCCTGGGAGAATCATCTAATGAAGCAAAAAGGAGAAGATATAAGATTAAGTTCATAAATGCCAGTGGTACAAAAATACCTTTTGATAATGAAAGTTTTGATTATGTATTTGCATTAGATGTTTTAGAACATATTCCTGATAAAGAAAAATGTCTAAATGAGGTAAACCGAGTCCTAAAAAAGGGAGGTAAATTTATTGCTGCTCTCCCAAATGTATTTAGTTATTATTTTGGTAGAAAGGGTTTGTTTTCTATATTGGGTGGAAATTGGAATAAACATTACGGGATGACTGCAGGTACGGTCCATTATAGGTTCCCTTTTTATAAATGGATGAATTATTTAAAAAAGGCCAAACTTTATCCTGAAGAAATCAGCTCAGATATTATTCTGCCCATAGAACCCAAATTGTTACAAAAGTTGAGAGATACATTTTTTGGAAGAATTTTAGAAGGTTTTGAAGATAATATTAAAACAAGAGGACCGTTTAAATATTTAGGAAGCTCATTTAATGTAATTTGCAGAAAAAGATGAAAAATTTAATAATTGGTTTAACCCCTCCTTTAGAAGGTGGAAGCGAGCAGCATATTTTTGAGATAAGCTCAAGAATAGATTCTGTGGAGGTTTTAACTCAAAACGGATCTAAATGCAAAAATAAAATTGAAATGCCTTATTTTGGCTCAGGATTTTTAAAAAATATCTCTTTTGCATTATTTGTCTATATTTATTCAGTTTTCTTTCTTTTATTATCGATTAGAAAAAAATACTCTGTTGTACATATACATGAGAATACATTATATTTTTTAATACCTTTATTAAAGATGAGATATAATGTGATTGTAACGGTTCATGGAATTACAGGTTTTAAATTTTTTAGTTCGAAGATATTTTGGCCTTTTTTTAGAATCGCCCTCTCTTATGCAGATATAATTATCGCCGTCAATAGAATAGACGAAGAAAAATTAAAGAATTACTTTTCTAAGGTAACTTACCTACCTAATGGAGTAGACCTATCAATATATTCTAGGATAAAAATAAATAAAATTGAAAAGAGAATTAACTTTATTGGTAGAATACATGAGCAAAAAGGGATAATCTATTTACTACAGGCATTTGAATTGTTAAATAAAAAATATCCTGAATTTAAATTAGAAATTATTGGAGAAGTGAATGATTATGCTAAACAGCTTATGAAAGAATTCAAAAATAAAAATATTATCTGGAAAGGATATATTTCAGATAGAAAGGAAATAGTTAGAAGACTAAAATCTTCATATTGTATAATTCTCCCAAGTTTATGGGAAGGGTTACCATTAACTTTATTTGAGAGCTTTGCTTCGGGAAGACCTTTAATCTTATCTGATATTTCTGCGTTCAAATCGATAGTAAATGATGAAGCGTTATTTTTTAAATCTCAAAATGTAAATGATTTGGTAGAAAAAATGAAAATAATTATGGAAAGTAAAACTCTTGCAAATAACTATGGCAAAAAGGGAGAAAAACTTTCAAAAGATTATGATTGGAAATATATCGCAAAGGGGACCTCAAGATTATATGGGTAAACTAATTTTTAGTGTTGATGTCGAGCCCGATTTACATGATGGTGAAAACAAAGGGATACAAGAGGGTTTAATCAAATTTGAAAAGATATGTGACAAAAATAAAATTAAACCTATTTTATTTGTAGTCGCCTCGTGTATTCCTAAAAATAAAGAAATTTTTAAAAGATTTGTAAATAAGAAGTGGGATATTTCATTGCACGGATTGAGCCACAAAAGGTTTGATGATATGTCTTACGAGGAAAAAGAATATGAGATTAAAGAATCAATTAAAATTTTTAAAAAGTATCTTGGGATAAAACCAAAGGGATTTAGAGCCCCGCAGCATTCAATTGATAATGAGACCTTAGATTTGCTCGAAAAGTATAAATTTGAATATGATTCTAGTATGACTCCATTGAATTTTTTACAATTTTTATTTTTCCCTAGCAGACCTAAAAGAGCAGTATTTTTATTTTTTTCACGCCCTTGGAAATATAAGATTAGGAATAATTTAGAAGAGAGGCCAGTTGCCTCATTTATATTGCCTGCGGTTTCATTAGTTGTGAGGGTTTTTCCTAAATGGATACTTAAAATTTATTTCTTTATTTTGAAGCTGTTTTATAGGGAGATAATGTTCTACTCACATAGTTGGGATTTCATAGAATTGAAAGAGAGTAGAATAGATAGAAAATTTTCACATACTAATCTCTTGAAAAAATTGAATTTTATTATGGGTCATGATAAATAGTTTGATCCTGAATATTTGCCCAGTAAAATCCTTCTTTTCTTAACATACAGGCTAAGCATTTTCCGCAATGAGCTTTATTTCCAATATAACAACTGAATGTTTTTTTAAAATCGACTCGCAATTTATTACCTAATTTAATAATGTCTTCCTTATCTTTATTTATTAATGGAGAGTAAATTTTATTTTTTAATTTCATTTTTTTAGAAATGTTATTTATGGAATTGAGAAATTCCTTAGTTGTATCTGGATAGGGCTCAGAACCTTCATTTTTGAAACCGATGAAAATATCATAAACTATATTTTCTTTAATTTTTAATGAATCTGCTAATGCCAAGGCATAACTTAAAAAAATTAGATTTCTGCAAGGAACATACCATTTTTCAGATTCCTTTTTTGTATTTTTAAGAGATTTTCTAGAGATTTCAGATTTGCCTGGGAGGTTAATTAATGAAGTAGATAATTTGGCAAGTTCTGAAATTTTTAACTCTTTGAAATCAGCACCTATCTCTAGAGCACATAATTTAGAATATTTTCTTTCTGGAAGAAGTGATTTTTGACCATAATTAAAAAATAAAATTAGTATTTTTTTATATTTTAGTTTCTTTTTTACATAATGAGATAAAACTACACTATCTAGGCCTCCTGAACATAAAACAATTGCCTTCCTCATATAAATTAGAATAAAATAAACTTTATAAGTCTATAACTATTCCATTAGAGATGAAAATAAAGGCAATGGATGTCAAAGAAGGGGACGTAATCTCGATTGGGGGAGAGAAACTTAATGTGGAAACTATTGAAAAATCAGACATTGGCAAACAAGGAACAGAAAAGTGTAGGATAGTTGCCTTGAGATCAGATGGTGAAAGAATAGTATTGATAAGGCCTGCAAATTACCCTATTGAGAAAGAAAAATGATAGAGATTATTGTTACATCTTATAAGGAGCCGAAAGCCACATTAAAAGCAGTTAATTCTATTTTGAAACAGAAGATTAAAGGAGAGTTTAGGATTATTGTAGTGGACCCGTTTCCAGAAGTTGAAGATTTCCTTAAGAAAAATATAAAAGATAAGAGAGTGGAATTTTTCTTGGATCCTGGAGAGGGCAAAGGCTATGCCTTGAATTTATTATTCCAAGAAAGAGCAGGAGATAAAAATGACTTATTTATTATGACTGATGGAGATGTTTATATTTCAGAAAATTCTATAAATGAGATTATTAATTCTTTTAAAAATCCGGAGGTGGGAGTTGTAACTGGAAAACCAGTTAGTCTAGATTCAAGAAAAGATAAATATGGTTATTGGGCGCATGTTGCTTTTAATGGAATTGATAAGACTCGGAAAAGATTATCTAATTCAAAAAAATTTTTTGAATGTTCTGGATATTTATTTGCTATAAGAAAGGGAGTGATCTATGATTTCCCAACTGAAACGAGTGAGGATAGCATAATTCCATTTTTATTCTGGAAAAAAGGATATAAGGTCAAGTACGTAGACAAAGCTGAAGTTTATGTAAAGAATCCAGATAATTGGAAAGATTGGTTAGCCCAAAAAGTTCGAAATATAAAAGCACATGAAAACCTGAATAAGATTGCCCCAGATATGCCTAGAACAAAAAGTTTCTTTAATGAGATAAAGGAAGGTGCAATTTTTGCAATTTTGCAACCTAGAAGTATTAAAGAATTATTTTGGACAATTGAACTTTATTTTGCGAGATTATACTTGTATATTAAGGCATTTAATGAGTTGAAGAAAAAGAAGGCGTATAAAGATGGGTGGAGAGAGGTTGAAATTCAATCTACAAAACCTTTAGATTAATTTTTTTATCTCTGATTTTAATTCTTCGAATGAACTTACAATTTTCATAGAACCAATTAAAATGGCACTTAAATAATCTAAAGCTTTTTCGATAGGCTCATCGGTTTTGAGGCCTATTGCAGGAATACCTTTCGCATATGCATAGCCCAATTCCCAAGCAGTTCCTGCTCCGACATGTAATCCATCTAGAGAAGCAATTACCATACCTACATCCTTAAATCCTTTTTTTATATCTCCCTCAAATATTTTACCTACATCTGAAAAGTTAGCTGCTAAGCCTACATCCCTATGTGGAAGAAAGGTATTTAGGCCCAGAGATTTACATATAGAATCTATATTCTCTAATATCTCTATCTCTTCTGAAGTATGTATTTTGCCTGCAATATATGCTTTTTTCATGATTTTATCTAGATAGAATAGTTTTAAAAGATAACTCCTTTAGAAAAAACATGGAAATTTGTGTAATAAAACTTGGAGCTAAAGGAGATGTAGTTAGAACCTTGCCAATTATAAAGAAAATAAAAGAAAGTAATGGAGGAAATCTAACCTTGATAACAAAAAAAGATATCAAAGATTTGCTAAAAGGTGTGCAATTTATTGATAAAATAGAAATACTAGAAGATTTTTCAGCTGATGAAAAGAAATTTGATTTATTATATAATTTCGATATTGATGAGCAAGCTACCTCTCTTGCACAAAAAATCAATGCTAGTAAAAAGCTAGGATTTTACTCTGATGAAGGGTTCTTAAGTGCGTTCAATATAGGAGCAGAATATTACTTGAATACTATATTTGATGACTCTTTAAAGAAATCTAATAAAAAAACTTATCAGCAAATGATGTTTGAAGCGGCAGAATTAGAATATTGCGACGAGCATACTAAAATTAATTTAACTGAACAAGAAGTTAAATTTGGAGAAGAATTTGTAAAAGAAAATAATGTAAATAAGGATAGGTTGATTGGGCTTCATCTTGGAGCGTCTAAAAGATGGCCTTCGAAAGCATGGCATTCTGAGAGAATAAAGGAGTTTGCTAAATTAGCTACACTGCAGAATTATGAAATTTTAATTTTTGGAGGTCCAGAGGAAAAAGAGAAACTTGATTTAATTAGTCAAAATTTGGAAAAAGAGAAGATAAAAGTTTTTAGAAATAATCCCTATAATTCTGATCTAGAATTTTTGTCATTGGTTAATGTTTGTAATGTAATGGTTTGCTCAGATAGCTTTTCTCTACACGTATCCCTAGCTCTTGGAAAGCCTACAGTTGGACTTTTCTTTTGTACTAGTTCAGAAGAAGTTGAAGGATATGGGCTATTGGAGAAAGTTGTATCAGAAAGACTAGAAGAGTTTTTTCCTGAGAAAATGAATGAATATGATGAGGATTTGACTAAAAGTATAATGGCAGATCAAGTCTTTAAAATAGTCGAAAAAGTGATGCCTAAAAACAATTAAATAGCCTTTTTCATAAGAATTTTTAATGGAAAGAGAAGAAAAAATTAAAAGATTTTTTAATAATAAAACAAATTTAATTTTAATTGCGATTCTTTTATTTGCATTAGGGATTAGGATTTACTATCTAGTTCAAACTAATGGGCAAGCATTATGGTGGGATGAAGCAGAATATATGAGTCATGCAAAGGATATGGCCTTTGGAGTGCCTTACGATGAAAATCCACAAAGACCTCCATTATTTCAATGGATTTCGGGATTAATATTTATTCTCGGTTTAGGTGAGAATGCAATAAAGTTCCTATTGGTAGTCCTGCCATCAGTTTTAATGGTTTATGGATTTTATTATCTTGGTAGAGAAATGTACAATGAAAAAATAGGATTAATATCTGCATTTCTTGCAAGCGTGAGTTGGTCATTCTTATTTTGGGGGGCGAGAGTTCAGCCTGATTTTGCTTCTATGTTCTTTTCAATTAT
>CAZLHJ010000014.1:5219-7375 GCA_964559675.1 Candidatus Woesearchaeota archaeon | reverse complement strand
TTGATTCTTGGTTTGAAATTTTTGCTTTACTCAGATTTAATATTGAAAGATAAGAAAAGGGCATTTAACCCAGATTTACTTTCTGTTCTTGCACTAATTATAATCTCTGTATTTTATATATTTTATATTCGTGGGACTGAAGATAGATGGGTGTTCTTGTGGATGCCATTTATATTTATGTTTGTGGGTAAGGCGTTATTGGGACTTTCTCATTTCATAAAAGACAATAAAAAATTAACTTACTCAATAATTGCAATACTTTTAGTTGTAGCCTTCTTCCAAATCTCTCATGCAGATAGTTTAATAGAAAATAAAAAGACGAGTTATCTTCCAGTAAAATTTGCAGGAGAGTGGATTAAAGAAAATTCGGATAAAGAGGATTTGATTCTATCTATATCGAGTACACAGAATACCTACTATTCTGAGAGGCGGACATTCCCATACTCTCATTTAGATAATTCCTCCGCATTCGGCGAATATGTAGATAAAAATAGGCCTAAATATATTACATTATCTCTTTTTGAGCCACATCCTCCTTGGATTAATGACTGGTTAAAGGAAAATGAAGATAAACATAAACCTGTGCAAGCTTATTTCGCAGACGCTCAAAAAACACAGCCTATTTTAATAATTTATGAGTTTAAATATGGATCAACAAAATAAAAAAAGAATCTTGAATTTAGGGTGCGGAAATCAAAAGTATGGTACTCACCGAATAGATTTATTTAAAACTGAAAGCACAACTGAAGTTGGAGATTTAAATAAAAAATTACCTTACCCAGATAATTATTTTGACGAAATATATTCGAATTGCGTGTTAGAGCACATTAAGAATTTAGATAATTTTTCAAGGGAATGTTTTAGGGTTCTGAAGAAAGGGGGAAAACTACATGTCCATACAGATCATGCAGGATATCTTTTATTTTATATTTCGAAAAAACATGAACATAATTCTTTCTTAAAGACCCAATATAAGGGCGGGTTCGGTTATGGTCATCAAGAAGGAGATGACGCACATTATCATCTATTTGTAGCCTCTCATTTAGTTAGATTATTTAAAGAATTTAAAAATAAAAGAATATCCTATACTTATGGTGGAAGGAATAAGATAATTAGGTTTTTTTTGAAATTAATTCCTCTGCATTTGGGAGCAATAGGCATTACAATAGATGCAGTTAAATGATTCTCATTTTCTAATAAATGCGACAAAATATGCAAGGGTATTTGCAAATGCGAAATAAGGGAATATCAGAGAGATCGGGTCGTTAGAAGCACGATATATCTTTTTAGCGATTAAGAAATTTGGAAAAAAGGTTAAATTGAAAAAAATGTTCTTTAGAAACTCTCTTCTTTCTAATTTTGTTTGCGGCATATAATTAAAGAAATCTTCTTGTGAATTCTTAAATTTTTTAGACCAGAAGAATTTTTTTTGGATTAACTTTAATAAATTTTTTTCTGCATAGTGCTTTGTTGAATCTGGACTAATTATAACTCTATTTTTTCCTACTTTAATTAAATCCCTTATTGTGAAAACATCTCGAGTGTAACCTCTGATTGAATCTAAATCTTTTTTTCTATAGATAAAGCAATTTCCTCCAGTGATAGTCATATTATCTAATTTATTTTCATAAATCTGGAGATTTTTATTCTCAGGTAGATTTTTAAGGAAATCTAACGAGCGGTATGCAAAAAAAGCGTCGGTTCCGAATAGAGAGACAAATCTTACTACCCTTTCATCATTTAAATCGTTCTTTAGGCCAGCTAATACGCCTAATGCGGATTTATTTTTGGCTAAGAGCAGACTAGATTTTTTAAAAAATTGATTATCTTGTAAGACGTTATCCTGGTCTATGAAAGCAATTAATTTTCCTTTTGAAATTTTATAGCCTTGCCATTTTCCATTATATTTTCCTTCAGGCAATTTATTTTTATTTTTTATTAACTTTACCCAAGGATATTTTTTTTTGTAATTAGAAATTATCTCTAGAGTTGAATCTAAACTTCCCCCATCTACACAAATTATCTCTTTATTTGGATAATTTTGAGAGATAATTGAATCCAGACAATTTTTTATTAAATTCTCGCCATTATATGTACAAATAACTATTGAAATTTTATCCATAGAATATTCTCCTTAACGTACCGTAAATGAAGCC
>CAZLHJ010000014.1:3255-5119 GCA_964559675.1 Candidatus Woesearchaeota archaeon | reverse complement strand
ACCTCTGCTGAACCAAATCTTGAGCTTAAAGCATATCCTGTTGCCCTGCCGAAGAAATTTTGGTCTTGAGGAGTTAATTGTGGTCCACCAACTATATCTATCTCTTTATGTTTTTCGAAAAATCTACTTACTTTTTTAGACCAGTCATTAGGTAAGATGGAGTGAGCGTTTATGAAAGCAATCAAAGGAGTTTTTGATTTAGTTGCCCCATTATTTCTATTTCTCGAAGGATTATCTCCCACTTCTACAATGTAGTTGATTTTTTCTTGTTGTTTATTTATTGAATCTAAAGAATATAATTTTCTTTTTTCTCCTAATGGGATTACGCAAGTAATTTTTTCTTTCATTTTGTAACTTCTAATTCACAAAGAACTTCTGAACAAGGCAACATCCAACAGAAAAATCTCTCATATATTGACGGATTTAAATTTATAATTGGGTTGAAAATTTTATTTAGGAATGGAAAAGCAAGTCTTGTAAAGTTTAATTTTCTTTTGATTATTTTAAATTTAGGTTGCACATAGAAACATTCGTCCGTGAAATAATCCCAAGTAAAATAACTAAATAACCTTTTATGCGTAGGGTCTCTATAACTAACTCCGCATGAAAAATGAGGTACTCTGATAGAAATTCTTGCGCCCGGTTTAGAAATTCTTTTAAGCTCGATTAATACTTTTTGTAGATCATCTAAATGTTCTAAGACATGGGAAGTGAAAATAAAATCGAACTCATTATTCTTAAATGGGTATGGGAATTTATTAAAATCGTGAACTACATCTACGCCCTTCAATGGGACATTATCAACATTTACAAATCCCTTTAGGATTTCATCGCCGCATCCGAAGTTTAATTTTTTAGCCATTTTTTATAGATTTTATGAAGTTTTAATTCATCTGGGATAAGATCATATGCCCTTATAAGTATTTGGAAAGGAGAGTATAATATCCTTAATCTGATAATTGATAAGAACATTTCAATTGGAACGATAAATAAACTTAATTTAGATCCTCCTACATCTTCCCATGTAGTTGGGACTTGCTTTATTTTGAATCCATATTTTCTTATATTGTATAACAAATCTATATCAAATGCCCACTCCGCAATGTCTAGTTTGGAGGATATTTTTTCTATAACTTTTCTCTTGAATAATTTTGCTCCGCATTGTGTATCTCTATACGGAAATAACATTATACTCCTAACAATTAAATTAAATCCCTTACTGGTTATTTTTCTTTTGAGGGAAGTAGTTGTTTTTGAGCGATAGTCATCTCTATTTGCAATTACTGCGTCTAAATCTTTAATATTAAGGATTAAATCATAATAAGATTCGGGAGGCGTTGCTAAATCTGCATCTACGAATCCAATTAAAGTGGAATCTGTTTTTAATGATTCTTTAAAGCCTTCACGAACGGCATTTCCTTTTCCTCCTTTTTTTAAATTTATCGAGATAATAGATTTATTCTTCTTTGAGAATTTATTTACCACTTCTTGCGTTTTATCTTTTGTATTATTAATTACAATTAAGATTTTGTAATCCAACTTTTCTTCTTTTTTCTTTTGGTTAAAGAATTTTATATATTCTTCTAGAGTTCTTCCAATTCTTTTTTCTTCATTGTATGCTGGAATTATTAAGAAAAGTTTTTCCATCTTAGTTTAATAATTTATTTGACCCCCATAAGAAAACAATTGAAGATAAAATGAATGCTAATGAGAAAGTAATTAGATTATCTGAAAAGAAGTATAAAATAAATGCTTGGAATAATACGAAGACAGGCAAGAACATATAATTAGATATCTTCCCGATCGATAATTTATAAAATAAGTTTAGATTTGCGATGGCTAGAAATGAAATTGCGATTGAAAG
>CAZLHJ010000014.1:0-3155 GCA_964559675.1 Candidatus Woesearchaeota archaeon | reverse complement strand
AGCCATAGAGAATTGAAAAATCAAATTTAATAAATTGTATATATTAAATCCTATAAGTAAGACTAAACTTCCCTTCAAAATATTTTTATTTAAAAAACTCATTTTATCTTATGAAAATACCTTCTCTGAAAATTATAAGTCCTGCAATAATGATAATTAATTGAAATATTCCGATAGCAATCACTACTTTTCTTTCTGTTGGTTTGATATTTAATTTGTTTAATAAATATATGAAAAGGTGAGTTAAACCATAGATTTTATTATATCTTAATGAAAGAGATCCGTCTTTCTGAGGTAATCCAAATGAATGCTTAACTAATCTTCCTCTTGATTTAAGTATAGTTTCAATTATATAGGGGATAAAGAAGAAAACAGCTATTTTTTCAAAATTTCCTAAGATTGCAGATATTGCTATTAATCCACCTATTGAATAAGTAATTGCGTCTCCCGGAAAGACTTTGGCAGGACTCCAGTTATAAATTAAAAATGCAATCAATGATGCAATCATACAAATTAAAATAACTGAGAGCCATGCATTCCCAGTGAAGTAAGAGACTAGAGCTATGCCCGATAATAAAATAATCCCTTGTGATGCTTCGAGTCCATTAAATCCTGCTAAGAAGTTATATGTTGCAGTTGCCCCTACGATCCCTAATGGAACGAGGATTAAAGGATAGAGAATTCCAAGATTAAATGCTCCAAGTAAGGGTATTGAAATCTCGCTTTGCCCTGCATTGATAACCATTAAAGGTATAGCTGCCAAAGCGACTAAAGCTAATCTAGTTCTACGCCTTAAACCTCCCTTCTGCCAACCTAGTAGGTCATCAATGAATCCTATACCTGCTAAAAATAAAACAGATGTTGAGAGTGCGAGAATCTCTAAAATACTTCCATTACCTGATTTTAAGTAAAAAGTCAAATATGCGATGTATATGAAAACTCCAGCTATGAAACCTACGACTGCAATTAACCCTCCAGAACCTGCAACCTTCTCTGAATTTAATTTATTCATATCGTCCCAGATTAATCCGATGTCTTTTGCCTTTCTAATCCAAAAGGGCATTGCAAACAAAGTTATGAAAAAACTTGCTAATATTGGAAAGATTAGTAGCATATCCATTTTATCTTGAAATTGCAAGATTATTATCTGGGAAATTCTTTAACAAATAGTCTGGATTTACTTGCATATTCTGAGGATAATTTATCTCCCAAATTCTAATTGGGCCCCTTACTCCTTGGTAATAAACGAAATCTTTTGTTAATTCGGTTTGAGTTTTAATTTGCCTTACAACGAAATCATCTTCTGAATGAACTAAAACGAAATTGGGATTTGCTTCTTTGTATAAGTATAATCTTGCTAATTGAGATTTAACAGTCCTGTCTGACAAATACATTAACGCGCCATTATCCATTATAGATGAACTTGAAGAGACGTAAGGGTAAAGATAAACTCCCGATTCTAATCCAGTTCCAAAATCTCTGAATTCTGTATCAAATGCGTATCTTAATGGAACCCTATATTGTTCCTTTTGGTAAACATAGATTGCTTCTGGATTAGATAAAACTTTTCCGGATGCATCTAATTCAACTATAATTCCAGCTAGTGCAGTCATTCCTGAAGGTAAGAAAATTCTTGAGCCATTCTGTTCATAGATTATATCTGAGTCTGTTCCGAATGATCCTTGGAAAAGATATATTCTTCCATTCTTTGTTTCCTTAACTTGAGAGTTATCTCTCACTAGAGTTGGAATGAAACTAGCTCGGTCATAATTTTCATCACTTCCAATTGAAGAGAACGCAGGATATTTTCCAATATCTGTTGAATCTATTAGGAAATGGGTTGTGTTATGGGAATATAGAAATTCAAGTGCTTCTTGGTTGCTGGTTCCAGTTAAAGCGTGTCTCCCCATGAGGTGATTCCAATAAGAAATTGCGTTTCCTCCATCTAAAACAGTTGCTCTTTCTCCAATACTTTGTACCCAATAACCGTAATCCCACCAGTGTCCGAAAACTGCATCTTGTGACGTATTATCTCTCACAAAGGACATGGCTAATTGCCATTGTTGAGTGTATGGAGAAGGAACATAGCTCTTTCCAGTGTAGTATGAGACATTATAAAATTGTAATGCCGAATAAGAAGATAAAACTATTAGGATAATTGCTCCTGCAGCCCAATAGTTCCTTGATTCAGATTTAGATTTGATTGCTCTATCCGAGACATCTACTATGAAGAAGGAAATGATAATAGATACTGGAGGAACTAACATCATAATTAATCTTACTGCCCCTCTTGCAGAGATTACGCTTAGGAAGAATAAGACGAATAAAAGAAGAACTCCGAATTCAATATTTCTGAATATGTTTGAATCTCCCTTAAAGTGTCTAGAATATGCCTTGAATGCTACGAAACCAAACACTGCAAATCCTAGGAAATATACAATAAGGCTTATGAAATTTGTTCCGTTTAGAATAGAGTTTGAGCTGAACCTGCTGAAAACTGTGGTGAATAACACCAAAGTATAAGCTAAAACTAAAGCCAATCTTTCTTTTTTATTGAATTCTCTCAATATAAAATTGAATAGATAAATAGAACCGATCATAAAAATTAAGAATGTAATCGGGAGATTGCCAATTTCTGGGCCGAAACTACCTGCCCATTCCGAGAAGAAAGGTTGTCTGTTTTCTGCTACTGTAACTCCTAATCGATCTGTAACTGGGACAACTAAATTGCCGTAAACTGATGAAATCTTTGAAGGGATGAAATCCAGTCCGAAAACTAGTGTAGCTAGAATAGCAAATGCAATGATTGAGAGGATTAAAGTGAATACTTCTGGAGGGAGATTTGAGACGTTTTTATTTTTTATTTTATCTTGAATTTTATATCTCTTAATTAAATAATCTATTCCCACAATGAGTAGTGCACCATATGCCAGACCAGTAGTTGTTGAGTTAACCATGTCCCCAACAGAATATCTTGTGGAGAAAAACATCATCAGAATAGTTGCAGAAATTAACCAACCTGCATATGAAATAACTTTCTTCCTATCTACTTGCCCCATTAGGAATGCCAATGCAAATGTTGCACCTAGAACTACGAATAAATATACGAAACCTCCCCAAACTAATGCCATTGCTGCAGTTGTCAAACCTGCTAA
>CAZLHJ010000013.1:0-14459 GCA_964559675.1 Candidatus Woesearchaeota archaeon | reverse complement strand
GAAATTAAAATTATTTAAATCTTTCTAATCCGTAGTTACTAGAGAAAGGTAACTAGATAAGATAATTATAGATAAATGATCAAAAAACCCTCTATAATTGCAGCAATTACTAAGAGCGGAACTATAACAAATAAGAATACCTTGAAAGATTTAACAAATCTTGTCCTTAACTCATCCATCTTATTTTTCGTAAACACGAACATTCCCAATCTAATTCCCATCCCTAGAGAAATAAAAATTGCAGGTAACTCGAAAATACCGTGTGGAAGCAATCTCCAAAAATCGCTAAATCCACTAATCAGATAAACTTTTGAAAGTACATACCCTAAAACAACTCCATTAGTCAATGCATTAAAAATTGGGACTATTCCTAAAACAACACCTAGAAAATTACCTAAGAAAGCACTACCTACATTATTTACAAAAATAAATGAAATCATATCAAATAATCCAAGTCCTTCAGTTTTACCAATCAAATCTCTAATTATATCTTCTACAAACACAAAAGTATCACTATCGAAAAACCCAATTAAAGCTGCTGTAAAAAACAAAGTTAAAACAAAATAGATATATCTTCTTGCTTCTTTAATATAATTCAAACTATCAAAAAAATTCTTCCTCGTCCTCTTTGAAAACCTTTTTAATTTTTTATTCATTTGAAATACCTCTGTAACATCTTTACTTTTTTATTATATTTATATCTTAAATAAATCCCATACCCTATTCCCGCAACAAATCCTCCGAAATGTGCAACATTACCTATTGGGAATCCTCCTAAAATGCTAGCAATCCAAGTTACGAATAAAACTGCTGGAATCATTATCCATCCTGGAAGTGAAAAGAATGGAAGGAAAATAATTGAGAATCTAATATTTGGAAGTAAAATCACAAATAACCCTGCAATTGCGAAAATCGCTCCCGACGCTCCGACCATTAAAACATCAGGACTACCAAAGACCTTTTCCCAAAATCCATAACCGAAGAATCCTGCTAACAACACACTTAGTATTCCTGCAAAAATTCCTGAAATTAAATAAAACCAGAAAAATCTCTTTCTTCCAATTATTCTTTCGCACAACATCCCGAGAGAAAATAAAACAAACATGTTAATGAACAAGTGCAAAGGCCCTCCGTGAACAAAAATATGAGTTACTAATGTCCACAAATATTTTCCTTGAAGAATACTAATTGGTTTTAAAGCAATATATTCTGCCAAATTCAAATAAAACATTACGAACCCTATAATGGAAAAAATTACGCTTACTGCTATTATAATCCATACTATACTTACATCATTTAATTTATCGAAAATATTTTTCGATCTTCTTCTATTAGATCTCATTGCTTCTTCTTAGCCTTAGCTTTTGTTTTCACAGCTTTTTGCTTTTTAGGTTTTATTTTAGCAGGAACTTTCTTTGCTTTTTTCTTTGACTCTCCAGACTTTTCTTTTTCTTCTTTCAATCTCTTTCTTTCTTTTTGTCTTAAAATTCTCTTCTCTTCTTTTTCTTGATCTTTTTTCTTTTGCTCAGCTTTTATTCTTCTTTCCTTAGATTTAGCTTCTTTCTCCTCAATTGAACCGATTTCAATATTAACTTGTTCTAAAATTTGTTCTAACTTCTTCACTTCCCTCTCGAGAGTTGCAATTAACTCTGTATCTTCCTTTAATTCAAGAACCTCTCCAGTTTCAGGGCATATGAAATTATATTCTAAAGCTTCTTCCTCAGTATATTCCATTTCTGCCAACGGAGAATAATAATGTCTTTTATTAGTTCGATCGTGAATTTGTCCCTTCAATTTACTTAATTCTATCTCCAAGAAACTTCTGAATCTCTCTAGCCCTTTTCCTGAGTTTAAAGTCCAAAAATAAATATACCATCCACCTTTCTTTGCATCTTTCTTTCTAATAAAACTAACTAATCCCTCGTCTGCAAGTTTATATAAGACATTTCTCGTCTGATTTATAGTTAAATTCAATTTTTTAGCAATTAAGAATTCATTGACATCTTTCTTATTATGCAATACATCGACTATCGCAGCGCCAGATTTACCAACGAGCATAGACAAAATTTCTTTTAGAAGTTTCTCTTGCATATACCATCTTGTAAAAAAAGCATTATAAAACTTTGCTTTAAAGTAGATACTACTAAAGAATTAATATAAATCCTTATAAAGAGATTTATAAATATACTACTATGTTCTGGGATAAAAAATCAAGCGGAGATTTACCTGATTTACCTCCAATGCGAGCCCCTTCTAAACCCCTTACTCCTGTAAACACTATGCCGACAAGCTCAATGGATGAAGAAGAAGATGACGATTTCTCAGCAATAGAGAAGCACCAATTACCCTCTTTCCCAGATTCTCCACATAAAATTGGATTTTCTCAAGCTGCAATTAAAGAAGCAGTCACAAATTTAGACGAACTTCCAGAATTTCCCGAACAAACTAGCTCGTTTACTACTCCAAAAACTTTAGAAATGGAAGAGTGGACTCCAGAACACAAGATGTTGCCTCCCCCATCATTACCTATGATCCCTAGCATGCACCAAGACATCTCAGAGATGCCGCATATGGTACAACCTAGGATACGTAACGAAACTCCTCAAATGCAATCTTCTCCTCAATTTCAACCTGCTCAAAAGAATTCAGATATTTTCATTAAACTAACTAAATTCCACACGGCTAAAAAAGCACTTCAAGAAGCAGAGGAAAAAGTCTCAGACCTAGACAAACTACTTAAGAAAATTAGAGAAACAAAGATGAGAGAAGAACAAGAATTATCTAGCTGGGAAAAAGAAGTAGCAATCATAAAATCAAGAATAGATAATATTCAAGAGAATCTATTTGATAAAGCTTAAAATGTCTCAAGAATATATTAAATTTTCAAATCAGGAAGCTTATTTTTCAAAACATAATTTATTGAATATTCAACTAGGCTTATTAAATTGTACAAAACATCTTAAGGAATATAGAAAATTAAGATTAGAAGAATTTGCCTTGAAACTGACATTTAAAAAAATCCTAACTGACGCAGAAGACTCTCTGAAAGCCCTAACGAGATTACTTCCTGAAAGCGATCTTAAAATAACTATGAAAAATAACAAAATAGAAAAGATAGAAGAAAGACTCTCCCTCGATGAAGAAATAGAAAGAATAAAAGCCAAACTCACGAGTCTTAAATCAAATATATAAAAATCATTATAAACCCTCTTTTTCTAAAAAAGATATGAAAAAAATAACTTCGAGACAAGAATTAATTAAAGAATATATTGAATTCTTTAAATCTAAACACCACAAACATATTCCCTCAGCTTCGCTTATACCTGAAAATGACCCCACTGTTCTATTCACAACTGCGGGAATGCACCCACTAGTCCCATTCTTACTTGGGCAACCTCATCCATTAAAAACAAAAAGATTAGTCAACGTTCAAAAATGTATTAGAACACAAGATATAGATGAAGTTGGAGATACTACACATCACACATTTTTTGAAATGCTTGGAAATTGGTCTCTCGGAGATTATTTCAAAAAAGAAGCTATCTCCTACTCATTTGAATTTCTAACTAAAACTCTTGAAATACCAATTGAAAGATTAGCAGTTTCAGTTTTCGAAGGAGATGACGACGCTCCAAAAGATGAAGAATCTGCAGAAATCTGGAGAAGTTTAGGAATTCCAAAAGAAAGAATCGCTTATCTACCTAAAAAAGCAAATTGGTGGGGCCCTGCTGGAGAAACAGGTCCATGCGGTCCAGACACTGAAATGTTTTTCTGGAAATTAAATAACAAACCTGCCCCAAAAACTTTTAATCCAGACGATGAAAACTGGGTTGAAATATGGAACGATGTTTTAATGCAATATGTAAAAGATAAATCTGGAAAATATAATTTAGCAGAACAACAAAATGTAGATACTGGAATGGGAGTAGAAAGGACATTATCAATACTAAACGGACTAGAAGATAATTATCAATCAACAATTTTCAAACCAATAATCTCTGAAATAGAATCTATTTCAAATAAAATCTATGGGGAAAATAAAGAAGATACTAAAGCGATGAGAATTATTGCAGACCACATTCGAGCAGCAACATTTATTTTAGGAGATGAAAGAGGAGTCTCTCCAAGTAATGTCGGACAAGGATATGTTTTAAGAAGATTAATTAGAAGAGCAATTAGATACGGAAGAGTTTTAGGTATTCAGGATCAATTCACAACAAAAGTAGCAAGAGCAATTATTCCAAACTATCCCGATTATCAAGAACTTCACAGAAATCAAAAATTCATATTATCCGAGTTGGAACAAGAAGAATCAAGATTTAATCAAACTCTTGAAAAAGGACTTAAAAAATTCAGTGAAATCGCAACTGATAAAATAATTACTGGAAAAGAAGCATTCTTACTTTTCCAAAGTTATGGTTTCCCTATCGAGATGACTCAAGAATTAGCAAATGAAAAAGGAATCAAAGTAGACCTAGAAGAATATAATGAAGAATTCAGAAAACATCAAGATCTCTCACGAACTGCATCTGCTGGAGTTTTCAAATCAGGATTAGCAGACGATTCAGACGCAACTAAAAAATTACATACTGCAACACACTTACTCAACGAAATTTTAAGAATAGTTCTTAAAGATAAAGAAATAAAACAGAAAGGTTCAAACATAACTCCTGAAAGATTAAGATTTGATTTTAATTTCCCAAGAAAATTAACTTCTGAAGAAATAAAAGAAGTTGAAAGATTAGTTAACGAAAAAATCGCTCAATCTCTTGACGTAATCAGAGAAGAAATCTCATTACAAGACGCACTTGATTCTGGAGCTCAAGCAGAATTCGGAGCTAAATATCCAGACGTAGTTTCAATATACACGATAGTAGATAAATCTGATAAAAAAGGTTGGTTCAGTAAAGAAATTTGCACAGGCCCACACGTTTCAAATACTTCAGAAATTGGAAAATTCAGAATAGTAAAAGAAGAATCTTCAGCAGCAGGAATTCGAAGAATTAAGGCTGTTGTTGAATAACCGATTCTCTAGCATAAAAATCATTTTAAACCCTCCAAAGATGGCTTTTCTATGGTTAGCAGAAGAAAATACAAATTTACACTCGATAAAAAGAGATTAGAAGAAGTTTGCCTTTCTGCACATAATGCTTATAAAAACAGAGAAGGAATATTTAGAGATTTCAAAAAATTCTTGCCACAATGGAACATCCCTTCAGAATTAGAATTCGCTCCTCAGAGAATAGAGGTGAAAGATCCACTTCAAGCCTCATTATATCTCTGGACATGCGTATTCTTTGAAAGAGCGAATAAGTCAAGTACAATTATAAGAAATGCGCTTAGAACTTGGTACAATCCAAAAACTAGATGGATTTTCGACCCTAAAGAAGTTATCAAACATACTCCCTCAGAAATTGAAATATTAGAACATAATTTATTTTCAATTGAAAAGAAAAAGTCTAAAGGATTGATTGGACAAGTTCTCAAAAATAGTATGCAATTTAATTTACAAAGCACTAATGAAAATTCTCCAGAAGTAAGATTTTACAATAATGCGCAAAGATTAATTTCTGAATACGATGGAGATCCAAGAAACTTAATAAGATTTAATACAGTCTCCCAAGCAAGAGAAAACTTAATGCAATTTGAAGGGATTGGTTCAGGGATCGCGAATTTATTTATAATTTATATGTTACATAGGAATATTGTTTTACCTAGAGATCCAAAAAATGCATTATTAAAAATAGATATCCACAAAGGAAGAATTCCAGTAAATACTGATTCTGTAAAGCCGTTGAATGGTGAAATTGCTAGAGATGAATCTTATGCCACAGAATTAGAAAAGGCATATAATCAAATCTCTAAAAAAAATGGAATTCCTGCAGAAGAATTAGATGATGCTCTCTGGATTATAGGTTCTGAAATGTGCGCTCGCCAAGATTATAATAAATGTAGTGGATGCCCGTTCCTAGAAAAATTATGTACTGCGAATTGTGCAGAAAATCAAATAACTGGAAGATATGATGTGTACTCTCCCGATAAAAATAGAATAGATGTTAGAAGAAATAAAGGTCAACCTCCCCTTATCCCAATCACTATTTAATTAAACTCTTACCATTTACGGTCAAAATATGTTTTTCTCCAGGCATAAAACATTTACTACATCCACTTATGCACGAACTATGATGGCATAATCCCACTTCTGTTTCTTTTCCATTTTCCCCAACTTGTTTTCCAAGAAGATCCTGTACTCCCGTTAATGAGATTGCGAGTCTAGTTCCGTCTCGTCCCTTTTCATATGCCCTGTCCTCATCTGCAAATAATCCTTCGTGACCATCGTCAACTATAGAATGCCATCCATCATACATTCTTTTTGCTTTTTCTTGATGTCTTAACCTCAATGGTAAAATCTGGACTCTTGGGAGGAGTGCAATTGCTCTTTTCAGATTTTCTCTAAATAATTCTCCTCCTCCTTCTAATGTAGGATCTACAATCTGAAAACCTGCGACCCTCACTCCCTCTTCATGATATTGTACTCCCGATTCAATTCTAGCTTCTTGTCCTCGCCCATACAATAGAGTTCCCCTCTCCAACTCATCACTTCCTAAACTTACTAACATAGTTGAGTCAGTCTTCTTAAAAAGTTCAGCAACAATAGGATCGTACTCTAAAAATTTAGTTGGCATAATTACTTTTATTCCAGTATCCAAACATGCTTCTAAAGTGTTGATTAAATTTTCTCTAAAAATCGGCGCTCCTGCCTCAGTATTTTTTCCTAATCTCAAATATCTCGTTAGTTTTCCTAATTTCGCCCTTTCCTCCCCCGCAAGAATTATTTGTTCAGCGATATCTTCCCTTTCTGCTTTCCAAAACTCAGGATATCCGTTATGCCTATGTCCTGCATAACAATAACTGCACGTGTTCCAAGGTGCCAACTTTCCATCTGGAGTAATATCTGCAACACACCATTTTGCAAAATCTAGATTTATGTCTAGTAAACAATCTTCAACAAAATCCTGTTTACCTTGGATCTGAATTCTAGCCGGCCTACTTGAAGAGAGAGGTTTTGAATCTATCCTACTAACAAAATCAATTGTGGGAAAACCTTCATACATAGGTAATCCTTCTAAAGAATATCCTGTTTGTGAAATTGGAGCTCTTCCATTAATAGTTGGCAAAAATAATCCTTCTCCCTCATCTTTCTTTGCAATATGTGCTTTCACATCTGCAGTTGCAATTCTTCTTATTAACTCAACCCTACTAACATCCCTATCTAAAAATCTATATCTAAATTTCATTTTAGATTCCAAATCATATTCTGTCTGAGACCCGTTTAAAGCTCTAGTTTCAGAAGGTCTAAACGGCAAATGAGACATATCTTTAACAATGAAATAATCAATATTAGAATCCCTACTTGATTTAGGGGCCCTCCAATTTATATTGGCAATATGTCTTGTCCCAGGTGGCTCTGCAAACACCAAACCTTCCCTAGTTGAATACAACCCCAAAACATTTGTTCCGCTTGAAACAATTAACCTACTGAACATCAATCTCGGTAAACTAAGGCCTTTTAAAGTTTTTATATACTAAATTAAAATGGAATTTCTTGCTCAGTTTCTCTCTCTTCTACACATAAATCTCTTATATTTAATCCTCCTAAGCCTAAAATCTTTTCATGCCTCTTCCTAAAATCTAGAATCCAAGACCTATATGCTCCCCTATCTCCAAATTTATATCTAGTAACTTTAATCGGTCCTGCACTATACTCTTCATTAACTCTTACAACTGGAGAAAGCCTCTGTTCCATTACTAAATCATCTAAGTGTAAACTCTCCGCATCAACAAGTCCTTCTAAATGAAAATCATCCATAAATCCAGTATATTGTTGAACTAGATGCCTCAAACCTTTATTTGGATTATGTAAACAACTTATATCCCCAGATCTAATTGCGAAATAATCCTGTGAATCAACTGTAGAGGAGTTAGAATTTTCCTGATTATATGTTCTCCTCGTTGATAAACTTGCTAAATAAATCATTAAATTTGATGGCAAAATGATTAAATCTCTCACATTTCCAAGTGCAAAATTAATTAATTCGGATCTAGACATAGTTCCTATTGGAGGATTTTTGAATTCTTTTCTAGTTTTTTGTCTTCCGCTCGTATAAAATTTCCCCCTTAATCTCTTTTCAATAAATGGAGATGCGTATCTAAAAACTGCAAAATTAAATCCTATTGATTTCTCTTCCTGTGCAGGATCCACATCAGTTCTCTTTAAAAGTTGATGAAGATAATTTTCTAATTGCGGGACGCCTACCAAGCATTCACCTTTTACAGAATTACAAAATGTCTTAACTTCTATATCCCAACTTCTATTTCTTCCCCTATCTAAAACATCTGGATGATAGTTTCTCCTATTTCCATTCTCCAATTCCTCAAATTCCAACTTATATCTTTTACTTACCTTGCCCCCCATAAGCCATGTATACAGATGAGCATACAAAAAAGAAATATTAGAACTTGCAGAAACTCTCCTCGCTTGCCCAAGAGCTTGATAAAATTCAGGACAATTAATATCCCATCCTTCTTTTTCAAATCTCTTCTTAACTCTCCCCTTTACTTTTTTCGGAGACTCCAATAATGATAAATCAAAATCAACTCTCTTTACCTTCTCAACCCCTTTAGACATAGATTTTCAAAATAGAAAGCCCTTTATAAAAACACATCTCCTAAAAAATATACTTTAAATTTCAAGTCCTTGCCGAACCCCAATACGGAAATATCCTCAAAACTAATTCTCCAAGAGAAAATTTAGATTCTAATCGTTTCATATCATCTCTCAGAACCATATATTTAACAGCGTCATGCATTTCCAAACCATCTAATCTTGTTCTATTCCTTATTGCCCCTCTAACTAAACTTCTCAATCTAGTATGTTCAGAAATAAAATCTCCATAGTTTCTTCTCAAATGTTTTAAATTTCTCTTATAATCTGGATTTCTATCTAACTCTTTATACGCGTCAAATATTTCTTTTCTTCTCCACGGATATCCCAGAAACAATTCTCTAACACTTTCAGATTTTATTTTCTTAAATTGTTTCTTTTCATCTCTTGGCAACCGATTATATTGCGCTCTGTATTTCTCACTTATCTTCATAGAATCAACCTAATATTTTCATTGCACTTTCTCCATCCATGGCCCTCTTTTCTAAATCACTCAATCTTTTTTCAAGTTCTTCTAGAGTACCCTGCTCTCGATATTGATCTAATTCATCAAGCTTCCTTTTTATGATCTCTGGAGAACCAAAACCCTCATATCCCTGCAAAGATTCTAATCTTCCTCGTATAAATGGAATATCTCCAATTTGTTTATACAACTCAAATCTATGTAAATTAGCCTTGATATCCTCAGGACTTCCGAATTCAGAAAGGACCCCATACTTAGAATCGCCCATTCTTTCAAGAATACTTTGATATCCCCTAATCATAAATCCTGCCCTTAATACTGCATCCTGTCCAGATTGTGAGGGAGGTAAAGACTCAAGAACTTTTCTCGCTCCATTAATATCTCCAGAATCCAATAATTTCTGAAATCTCTTTTCATGAACTGCGGAATAAACTGGCGGAGCCATAGAAATTCCTAAAATACATAGCTTATAAAGATTTATGTTCCATTATAATCTATATTAAACTATAAATCACGACCCCCGTTCCCAACAATAATGCGTACCCTGCAAACCATCTCAAATTTTTCTTATTAACTAAAATCTTTGAATAAAGTAAGTGTAAAGCAATCAATCCAATAACAAAACTAAACAAACTTGCCCAAATCATATTTTGAGGTAAAGCTTTATTTCCAACCTCTAAAATATTTGCTCCGAATATAACTGGAATAGAAAGCAAAAATGAAAACTTCAAAGCTTTCTTCTCATCTAATCCAGATAATAAACCTGTAGACATCGTTGTTCCCGATCTTGAAATTCCTGGAAATAAAGCCATAATCTGGCTCAATCCAATAATAATTGAATTTCTTAATTTCAAATCAGATCTTCCTTTAAAATCAATACTTGCAATAAATAATAATAAACCTGTAACTCCGAAACCTAGGCCGGTTAATAAAAGACTCTCAAAACTACTCTCGAATAAATCTCTAAAAATGAAACCAATTATCCCAACAGGGATTGTGGCAATTATTAAATAAATTCCTAATTTGGAATTTTCGCTCTTGAAATCTCCCTTGAAAAAGTCCTGAATAATATCAGTTATATCTTTTCCAAAATAAACAAATACTGCCATTAAAGTTCCAAAATGTAACGCCACGTTAAACAATAGTCCTCCTTCATACCCTAACAATTTCTCAAACAAAATTATATGTCCAGAGCTAGAAACTGGCAACCATTCAGTTAATCCTTGAACAATTGCTATAATTAAAGATGCAAATAAATCATTCATATGACTTTCAAAAACTTTCCATTAATAAAATTAATTATCTTTGAACGTCTATTCTCTGACACGAAATAACGTCCTTTACTGGAACCGCATATAATCTACCATACTTACCTTCACCAAGATAATCCCTAACAAAAACACTCCTCACATTTCCGTGAGGCAATCTATCTTCACTTAATCCTATTCCCAACACTTGTATAAAATCAGTATAATGTAAATTATGTGATGAATTAAAATACGTTAAAACAAAACTCCCAAAATTTTCTCTTCCTTTTACCCTATCATGAACTTGATTAGAATTTTGTAAAGCGTCTCCTGTCAATACCGCTCCTTCGCCTATTAAATCAATCAAGTCAGATTCTTGCATAAAAAGAAAGGAAGAATTCCCTTTATAAACTTAAAGGGAACCTTTATTTAATAAAAATTAATCTTCGTCTAATAGTGAATTACTAAACTCTACTCCATCACCATCTTCTGCTGCATAAGCCACAAACATACGTCTGCAACCCCAACACAAAGATTGGCTCAAGGTATTTTCAACTTCTGCAGCCATCTCACCGTATTTTCCTCTTTCAGGTAGGTTTTGAAGTGCTGGCCACATGTCAAAAATAGTGTTACACTTTCGACATCTTGCTGGAAGTACTTGCCTCTCCTTTTGCATAACCAATTTAGAAAGTATATACTTAAATATACATATTCCACTTTAATATGATTTTTCTTATACACTTTATTTTATATAGCGAATACCTTTCAAGTTACATATCTTAACTCAAGAGAAATACTAATTCATTTTATAGTGTAAATAAACACTTAAAAACCCCTTTAAAAAGAGTTCAAGTTAATCTCTTTATGCGAAGTTTTATACTTCAAACGAGCATTAGAGATTTGTCTCTTTATGCGAAGTTTTCTTCCTTTGCAGTTTTCACCTTAAATCTATAATCGTCTTTCTTCAACGCATCTCCCAAATCCGAGAAAATCTTCCTTTGTTTTTCTGAATAATTTTTATCATCATATAAAACCGCAACTCCTTCATTTAAATCAATATTGCACAGAAGAACCCCATATCTTTTACTCTCCTTCCCCACCCCATCTCTCGTTACAATGTCATTAAGATAGATTTTCCTATCCTTCTCGACCAATCGCCCATTTACCTCTTCACTTACTCTCTCAACCCTAACTGCCCCGGAACTCCAAAGAGGTAATAAAACATCATCTAAGTTTTGATGGCCCTTCACATCATAAGCATTACTAAAGAACATAAATCGCTGGCTTCCCAGGTTTTGCTTTCGCAGCCTTGTTTTCAGGATCGTATTTGTCCTTATCATTCACTGCAAAAACTTCAACCTTTACATTTAATCTACTTTCCAACTCTTTTTTATCATAAAATTCCAATTCATTTGGAATAACATACAAATAAACTTTCTTTCCTTCTTTTCCTTGCTTCTCCTTAATAATTTTCAAAATATTTTGTACATCTGAAACTGTCTTTTCTAACGCCTGTTCAATCTTATCAAATTTCTCGTTTATTTTACTCTCGTCAACTTCAGGCCATTCTGCCAAAGATACAAATCCCTTATTTCCAATTTTCTCCCACATTTCTTCGGCTATGTGCGGCATAATTGGAGAAATTAATTTAATTAAAACTTCCAAATCAGACTTAGAGATTTGATTTCCTAATGAATCAAACAACCTCCTTAACTCAATTGTAGCAAAATTATATTTTACATTTTCAATATGGTCAGTTATCTCTCGAATAGATTTGTTAATCTTATGTTGCGTCCTCTCATCAGATTTTCCGATTTTTACATTATTAAGATAATTGTAAAATTTCATAAAAAATCTTAATGAACCATCTAACCCTTGGGTGCTCCAAATCATATCCTTATCGGGTCCAGCAACAGAAACCAAATAAAACCTTAATACATCTGCCCCATATTTTTTAGATACTTCTAACGGATCAACTACATTTCCTCTGCTTTTTGACATGACGTATCCGTCCTCTCCGTGAATCATTCCTTGATTAAATAATTTTGTAAACGGCTCACCAAAATTCAATAAACCCATATCTCTCAAGGCCTTTGTGAAAAATCTTGCATAAATTAAATGCATACAAGCATGCTCTGCTCCTCCAGTGTAAAAATCAACAGGCATCCAATATTCAACTTTTTTCTTTTCAAACGGTTGTTTTTTATTTTGTGAATCTGTAAATCTCAAATAATACCAACTACTATCAAAAAAAGTGTCCATCGTATCAGTTTCTCTTTTTGCTTTCCCACCACATTTAGGACATTCCACTTTTAAGAAATTAGAATTTTTCTCTAAAGGATTGCCTTCTCCAAATTTAACATCTTCAGGTAATTTAATAGGTAAATCTTTTTCTGGAACAGGGACAATCCCACATTCATCACAATAAATCATCGGAATTGGAGTCCCCCAATATCTTTGTCTTGAAACTAACCAATCCCTAAATTTATAATTTATCGTCATTTTACCTAATTTTTTCTTAGATAATTCCCTAACAATTTCTTCTTTCGCGTTCTCATTTTCTAATCCATCAAATTTTTCAGAATTAATTAAAAAACCTTTTTCAACAAAAGCATTTTTCATATTATCAAGCGAGATCTTTTTTTCTTTATCTTGAATAACCAACTTAATTGGCAAATCATATTTTTTAGCAAATTCAAAATCCCTCTGATCGTGTGCTGGAACTGCCATAACAATTCCACTTCCATAATCTGCTAAAACAAAATTACCTGTCCAAACTGGAACTTTCCCCCCAGTTAAAGGATGAATTGCATAACTTCCTGTGAAAACTCCTTCCTTATCCAATTTATCCATATCTTCTTGTTTTGTAGATCTTATCTTCTTAACAAATTGTTCAACTTCTTTCTTTTGTTCCTTAGAAACTAAATTCATCAACTCAGGATGCTGTGCACTGACAACTAAGAAACTAACTCCAAACAAAGTATCTGGCCTTGTTGTGAAAACTTTCCAATCTTTATCATTTATCTTGAAAATAACTTCTGCACCTTCGCTCTTCCCAATCCAATTTCTCTGCATCGACTTAATTCTTTCAGGCCAATCCAATTTTTCAATTTCCGATAAAAGTTCTTCACTATACTCTGTAGTCTTGATAAACCATTGTTCTAAATTTCTTACTTCCACCTCAGTATCTGTATGTCTCCAACATTTCCCATCAACAACTTGCTCATTAGCTAAAACAGTATTACATTTTACACAATAATTAACTGGAGATTTCTTTCTATAAACTAAGCCTTTCTCGAATAATTTTATAAAAAAATATTGATTCCACCTATAAAATTCAATGTCGTGACTTTGTAATTTCCTAGTCCAATCATAACTTAATCCTAAAGCTTTTTGTTGTCGGATAAAATTTTCTATAGCCTTATCAGTAAAAACTCTAGGATGAGATTGAAATTTAATGGCTGCATTTTCCGCAGGCAATCCAAAAGAATCGAAGCCCATAGGGTGTAAAACATTAAATCCCTTCATTATCATAAATCTAGCCAAAATATCTCCAATAGTATAATTAAATGCGTGCCCCATGTGCAATCCACTTCCAGAAGGATAAGGGTACATTTCTAAAACATAACACTTCTTCTTCTTTGAATCTTCATTAACTTGGAAGACTTTTTCCTTTTCCCACTTATCTTGCCATTTTTTCTCTATCTTTGCAAAATTGATTATTTCATCCATTAAATAAAACCTAAAACCAACAATTTAAACTTTTTTATTACGTTCTTCCCTTGCTTTTCTTACCTCTGAAGTCAAATCTCTCACTAATGCGTCCAAACTACTTACAACTAAATCGGGATGATGCCTCATTAAACCATTTAACGCTTGGATATACGATCTAAACAATTCATCATTTGCCTGCTCTCTAATCTCTTGTGAAGGATTATATTTATCTATCATAAAATTACCTCGAAAATACCAATTTAAATCTTACTAAAAATCGTTCTTTAAAGAATCAATCATTCCTTTCTTT
>CAZLHJ010000012.1:0-17281 GCA_964559675.1 Candidatus Woesearchaeota archaeon | reverse complement strand
AGAGTACCTTTAAAGAATATCTTCTTAGCTTTCATGATTTCTTTCTCATACATCGATATTGTTTTCTTCCCAATATCTAAGATTCTCGTATTTCTAGGAAATTCATCTAATTCTAAATCAACTCTTTTTTTATTTTCATATATCGCTAAATCGCTAGGCAAAATCAATCCTTTAACTCCCTTCAATTTCTCAATTATATCTTTATCTTTCTCCCTCAATTTATTTTCTAAACCTAAATCATATCCTTTAGCCATCAATCCTTCAATAGATAATATTCCTCCAGAAAGAATCTTCCCCTTTCCAACAAGTTCAACCACATCTTCAACTTTATTTCCTCCTAAGATTATTAAAGAATTTTTCAAATCTATTTTTTTTAAACTTTCAAATTCTCTTTCAAAAACTCTTCCAATACAACTCCCCATAATCAGTGGGAATAAACTAATTGATGCTTGAGCTCTATGGCTTACCGAGAAAGCATCATTTACATATATATTACACAATTTACTCAATGTCTCGACAAATTTATTTTTTCCTTCAAGCTTAAACTCATCTTTAAGAAATCTAATATTTTCCAGTAAAATTGCTTCCCCGTCTTTCAAATTTTGAATTTCTGAAATTGCTTTCTCTCCGATTATATCTTCAACAAATTTTACCTTGGCAAATTTATTAAGTAACTTTGAGTGTTCTCCCAAAGAAACAAAATCTTCACTTCCAGGTCTACCTTGATGAGCGATAACAATGACTTTCGCACCTTTCTTTTTCAACTCAGATATGGTCTTAGCGTGTTCAATTATCCTTTTATTTAAACTAACTTTCCCATTAATGACCTCAGAGTTTAGATCAACCCTCAATAGAATTCTCTTCCCCTTAAAATTAAAATCCTCAATTGTTTTTATCCCAGATATCATTTTAGCATCTTCACAACATCAACAACTCGAGAACTATATCCCCATTCATTATCATACCACGCTAGAACTTTTACAAGATTTCCATTTACGCTCGTGCTTAATCCATCTATTATTGATGAATGAGTATTTCCTATAATGTCTGAAGAAACTAATTCTTCTTCACTATATTCTATAATTCCTTTCAATTTGCCTTGTGATGCTTTTTTCAAAGCATTATTAATTTGTTTCTCATCCGCTTTTTTCTTTATCTCACAAACAAGATCAACTATACTTCCAGTTGCAACCGGGATTCTCATCGCAATTCCTTTTAATTTTCCCTTCAGAGAAGGAATTGCTTTTTCAACTGCTTTATTTGCCCCAGTGCTAGTTGGAACAATATTCAAAGCCGCACTTCTTCCTCTTCGTCTATCTTTATTACTTCCATCCACTAGATTTTGACTAGATGTATATCCATGGTCTGTCGTCATAAATGCTCTTTCAATTCCAAAACTCTCATCTATAATTTTTGCAAGAGGAGCTAAACAATTTGTTGTACAAGAAGCAACACTAACGATTTTATCTGATTTTTTCAAAATATTATTATTCACTCCTGGAACAATAACTTTTGTAATTTCATCTTTAGGAGGGGCTGTAATAATTACTTTTTTTGCTCCTGCTTTAATATGCTTCTCAGCACCATTATAATCTCTAAACACTCCAGTAGATTCAATTACTACATCTATCTTGAGCTCTTTCCAAGGTAATTTTTCAGGATCTCTTTCACTAAGTACTTTTATCTTCTTTCCATCTACAATTAAGTGATCTTTATCAAAAGAAACTTTCTTATTATACCTTCCATAAACGCTATCATTTTTTAATAAATAACCTGCGTCTTCAACACCATGAACATCATTTATCGCAACAATATCTATCTTAGAATCAAACGCAATCTTAAAAATAGCTCTTCCAATTCTTCCAAATCCATTAATAGCAATTCTCATCATGTCACCTCTAATTTATTAAAAACAAAATAAACTTATAAAACTTCCTAAAGAGGACATTCTCCTTCTGTCCAATATAATACATCAGGATTAGAACATGCAAAACAGGGATTACTAATTGTTTGTGCACATGGATATTTTATACATTGAACTTTCTCTGGATTAAACCATCCACATACTGGCCTATACTCCATCGTACAAACATCAACATTTCTCTGACTTTCTTCACAAAAAACTCTTTCTGGTTTCACATCTTCTTTAATTTTCTGACAACCGCATCCTTTCTCATCAAAGAAAGGTTCGTATCCTTCAGTACACATAAATTTAATCAATGAACATTCTTCTTTAGAATTTCCTATATAATTTTTATCGCCTTCATTCAATGGGTTTTCTCTAACCTCTTCTCTATCTTCCATCAAATTTATTGTTAAAGCAGTTGCAAATAATGCAATCAAGGCCATAAACCCAAGAATCACTAACATCTTTCTTGTTTTTTCCATAACCTATTAAGAAATTTTTTATTTAAATATCTGATTATCACTTCAATTTCATTTGAATCTAACATTATTTAGATTCAATGCCCTGAATAAATAAAGTATTAATAAAACAAGTGCCACGATAAATAATCCCATAAAGATCCATCCAAAGAACCACATCAATCCAAATCCTCCACCTATCCCGCACATAGGACACCATCCAGTATTCATTCCGAAATTCCAAAAACTCCCAAATAATAAACTGAGCCCGAATAAAACTAAAACCCCTATTACTATCCACAATACAATATTCTTCTCATCTAGTCCTCTAGCCATATAATACGAAAGAAATCTCTATTTTAGTTACTTTGCTGTATACTTTTTACTAAATAAACCAGCTCGCAACAAATAATCCAAATGCAATTAATCCAGTTGTGTAAAATACTGGTTTACTCCAAGCAATTACTTTTCCACCATCAAATGGCATAACTGGGACCATATTAAAAACTGCAAGTAGTGCGTTTATTCTAAAGCCATAATCTAAAATTAATCTAATAATCCCCTCTCCACTAAAGATCAACAATCCAATCATAAACAATACTGCTAAAATTATATTTGTCATTGGGCCAGCAAGAGAGATTTTTCCATTTCTTTCTCTATTCATATTTCCATAAATAAAAACTGCTCCAGGTGCAGCAATAATAAATCCAAATAAACTCATTAAAACTGAAAGCCATATCCACCCATAAAACGCTTTAAATTCCGTTCTCAAACCATATCTATCTGCAACATATTTATGTGCAATCTCATGTAATAGAAATCCTAGCCCTGCAGTTAAGAACGCAACAAAAAATACAACTACAAATCCTTGATCAAAATTAAGAAATGCAATATATCCCCCACTAAGTAAAATTCCAAAGGCCAAGGATAATAAAATGCCTGAGAAGAATAAATCTTTCTTTTCATTAAAACTAAATCTCATTTTCTTTTCCCTCTTTTCTTCTTTTTATTTCTTTCTAGCCGTCTCAATGCAATTGTTCCGCCAACAATAAATATTATTATCGCTAAAGCAAGAGTAATAATTTGAATTTCCAAAGATAATTCTCCCGCATAAGCAAAAACTATCGCAAACGGGGTAACTCCTATTAATGTTGCAGGATAATAAATTCTTCTATTAACATTACTAAATAATCCTAAAGCATAACTCAAAAAATCCACCGGAACTGCCATCCTCAACAAAACGATAGTTAGGAAGATATTTTCCTTAGGTAAATATCTTTCATATTCTTCAACTTTCTTCAGATTTACTAGCCTCTTAACTCTCGGTTTTCCAAAACCTCTAGAAATCTCAAAAACCATAACTGCTCCAAGAGTCCAACCCAATATGCTTAAAATAGCAACTAATTTCCAACCCCATAAACTTACCGCTGCAGGAAATAATGGTATTGCGCTAACCGGTGCAATTATAGTCGCAAATGTTAGAATAAGAACAAAGATTAATTGTCCATAGATTCCAATATCGAAACTTTCTCTAAATAAGCTTAAATTTTGTTGAACTAAAAATGAGACTAATATAAATAAAATTATAATTACCGCTATTCCAAATATATCCTTTTTTCTTTCTTTGATTTTCATATTGGGTAAAAAATAAATTATAAAAAAATAAAAAAAATAAAATTTAACTTTAAAGATAGCTTTCTATTACTTCTTGAAATGCATTAAATGGTTGTGCTCCGCTTAATGGAGTTCCTTCTTTATCTCCTGTCTTCATAATTACGAAGTAAGGTGTACCTCTAACTCCTGCTTTGCTACCATCTTGAATATCCTTTTGGACTTCAGATCTCATTTCTCCACTATCTAAACAAGTATCTATATTATATCCAAGCTCTTTAGCCCATGTCTTCATATTATCAACAGATAATGAATTTATATTTTCAAATAACTTATCGTGCATTTGGTAATATGCATCATCTCCGCCTAATTTTCCAACACATTCCGCAGCTTCTGCCGCAGGTTGAGCCATAGGATGAATACTTGTCAATGGAAAGTCTCTATAAACAAATCTAACTTTTCCAGTTTCAATGTATTGTGATTTTATCAAAGGCAATGTTTGACTCCAAAATCTTTCACAAAATGGACATTGATAATCTGAAAACTCGATTATAGTAACTTCAGCATTTTCATCTCCGAGTACAGCATCATCATCTACACTAGCCTGTACTTTTGAAGGTTGAACAACTCCGTCAGGATTATTATTTCCTGGAGTAGGATTTACCTCATTGTCTCCTGAAAGAAAGACAAAACCTCCAACTAAAACAATTGCTAATAGTATAAATGTACTATACTTCCAAAGACTATCTTTCTTTATTTTCAATGTTAATTCGTCACTCATTCTAAAATACCTCCTTTCAACTTCTGAATATTACAACTTGTAACGTCTAATGTAGTTTTATATATTACTCCGAGCAGTATTAAAATTGCTAATACTGATATCTCAAATCCTTCAAATGGCAAGAGTGCAAAAAATCCTGCGCCTAGCCCAAATATACCCAAAATACTTATTCCGCACGCAGCACATCCAGGTATTAACGCTCCTAATAAAATACCCATCCCTCCAAAAAATCCTTCTTTTTTATCAATTCCTAAATTATAGTCTGATTTAAAATAAATTAAACTTACCAAAATCCCCAACAAAAGACTTATCATTACAACAGAGATAAATGAATGAATCATAATAGTTTCATAAAACCCCTTAGAGAGTTGAAATAATATATCCAGCCCATCTATAAAGCTTCTAGAAAAGAACTCTCTTAATAATGCAAAATTCAATACAGCTACATTAAACTCAAAAAATAAGAGGGCAATAACTAAGGCGATTACAATATATTTTGCATGTGAAAAAACTCTTTTTAGGTTTTTTAAGAAATCACCTATTCTAAACATCATTTAACGTTATCAATAGACATTTTTAACCCTTTCGTTAACAACGTTTACTCTCGAACCCTTTAACAATTAGAAATAATGCAAATAATAAATAAATCAATAAAACATATTTATTTTGAAATATTAAAATTGCAAGTAAACTCTCAATTGTTTGATAGTTCGAGCCAGCATCAACTGTGATTTTTATAAAGTAACTAACGGTAAGAAAGACTATTATTCCTATTCCCGACCAAAAATATTTTGATTCTCTTTTCATTTTACTTTTTAACACACTAAAATTTAAATACTCTTTGCTCTCTCAGCTAGGAAGAGGTGTACTCATGACAAAAAAATGTATTTACTGCAAATCTGCTATTTCTGAAGACTCTGTAATTGACTTCTGTAAAAGATGCGGTGTAGGAGTTTGGGGAGAAAAGATGTTCAAAGCTATTGTAGATAACATGGAGTCTGCAAGAGAATCTGGAGACTTACACCAAGGCTCTGTAACTCAATCTGCTATGTCTGCTCCATCAAGAAAAGATTTACTCAGATAAGTTTTATTTAAAATTTTTTATTTTTAATTAAGAAATTATTTTATTTATCTAATTTTTAATATGCTCTCTTTTTATTTAAAATTCTTTTCATTTCTTCTCTTTGTTCTTTCCTACTATCTTTGTATAGAAAACCCAACGTCCCTCCAAGGAATCCTGCGAGCATAGTAACTATCCCTACTTTTGCCGGGTCAGTAGCGAAACCATTTTCATCTATCAATCCTAATGTAGTTGTAAATAACATTCCCAATCCTAATGTAGTTGTAAATAACATTCCCAATCCTGCACCAATATATGGAGCAAATCTCTCGACAAAACCCGGATTCTCAAAATTCATGCGAACTCCATCTCCTCTTCGTTCAGATTCATAATCAAACCTTTTTGCTTCTTCTCCAGGAGTATTATAATTTCTAACATTAGTTGCATGAATAATATCTCCAGGTAAACAAGATCTTCTTCCAGGTTCTATTTCTACTCCTCTTTGAGACCTATCTCTCTGTTCAAGATACTTCAAAAATTGTTTGTGCATAGATCTCTCTATAATCTGAGCATCTCTTCTTCCGAATGTTTTTTCCATCAATTTTGTCATAAAAAAATCAAATTATTTCTACCTTTTAAATATTTCTAATTGTAACTACGTATAAGTTACATTTTTATTAGATGATGTACGATCCCCAAATTATTTAAATTCTAGAATCTCTCATTAAACATGAAGACTTCCATTATCCAAAAAATCCTTTATCTGGCAGTGGGCATAGTGATAATTTTATTATTCCTCTAATTGCAATGCAATTTACTGACGAGGTCGCATGGAGAGTATTCGATTTTGTTGTTGCGAGTCTATTATTATTCGGGGCAGGCCTTATTTACGTCTTGCTAACTGCAAATGTGGCAAGTTTAAGACACAAACTACTAATTGGAGCCATTGTATTAATCTTACTCGTCTTAATCTGGGCTGAGCTCGCAGTAGACCTCATCGGAACCCCTTGGGCAGGATCTTAACCTCTAAACCCTCAGGGCAAAATAACTAATTTCTTTAGAAACCTTTAAAAACCGAATTTATCAATAAATACTATGATAAAAAACAAAAGTCCGCGAACTAGAGGAAAATTTTCATTTACTCAGTTTTTCCAAGAATTCAAAGAAGGAGATTCAGTAGCAGTAGTTATGGAGCTTTCTGTACCTTTCCCATACTCAAAAAGATTACAAGGAAGAACTGGAAAAGTACTTGAGAGAAAAGGAGAATATTATTATATCGAGGTTAAAGACTTTAACAAACCAAAAAGATATTTCCTTCACCCAATCCACTTAAAGAGAATACAGGACGCACAATGATATTAGATTCAAAACCATTAACACTTTCAGAATTAAAGGATTATGTTCCTAACTTAGATGAGAAACCAGTTATGAAAGACTACTTAAAAAAATTCTCAATCTTACCAAAAGAAAAAGCTTTAGAGCTTTACAAGGAAATTGAATCTTTAAACAATCCAAAAATCAGACCACATAACCTTGTCAAAATCGTTGATTTAATGCCGAAAAATTCAGAGGATTTAAACAAAATCTTCTCGGACGTTAGTTTGACAGAGGATGAAACAAATGCAATACTCGCAATTATTAAAAAATACTAAAAATGGAAACCCAAAAAGAAGAATATGCACAAGTATTAGATTACCTACCTTACGGATATCCAATGTCCTCTGAGGGCGGAAGAATGAGTTCCTTAGCCCAGGGTATAGGTATTAAGACCTTTAGCTTATTGGAATTAGTTCCTAGAAGAGGAGTAACTCTTCAACCAAAGGAAAAAGTTTATATAGGTCCAGATAAGAGAGATAAGATATACTTTATCAAAGGTAGGCTTCCAAGAGAGAAGCTTACAGAGACTGCAAAGATCCAACTTCAAGATTTTGTCGAGGAGATTGTTGGGGAGCAAGAATCTAGATTTGTAGATTTCTTCAACAAAGCTCAAGCAATCAATATTAAATTGCACCAAATTGAACTTTTGCCAGGATTTGGCCAAAAGCACATGAAAGAAGTTCTTGAAGTAAGGGAGCAAAAGCCTTTCGAATCTTTCGAGGATATAAGAAATAGAGTTAAATCTATTCCAGATCCAAGAAAAGCTATCGAGAAGAGAATTATGCAGGAACTCTTGGAAAGACAAAGATTTAGTTTATTCGTAAAATAAAATGGCAGAAGATAAAAACAGAAAATTTGATGAAATGCAAAAGAAGCAGCAATTAGCTGACGAGAAGCAAGCTCAGAAGAGACAACAATTAGTTGATGAAAAGTTAGAAGAAAAACTAGTTAGAATCTATGGGTACGATATGCCTGGAAGAGTTAGCTTGATGGTAGGTTTACTTAACATTAAGGGAGTTTCTTGGGCAATCTCAAATGCCGTTTGCATTAAAATAGCAATTCCAAAATCAAAAAAGATTTCTGATTTATCCAAAGACGAGATAAAGAAAATTGAAGACTTCTTAGATACATTAGAAATTCCAGAATTTATGAAAAACAGAAGAAACGATCCAGAGAATGCAACTTCAACTCATTTATATGGTAACGACTTAGATCTAAAGAAAGATTTCGATATAAAGAAATTAAAGAAGATAAAGTCATACAGAGGATTAAGACACTCTCTAGGATTGCCATCTAGAGGTCAAAGAACTAAGTCACACTTCAGAACTAAAGGAAGAAGCGCTGTAGGCGTTAAGAGGAAGAAATGATAAGAAAAAGAAAATTATTCGCAAGACCTATGAAGCCATTTGAGGCAGTCAGAATTAAAGAGGAAAATGTACTTGTTGAAAAATACGGATTAAAAAACAAGAGAGAAGTTTGGAAAACATTAGCTAAAGTTAATTATTTCAGAAGAAGAGCTATGGAATTAGCAAAAGAATCCAGAGAAGAACAAGAAGCATTTTTCGCTAAGTTAAAAGCTCTCGGATTAAATGTCTCAAACACCTCAGATGTTCTAGGATTAAAAGTTGAAAACTTATTAGACAGAAGACTTCCAACAATCGTCGCTAAAAAGAAAATAGCTCATACTGTAAAAGAAGCAAGACAAATGGTATTCCATAAAAGAATTTTAGTAGATAATAAAATTGTGAATGCTCCATCATATTTAGTTCCAGTTTCACAAGAAGATTTAATTTCATTAAAACAAAAGAAAGTTAAAGAACCAAAACAAGAAGAAGTTACTCAAGAGAATAAGGAGGAAGTTGTAGAAAATGTCGCTTAAAAAAGTTGAAAAAAGACCTGAAGAAACAGAAGGAGAAGAAACTCAAACTAAAACTTCAGAAGCTGTAACTAAGGATCAAACTCAAGAAACTGAAGAAGTCGAAGAAGTAAAAATTGAGAAGAAGGATGAAAAAGCAGGAGTTGTTTACATCTACACTTCACAAAACAATACTATGGTTCATATTACAGATTTAGCAGGAAACACAATTTCAAGAGTTTCCGGTGGAATGGTTACAAAACACTCAAGATTAAAATCAAACCCAACTATAGCTATGTTTATTGCAAAGAAGGCTGCAGAGAGAGCTAAAGACTTAGGAATTAACGCATTATATGTTAAGATGAGAGCACAAACAGGATCAACTGGTAGCGGTCCTGGAGCACACTCTGCTGTAAAATCATTAAGCAAAGAAGGATTCAGAATAATCAATATCTTGGATACAACTAAATTCCCAAGAGGCGGTCCAAAGAAGAAGGGAGGTAAGAGAGGAAGAAGAGTTTAAATTAACTTTTTAAACCTACTTCACTAATCTTATTATAAAATGCAAACAATTGAAAACACTCCGGAAAAATTAATCATTAGGGGAGAAATCTCAGAAACAATAGCTAATGCTTTAAGAAGATCAGTTACAGAAATTCCAACATTAGCAATCAGCGACGTCGAAATCTTCAAAAATGACTCAGCTTTATACGATGAAGTTCTAGCTCATAGACTTGGTTTACTTCCATTGAAAACGGAAAAGTCAATGGATGAGAAAACAAAAATAGAATTCAAATTATCTGCTAAAGGTCCATCAACAGTATACGCTTCAGAATTAGAAGGCGCTGCTGAAGTTCTTTATCCAAAAATCCCTCTTACAATTCTTGGAGAAAATCATAAATTAGAATTATTAGCAACTGCTCAATTAGGAAAAGGAATTGATCATGCAAAGCACACTCCAGGTTTATGTTTCTACAGACACTTATTAGAGATAAAGAGCTCTCCTAAAGTAGATCAAATTGTTCAAAATTCAAAAGGGGCAATTAAACCAGAAAAGAAAGGCCAAAAATGGATTGCAGATTTAACTGAATTAGAAGCTCACGAAGTAGAACAAGTCGATAAAGAAGCAATTTCCGCATCAAAAGAGATATTATTATTCATAGAATCTTATGGTTCATTATCTGCTCAAGAAATTCTTCAAGGCGCATCAAAAGCTCTTGTTTCAAACTTAGACAATTTCGAAGACAATTTGAAATAACTCTCTTAATTCTAAAGTGAAGATAAGTCTTTTTTAATCTATAACGTCTTCTAAATAAATGCTGGTTAAGAGGAATGCTAATACTGCAGAATTGGTTGGGTTGAGTTTTGGAGATGGGGGCTTAACGTACAGAAAGAATAGTAATAGAGTTAAATTTCAACTTAGGGGCGATCTAAGAGAGGAAAAAGAAAACTATGTTTGTTATATTGCTCCGTTATTTAATAAAGAAATAATGATCCCTCTTTTCAATAGGAAAGTGGGATTCGTATTCAACAAAAGAAAAAATTTTTATGGGATTTCTGTTGAGAGTGTCAATATCGAGAAACCTTTAAATTATTTAGGTATTCCAAGTGGAGTTAAAGAAGAGCTTTTTATTCCAGATTGGATAAAAGAAAAAGAAGTTTATCTTAAAAGATTCGTTAGGGGTTTTTTCGATACTGATGGAACTATCTATTGTCAAAGAAATTATTCTATTAAGAATAATAGATTCCACACACAAATTAAAATTTCTTTAACCTCCACATCTAAGAATCTAATTGAGGAAATTTACAAAATCTTAAAGTCACTTAATTTCAAATGTTACATTCTAAAAAGAAATTCATATATAGGACCAGACGGATTTGTTCGAAAAAACTCCTTCACATTAAGATTAGGGGGAGGAATTCAAATAAATAAGTGGTTTGATAAGATAGGTTCAAAGAGTCAAAAACATTTGACAAAATATTTAATCTGGAAAGAATATGGGTTTTGTCCACCAAAAACTTCTCTTGAAGAAAGAAAGAAAATACTTAAAAAGCAGTTATCTCCATATAATTACTATGCGGGGATGCCGGAGCGGTCAAACGGACATCGTTAAGGCCGATGTAGCTTAGTGCTTACGAAGGTTCGAATCCTTCTTCCCGCATAATTTTAACATAAATTAACATGAAAGGATTAAAAAGAATTTTATTAGCAGGATTAATCCTCACTCCTGGAATCGTTGCTAGCTATAAACTTTCTAGAGCCCATAATTTGAAATGTGAAATGAGAGAAACTATTTCTATTTACGAGGGTGCCATTAAAATTGCAAGTAATGAAGATGGCCTTCCAGGTTTATCAAGAGAAGACTTAAATCAATTTTTTCAATATTTAGAAATGCCTCACAGATTTAGGGGCACATTCACAGCTTATTTTGTCAAGCCTGAAAATCCAAATGAAGTTCAAGTTTTTGAGCAAATTAGCGAAATAAAACAAAACCAAAATGAATTAAGGGTGCAAATGATCCATATAGCTTCAATTAAGAAAAGTAAATTAGAACAATATATCTCAGAAAAAACCCCCTTATAATTTTTTCATCATTTCTCGAATTTCTTTTCCAACTTTTTAACTTTATCTTCCAATTCTTTCATCTTCTCAACTAATTCTTCATTTCTCGAACCTATCTTCTTATCCATGCTATTAACGAAATCAAATAAATAAGAATTAAATAGCGTGCTCAATTTCCCTCCAAATAAATCGAGTTTGGTTTTCGCTTTATCGAGCAATTCCTTATCAACTGTAATATTTACACGTATTTTTTTACTCATACACACTTATACACACTTAGGTATAAAAACCTTTCTTTTAGAAAAGATTTAAATACCTTCAATTTTGTCAATATTCATGAATAACTTAAGTAAAAGAAAATTAATTCAAAGAACAGAAAGAAAAACAAATCCAGAATTGTTCTCAACAATCAAAGTAGCAGCTCAAAATCCAGCATGGGCACCAATTGCAAAATACTTATCTGGACCAACAAGATTATACAGTTCAATAAATTTAACAAGAATAGATTCTGAAACAAAAGCAGGAGATACTGTTTTAATAATCGGAAAAGTATTATCAACAGGAGAATTAACAAAAAAAGTAAAAATCGTAGCATTATCAGCTTCACAACATACTCTAGATAAGATTTCAAAGAATAAATCAGAGTTTGTATTATTAAAAGATGAAATTCAAAAAAATAAAAACTTTGAAGGATTAAAACTAATAAGATAAAATGGAAAAACTAATAATTGACGGAACAAATGCGAAGATGGGAAGACTTGCTAGTTATGTAGCTAAACAAGCTCTTTTAGGAAAAGAAGTAGTTGTTCTTAACTGTAAGGAAATCCAAATTACCGGAAGTAAAAGACAAATTATCTCTAGCTATTTAGAAAAAATTGGAAAGGGTGGAGCAAGCAATTATGGGCCACATTTCCCAAGAAGCGCAGAGAGAATTATGAAGAGAACAATAAGAGGAATGTTATCACACAGAATGGGGAGAGGAGAAGCAGCATTAAAGAGAGTTAAATGCTACAACGATACTCCAAAAGAATATGCAGATTCTCCAAAAATAAAAACTGAAAAATCAATGAGCATAAAAGCAATTAAATTGTCAGAATTGACAAGAGAATTTTTATAAAATGAACGTAATAAAATTTGAAAAAAAGATGTACTCTGGAAAGAGAAAAACAGCAATCGCAAAAGTAAGAGTTGCAAAAGGAGCTGGAAAAGTATTCTTTAATTCTCTTCCATCAGAGGAATTAATGTTATTCCACAAATTAGCTTTAGCAGAACCAATAAGACTTTACCAAAATGAACTTGGGACCTTAGAATACGACTTCCACATAAAAGCAATCGGTGGAGGAAAAGAAGGTCAAATTCAAGCTGCAAGATTGGCATTAGCAAGAGCATTGGTAGAATTATCGGGATCAGAAACATTAAGAAAAGCCTTTCTTAATTATGACAGAAGATTATTGGTTCAAGATTCAAGAAGAAAGGAAACCAGAAAACCTGGAGATTCCAAAGCAAGAGCAAAGAGACAGAAATCTTACAGATAATTTTATTGTAACTTACTAGAAGCAACATTAGAAAGATTTAAATATTATATTTTAATGAATTTTTTATGGATTTACATAATTTATTTCCTAAAGAAGCAATACAAACTTCTCCTAGATTGGTAGTCTTAGATTCTGATCTCGGAGCGTATAGGATAGTAGATACTTCTAACTCTTTCAATCCCGTCTATTCTTCCGAGCAAATTCCACAAGATAAATTAAAAAGAATCGGCGTTTTAACTAGCTTTGATTTCATTGGATCTCTTGAATCTCGAATTGAAACTGCAGAATCGGTCGCAAGGAGAGTTGGAGCACAATATTTCGGTATTGAAAGAAGTTCTCCCCCTAAATGGAGCACAGGCGAAGCTTTTCTTCACAGAGGCAATGTTTGGAAATTACATCCAGAAGATCCTTCTTGCATAATAGAACTTCTCCAAGGACTATATCAAATATCACAAAGAAGCTCACACTCACACGATTCTGATCTAAATATCTCTTTCCCTCCAAAGACTCGATATGAGTTGGAACCTTTTCCTTCAAAGATAGACTATAGAGATAAAATTCCAAAAAAAGATAGTTTCAATAAAATTTTAGAGAATCCAAAAATAGACCCTAGTGAATATAAGAAGAATCCAAAACCCTATTTCAATGTTTTGAATGAAACTTCCTATCCCTGGAGAGATCATAGTGAAAATGTTAAAGGACTTTTGCAAATTCAATTCACTGGAATTGTTCTTTATGCTCCAACTCAAACACCTGAACCAGTAAGAGATTTATTTTAATTCAAATTATTCTCGGAATTAATTAAATGATCTAATGGATTTTGAACATTTTTTATCTCCATTTCTATTTTATTAACACAATCACGAGGTGATTTCTTTATATCTGTCTCAAAAAATCTGAACAAAGTCCATCCCTCTTTTCTTAAAAGTGAATTTTTAGCTTTATCTATTCGTATCTTTGTTTTCTGTATTTCATTTAAGTTCTCTTTACTATAAATTGAAGGGTTTGCATGCCAATAATCTCCATCACATTCAATAGCTATCTTATACTCAGGTATTGCAAAGTCACAAACAAATCTTCCTATGGCAAATTGTCTATTGAATTTAATTTTTCTATTATTTAATTCCAATGCAATTGCTTTCTCAATTGCAGTGTCTCTAAAAGGAATCTCGAGATTCTGAAGTCTTTTTATTATAAGCTTACGAGATCTAATTGAGGTTTCTTCTTTTTTAATTTTAGCTCTTTCAATTCCATAAATCTCTTCCCATTTTTTTCCATACATATGGTGTTGGCTACCTTTCAAATTGGATATGTGTTCAAAATTAGGTCTTTTTGAGATTTGATATTTTTTCATTAATTCTATAACCCAAAGCCTAGAAATACTCAATTTTTTCGAAATATCTTCTTGATTTAATTTATCTTCCCAATAAAATTTTCTTATAATTTTATCAATATTATTTTTGAATTTATCCTCTATTTTTCTTATTCTATGTTCCTTCTTTTCTTCCCAATTTCCCTTTAACTTTACAAATGATTTTCTTATAATCTCATTATTTTTAGCAGTTTTACCCACCCTCCAAGCTACACCACCATTTAAATAAAAGTTTTGATTAGCCTCAGTCTTGCTTCTTGTTTTTATATTGTATTTAGAAAGATAATAATGAATTGTGTTTTTCCCCAAGTTTAATTCCTTAGCAATTATCCTAATAGATTTACCCTCTTCCAAGTATAATTTTTTTAAGAGATTCTTTGTTATCTCAATTTCATTACGTTTTTTTGCTTTACATAAAATTCCATAGCTTTTTTGCAGATTATATTTACTAGCTTGATATGTAATTGCCTTAAAACTTCTCTTCAAAAAATACATCAATTCTTTATTCGTTTTATCTTTATAATTCTGTTTCAGATACTCTAGTTCTTCCTTTGTCCAAATAATTCCTCCAGCCATACGGTAGATTATAGGACATTATTATATTAAAACATTTATTGTAATTTTCAAGTGGTCGATAAATCATCAAAAGGATTTTTTATATTTCTAAGTTGATTGTTTGAAACGTGAGTGTACAATTCTGTCGTAGATATGCTATTATGGCCGAGTAATTTCTGAATTAATCTAATATCAGTCCCATTCTCTAACAGATGTGTTGCGAAGCTATGCCTTAATGTGTGCGGAGTAACTTTCTTATTTATCTTAGCTCTTTCTTTAGTTCCCTTAATTATCTTTTGAATATTTCTAGTTGTCAAAGGTTTATCTAACGAAAATAAATATTGCCTATCGTCTTCTTTCATTCCAAGATATTCTTTCATCTCTTGAGTTAAATTCTCAGATAAGGAAAACATTCTATCTTTATTGCCTTTACCTTGTCTTACCCAACCCATTTTTTCATTGAAATCAATATCATCAACTTTCAACTTAACTAATTCAGATACTCTCAATCCAGAACTATAAAGGAGAGAAATAATTAATCTAGATTTAATATTGTCCGCATTATCAATTAATCTTCTAACTTCTTCCTTAGATAAAACACTTGGTAATCTTTTCTCTTTTTTAGGCATTTTAATTTTATTAAACTCTTTTCCAAGAATTTCTTTAAAGAAAAATTTTAAAGAAGCAGCAGCAAGCATAATTGTATTTTTAGACTTTGAATCAAATAGCTCGGATAAATACAATTTAGCATCATCTTCGTTCACTTCTTGAGCAGGTTTTCCTATTCTCTCAAGAAATTTCTCAACAAAAAATGAGTAATTTCTTACAGTTAATTGAGAGAAACCCCTCATTTTCAATTCCGCTTTTAATTTTTCTACTTGTTCCATTTTCCTCTTTTATCTAAACAAACTCACTAAAACGAACCTTTATTTAAATGTTTATCTCTCCTAGGATAACAAACATATTTATATATGCTGAACTATAAAACTTTTAATGAATAATCGAGGTTTATTAGGTCTTTTAATAGTCGCTGGAATCGTAATAGCACTAATTGCTGGAGGATATTTATTCTTTAAAGTCTCTAAAAATAATATCGAAATTGGGACAGGAAATATAATTTTAAATATTGATTATAATCTCTCCGCAGACAAAGCTGAAACTCCAAAAAATTCGCAAGAAGACGAGGTAATCTCTATAACTGATAAGACTGAAAACCAGTCAGAAGAGGACTCAAATGAGACTATAACTTTTGATTCAGTATCTAATTCTTCTGACTACAATAATCCTTAAAAACACCCCTTTCATATGAGAAATATGGCAAACGATGATAATAATTTATTGAGAATGGCAATTATTGCTGGAGCAGCACACGCTATGAAATATAAAGAAAAGAAGTTCAAGGCTACCGAACAAGAAATCCTTCAACACATTTCAGATAATATGGACGAGATTATCGGAAATTTAAATAAAGAATATTAACTCTTAATAATTTTCTTAATTTTCCTACTTATCTTCTTACTTTGTTCAGCCCGTTTATCAATATTTTTTAATCGTTTTTCCTTATACTCTATCTCTTTCTTTAATTCCTCAATTTCAAATTTCTCTTCTTTAACATCTTGAATAATTTCTTTCGCCTTTAATTTTTCAATATAATTAAATGTCCATCTCAATGGGAATTTCAAAGCATTTAATGCAAGATTTAAACCTATAAATATGCTCAATAGCGCAAACCAGATACCCCAAGTATTTCCTCTTTCTGAATAAGTATACAAAATAATCATAAATGCAATCAAATTAACGCTTAACGGTGAGCTAATATATCTCGAAACTACTTCCGGGAGTAAGTGTTCAAAATTAAATCTTAAAATCAACATCCCGATTAATAATAAAAATACTATAGCAATGCTCTTATCATAATGCCCGATATAATTTCCAGCCCCAAGACCATTTAACCCGTATAAGTATCTAAGCAAAGCCATACCGACAAATAATAAAATAAGGGAGTTACCCATATAACTATTCCATCCAGGTCTTTCATCACTATACTTCTGGAAATAGATTACTGTGATTATTGTAGCAATTATCAAAGGTAAAACATTCCAAAATACATCTGGAACAAGATTCAATTTTAATAGATAAATTAAGTCCTCTAAATATGTCATTTTACACCTCGTATAAATTAGAACTGAACATTATTTAAGGCTTATC
>CAZLHJ010000011.1:0-18365 GCA_964559675.1 Candidatus Woesearchaeota archaeon | reverse complement strand
TAAGTAGATTTCGTATCATTTTATACTTTTTGGAAGTAGAATAAATTGGTTGTTCTTTAATCTCAGCTCCAAATCTTTCCTTAAATTTATTTATGTTATACGTCTTATCCCCAAGATTAGCTTCCATATCAAACCCTCCTAAATCAAAATACTTAAGTCCCAATGACTTTGAGAATAAAATTAAATTCCAGTATAAAAATGGCATCGCTTGAAACTTATTTCCTTCTTCAGAAGAAGCAGTTAGGTTTAAGATAGAGTAGTTATTGTTCTTATCAAGTAAAATTAATCCTCCTGCGATTATTTTATTATTCCTCTTTATTACAAAAAGGCGAGAGATATTAGTCTCCCTAAGTAACTCAATGAATCCCTCATTTTCTGGTTCAAACTGACCGGACTCTGCCGTATTTTTGTAAAGATTATAAAACTTTCTTAAATCAGATTCATTAGCTCCTTGAAATTCAAGACCGTTCTTTTTTGCGTAGTTTACTCCCCAACGAATTGATTTTTTTTCAAGTTGTTTCCATAAATCCCCTTCCGTTTTCGATAAATCGACCAACATAGTAAAATTTGACGTTTTCTTGAAATGATTTTTATTAAATGTCTCCTCACTATATGTTGTAATAGTTGGAGATATCAAAAAATAAAAATACTTTTTACTATCTTTCTTTAACTTACTAAATAATTCTTTTTCACTTCCCTTTTTCAAAATTAAAGGATTCCCTTCAGAAAATAGTACCTTCTTTGTTCCAAAAAAAGGAATCTTCTTGTTTTTTTCAAATACAAGTAACCCTGCAGTAATCTCTTTATCCCCCACCGTCTTCATCATTGGATTTTCTCCAGATAATTTCTTAGCTTTCATCCACTCTAAACTTTGGTAAACGCTCCCTTTACTCTTAAGCCATAATTTTTCCCAAGAATCTTCATCCATTTTGTGACTCCTTAATAAAATTATCCAAGTACTTAGAATATATCTTGTCTTCTGAAAAATTTTCAACGATTTCTTTTCTAGATCTCTTCCCCATTTTTATTCTATAATTCTTATCCTCTATCAACCTTTTTAATTCTTTTATAACTTCGCTTTTATTCATACTAAAAAATCCATATGGTTCCTTCCCCTTATTAAGTGCAACAACAGGCAGACCGCATGCTGCTGCCTCAGTTGTAGACCTAGAGACGTTAGTTTGTTGCTCGACCTGAAAGAAAATATCAAACTTGTTAAGGTAATTTGGTAATTTTGAATTCTCAATTCTTCCCAAGTATTTCGCATTATTTACTTTATTCTCCTTTTTCAATTTTTCAAAGAAATCCTTTTCATAACTAGGATCTAATGGGCCAATCCACAAGAAACTAGCATCCCTAGATCCAATTGAAGATTCCTTAAAAATTTGCATTGCAGTTTCAGGATATTTTATCGGGGCAAGTCTTCCAACGTAACCTACAACCACTTTACTCTCTCTTTTAGTATTGAGGGGTCTAAAAAGAGAGATATCTACTCCGTGTGGGATAATTTGGATCTTGGCGTTTTTTCTCTTTTTCGCATTTAAGAATACATATTCCGATTCATTAACAGGGATTAAGAAATCAGGGAGTTTTAAGGTAATCAAATTATAAATCTTCAAGAGTGTTACAAAGAAATACGAGTAAATTCCCTTTCCTCTTTCTTTATAGACTTCCCTTTTCATCGTTTCAAACAATAATGCTCCACCTCTACAAAAAATTTTTGTTTTAGTAAATTTAAGGGGAAAAACACTCAATAATTCAGTCTCCCCAACAACTATAATTTCAATCTTTTCCTTTTTCGATAACAGATAAATTTCTTTAGCAGTTTCAAATAATCTGAATGCGTAAACAAAGGGGTTAAACCTTGCTCCCTTTTTTTGTCTTTTAGTGTACCTTACCTTAATAATTCCTTTACCAACTTTAATCTCTTCATTTTCACAATCCTCTTCCTGGAGCCGATGCGCTAAAACTACAACTTTATGTCCTCTCTTCGCAAGCCAGTGCGAGATTGTTTTTACAAAAAGATCCGTTCCACCTTTATCATAATGCCAACTTCCAACTTGAAACATGATATTCATATCCTTATTTTATCAAGTTAGATATAAAAGCTTTCTTAATATGGGCCCAATAATAAAAACTTATATAGTTTAAACTTTTAGAGACTGAATGAATGAGGTAAGTGTGATAATCCCAACATATAACGAGGAGAAAGACATAGGGGAAGCAATAAAAAGTTTATTGGCCCAAGATTATCCAAAATTTGAGGTTATAGTTGTAGATGATGGGTCAATTGATAAAACTCAAGATATAGTTAAAAAATTTATTAGATTTGACAAAAGAGTAAGGCTTTTCCAGGGCCAACACAAGGGCCCAGGATTTTCCAGGAATCTTGGAGCAAGGCTTGCAAAAGGAGATATCCTTGTTTTTGTCGATGCAGATATGACTTTTGAAAAGGACTACTTAGAAAAAATTACTCATCCCATAATAAAAAACGGCTCAATCGGGGCAGAGGAAGAGTTCCAGAAAGCAAATAATCTCGATTCAGTGTGGAGTAGATGTTGGGGGTCGTATACCAAAGATAATCGATGGGGAAACTCTTCAAAAGGATATGTATTTAGATCAATAAGAAAGGATAAATTTCTCCAGTTAGGGGGGTTCGATCCAACTTTAGGGTACGCAGATGATTTAACTTTCTATTTTAAGCACAAAATAAGGCCAGATATAGCAAAAAATGCTTTTTGTTATCATAAGAACCCAAGTACATTAAGGGAAGTTTATAAACAAAGCTTGTGGATTGGATCCTCACTAGGTAATTTAAATAATAAGTGGATTAATTTTCCAATCTTTAATATTATTTTAATTTCTATTTTATACCTTCTTTATCCTCTAATGATTATTCCATTAAGTGTTAGAAAATCTTACAAAATTTCAAACTTTAAGATCATACTTCCGATGATTATCTTTATGACGGTCAGGTATTTCGGAACATTAAATGGCATTCTAAAAAAGATTTTTCTGAAAAAGAATACTAGATAGCTCTTCTCCACATTACTGACAAAAATTCCCTAATTAGTTTTATTTCTTCTTTCTGAATACCTTTCAATACAAATATCCCTATGACATATATTGCCAATCCTGAAGCTACAATTATTACTCCATTCACTAAATTTATATCTATAATTTTAAGTAATAAAAGGTAAATTGCTCCTGCCATAATTATACTAGATCCTATTATAGGTATCAAAAACTTAAAAGAGGTATTTAATTTAATATTTTTCTCAGTAACTAAAAATAGAGCAATCAGATAAAATGTTCTGCTTAAAACCGTAGCAATTGCCGCCCCAGCAACTGCCCAAATTGATGAGATTCTAACTAACAAAGTGATTAATATTACGTTCAAGACTATATTTAATAGAGTTGTAGAGATATAATATTTGACTAACTCTTGAGGCATCTCTCTAGCAGTTAACAACGAACCATAAATTCCAGATACACTTTCAACGAATATTAAAGCGGAAAGAAAATACAATGGGATCATGGATGGAAGATAATCTCTTCCAAATATTAGGAAAATAAAATAATTTCCAAGTATTAAGATAGCGAAAAAGGCAGGAATTGCTAAAATCGAAACATATCTTAAGGACTTTTCAAATGTATTTTTCAAATCTTTCTTTTTAAATTGAGTAAAGAAAGGTAATAAAACGGAAGTGTATGCAAAAAGCCCAGAGATACTGAATGCTAAAGTATATGCTACTCTATAGTATGCAATAAACTCTGGTTGAGGAATAAATATTCCAAGCATAATTGTATCCACATAACTTAGGAAGATTCCAGAAAGGCCCAAAATCATTACAGATCTAACAAACGATTTTATTTCATCTCTTTTAATTTTCCCATTTTTAATTCTTTTATCAAATAGATAAGGCGCCATTTTCTTAGAATAGTAAATTGAATAACCTAAGCCGAATATGGCAGTAAGGATTAGAACAATAATCGTACCAATAAGATAAAATGATTTATCTAAAAATAAAAAGACTGCTAAAATTAAGATTATTCTCACAATCTGAGTCAAGGATTCCTTATAAGCCATATATTCTGATCTTTTTAATGAGGTAAATATGGCTGAGAAAAATTCTCCTAGCGGCAATAAAATAATATAAATGCTCAAGAAAATAAGCGGGATAAACAAAGAGGGTTTTTTATAAACATAAATTGAAATAGGGTATGCAAAAACTAATAATAGAAAAGACATTAATAATACTAAAGAAATCTTTATTTTTAGTAAATACTTCATATATGTTTTTGCTTGAGCTTTATTTCTTTTTCCAAGGAAAAATGACAAATATCTCACAAGTGCAGTTTCGATTCCTAAACCAGAGAATGCACTAAATAAGAAAGCAGTAGATATTGCTAAACTATATATTCCGAATTTTTCAGGCATAAGGAATCTAGCTAAAAGAATTGAAAAAATTAAAGCTCCAAATCGAGTAGCTCCAGAGCCAAAAAATGTCCAAAAAGAATTCTCAAGCACTTTTCTAAACACCGGTCGCTTTTGCATAAAAATCATACCTAAAGTAACAAATATTTAATTATAAAGCTTTTTAAGAACCTAATAGGGTCTCGCTAGCCATAATTACTTGATCCAAACTAATAGATTCCATACATTTATTGTTTTTCCCATAACAAGGCCCTTTATTTCTGGACATAATGCATTCCCTTCGATTATGTAAGTTAATTTTTTTCTTTCCAAAGGCCCCTACCTCTTCAGGGAATGTGGGTCCGAAAAGAGCAACTATTGGCACACCTACCAATTCAGAAATATGGACTGCACTTGTATCAATTGACAAAACTAACTTGGCCTCTGCACATATAAAGAATAGTTCTTCAATCGACAATTTTCCAGAAAGATTTTTTATTTTATTCTTATTCTTAACACCTTCAATTATTTGTTGATTTAATTTAAATTCTTCCTTACTGCCTGAAATTAAAACATTATATCCATATTTATCTATTATGTAATCTGAAAACTTAGAGAATCTTTTGATAGGCCATGCAAGATTAGGTATTTTTCCTTCTGAATAGATGTCTGAGAAGTTTCTCCCACAAGGATGAATTAATATATATTTACCAAGAGCGTACTTTTTAATTAAACTTGAAGGTATTTTTATTTTCATATCTTTAACTTCATGAATTTCAAGTCCTGCCTTCTTACAAATCATTAGCTCCTGTATTATTTTATGCCTCTTAAAGGGTCTTGGAAAAACTTTCAAATCATATAATCCATTAAACATGCCATAAATTGATTCAGATATACTTGAGTATTCGCTTCCTATAAAATAAGAATCTATTTTATCAACTAACTTCTTTTTATGTCTAGATAAACTAAATACTTTCACAAGATCAAAATTAATTCTGAGAATTTCCTTTTCATCTACTAATTTAAAATCAATTAATTTTTCTAGAAATCTCACATCTTCATAGTAAGATTCGTAACCTAAAAAATAAAAATTGATTGAAGGATAAGATTTTTTCAGATTATATAATATTCTCAAGGAAGAGAAGATATCTCCCAGTGCACCATGATTAATAATTAACACATTCTTAATATTCTTAGGATATTCTTTCTTTTTTCTAAATATTTTTGTTATCGCCCAACTAAAATACTCTAAGTAATAAGTTGAGAATCTAAGGATTAATTTAGAATCTTGAAATTTCTGATATATTTTATATTTAAAACTCATAGAAACTTATAATACAGAAACCCTTATTAAGCTTACTTTAATGGTTTTTTTATGGTATTAGTAAAAATACTTGGGGGAATTGACCTATTAGCCGGCTTCATGTTTCTCTTATTGACTTTCAACATAACTCCTTTATTGTCTATTGTTTTATTTTGTTCCGGCCTATTATTCCTAAAGGGCCTATTTGCATTCACAGGAGAGCCGTTATCTTTCATAGATCTTATTTCAGCAGCACTATTACTCTCTTCTCTTTTATTCGCCCTTCCTGCAATACTGCTATGGATTCCGACATTCTTATTATTTGCAAAAGGAATTGTTAGTTTTATCTAGATCTAAATTCCTCAATAGTTCTTCTTAACCCTTCTCTAAATCCTATTTGAGGTTTCCAGTCCAGCACTCTTTCCGCTTCTGAAATATCTGCCCTAGAATTCCTAGGTTCTTTTACAGGATTAACATAAACTGGCTTTAAACTAGAGCCATATCCCTCTAAGATTGATTGACAAATTTCATTCACACTTAATGATTTTCCAGAACCTATATTGTAAGATTTTCCAAATGCTTCTCTTCTGTTCATTCTTGAAGCCAAGATATTCGCATTCACAACATCATCGACATAAACAAAATCTCGTGTTTGTTCACCATCTCCATAAATTATCGGAGGTTTACCTTCACTAACCAATTTCAAAAATTTACCTATTACTAATGCATACGCCCCATCAGGATTTAATTTAGGTCCAAATACATTGAAATATCTCAGATTTATCGTATCCACACCGTAACTTTGCGCATAAACCTTCATCATCTTTTCACTACTCGCTTTTTGAGAAGCATACGGCGAAAGAGGATTTAATTCAAAATTTTCAGAGATAGGTAATCTTTCAGGTTCACCATAGACTGAAGCACTCGAAGAGAAAATTACTCTCTTCACTCCTGCTTTTTTTGCAGACTCTAAAACATTTATGCTCCCTAAGAAGTTGACTTGAGAAGTTAGTTCTGGATTTTCAATAGAAAATTGTACATTTGGAATAGCTGCCAAATGAAAAATACAATCCACTCCGTCCAATAAATCATCTATCTTTGTTCTAATATCTCTTTCAACAATTTGAACTTTAGGATTTCTCTCAAGTTCTGCTTTATTTCTAACACCTCCAAAAAAATTATCCACCACTAATACTTCGTCTCCCTCCCTAGTTAATCTTTCAACTAAGTTACTTCCAATAAATCCTGCCCCTCCTGTAACTAAATATTTCATTGCCCTTTATCCCGATGATACTCTATAACTGTATTATAAATCCTTAATGAATTTTCATTGCAACCTAATCTTGCCCTAAGATAATCAATAAATCCTTGTTCAATCTCAGAATGAGCAATACATTCTCTAGAATATAATATGTCTTGTTCAGGAGTTAATTTTTCAGGATCAATTTTCTCATCAAGTGTCATCGTCATCTTAATTACTCTCAGATCTTCTTATCATTTCTGCAAATGCAGGTCTAGTGATTAGAACTCCTGCAGTTATACCTAAAATTGTTGTGAATGCGAATCCTTTGAATAAACCTGCTCCAGCCCAATATAATGGCAATAGAGAAACAACCGCAGTCATATATGCGCTCATAATAACAAATAATGCTCTCTTCATCCTTTCTCTAATACTCAAATTTCTAGCCCTTGAGCTTTCATCCAAAATAACTATTTGTTGGTCAACTCCCGTTCCAATTGTCGCCAAGATTCCCGCAATGCTCGGTAAATCTAAGTTCCAACCAATTAGAGCAGCAACTCCTAAAATAATTATTAATTCAGAGAATGAGGTTAATAATAACGCAAGTGATGCCTTTATTTTCCTATATCTTAAGAATACAATTAATGAAACTGCTAAAATTGCAGCCGCTCCAGCCAATAAAATTATGCTTGTAAAATTACCTCCAAGTGTCGGAGAAATAGAATCTAATTTAACTATTTCTAATTTGTAAGGAAGACTTCCAGTAATCAAAACAGTTTGAAGTCTATTCATATCCTGTTTAGCTTGATTAAATGCTTCTTCCTGTGTCGCTCCTGCTCCCGAACCTTGAATTGAAATCTGTGTTGTGGTTTGTCCCCTCAATGAAGAACTAATCAATAACGAGTCGGCAAGATTATCATCGACGTATAATTCTAATTTTTCACTCAAGTATTGTCCTGATGAATCTAATCCTAATTTAGAAGTTATTTCTGCATGTCTTTCAGCAGCATCTTGAGTTAAATAAATTGTAAATGCAAAACTACAGAAATATCCTTGTGAAACGCTTCCAGAACAACTTTGAATTCCAGCACAGGTTGCATCATTTCTACATACGTCACTTATATCTCTTTCTCCACCTTCAAATACTGTTTGATTTGCAATCTTAGCTTCAAACTTTCCTTGTTGTGAAATTAAATTTTCTAAATCTTGAGGGGTTGCTCCTGCAATCTCAACAAGCATAAATTTATCTCCACTTAAATCACTAACTCCTCTTATATTCACGTCACTCAATCCATATACGTTAAATCTATTTCTACTAATCTCGACTAAATCTTGTAATTGAGAATCGGTTAATTGTGCATCAGGTTTAACTAAAGCTCTAGATCCTCCTCTCAAGTCCAATCCTAATTGAATCCTAGTACTTGGAACATCATCTACTGTTAACTTCAAAGTTTCATTCGTAAATACTACATATTGAGATTCATCAGTTGTAATTGTTATTTTTCTAAAATCGTCTACACTATTTATCTCTCCAACGACTCTAGCATAATCTTCTTTATTTTCAATACTTTGCCCATTTAAAGATTTGATCACTTCTCCTGCTTTAACTCCTGCTTGGAAACTCGGAGAATCTATATCTACGCTCTTAATTAAAACTCCAGATTCAAAACTCGGCTTAATAGCGATTAAACTAAGCAAAATTGCTATAATCAATATCCAAATTCTAAACCCTATTTTCATCTTCTCTCTCCTTTCTCAGCATGCCATTTCAATATCGATGCATTTGTAAACCAAGTATTAAACATATCGAATCCAAGACCTATTAATAATATTGTGAATATCTGTCTAAGGGTTTCAGAATAATTATAAATTATGATTAATGCAACTCCAACTGCAACAATAGAAGTTAAAGTCATAGTCATTCCTGTTTTGAATGCGCCCCACATCCTTTGATTAACACTTCCCTCTTTATCTTTCAAAACTCTCGTAGTAAGTAAAATATCTGTATCGACGCTATATCCTATAAGCATTAAGAACGCAATAATTCCCGCAATTGATAATTCCATTCCTAACAAGTTAACAACAACAACTGTCATTAAAATATCTGCAAGTGCACTTAAGATAACCGCAAGACTTGGAACAAAACTTCTGAAAATAAAGAATACCACAATCGCCATAAATACAAACGCTAAAATAATTGCAAATCTTAATTGCTGATAAAATCCTTGGCTTAATGCACTTCCGGAGAATTCAGTACTCGAGTTTTCTTGTGTCAGTTTATAACCCAATTGTTGCTCTAAAACTGGCCGAATTTCTTCAGGAGTTGCTTTACTTTCTACAAAGAACCCTACTTGATTTCCAGTTCTAAAATCTGATAATTCTCTTAAACTTAGATCTGGGAAACTTTTTTTCAATTCTAACTCTAGTGCATCCGTATCAACATTAGTATCTTGAACTGTGATAGTTGTTCCTCCAGTTAAAGAAACATCTTTGTAAATTATATCCCCGTTATTTGCTTGAAATATTCCCAAATAAACTATAGAGAAAATAAGGAAAGCTGCAGGAACTAAAAGTAGCCATAAATAGCTCTTATCATACCAGTTTTTATCATTCATTAAATAAATACGCCTAATCGGCTTTTTAAAATTAATTATCCGATGAAATTCAGATTTTATGAAGAAAAATGCGCGGACCGGGATTCGAACCCGGGTCATCGACTTGGAAGGCCGAGATACTAACCACTGTACTATCCACGCTTGATTAAATTATTATTACTGCTATTAAAAAGCTTTCTCTTCATGCATATTCATGTACATCACTCAACATTTTCATCAAATCTCCTCTAGCCTTATTTAATCTAGATTTTACCGTTCCAACTGGAATATCTAATTCATTCGCAATTTCCTCATACATCTTGCCTTCAAAATAATGCATTCTAATCAAAGTTTGACTTTTTTGATCTAACCTAGAGACACTATCTCTAATTAGGGCATTTGTTTCCTCACGAGCCATCCTTTCTAAATGGTTCTCGTCATGAGAAACACAAATAATCTCAGAAAATCTTTTTTCTTTTTCTCCCACCTCTGCATCTAATGAATATGTTCTTCCTACTACTTCTCTTTTTCTCCTATAATCTTTCGCAGCATTCGCAGCAATTGTAGAGAACCATGCTTTAAACTCTCTAGATGGGTCATAATCTTCTCCAAATCTAAATGTTTTAATTAACGCTTCTTGAAGTACGTCCTCAACAGAACTAGAGTTTCCCAAAAAATTCCTAATTACTGGCACAGCTATCTGAGATAAGTAATCATAGTTTTCATTTATCCACTCTCGTGTTATCGCTTCAGGATTTTGTGTTACCATCATGAACTGCGCCCGAAAGGATTTGAACCTTCGACCTTTGGGTTAGGACCCCACTGCTCTATCCAGGCTGAGCTACGGGCGCATATAATTATAGGATTTTCAAGCATTTTAAAATTAACTTATTTACTTTTTTCTTCATCTACAACTCTTATAATCCTCAAATCTCTAGTATCGGGTTTAATCTTCTCATATAAATCAAATACTCCTAAATCATTCCCCCAATTTTTTTGTATATTCAATAAAACTATTCCTCCATAATTAAGGAGCACTTTTCTAGCTTTCCTTAAATTAGAATAATCATAAGGATAATTTCTTCCAGACAAAACTGCTTTAGTTAGCTTCGCCCTCTCTGGAAAAATTCCTCTAATGCCTTCTTGCAAATGCTTCTCTCTTGAAAAAATTCTTGAGGGGAGATTTTAAAGATATTTTCTAAAATTTCATGTGGAAAATTGAATGCCATAAAATAATGATTTCTTCCACCAAAATAAGCAAATCTATGGCTTTGTCTAAAATTATTCATTTGATAAATAAATGAGTTTGATTGTTCAGTATCTCTAACTAAATGTTCTGATAGAAAATCAGTAAGTACTCCTACACTATGCTCTCCGAAGAAAGCTTCCGCAAAATCTAGCATGGTAAAATTAAACGTTTTTCTTCCGTTCTCTTCAGTAACTCTTGGATATTCTCTAGGGCTTCCAAAATATTCATCTCTTGCTTCAAAATGGTCTTGGAAAAATTGAGATATATCAAAAAGACCTCTGTCAGGGCAAACTTCTAAAGATTTAACTTCATGATAAACTCGCCACGGAACCAAACATCTACAGTCATGAATTATCCCCATAATTTTGCTTAATTCAAGTATCTAAAAGCTTTATTGTGATTTATTTCAACCCAGCTATCGCACTTAAGAGCTGATTATGTGGAATTTCCATCCTAGGTTCATTTCTCAGATATCCTATATATTTAACTAAGAATTCTCGAGCACTTTCAGAATCCAATCTAAATATTTCTCCAAGGTCTTCTCCAGTTCTCCTTAAATTTTCAGTACAAATAAGTAGCTCCCCCCTCAAACTTAAATCATAGACTCTAGAAAAGTTTCCATCCGAAAAACCCAGAAAATCCCCAAGTTTTAAATCCACATTAAAATCTTCCTCACTCCCAAAAGGAATCTTTCTTTTCAAGGACTTAGCATTTTTCAACGTCTTTAGAAATCGTTCTTCCCTAGATCTATCAGAATCAGAATATTTATTCTCTCCAGGACAATTTCTAAAATAATCTCTTCCAAGTTGAAGGCCAAACATCCATATTCCCAAGGGTAGGGTGATATAACTATTGTAACCCATATTAACAATTTTATCGCCAATAGAAAAAACAGTATCTCCGTGATTAGCAAGTGCAAATTCTAAATCCATATTCCCATGTGGGTGCTAGGATTCGAACCTAGGTAGGCACTAAGCACAATGCGTCTTGAGCGCATCCCGTTTGACCACTCCGGCACACCCACGTATCAAAATAAGCATTTTTACACTATTAAAAAGCTTCGTTCAACTCCAGAATTATAAACACTTAAAAAACTCACATGCATTAAATTCCCATGCCTCTATAACTCAGTGGTAGAGTACTTGCTTCGTAAGCAAGGAGTCGAGGGTTCGAATCCCTCTAGAGGCTTATTATCAGGGTAATTATAAAAGCTAAAAAAACATTCAAAAGAGATGTATCCAATATTAATTAAAAAAGCCAGTTTAAATGATTGGAAACAATATAAAGAAATACGATTAGAAGCTTTAAGGACAAATCCAGAATCCTTCGGTAGTTCTTATGAAGAAGAAGTTAGGATTCCTATTGGTAAGTGGAAAGATAAATTAAGAAATAAAAATAGCATAAGATTGATGGCAATTTTAGATAAGAATGTTGTCGGAATTTTAGTAATCGTTTTTGAAACTGCAATAAACTTAGCACATATAGCCCATATATATTCAATATATGTGAAACCAGAATATCGAGGAAAAGGAATTTCTACACAACTTATGAATCATGCTATAAATATAATCAAGTCTAAAAAAAGAATAAAAAAGGTAAAACTATCTGTTGTGACAAAACAAGTACCTGCAATAAATCTCTATGAAAAATTCGGATTCAGAAGGGTTGGAGAATTAAAAAAAGAGATGAAAGTAAATGGTAGCTATTACGACGAATATATTATGGAGTTATTTCTTTAAACATAAATAAGGCATAAATTGGACTTATAGGAATAGAAAGGAACAATCAAAAGCTTTTTAAACTCAGTATTCTCAAGAATTTTGAAGACGGCCATAGTAATGGTGAAACGCCTGTTCCCTTTCCGAACACAGAAGCTAAGCTCATTACGTCCGCTGCGTTAGTCTCCGTCAAGAGGCGAAACTCGGATGCTGTCTTTCATTTTTTTTTCTAAACATTTATTATACTTAATCTCTTTAAAATAAAATGAAATCTAATTCAAAGCAAGAAGCAAAAAACAAAATAGATGAATTTTTCTCTAAATCTGAATTCTCTCCAGAAGAAGCAAAAAAGATGAAAAGGCTAGCTATGAAATACAGACTTTCTCTTAAAGAACACAGAAAAAAATTCTGTAAGAAATGCTTTTCACAATTAAAAGGAAAAACTAGAGTATCAAAAACCCATAAATCCATAGAATGTGAAAAATGTAAAACGATTAAACGATTTAAATTAAACTCTCAAGCATCTTAACACTATTTTTTACAGTTCTCATAATTTTCTCTTTTTTCTTTTCATCATCAAATAGCTCGTAAACTGCCAAACCTATCCCAATCTTCATAAAATAATAATCCCTCATATTTTCAGAGGTCATTTCTTCTCCTGAGAAAAATTTAGAATTTAATTGTTGTATTCCAACATGATAAGCCGTAGCATAAATAACTTTTTTATCTCTATCTATCATTCTTCAGAAATTAAGCCTTCTTGAACTTTGTAATTTCAGGCAACATGTCTGCGTGTCCTAAAATTGCAGCTCTGCAACAATATCTATTCAATCCAAGCTCATCTAGAACTTTCCCAGCTTCTTCGCCAGAATCGCTCCTTTTCTTATATTCCTCATATAAGTGACCGATAGGCTTCCCACAACTCCAACATCTAACTGGTATAATCATGTAAATAAAGAATAAACTGCCTTTTTAAAGCTTACTCTTGTTCGCATTTTGTTGGAATAAAACAGCTTCCTTATTTATACAACGGGGAATTTAACTAAATATGGCATTTGAAAGAGTAGGAAGAAGAGTAAAAGATTGGATGGAGGGTAGAGATAGGGTAGGTATAGATAAAAGGGGCCCAGACAGAGCAATTTATCCATGGGATGATTTTGAAGTCCCAGATGTTGATATAAAAGAAATGGACAACGAATTAATTATCTTAATGGACTTGCCAGGAATAGAAAAAGAAGATATCACTCTCAAACTAACTGAAGATAGATTAGAAGTGAAAGCTGAAAAAAGAGAGGAAGATGAAGAAGAGGGAGAAAACTACTATTCTGTTGAAAGAACCTTTAAAGGATTTAGAAGAGTTATCGATCTTCCAACTTTTGTTGATCCAGACGATGCATCCGCAAGTTTCAAAAATGGAGTTTTAGAAGTTAGAGCAACTAAAACCGAAGAAGATGAAGGCAATACTTTAGAAATAGAATAAACAAAAGCTTTTTATTAAACCGCTCTATAAAATAATATGAAAGAATTAATCAAACTTGAAAATGTTTCTAAATTTTATTACATGGGAGAATCAATTGTAAAGGCAGTTGACGGAATCTCTATAGAAATAAAGCAAGGAGATTTTGTTGCAATAATGGGTCCATCAGGATCAGGAAAATCCACTTCAATGAATTTAGTTGGTAGTTTAGACGTTCCAACAAAAGGCACTATTTTTCTAGATGGAATAGATATCTCTCATTTAGACGAATCTAGTCTAGCTCAAATTAGAGGTAGAAAGATAGGATTTATTTTTCAAGGTTTCAATTTAATTTCAAATTTAACTGCTAAAGAAAATATCATGCTCCCAATGCTTTTTCAAGGAATCGATGAAGTAGAAAGAGAGATTAAAGCTGAAGAATTACTAAAATTAGTTGAACTAGATGATAGAATGGATCATTATCCAAATCAATTATCTGGAGGACAACAACAAAGGGTTGCAATTGCACGATCTCTTTCTAACGATCCTGACGTAATCTTAGCAGACGAACCAACTGGAAATTTAGACACAAAAACAGGAGAAAAAGTTATGGCCTTTTTAGAAGACTTAAATAAAAAAGGAAAAACAATCATCATGGTTACTCACGATCCAGATTTAGCAAAAAATCACGCAAAAACAATCTACTGGGTTAAAGATGGCAAGGTAGAAAAAATTACAAGAAATAATTCAAAAATGAAAAAATAATTTGTCTCAAAAATAATAATAATCTTTAAAAAACCACTCTCTTCTAAATTATTATGAAGTTACCAGCATTTTTACTTTCAATGATTTTGTTAATGAGTTTTGTATCTCCATTAACAATTGATTCTGTTTCAGTAGACTCATTTTCTCCAGGTAGCCAAGGTCAAATCAGAATTTCTGTTGAAAATAATCTTAACGAAGATGTTGAGGACGCATCAATTAACTTAGTTTTAACAAATCTTCCATTTATTCCAATCGGTAGCTCACAACAATCCTTTAGCGAAATCGAAGAAGGAGATGAAGAAGAATTTATTTTCACATTAAAATCTTCAAATCAAATTACTCCTGGAGATTACGAAGTCCCTTACACTTTATCTTACGAGATAGACAATAGAACAAGAGAAAAATCTGGAACCATTGGAATTAGAGTAGAGGCAAACCCTCAATTATCTTACTCAGTAGAAACTGAAAACCCAATTATTGACGAAAGAGGCACAATTAATTTTAGAATAGTAAACAAAGGATTATACGATGCAAGGTTTGTTTCAATAGAAGTCGTTCCTACAGGATTTGATGTTCTCTCCCAAAATGAAGTTTATATCGGGAATGTAGACTCTGACGATTTTGAAACTGCTTCTTTTGACGTTTTATTCAAATCACAATCTCCAGTATTTTCAGCAAAGATAGAATACACCGATTTTAACAATAATGTTCAAGTAGAAAATGTAAATCTTCCATTTACAGTCTATACAAGAGATAGGGCAATAGAAATAGGATTAATCGAAGAGTCAAATACTTTTCTATGGATAGGGATAGCTTTATTAGTGATAATTCTCTGGTTTGTTTGGAGATCTTATAAGAAAAGACAAAAAAACAAAAGACTCTCCCAGAGTAAATGATAATCGACTATTTCAAGCTGGCATTTAATAATTTAAAGAAGAGAGGACTCCGTTCCTGGCTAACGATGTTAGGTATTTTTATAGGAATTGCAGCAGTTGTTTCACTTATATCTCTAGGAAATGGGCTCCAAACTGCAATCACAGGGCAATTTTCAGACCTTGATCCAAATAAATTAGTAATTCAAAATGCCGAAACAGGGTTTGGGCCCCCAGGTTCTACCGCAGTTAAGAAACTTACAGATGAGGATTTACAAATTATAAAAAGAGTGAATGGTGTAGATGTTGCATTTGGAAGGTTAGTCAGGATTGCAACGGTAGAATTTAATGAAATTAGAACTTTCAATTATGTCGCAAATATTCCAGAAAATCAAGAAGAAATTGATGTGGTCTACGATGCATTAAACGTCGACTTAGAGGCAGGAAGATTACTAACAAGAAATGATAGGGGAAAAGTCGTTTTAGGAAATGATTTTACAGATAAAGAGACTTACGAGAAGCAGATCAAAATTGGAGATTCAATAATTATTCAAGGAGTTGAATTTGAAGTTGTAGGGATTCTAAAGAAAGGTCAATCATTCACAATTAACTCTGTGATAATCATGGCGGAAGATGATTTGAAAGATATTTTAAACATCGGGGACGAAATAGATTTAATTATCGCACAAGTTGAAGACCAAGATAATATAGATCAAGTTGCAAGAGATATAGAAAGAGCATTAAGAAAAGATAGAAATTTAGATGAGGGAGAAGAAGACTTCTCAGTTCAAACTCCTCAACAAAGTATTCAAGCAATCAACACAATTCTAGGAATAATTAATTTGGTTGTTGTAGGCATAGCTGCAATTTCTCTTTTAATCGGAGGGGTCGGAATTACAAATACGATGTATACTTCAGTTCTCGAAAGAACAAAAGAAATAGGAGTTATGAAAGCAGTAGGGGCAAAAAACTCAGATATTCTTTCAATTTTTTTAATAGAATCTGCTTTCTTAGGTCTAGCAGGAGGAATAATCGGCGCAATAATTGGTTTATTGATGGCATTCGGGGTTTCAGCAGCAGTCCAATCGGCATTTCCAGGGCTTAGTTTCGGAGTTACAATCTCTCCAATTTTAATAATCAGCTCAATTTCATTTTCTTTCATAATCGGCTCAATTTCAGGACTTCTTCCTGCAATTCAAGCATCTAAACTAAAACCCGTTGACGCATTTAGAAAATGAAAGATTACTTTAAAATATCATTAAAAAACTTGAGAAGAAGACGACTTAGATCTTGGCTTACCATGATTGGGATTATTCTCTCAATTACCACTATTTTTGTTTTGGTTTCTGTATCTCTAGGTTTAGAATCTGCAGTTCAAGAACAATTTAGGTCGCTCGGAACAGATAAGTTTTTCATACAAGCAAAAGGTTCTTTAGCTGGTCCAGGAACAGGGGGCGCGGTTCAATTAACAGATGAAGATGTAGAAGCTATAGAGAAGATCTCTGGAGTAAAAGCAGTAACTCCGTTTGTAACTCGTCCTGCAACTATAGAATTCAAAAATGAAAAAAGATTTTTCAACGTTGTAGGAATTCCATTAGAAAAAGAGAAACTTTCCGTTTATACCGAAACAGGTTTTGTTAAGCCGCAGGATGGGACTTTATTGGAAGAAGGAGATGATTCAAAAGTTATGCTCGGATATCAATACAAGTATGCAAAAGTTTTCTCAACACCTGTTGAAATTGGAAATAAAATCACAATAAATGGGAGGGGGTTTAAAGTTTCATCAATTCTTCAAACTACTGGAAGTCCTCCAGACGATAAAATTATCTATATGTCCATTGATTCTTTTAGAGAACTCTTCCCAGAACTAGGAGAAAGTGTTGATCAAATAATGATTCAAATTGACGAAGGAGAAGATCTAGAAGAATTAGTTGCAAAGACAGAGAAAAGATTAGATAGTAAAAGAAATGTAAATGAGAAAACCAGAGATTACACAATATTAACCCCAGAAGAACTTCTAGCTTCATTCGGAATGATACTCAATTTACTCACAGGTTTCTTATTAGGTATAGCTGCAATTTCTCTTCTTGTTGGAGGAATTGGAGTAGCAAATACAATGTACACTTCCGTAATTGAAAGAACAAAAGAAATAGGTATAATGAAATCTATCGGGGCAAAAAACTCTGACATCTTATCTATCTTCACAATAGAGGCAGGATTACTTGGAGCAGTCGGAGGGGTTATAGGAGTTATCCTAGGAATCATAATAGCAAAACTTATCGAATATATCGCTATAACTCAATTAGGCACAAATCTTTTGAAGGCCGCTTTACCTCCTTATCTAATCGTAGGATGTTTAGCATTTTCATTTGCCATAGGAGCAATTTCAGGCCTCTTGCCTTCAATCCAAGCTTCAAGAATTAAACCCGTAGACGCATTAAGATATGAGTAATTAATAATTAAACTTATAAAAAATAAATAGATTCGAAGCTGAAAGTAAAAGACATTTCGACTATAAACCTAGATGAATGGGTTTAAGGATAGGAACACTTCTAATAATAATGACTTTGGACGGAATATTGGGAGCTTCAATAATAATCTTAGTGTTATGGATAATAATAAGGGAAGGAATAAGATAATATCTGGAAAAAAATAATAAAAGATTTATGAAGAAATTTTATTTATGCTTTGCTAATCTCATTCTTAATTCATGAGCTTTTTTTCTTTTAACATAAACTCTCCACCACACAA
>CAZLHJ010000010.1:0-21582 GCA_964559675.1 Candidatus Woesearchaeota archaeon | reverse complement strand
AATATGTTGTTTTTTATCGACGATAAAGTTAAAGAAAAACCAAAGCTTTAAATACTCTCGAGCCCAAAGACTTTTAAATCTTTGCTTTTAAAAACGATGAGTTATGTTAAACGATGCCCAGAATGTGGAAGTGTAGACCTCACTTACGACGAGCAGAAGGGTGAAATTATCTGTAATGAATGCGGCCTTATTGTAGAAGATAAAATGGTTGACACCGGTCAAGATGCAGGTGGACAATTTGATAAATCCGAAAAAAAAGGTAGAGGGGGAGCTCCTATTTCTATGCAGAAATTCGATAAAGGACTTACGACTAACGTCGGAGAAATCTCAGATATATACAAATTAGAAGCAGGGCAGACTCGTAAATTCTTAAGATTAAAGAAATGGCAAGAAAGAGTTTCTACATCTATTGAAAGAAACCTTAGACTTGCAATGGCCGAATTAAGAAGAGTTGCATCTTTCTTAAACTTACCAAGCGTAGTTAGAGATGAAGCTTCTCGTGTATATAATTACGTCTTACAAAGAGGCCTGGTAAGAGGTAGATCTATGGAATCTGTAATCGCAGCATGTATTTACGCAGCATGTAGATCTTATAACATCCCAAGAACATTAGATGAGATTGCAGCTGCTTCAGACGTTGAAAGAAAAGAAATCGGAAGAACATACAGATTCATAGTTAGAAAATTAAAAATCAAAGTAACTCCTTCAAGTCCAAAAGACTATATCTCGAGATTCGCATCTATTCTTCATTTATCTCCGAAAGCACAAAATGAAGCTCTTAAAATATTAAAAAAGGCAGATATTTCAGAATTAACTTCTGGAAGAGGTCCAGCAGGAATTGCAGCAGCAGCATTATATGTTGCAGCATTATTAAACGATGAAAAGAAGACTCAGAGAGAAGTTGCAGATGTTGCAGGAATCACAGAAGTTACAATTAGAAATAGATATAAAGAATTAATTGACAGACTTGAATTAGAAGATAAATTAAAAGCAAAGGTTTCTTCAGTAGAAAAATAAAATGAAAACCTTAGTGGTCTGTAAATCAGATCCTTCTATCTCAAACAAAGAAATAGAAGCTAATAAAACCATATCTAACGAAGGATTTGATATTATTTATTCTTGGAAAAATAACCTTATAAAAAAAGATTTAGAAAAAATAGATTTAATTATTTCAATTGGAGGGGACGGAACTGCCTTGTCCGCATCTCATTTTATAGAAGATAAACCTCTTTTAGCTGTAAATCTCTCTCCTGAAACAAGCGAAGGTGCATTAACTACAATAACTCTTAACAACCTTAAAGAAAAATTAGAGAAAATAAAAGAAAATAAATTTCAAACAGAAAAACTAGAAAGAATAGAGATTTCAATTAACAATCAAATCATAGATTTTTTAGCATTAAATGACGTATTCATCGGACACGAAAAATCGTACCTCATTTCAAAATATAAAATAAAATTTAAGGAAATTAATGAAAAACAAATCTCCTCAGGACTAATCTTTTCAACCGGCACTGGCTCAACAGCATGGTATCGATCTGCAGGAGGAATACCTTTCAGCCCACAATCTAAATTTATTCAAATGTTAACTCGCGAGCCTTACAAGGGCAAACTCACTCATTTTCAAAACTTCAACTTACAAATTAACGAAAATGAAGAAATCGAAATCACCCCTTTAGTCCCATCAATAATTGCAATCGACTCAATAAGAGAAATTCATGTAAAAGAAAACGATAAAATTAAGATTAAAATTTCCAAAAACCCATTGATTAGAATAAAATAAACTAAAACATAACCTTTAAAACTTCTTAATTTGTCTCCTATTTAAGCGGAGATGCCGGAGTGGTCAAACGGGCTGGATTTAGGCTCCAGTGCTTAGTGCTTACCTAGGTTCGAATCCTAGTCTCCGCATAAAATTCAGTTAAACCTTAATGTGATTTGAACAGGTTCGAATACTTCAAATGTGTGTTGAAGTTACTGAGAACTTTGTTCGCCCGAGTACCTAGTCTCCGCATAAGTTACCCATATTTTGCCAAATAATAATTGTAAAATTAAAACTTCTTAATTATTAATAACTTGCCTAATTACTTAATATATGAATAAAAGATTAATTACATTATTGGCAGGAGGAATAACCCTAAGCTCAATCGGATGCAGTTGTGAAGAACAAAAAAGAGTAGTCATAATAAATCCTGACCAAACTCCCCCAACTCAAGTTGAGCAGGAAGTTGAAGTCGAACAAGAAGTTGAAATTAAAATTAATCAAGGAAAAGATTATCAAAGAAGCAGATTTGCAGATGATCCAAAATTCTTAATCGGGACTGAAGCATTTTTAGATAGAAAAGAACCATTTTACGAAACAAATCTCTCTCCTGTTAGAGAAGATAATTTCGGAAGCCATAAATTTGATTCTGTAATTCCGACATACGATTTCGGAAGTTCGGGAAGACATGTAATTGGAAAAATTCCAGAGGGGGAAGTAAAAACCCTTGATGGCCTAGTCTTACCGAGAGAAAGACTCCTCCCAATATGGACTCTGAACATAAAAGACACTGGATTCAGTATAGATAATCAAACACAAACATTGACTGCTCAAACTCCAAATAAAACATTAAATGTTTATTTATTAAGAGAAGATTTAGAAGGAATAATAACAAGCCTCCCTTATCAATTAGAAACAAAAAAAGACAAAGGTAGAGCAATTCTTTTAGATGAACCTCAATTCTGGGTACCTTTACTCAAGACACACGATACTGAATTTGCATACGGAACTTACATCTCAGACGGATGTAAAAAACTTGCAATAATTCCAAACCCCACAAATTATTTCTTAATTAATGAAAGAATAGAAATAAAGGGTCAAGTTTATGAACAAACTGAAGCAAGAGTTGCAAATCCTACGGCACTCTCACGCCCAAATATCCTCGAAGTAAAACCCATTTATAAAAATCCCTTAACCGGAGAAGAAAAATCCAGATAATCAATCACAATCCGGAATTGGGAATGCATTAACTTCATTTCCAGAAGTAGGGTAAAGATTAAGTCTGTTGTTTACCAAAAATTCTAATATTTTACCCTCATCCAACCCTAATTCCCTATTTTCAATTTTTCTGAATAATGGAGAACATCCCTCAAATGTAATTGACCCAATTAGACTATTTTCCTTATTCTTGACAAAATAATTTTCTCCCCTTCCTTCAATATATAATCCGGTTAATTCTTCATCTTGATTAATAACATCATATTTGGTTCCATCTTCACTGACCTTCAGATAATATCCTGGTTTAATTTTATTTTCATCAACTTTAACCTCTTCTCTTTCTGCAACATCAGATTCCCCTTCAAAGGAAACTCCTTCTTCAAATGATGCAACATAAATAGAATTCCATTCACTTAAAGCCATTTTTCTACTTATACTATTATAAATCAAATACTCTTGTCCATCAAAGCTCTTGACATTCCATTCTTCTCCACTCTCAGAATCATAAATTTTTTCACCTATTAAATTAAGAGGATCTTCTCCCAAGCTTACCTGCACTTTATCGCCGTTAGCCAATAAATTATAATTCCTTGCCAAAGCCATAGCCCTAACTTTCTCCACATCTCCCCTCATCTTAAGAACAAGAGCCCTATGTTGATTCAAAATTAATTTATCGTATAAACTATCAATTACGAAAAGTAAATATTCTGAATCTTTATTCAATTCACTAAGATCTTTAATTTCTCCAGAATATTTTTCCTTAAACCATTCTAAAGTATTAGCTTCCCTCTTGCTTCCTTTAATTAACTTAATCCTTGTCACAAACTCTCCATTATCTGCAACAAACCCTTTATCTCTCAAATTTTGTTTTGCAATATTATCTAACTCTGTTAATGTCGAGTTTCTTGTTAATTCGTTTCCTTTTGTCAAGGCTTTATCCACACTCTCTTTATCTAACCAACATCTTGTCTTTGGATCATCACAATAACCAACATCTACAAATCTTGCTGGATCAGTACTTGCACCAGGGTTCAGAGAGGCGCAAATTCTAACGACACCTCTTTTACTAATGTCAGGATTCAAGGCCTCACTGACCCCTGCTTGCAAATTAGGATTCAATAAACTTCCAACTGAACTTGACCCATAAACACACTCATTTTCTTTTGTAACCTTTCCTTGAGTCAATTCATCCGAAACAAATTGATCTCTTGCATAATTAACTGCAAAACTTGTAGATACTTGTGAAAATCCACATTCTTCTTGATCATTTACTCTTACACATAATTCCTTATAACCTTCAGGAGCGGTGAAATCTTTAGTTTCGGAAGCGTACTGCCCTTTAGCAATAAATCCATTTGCAACGCTAACGGTTGGAGCAATTCCGTAATATGTACTTGTCTCAGGACTCTTCAAATAAACACTATACCATACTCCAGAATCTTTTCCTGCAAAAATATGGTAGAATGCCTTATAATGGGAAGTTGCTGGTACTGTAGCATCGCTAAATCTTGTTGAACTAAACCATGCATGGAATTGTGGAGGCGAATCTGGCTCAACCAAACTCTCAAATGAACTCGGTGCCTTAGCAGAAATGAAACTCTTACAAACTTGTGTTCCTGCTTCTGCAATGCTTCTAACTTGGAAGGCCTTGATTGAATTTGCAGCATAGCTTTGAGTGAAATATTCTACGCTTGCTTTTGTATTCTCCCATGCGCTAGTAACTGTGAGATACTCTCCTCCACCCCTTGCCCCTTGTCCAAGAGCAGTTTCAACTATAGTTGGTAAAATTAAATCTGCAAATGGCGCAATTTGATTCCAGAAGAACTCACAAAGATAAATACTGTAAATTTGGTCGCAAATTCCAACATGTTGTCCTGTAGCTAAACTCTCACTTAAACAATCCCTGTGATTTCTCAAAATACTTACAAATCCGTCAATTCCTGCTTGTATTCCTGTTAAACATACTGGAACTGCAATTCCCTCCCTAATATTTGGTAAACATAACAAAGCAGATCCAACTATTCCAGACTGAACTACATTAGCAACTTGATATTTCCCTCCGAGATTACATCTCGTTTCTGGGCAAATAACCGGATCACAAACATTGAATAATAATTGACAATCTTCCGCACTCATAAAGTCCTGACAATTTGTCTTCGGAACTGCAGCTAAGCCCTTTCCTGTTTGTATCGCTCCAACTCCTTTAATATTGACAACTCCTTTTCCTTTTTGTCTCGTGGCTTCGATTAATGCTAATTGAGCATTATTTATTAGTTGTTTCGACTCCTGTGAACTTAATCCAAGAACGGGATAATTATCATTAACTCCGACATGAATCGTTTGACATAAATCTCCCGAATCTATCCTCATATCTACACCGACATTACAAATATCAAATATTCTTGGTTGTCCAGAACTATCATATGCTCTAATTTTATCATTCAAAGTTAGAGTTCCATCAACTTCTACATACCATCCATTATTTACATCAATTGGAACTCTTGCTGCATAATCCTTGTAAGGTCCAGAAACAAAATATTCCACTGTCTTAAATTCTTGAGAAATAGGATTTCTCAATTCTTTTGTTCCAACAGATTGGAATGAATTAATTTGATATTCGGCTGTAAAATCTGCAATTTTCTTTCCACTTTCTCCAGAAGTAGAATATACTTTGTCGCCTAAAGTCAACTCTTCCCTACTATCGCCATTAATCTCATAAACTTCAACAGGTTCAAATTTACCATTACTATCCTTTCCAACTATCAACAAATCTCTTCCTTTATCAAATACTGTACTTCCATCACGATTCTCAATTTTCTTTGTTGCTCTAACAACCGCAACTGAATCCGCATCTACTTGTGAATTTAAACCATTTAGTGTCTTCCCACTTGCCTTTGTTCTATCAGAACTTAATGGAACCGGCCTAACTGAATAAACTTTAGCATTCTCTGCACCTGGACCAATTAAAGTAACTCCTGTATTCAACCCTTCAGCATAACCTTCTGAATTTGAAAGACCTTGTCCAAATTCAGTTGAACTTTGAACATTCTTTAATTTTATACTATACTCGTTAGAAACTTTGTCTTTATCAAAACTAGACTTACTTTCCAACAATTTCAAATTATGTAATTCTCTTAACTCGTCCATTGAGACAAAATCTAAAGCTCTCTCACTTGTATCCAGTTCTGTCCCGAACTTAGAATTCAAATATTCTGCATATTCCTTCTTTGCATTAGTTTGAATTACACTATCTGAGCTAAACAAACCTGGCTGTGAATTTTCAGGTTTATTTTGTATTTCCTTTATTTTATCATTAACTGTTTGTATTGCCTCAGTCTGTTCAGAAACTTGCCTATTAATCAAATCCCTATTATCATTAAAGCATTCAGTTAAAGTCTGATATTTACCTGAAGAAATCTCTTTTGCGCATATTTTATTCCATCCATCACTTACATCACTTCCTTGCATTACCTTCTGTCTTGCTAACGCTTCTCCACTCATTCCAGAAACGAAATTCTTCACAGCTAAAACTCCTGCAGTTGCAAAACATGCTCCCTTCAAACCAGTAACTACTTTTCCTAATTTATTAGAAATACCTTCCCACTTCTGAATACTCTTATTCAAATTTTCAATCATTTCTTCAGTTTTTTCTGGGCTTAATTGTATAGCTCTTTTCTCAATTCCAACTCCGACTGTTAAATTAGTCTCTATCTCTGTACCTCTTGCCTTAGGCAACAATCTAATCTTTGCCGAACTCTTCCAATCTAAATTTTCTAATTTAATCTTGCTTCCTTCACAAACTTCAATTGCATCTTTCCCAAGTTCTAAAACAACACTCCCTCCCCTTACTCTTTTTACCTCATCAGCGCACGCAATACTTACTCCTATCCTATCTGCATCCAAAACTCTCTCAAAATTGATTGAAGAAATTTTACTAACTCCATTTAATTTTGTTTTACTATCTAATTTTTCTCCCAAAACAACCTGTTCGGTGAGCCCAGGTTGTTCACTGAAACTTAAAACTGCAGAAGATTTTTCTCCTGCTGCCTTAGAAATAAATCTTTTAACGCTAATTAAATAAGTCTTTCCATCTACTTCAACAAATCCAGAACTTTGTTCAGTATTTGCTTTCCCTTTAACTATATCTAATTCTTGTAGGGTATCAACTGCAGATTCAGGGTAAATTTCAGATTTTAATTCTAATAATTCAATAAGGGTTTGCCTTTTTCCACTTACTCCTCTAGCTAAATCTATTGCTTCATCTAATGCTTCAATTCCAATAAAACTACCTTCTCCCTCGTTCATTTTCTCAGAAGGAAAATCTTCTGCTACATTCCTATAATCTCTAACAGAATCTTTAAATGACTGTTCAAAATCTGCTTTTCCAGAATCTATATTTTGATAATTAAAAGTTATATTATTTCCATTTTCATCTTGCTCAATAAAAAGAGGATTTAATTTCAAATTCAATCTATCTCTTCCACAATTTAATTCTATACTCCCATTATATTCTCCCCCGGCATTCAAATTTCTAACAACACATTTTTCTAAAACTCTTGATCTAGAATAAACTTCTTGCGTATCTACACTTCCATCTTCATGTTTAATTTCAAGTACTGCTCTATCTTGATCACTTTCAAAACCATCATATGCAACTTGAATTCCTGCTTGGCAATAAAATCCAGGCATATAAATTTCCCTAGACATTTTTCCTTTCTCAACTTTAACTGAAGTAACTTTCTTATCTCCACTATAAATTGAAACTATTGCGTAATCATCATATGCCTCCTCTAATCTAACAAAATACCTTCCCTTCCAGAAACTTTGTTTTAATTTTTGATTATCCCATTCAGATTCGCTTGTTGGTTTCAATAAGAATTCTGCTCTTCCTACACCTAATGCATTTCCTGCATTATATTGTATCTGTGCTTGTAATGTAACGTTCACAAAATCTGGCAATTCTTTTTCCTTAGGATTTCTTTTAAGAACTAAAACAACATACCCGATATTATTAATTAAAGGATCTCCAAGTAAATTATCTCTACTTCTCAAAGCAGCCCTTGCTGGATGAAATCCTGCACCTACAACCCCTTCAGGATATTCTCCACTGAATCTAATATTCTTTATTTCCCTTATATCAATTAAGGGATTTACTTGTAAAGCATCGATTTGACAAAACACTGGAACATTTTGTTCAGCTAATAAATCACTCCTTACAACTGCAGGTTGGCAACCGAATGGAGCAACATTCAAAAGAATATCCTGTCTTGCCTCACAAGTTTCCCTATCTCCTAAAATAGGCCAATATGTGTTAACATCCTGCTGAGTATAAGTTACTCCTCTCCTTTGTTGACTTGAATATTGATAATCTGCAGCAGAAGCAAAACTTACTCCGATTAAGAAAAATAATGCAAATATCAGAAATATTTTTTTATTATCCAAATACTACCTCCACGAAGTTATTTTCGAATGCTGCGTAATTATTTTGTAAATCTTCTATACTTCTAGGCATACTTAATCCTTGTACATTAAATGAGATCTTTCCTTTCTTCAAATCACTTTCTAAAAAGAAATCATCCACAACCCCTCCTCCAATTAGAGCATATTCAATTTTAGTTTCTGGAATTGTAATTTCAAAACATTCTTCTTGAGTTCCTCCGAATATTCCCGCTAACCCTCCCTTGGGAATATCCTTACACTCCGTTCTCCTACTCTCAGGAATAGTTATACTTGAATTTCCATAAACATATACTTTAACTTTATACGGCCCTTCTGAAAGTTTTACGTTATCATTTTCTGGCAATACGCTACTTACACTTTCCCCATCATCCCTAGTTAAAGTTACAATAGCATCACCATTCAACCCACTCCCATCAACATTCACATTAACTTCCATTTCGTATTCTCTATTCAAAATAACTTCTGCACTGCTCTCAGAATTACTTGAAAATAGCTGTCTCTTCTCCTCATACCCGTCAGCTCGTGCAATTAAATATCCATTCAAACAACTTGGAACACTGCTCTCCAAATATCCATCTTTACTCTCTCCCAAATTACACCTTTGATTAAAACATTGATAGCTCACGTTAGCATCAACACTATTCAAATTAAAATCATATAAATTAATACTTACTTCTTGATTTGTAAATTCACATAAATCGAACTCTTCTTGTTCTCCTGCAAGCGTACTATAAATTCCCTCTCTTGGTAAATTATTATCTATAATTGTAACAACTGGAAATTGGAACATTTCACTAGAGTCATAAAATTGAACCATAACTGGAAAACTCAAGTCATAAACATAATGATATGGAACATAACAGAAACCCATCATTTCCATACCTGGTTGATTTCCAACAGGTTCTGCAATTATCAAACTATCATCTACTCCATCTCCAACAATCTCTATTTTAGTTGGCCAATTTTTAGAATAAATGAAATTAACATTTCCTCCAGAACTAATCTCTTGATCTACAACAAAATATTCTCTCTTCTTATCAGATAAATCATAATAATTCCCACCTAATTTCAAAGCCCCTATATTGCCCTCTAATCCATTTTGAACATTCTCGACTATTTCTTGTGTTTTCCAAGTCTTTGGACTGCATGTAATCTCAACCCCGTCAACTGGAGCATATAATCTCAAAACATCTACTCCATACTCTTCTAAAAATGCACTCTCTAATTGTTTCTTATAAACTAATTGTGCATCATCATAAAAGTTTCTCAATTTAGAATTAAATTCCAATTCATGTTTATCTTTAATTGCACTAACCTCTCCCTTCTCAACTGCCAAGTTAGAATCAACACTAACAATTATTTTTCCAGATTCGATTGAAACATCCACATCAGGATCAGAATTCTCGATAATAAAACCCCTCTCTTCAAAAACATCTAAATCGCAACCATCTATTCCTTCTTGAATAAATTCCTCTAATTCATTTTCCATCTCATTGATAGTTGGAACATTTTCTTTTATCACTCCATTTGAACTAACATAATACCAAAACGGAACTTCTTGTCCAAGAAAATTCAAATGTGTAGAAAACGGAGCATAATCACTTCCAGGAACATAATTTCCAACATCTATTCTTCCTCCTTGCATTCCAAGTAAAGCAACTCCATTTTTAGCTTCTGCATCAATACAACTCAAATAATAATCATAAACTGGCCTCAATTCACTTGGAACATCTCCCAAACTCAAATTCTCCCTAACTAAAAAGAAACTTACTAACCCAAAAACTATAACTAAGGCAAGGATAATAAAAATAGTTACTTGTGCTCTTTTATTATAATATCTAGACAACTCTTCACCTCTGTAAACCATCTCCGTAAAACAGAAATATAATATATAAACTTTTGTTAATATTCTCTATAAATTCTTTTCTTATTCAAAGCCAATAATATAAAAAAAACAAACATCGAATTAATAAAAATCATCAAAAAAAGAAAGAAAAACATAAAATTTCCCTTACTCTTTTTACTCAATAATAAAGTTTCTTCTTCAAATTCTGCCAAATCCTCATTTATTCCTTCTCCATAAATCTTCAAATCTACCCAACTTCCAACACCCACATCATTATTCTTTAAATTTGCAATTAAAACTCCATAAAATTCTCCTTCTTGACTAGATATAAAACAAATTTTCTTCTTGACTTCTCCATAGACATAAAATTCTTTCTCAAAAATCTCTCTAATACCGAAATTATTTAAAACGTAATCTTTCAGTTCACGACTATCAACATCAGACCATCTAGATTCTAAAGTTAAATCTCCATTTGAAAAAAATTCAAGCTCGCCACATATCTTCTCCTCAATACCTCCAGATAGCTCAACTTCAGGAGGAGAAATTCCCAATCCAACCGAACTAACTAAACTAGAAAAGATAACTAAAAACAAAAATAAAGCAAAATTACTCTGTAGAAACCGCCACAAATCTAACTCTCCCTTCATATCCTAAGAGATCTGAACCTACAACCCCCTTCAAAGAAGTTAAATCTAGTTTGGCATAAATATCTTTGGTTACATTCTTATCAACTTGACCACTCCACGGAATTTCTATTCTATAATCTCCTATTCTTTCCCAATCGTCACTTTGGACCCTCCTAAAATAAAGATTATCATAAATAATATCATTCCCATCCACTAACTCTGGCCTAACTGAGATATTGACTGTCCCTGTATTGACAATATCTATCTTTTGTGAACTATTTAACTCAACTGAATATCCTTCCATTACTTTCCCAAAATCGATTTCATTCGGAACTTCAACACTCACAATTTCAGGGAATTTGTAAACATCTGCTCTGAATGTAATCACGTCACTTGCACTTACTACATAAAATCCAAATAACATAAAGACAAATAAGAAAATCGTTAGAAGAGCAAGAGAAAATAACCTCTTAATCACTCAAAAATATATATTGTAGAATATATAAATTTTACTCTCTCTCAGAAAACTCGAATAAAATGGCCTCACCCAGAATTGAACTGGGGCATCATCCACGTCAAGGATACGGTCTAACCACTAGCCTATGAGGCCTCTCATCATTTCCAAGAAATTCACACTTTATAAGCTTTACATAATCGAAAAAACACAAAAACAAAACCTTTTTAATACCTTCAAACAACTCATTATCATACGCCTCTATAGCTCAGGGGTAGAGCATTAGTTTTGTAAACTAAGGGTCGGGGGTTCGAATCCCTCTAGAGGCTTTTTTTCTTATTTAATAAAATATCTCTAACCCTTAATTCTTATTCATCAATATAATTAGCCTTTCCGCCCTGAACTAAAATATCTGCAACTTGTGAATCGATATTCGCTAACTCTCCGCTCTTAAATGGCCCAATCATATTTCCATCCATACTCATAAATTCTTCAACATCTTGTTTAAACATAACTAATCGATTCTTCTCTTGAGTTTTATCCTTACTCCCCATTAACATTTTATTTAGATCCTTATCTCCATCTTCAATAGCTTTAACAAATTTATCAAATATTTCTCTTTCAAAACTTAACATATTTTCATAATCTCTTTTCATTATCCCTGTTTCAGCCGCAACAAAAACCAAATTCAATAATTTCTTTTTTCTCCTCAATGTTAATTCCTTAAAAATCGCAATTGAATTCTCCATTTGCTTCTTAACTTTAATTAAAGAATCTGCAAAAATATCTTGTTCTCCGCTAGAACTCTCCCTTAATTCTGCTAAATATGTAGCAAACTCATCAATAAATTTTTTAGGCAACGGTTGTAAAACATCTGAATATTTTTCCTTTCTTAAAACTTCATACAAATCGTTATAAGTTATCATAATAAAACAGCTAAATCAAGATATTTAAAAATACTTATTCTCTGGTGTCGGATGGATAAATTACCCTCACTCCGACTTCATTAGGAATAATTCTCATTCCATTTACCCAGTCTTCATGTTCAGGAGTCCCTTCTATAAATGAATTATTGCGCCTATATGCAACTGCCCCTGCAACAAGATTTCCTGCAAATAAAAATGGCCATCCAACCGAACCTGCAACTAAACCTGCTAAAGAAACTAAAGGATTCTCTGCTTCCCAAGGAGTATGGTAATATGGAGCATCTAAATCAATCAAATTATTCAATCTCCTCTCCAAAAAAGCATTACTCCTTTTAATCGCAAACCTCATCAAACTTATATCTTGAATATGGTATTGATCATCAGCATAACCCATAAAAAAACAACAAGATTCAGATTTATAAAAATTTAGATACTAAAAGAAATTCTCTTCTAACAACTTTCTACCCATTATCTTCCTTCCAGTTCTTCCAAATTCTTCAGTGTATCTTTGGCCTTCAACTTCTTTACCGCTTGGATGAGGATACGTCAATACTGGAACTGGCTGATCCGTATGTTTTTTCTGCCTACATGAAGTAGTGTGATCAGCACAAACAATTAATTTAGCATCTCCTATAAACTTCCTTAAGAACCCAAAGAAATTTTGATCAATATACTCTATCATCTTAATCTTGTCCATAACGTTCCCGTCATGCCCTGGAACATCTGTTTCCTTGAAATGTACATAGAAATAATCAAATTTCTTTGCCTTCCACCATATCATTCTCCTAGCATATTTTGTAGCTAAATTCAAACCATCGAATAGATTTTTGTAGACATCTATTCCTTTCATTTTCGGATATTTGAAAGAATAAACCTCCATCCCAGTAACCTTCGCAATACCTTTTTCCAAAGGCATATAACCTAAAGCCAACCACTTCCCATTCAACTTCCTAAATTTAATGACCTTACTTCCAGGACCCCTACAAAATATAAAATTAGCTGAAAATAATCCCTTTCTCGCTCTATCAATATTTACTGGGTGATGATCTAAAACTTCATGACTATGCCTTACAAAACTATTTACTATATCTGCACTCAATCTAGAATCATCTTCATCGTCCATTGGCTGAGAAAATTCCAATTTACTTGAACTTGAAACTGCCCCGTTTGCATAATGTGGATCTACATTACTTATATTATCGGAAAATCCTCCCTTGAAAACTAAAACTCCCCTATGTTGTATAGTGGAATATAACTTAAATCCGAATCTCTCTCTCAATTTATCATTCACCGCTTCAGTTAATGTCCTCGCCTCATTTGTACTCAACGTTCTTCCAGCTCTTCGATCTAAAACATTTCCTTCCTTCAAAGAATCAATTGTTCCAAAGTTAGTTCTAAATACTAAATCTCCTGTTCTGACATCTACTCCTGCACCTATTGCTTCTAAAACACCTCTGCTAATAAAATTAGGATCATATCCAAGTAAACTAATTACTGCACTACTAGATTCCGGAGCAACATCTTCCTTTACAGTGTGACAATAATCAAGCTTGGCCCTAGAAGCAAACCAATCTAAATTTGGAGTTTTAGCGACTTCGAGCGGAGTCTTACCTTTAAGAGCAGAATTTGGCTCATCCGCCACCCCATCCATTATAACAAAAACCCCTTTCATATCTTCGATAATGCCCTTGCATATATAAATATTCTTTAACTCAAAAACAGATATTAAGTTCTGTTAAAAAAATAAAAAAATAAAAAAATTTATTTTTATTGGGCCTCAATTTCCAGCTCTAATTCTCCTTCAGTTTCTGAATTAAGATCTCCAGCTAAAACAGAATAATTTCCAAACTTGGCTCTTGAATTTGCCTTAATTGTTTTTGTCATAACTTTTTCGCCATCTACAAATTCAACTTCAACAACTTTCTTTCCCCAAGGGTTTGGAATAAATCCTAAGATTTTAGCTTTCTCAATTCCGATAGGTCTAAGGTAAACCTCCGAATCAGCAGAGGCATTAGCTTGTCTTAATGCTAATACTTCATGCATTCTCGCATTTATCTTTTCCCTAACGCCGATTTCGAATTGTCTGAATTCTCTCATTCTATTACTTTGAGCACTTAACTCTGAACTTTCCCCATCTAAAGTTAAATCTCCTTTCAATAAAATGAAATTTTCATATCTATCGATTTCTCCACTGAAGCTCCCTTTAACATCTCCAGAATTTATTTCTAAAATAGATAATGTTAAACTATCTCCTGAAACAACTCCTTCGACCTTGTAAGGTTTTTTATCAACAGAGATTTTACCCCTTATTTCATTATCAAATTTAAGCAAAGAAAGCATTACAACCTCTCCGCTTTCATTTTCTTCACTTATTGTGAAACCTTTCCCAACGAAATAAGACGCACCGCCTGAACTAGAGTTCATTTCAAATTCTGAATTTACTAAAAGCCCCTTAACAGCAGCAGCTCTTGAATCTTCTCCAATAACTCTAACTGTAAATGGGTAAGCTCCCTTATCTCCACTTTCTAAAGAAATTGAAACTTCCTCTGAGCTACCTGCTTCAAGAGTCACTTCTTCTTCCTCAAGTTCAACAGAAGCTCCTTTTCTTACAACTACATCAATTTGATAAGTATACTCACCAGACTCATGTTTATCTTTGATTGTAAGTACAAACTCTGCATTTCCATCTTGAGAAATTTTTCTCTGGACATCTAAAGAAACACTAACATCTCCTTCAGATCTAACCCCTAGATTTGCATTGGCTCTTGTTTCAGAATTAACCCTAACATTCCCAGAATTCCCTTCAGAATTTACATTTGCCTTACCTTCGGCTCTTGCATCAATCTTGATACTACTATCTCTAATTTTAGCAAGACCGTTTGCATTTACTCCTAATTCTGCAAAAACTCCAGTACTGAGTAAAACTACAAGCGATAGAGCTAAGAAACTAAAAGTTAAACTTTTATTTCTCATAATTACAGTACCTCCTTTCACCGTTTTGTTTTGTTTGTTCATGCTCCAATAAGAAAAAAATACTATATAACCTTGTACTTGGAACTATCTGGAACTTTCATTTTACTCTAACGATTTTGTTTTTACCCTCGCCAACTCTCTCAATTAACTTCTTTTTCTCTAAGTTAATCATGTATCTCGTAAAACTTGCTTTTGGAATTCCTAATTTATTTCTCAATTCTTTTTGCCTTAACTCTCCATTCATTAAAATCTCTAAAATCTCTTGTTCCTTGTCTCCTATATAAGGAAAGACTTCTTTCAAATTTCTCTTTTTACTAAACTTCCAAATAAAATAAGATAGAACTAAAATAATTACAAATAAAACTAAATAAAACCACACATAACTCTGATCTTCTCCTAAAATGTAACTTGCCTTAAAATTAAAATCTCCTGAATCTATTATATTTACACTCTCATCTTCAAAATTAATAACTGCCTCATTTCCTTCTAATGAAACTATTCTTTCTAGATTGCTAGGAAAATTAACATCTACAAAAATATCGTCAAACTCTCCAAAATCTAAATTTAAACTCCAAATCTCTCCAGATTTTGATGTAAACTTTCCACTTTCCCCAACATAAACATTCTCAGCTAGTTTTTCTAATCCGTAAATGCTCAAATCCTTATCACTTTTCAAATTAAATCTAACATCTCCATTACTAAGTACATCGACTTCCCCTTGGACATAGCTCGCACTAGCAATTCCTGAAAACATCAAAAATGCAAATATTCCGAATATAATTCCTAAGAATCTCATAAAAACAGTAAGGAAAGAGCGTTTATAAAAATAACTTAAGCACTAAATATTCTATAATTTAATCCTGTCGCAGATGCAATTGCCATATTTACCTCTTGGTGTGCAAATTCCTCTTCCATTCCAAGAGATCTGGCAACATCTAAATTAATTTCTAAAGCCTCATCTGAGGTAATTACTCTTCTAGGATCTTTCGTAAAATAATCTCGTCTAACTCCTTTTTCATCTAAAATTGCTTCCCAAAAGAACTTATCATTTTCTCCTATTCCAGTCTGACCAACAGCTTGTTGGAATGAATCTAAGTCCATATCAAAATGAACATAGTCATGATCATCACTTCTCTGAAAAAAAGAAATATTTGCTAATCTGCTAAAGTCTGCCTCTGAAGATAATTCATTATGTCTTCTGAATCCAAGAATACGATGTAATGGAACTTGTAATACATCTTTCAAATCTTTTTTAATTACACAATAAACTCTTCCATCTTCAATCTTATCTACTTTTAAATTATAAGATCTTACTTTATACATCAAAAATGGATATAAATCATGCTTAAAAGTATTATTATAGTAGAGGATATTTTTTTAAACTCTTTCTCCCCAATATTCTCATGTTCAAATCATTAAAAGATAAATTACTTGGAATGTTCAAAAAAACTGAAGAAGTAGTTGAAAAACCAAAGAAAACTGAAAAAAAATCTAAGGTAAAAGAAAAAACTGAGAAAACAACCAAAGCCAAAGAATCTCAGAAAAAAGAATCCAAATCTAAAGAGCCTAAACCTGAAGAATCTAAAAACAAAGAAAAGAACATTCTTCCAAAAGAAAAACCTAATAAAAATATAGAAAGACTTGAAGAAGCTCAAGAAGAAAAAGCTGAAGCATTAGAAGAACAAGTACAAGAAGAAGAAATTGAAATTGAAAAACAAGAAGAAGAAACTCAAAGCTTCTTCTCAAAACTAAAAAAGAAACTTCTTACATCTGAATTAACGGAAGATCAATTCAATGAAATCTTTGATGAATTTGAACTCACATTATTAGAAAACAATGTAGCTCTTGAAGCAGTAGATAAGATAAGAAAAGAATTATCAAAAGACTTAGTTGGGATTTCAGTGAAAAGGGACCAAGTTGAATCTACCATTCTTGAATCTCTAAAATCTGCTATTCTTTCACTTCTTATTGAACCACTTCCAATTCTAGAGCAAATCAAAAAACACAGATCTCTCTCATCCGAGCCATTTGTAATTGTCTTCTTCGGAATTAATGGGGCCGGAAAAACAACTTCAATTGCAAAAGTTGCACATTTTCTAAGGAAAAATAAAATCTCCACAGTTTTAGCAGCAGGAGATACATTCAGAGCTGCTTCAATTGAACAATTAGAAACTCACGCTAAAAAATTAGATGTCCCAATTATAAAATCGAATTACGGTTCAGATCCTGCTTCAGTCGGATTTGAAGCAATAAAATATGCAAAAGCTCACAAATTAGATTCTGTCTTAATAGATACTGCCGGAAGAATGTACACTGCTTCAAACCTATTAAAAGAAATGGAAAAAATAATTAGAGTTACCTCTCCCCATCTGAAAATATTCGTAGCTGAATCAATAACCGGAAACGACGCAACATCTCAAGCAAAAACATTTAATGAATCTGTTGGAATTGATGGAATAATTTTAAGTAAGGCAGATATAGATGAAAAAGCAGGAACAATCCTCTCAGTTTCACACGTTACTGGAAAACCAATTTATTTCCTCGGAACAGGACAAGAATACTCAGATTTAACTCCATTCACGAAATCCACTGTCTTGAAAAATCTAGGTTTAGATTAATTATTTTTAGTCTTCTGGTCTAATGTCTTTCTTCCGAGACTTCTCTCATAAACCCAATATAACCCTAAACCTATCAAAGCTCCAACCATATTATTTCTCATATCTTTTTGTGTATCCCATTCATCTAAATCTCCTGCTCCAACAAATAATACTCCTTCTCCTTCACCGACAATCATGGCACCTGCATACTCAAATAATTCGTGGAATGCACTGAATCCTAGAATAACTGCGATGATTGCAAGATACATAAACCATCCCCTATACGGCCCAACTAACTTATAACTCCTATATAACATTAAAGCACTAACTACTCCGAAATACCCGTGAACCCACAAATCATATTCTTGTCCTAAAACAGTTAATCTGTAAAAATCAAAGGTTCCCAAATTATGTAATAATAAGAAAACTCCTAATAAAAAGAAATGGAATGGGTGCAAAGCAACTTTATCCCTTATGAAATAAACTGCTAAAAATAAACCAACGATGAATATAAAATCCCATTTATAATGACTTTCTGTAGTTAAAGAGTAAAACTCAAGTCCTATAAAAGCAATTAAGAAAACCCAAAGAACTAACTTAGTCCAAAACTCCTTATTAGAACTATTCTCCCCTTTAGCTTTCTTCTTCACACCCTTTTTCATAATTCAATTAAATAAAATAGTCTATAAAAATATTTGCTAAGCTTTTTAATCTCAGATAAACTAATAATAATATGAGAGGTGATAAAAAAGTAATAAGGGAAAATCCTTCTTTGTGGAAAAGGATTGTTAAAAAAATAAAGAATTCTAAAAAATACGGTGGAAGAGGTTGGAATGCTAGAAAAGCTCAAATTGCAGTTAAAGAATATAAAGAAGAAGGTGGAAAATACAAAAACAAAAAACCAAAATCAAATTCATTAATAAAATGGACCAAGCAAGATTGGCACTATTCTTCAGAGGAAATGGAAAAGAAAAAAGGAAGATACTTTCCAGACAAAGTTTGGAAGAAATTATCTCCTCAAGAAAAATCTGCTCAAAATAAATTAAAATTGAAATCTAGAAAACAACATAAAAGAATAGCGCCTTACAATAAAAAAATAACGAAACTTGTAAAAAATGCTAAATGAATTCTTCTCACAAACAAACTGGTATTTGTTCTTACACTTAGCTGGAATAATAATAGGCTTGGGTGCAGTTACTGTAATTGACTCTCTCGGTTTCTTTTCTAGAAAATCCGCAAGCAAGACAAAAACAACAATTGAAGCACACCATACAACTAAACCTTTAATCTGGATAGGAACAATTTTATCATTAGTAGGTTGGATTCTTCTCAACTTAACTTCAACGCCTAAATTCCAAATAACTAAATCGATTATTTTTATTATCTTAATTTTGAATGGAATCTTTCTCTCGGTTTACGTAAGTCCTAGATTAGACAAACTTAGAAATTCAAATAAAATTCTTCCAAACAAACTTCAAACTAAAATTGCGATTAGCATGACTATTTCTTTTATCTCATGGTGGAGTTTCGTAATATTAAGTGTCAACTCATTATCTTAAAATGAAAAAGAAAATTATAGTAAATGATAAAATGCAAAAGAACTATACATACTACCTTACCGAACCTATTGGGAAAAACTTCCACAAAGAATTCAAACCTGAATTAACCCCAAAACAAATTTTAGAATTAGGAGCTTTTGGTGGAAAATATATGACTGACTGTAAAAAAGAATTTCCCCGCTCTTGGTATGAAAAAGCAAAACTCTCTCCTGAATTTCACAATCCCGAATTAAACTTTTTTAAAATAAATGCATCTCAACCACTTTCAGTTTGGAAAAAGAAGGGCTGGATTCACAAAGACGATCCAAGAGGATGGTTCCAATGGTATTGCAGGTATTATATGGGAAGAAGACATGAAGACGACTTAAGGCAAATAAAAAGATGGAAAGCGATTTCCCGTCATATTGCTCAATTAAAAAAGAATTGTAAAAAGAGCGATTTCACATGTCGACCTAAACAACGACAAGCTATTCTCCACTGGGCGTACGATTCCAGAAAACTTTAATCAACAATACCTCTGAAAAGTATGTTCTTCGCCCTCAAGATGACTCTCATCACCCTTATCTTTCTTACCCTTTTTACCTTCATCCCCCATCTCACTTTCTAATTCTCTTCTAATAAAATTCTCAACTCTCTTACTCATACTTATCCCTTCTTCCTTACACTTCTTCTTATATTTCTCGTATATCTTCTCATTAATATTAAAACTTCTAATCGCCATTTTTACCTCTTCTCTGATTTATATAGTATTATATAACTTTATATAATTTACTATTTAAATTCATTAACAGAAACCTTATTAACTCTCAACTTACTATTTTTCCTATGCTAGAAGGATTATCAAAAGCACTCAAGAAGACAACAGATAAGATAGCAAATGCTATCTTTCTAGACAAAAACTTAGTCGATTCAATTGTTAAAGATCTTCAAAGAGCATTAATTGAAGCAGATGTAAACGTCTCACTAGTTTTACAAATAACTCAAAAGATAAAGAAAGCTGCATTAGAAGAAAGAATTTCTGGAGTAGAAAAAAAAGAACATATAATCAAACTCCTTCATGATGAATTAATCTCAATTCTTGGGACAACAAGACAAATTGAAATCAAAAAAGAAAACAGAATAATGCTTGTAGGTTTATATGGGGCAGGAAAAACAACAACAATCTCAAAATTAGCATCTTACTATTCTAAAAGAGGACACAAATCATGTGCAATTAGTTTAGACGTTCACAGACCTGCAGCAGCTGAACAATTGAAACAAGCATGTGCAAAAGTAAACATTCCTGCATTTATTCTTCCTGAAGAAAAAAACCCTTCTAAAATCTGGAAAATATATCAAGATGAATTAAAAAAATATGAAATTGTTTTCGTAGACACTGCAGGAAGAGACGCCCTCTCTGAAGATTTAATTAAAGAAATCTCAAATCTAAATAAATTGATCAAACCTACTGAAACTCTTCTTGTCTTACCTGCAGACATCGGACAATCAGCAAAAGCTCAAGCTCAAGCATTTAAATCAGAACTAAAAATTTCTGGAGTTATAATCACAAGAATGGACAGCACTGCTAAAGCAGGAGGGGCATTAACTGCATGTGCTGAAGTTTCCGCCCCAGTAATTTTCATAGGAACTGGAGAAAAACCATCAGATTTAGAACATTTTAACCCAGAATCATTCTTATCCAGACTTTTAGGAATGGGAGATTTAGAAGCTCTAATGGAAAAAGTTCATTCAGTTATGGATAAAAAACAAATTGAAGAACAACAAAAAAAATTACAAGAAGGTAAATTCACATTAAGGGATTTACAAGCACAACTTGAATCAATGGACTCAGTTGGAGGATTTGATAAAATGCTCTCACTTATTCCTGGATTGGGAAAAGCCAAAGAAAAAATTCCAGAATCTCAATTAAATCAACAACAAGAAAAAGTAAAAAGATGGAAACACGCAATCAATTCAATGACTGAAAAAGAAATTGAAAATCCCGAAATATTAGAAAAGCAAACTTCGAGAATTCAAAGAATTTCTAAAGGTTCTGGGACATCAACTTCAGATATTCGAGCATTATTAAAACAATATAAAATGTTAAATGATTTAATAAAATCTCAATCTTCTATGACTGAAAAGGGCCTAGATCAAAAAACAATGATGAAACTTGCCAGAAAAT
>CAZLHJ010000009.1:0-28446 GCA_964559675.1 Candidatus Woesearchaeota archaeon | reverse complement strand
TGTTTGTTTTGTTTGTTCTTTCGAGTTATACTCCGGAAATTGTTGAAGATAAAGTGGAAAGAGCCAGGAAAAGAAGAGTTAAGAAAAAGTGAAATGCCCCTGCCGGGATTCGGACCCGGGTTTTGGCCGCGAAAGGGCCACGTCCTTGACCACTAGACTACAAGGGCATATATCTTGATAGAAAAAAATGGCTTTTAAATGTTGCTATTTATTTGCCTTGTTCGAGATAAAATCGTTTTTGGGAAAGAAATAAAAACCCTCGGGGATTATACACTATATGGACGTAAAAGAATTCCTTATCGATGAGATTGTAAAGAATGGATACTCGCCAGAAGGCACAGGGAAAATTTGGGACTTATCTAAGAGAGACCTATTATACCTTACAAAAGAACAAGCAGATGCTTTTCTAAAATTAAGGGAGCATCCTAGGTATAAGCAGATTATAATTGATAAAGAGATTTCTTTAATGAAAGAAAATTCTAAGTCTATTATAGAGAAGTTGAAAAGCAGCCCTTTCAATTTAATTGATGTTGGATGTGGAGATGGGATAAAAGCAGTTGAATTTCTGAAGATATTAGATGGAAAAGCAGATTCAAGGTATATTGCTTTAAATTTGAATGATGGTTTGATGGATTTGGCTTTGAAGGGAGTAAAAACTTCCAAACTAAAAAGTGTGAAGGAATTTAAGAAGAGATTAGCTAGATTTGATGAAATTGACGAAGCCATTAGTGAATCTAGATGTAAGGATTATCAGAGAAATGTTGTTTTGATGTTGGGGAGTATAATTGCAAGCTTTGAGATTAATGATTATTTATTCCATTTAAGCCAAGCGATGTTCAAAGGAGATGTTTTGGTTTTAGGAAATGGAATTAGAAAAGGAGAAAGGTTTGTAGGGTTAGAGACATATAAACATCCAGTATTTAGTTCATGGTTTATTCACTTGATGAGAGAACTAGGTTTCAAGGATTCTGAAGTAGAATATGATGCAAGGTTTGCAAATAATAGGGTGGAGGGATTTTATAAAATAAAAATAGATAAAGAAATCTCTCATAAGGGGAAGAAATTATCTTTTAAGAAAGGAGATGAGATAGTTGTTGCGATTTTGTATAAGTTTTTTGAGAAAGAATTAGAAGAATTTTGTAAAATGTATTTCTCAGAAGTTAAATTACTTAAGGATTCTGAGGAAGAGTATGCATTAATTTTCTGTAAGAAGTAAAAAATTTATTATATCTTAGAAAGGTAAAGCTTAAAACTATCTATTTTCTGATTGATTTGAGGATCCGTAGGATAATGGTAGTCTGGCTGCCTCCAGAGCAGTAGGCGGGGGTTCGATTCCCTCCGGGTCCATGTAATAGTTTTTAAAGGAGATTTAATTGAAGTGTTTCTATGAATGAAAAAAAGAGAAAAGGCGTTGTGGGTTATCATGGAGAGAGTTTGAAATTTAATGATGATGGTGAGCCATTTCCGGTCGTTTCCGAGTATGTGGAAGTTAGGGATTCAGGTATTCATGGGAAAGGAGTTTTCGCAATTAAAGATATTCCAAAGGGAACTAAGGTGATAGAATATGTTGGAGAGAAAATTACAAAAAAAGAGAGTGAAAAAAGATGTCAAGAACAGATAAAGAGATCTGAGGAAAATTCTGAAGAAGGGGCAGTTTATGTTTTTGAATTGGATGGGAAATATGATTTAGATGGTAATTTTGAATGGAATCCTGCAAGATTAGTGAATCACTCATGTTCTCCAAATTGTGAAACTGAAGAAGGAGCAGAATTTATTTGGATTATCGCTATTAGGGATATAAAAGCAGGAGAAGAAATCTCATATAATTACGGATACGATTTTGAATGTTATGAAGATCATCTTTGTAAATGTGGAAGTGAAAATTGTATAGGTTATATTGTGGATGAAGATCATTGGGATAAAGTTAGAAAGAAACTAGGAAAAAAATTATAATTCTGCTTTGTAAACAATAAAAGAATTGTTGTGAAGTATCTTCACTTTCCGAAATCCAATTTTTTTGAAATATGAGGTGCACTCTCCCTCATTCTTAAAGTGTCTATTTGGCTTACTTCCCATTTTTCCTCTAAAGAGGATATCTAGGAATTTTCCTCTTTTTCCAGAAAACATTAGGCCTCTTTTCTTTTTTATTGAATCTTGGGAGAGGTAAGTTCCATTTCTTAGATAATTTAATACAGAGAGTATATTTTTCGATAAAAAGTCATGTTCTTCATTTGATAGATAAGGATTCAATCCTTCCGAAAATATCACTGTCTTTTTTGATTTTGAAATATGTGGCTTTATCTTTTTTAGTAAATCTTGAGAAATTAAATCAATTGAAACTAGGTGGTGGTTTTTATTTATCTTAATCTTATTTTTTTCCAATACTTGTTTTTTTCTTTTAATTACATTTGGGAGGTCTAACTCTATGTAATTTATTTTTTTATCTTTTCGGGGTAGTCTTAAACCTAGAGTTGAAAATCCCGAAGCAAGCTCAATTATTTGCATAGGTTTATTTTTTATAATTTCCTTTTCAATTAAGTTTGATAGTTCTACTCTTCTTTTAGATATGTTCTTGGCTAACTTTGGAGCGAGTAGTGAGATTATCTTGTAGATAAAATTAATTCTTTTAGTTACAAATAATTTGCTAAATTGATCTTTATTTTCTTTATATCTGAAAAAGGAAACTGCTTCTGCAGTTATTGAGATTTCTTTTGTCATAGTTTTTTAAGAGCGCGAATTTCTTCAAAGGAGATTGATGAACCGTGATATTTTGTTGCGAATAATGAAGCTTCCAAGATTTTAGGATCTTTAATTTTGATTAGATCTTTTTTATGTGCAACATAGATTAATTCAGATGATCTCAAGTAAATTATGTCCTTTATTTCTTGGATTGGCTCTTTTTCAGGAACTACTCTCTTATGTATTTTTTGAGAAATTATTTTTGCAAGGTCTTTTGGACTTTCGGTTAAAAGGCGAGTTGTTCTTTCATCAATCGCTACGATGCTTTCTATTTGTTTTTCTTTTAAGAGTATGCTCAAGGCAAGACAAGAAATTTCTGCTTCACTTACAATATCTATTGGTTTTGAGTCAATTTTAAGGAAACTATTTGCTTTTAGCATAAGGTCCTTTGTTTTTTTAGTAATCTCTTCATCAGATATACCTAGTGCGGAAGGGAACTCAAGTACTTCTTTATGTAATAGGTCTTTAACTCTAAGTGCACCTAATTCGAATCTTGGAACTTTTTCAGGACGTTTTACTACTTCATAAAAGACTTCTTTAGTTATTATGAATTTTCCATTAAAATCTTTTCTTAATCCTTCCAAGATGTAAAGAAAACCATTTAATGAAAAGTTTATCAAAGGTCCAGAGTCAAAAATTAAAGCTTTCATGAGAAGAACTCCAGGGCGATTTTTGCTCTTTGTTTTTCATTTAATTGTCTAGGTTGAATTTCAGGTTTTCTTTGATTTGCATATTCAGATAATTCCCATTGTGTTAAACCTGAGATTTTCGCAGATTTTTCTAAAGATAATCCGTGTTCATATATTCTAGATGCCTTGTTAATCGAAGCTTTTTTCATAACTTCAGATAAATATCTTTTGAGTTCTTTATTTGGAGTGTTTGTTAACATTACCCTAACTTTTGCAAGGTACTCTTCATATTTTTCTTGATTGTTTTGTTTTAATGCAATAATTGTTAGATTGAAGAGAGCAGATATTTTGTCTACTAAAGTGTCCCATCTTTTTATTTTTTCATAATCTTTTCTTTCTATAATTTTACTTAGAGTATAGAGAATTACTGCGATATCTAAGCTCCCTTGATTTTGATAATTAACTGAGCAATGTAATGTTTGGTTTGATAAGTTCATTAAAGTTAAAGAATTTTTTTGAGAGAGGGCATTAATAGTTTCGTATAGCACAGAAATCTGATGTTCAACCTCTTCTTTCGGAATATCCATAAAAGATGAAAGAATAATTAATATTTAAGTCTTTCAGAAAGGTTAATATAATTGAAGAGAGTTAGTTATTTATGGAAGTAATCTTAGATACTAACTTTGTAATTTATTGTATTAAGGAGAAGATAGATTTCATTTCTCAACTTAAGGAAATGGGGTTCCAGATAGTTATGCCTAGGGAAGTGTTTCAAGAATTGAAAAATTTAAAGACAAAAACTGGAACTAAAAGAGTAGATAAGGAATCTATAGATATTGCATTAAAGATGTTTTCTGAAGGAGATGTTAAGAAAGTTAGTTTGGGGAACAATACTTATGCAGATGAGGGGTTAATAAAAAAGGGTAAGGAAGGAGTTTATATTGCAACGCTTGATGCAGGGATAAGGAGAAATGTTCCAAATAGAGTAATTATCTTAAATGCACAAAAGAGAGTAGCTATAGAAAGAGATTAATCCTCGTGTTCTCGTCGAGAAAAGAAGTGCAATTAATTTTTTAAAGGCATGTTTATTAGAGGCATGATGGAGAGGTTAAATTTCGATTCTAATGGACGTTTAGCACGGGTAGATGGCCTGAAGGTAGAGAAAGATTATGGTGAGGAAGAGGAAGAGGACGATTTTGAAGTTGAACTTACGCATGAAGAAATAGCGAGAAGTTCTGCAGAGATTAAGAGTGAGGATTTTTGGAGTTTATTTTCTGATGGGAAGGAATTGAAACCTTTAGTTTTTAGTAATGGGAAAAGTCAAGAAGACGTTGTAAAGGAGACTATAGATTTGATTAATTCTGGGAAGAAAGTGGTTTTAATAAAAGGGATGTGTGGGACTGGGAAGAGTGCGATTGCATTAAATGTGGCAAGAGTTTTAGGTAAGGCAAGTATAGTTGTTCCGATAAAAAACTTACAAAGGCAGTATCAAGAAGATTATTCTGAGAAGAAATATTTGATAAAGAAAAATGGAAAGAGAATGAAGATTTCAGTAATTACTGGAAGAGATAATCATGAAAGTTTATTTTTTCCAGGAGAGAGTTGTGCAAATAATCTGTTGCCTGAAAATATTAAAATTACTGAGATAAATAGGGAAAAGATTATGGAATATTACAAGCAAAATCCATATATTAATTATAAGGGTAATTTAGATGTTAAAGAGGTTAAAAGATTGAGTATTGCCCCTGCAAATCCGTATTGGAGCCCTATTTTACCTGGAGATATAGAGTTTAGACAATTAAAAGATGCAGAGAAGAAATTGTATAAGGGATTGAGGGGAAGAGACTTTATTTTCTACCATAGAAAGAAAGGATGCGGATATTATGATCAATATCAAGCGTATATTGATTCAGATGTAATCGTATTCAACTCTGCAAAATATAAAATTGAAGTAGCGTTAGATAGAAAACCTGAAACTGAAGTAGAAATTATTGACGAAGCAGATGAATTTTTAGATAACTTTTCAAATCAGAGTAGTATTAGTTTAACTAAATTAACTAATTCCTTGAAATATGTTAATTCTGATGATGAAAGAGTAAGGGAAAAATTAGATAAGATTTTAGAATATTTGGAGATGGAAAATAGGAGAATATCTGCTTTAGGAATAAATGAAGATAATATTTATCCTGCAAATGAAAGTTTAATTGAGAAAATTATTAAGTTGACTTATTCAAGTAAAGAATTACAAGCAGATATCTCATTAGACGAGGGAAGTTATGCTAATAAATTATTAGATTTAACTTTTGATTTTTATGACTTCTTAACTGATAGCTATGTTACATATAAGAAATATGAAAATGAAGTCTATTTGAATATTGTTTCAGTTAATCTTTCTAAAAAGTTAAAAGAAATTGTAGATAAATCAAAAGCAATGGTTTTGATGTCTGGAACGTTTCATTCTGAAGAAGTTTTGAAGGAAGTTTTCGGTTTTGAAAATTATGGGGTTGTTGAAGCAGAGATAAAGAGTCAAGCAGATATAGAGATTGTAAGAACTGGAAAAGAGTTTGATTGTAAATATAGTAATTTTTATTCTGGACAAGTTAGTAAGGATGATTATTTATTGGCTTTATCTAAATGTATGGATAAAGCTGAGAGGCCGACTTTAATTCATGTTAATGCTTTTGATGACTTACCGAGTGATGAGGACTTGAATAGTAAAGGGCTGTTTAATTTAATGTCGAAAGAAAGAGTTTCTGAAATGCAGAAGACCGATAAAACTGGGAAGACTATTTCATTATTTAAGAAAAAGATGATTCCAGTATTATTTTCAACAAGGTGTTCTAGGGGAATTGATTTCCCAGGAGATGTTTGTAATTCAATGATTTTTACGAAGTATCCTAATCCAAATATAAGGGGAATATTTTGGAAGGTCTTGCAAAAAACAAATAAGAAAATATTTTGGGATTATTATCGAGATAGAGCAAAAAGAGAATTTCTACAAAGATTATTTAGAGCTATAAGATTCCCAGGAGATAAAGTTAAAGTCCTCTCTCCAGATATAAGAGTTTTAGACGCAGTTAGAGAATTCCAGATGAGTGAGAAATAGTCACATTTAAATAATCTTTTTAATTTAATAAAATATGGTGAAGAGGGGGAAGAAAGTATTGGAAAAAAATAGTTCTAATCTTATTTCAGGAATTTTGAGTTTCGTTGTTTGGATTGTAAGTATATTAGTTTCTCTTGCAGTTGGATTTGGAATGATTGATGGGATTTTAACCGTAAGATATGTTCCGGAAATTGTTACAGTTATTGCGGGATGGGTTGTCGTAATATTAACTTTAGTTGGATTGGTACTTGCACTGATTGGAAAGTTAGGTAAATAAGAGTTAACAGTGTTAATCATAGATTTATATAGTATTTTTTACATTATGTTTGGTTGAAAGGAGGTAGTGAAATGGTAAAAGAAAAGAATGTTGAAACTGCAATGCTTATCAATAGAATTGTTCTTGGATTGTTAATGCTTGTGCCAGGTTTGTTCAAATTATTTGTATTCAAATCTTCTGGAGTAACAGGTATGCTTTCAGGAATGGCTTTCTTCAATTTGATGCCAGGTTTCTGGGCTTGGGTATTGATTCTTTCTGAAATTGTATTCGGAATTGCAATACTTGCAAATTGGAAGCTTAAGTACACAGTTATCCCTCCAATAATCATATTATTGGTTGCGACATTAATGTCTGCAATAAAATGGGGTGATTTGATGGGCACTTCATGGGCGAGCGTATTATTGCATTTAGCAGCAATAACAAATCTATGGTTATTGGGCGCTAGAGCTAAGAGATAATTTTAAATTTAATTTAATTTTTTTATTTCAATTTATTTTTATATCAATATGAAAAAAGTAGTTATAATTGGGGGAGGATTTGCAGGAAGTTTAATAGCGAAAGCTTTAGAGAAAAATTTCAGAGTTGATTTAATAGACAATAAAGATTATTTTGAGTTTACTCCCGGGATTTTAAGAACCATTGTTGAACCTTCACATGTTAGGAAAATACAAGTTTTGCATTCACATTATCTTACTAGGGCCAATGTGATTAGATCTTGTGTTAAGGAAGTGAGTAAAAAACAAGTTATTTTAGAAAACGGGAAAAAGATTAAGTTTGATTATTTAATTATTGCAACCGGAAGTAGTTATTCTTCGCCCATTAAAGATAATGTTATTCTAGCTTCAAGAGCGAATATATTGAGAGATTATTATGAGAAATTATGTAAGTCAAAAAGTATTTTATTGATTGGCGGAGGATTAGTCGGAGTTGAATTGGCTGCGGAGATTTCTGAGAAGTATAAAGATAAGGAAATCTGCATAGTTCATTCAGGTAAAAACTTAATTGAGAGAAATAATCCTAAAGTTATGGCTTATGCGAATAAATATTTAGAAAAGAGAGGAGTTAAATTAATTTTTAACGAGAGAGTTGTAAGGTCTTCTAAGAAGAGAGTTATAACTGATAAGGGTAGAGAAATTAAAGCAGATTTAATTTTTGCTTGTACTGGAATAAAACCGAATTCTAAAATTTTAGAAAAAAACTTTTCAAATAGGTTAGATGAAAAGGGATTTGTAATGGTCGATAAGAATTTAAGAATTAAGGAAGAGAGTAATATTTTTGCTGTAGGGGATGTAAATTCTATTAATGAAGAAAAAACTGCTCAAAATGCAGAAATGCAGGCTAAATTAGTTTATCAGAATATTTTAAGATTAGAGAATAATCAAGAGTTTTCAGAATATAATACCAAGGAGAGAGTTATTGTTGTGAGTTTAGGAAAATATAATGGGGTTTTCGAATATAAGAAATTTGTTTTTACTGGGATAATTCCAAGTATTATGAAATCTTTAATCGAAAAATGGGAAATGATTAAAAAAAGATCTATTTAGATTTAGAAATTATTTTCTTTCCTTGCATATATGGTACTAATACATCCGGGATCTTTATGCTTCCGTCTTCTTGTTGATAGTTCTCTAAAATTGAGACTAGCGCTCTAGAGGTCGCAACTGCAGTGTTATTTAATGTGTGTGGGGCAAATCTCTCTCCCTTTTTGTCAATTCCTCTAATTTTAAGTCTCCTTGCTTGAGCTTCAGTTAGATTAGAACAAGAGCCAACTTCGTAATATTCTTTTTTAACAGGAGACCATGCTTCGATGTCTACTTGTCTATTCTTTAAGTCTCCTAAGTCTCCAGAACATATTTTTAAAACTCTAACTGGAATTCCCAAATCTTTGAATATCTCTATGGTGATGTCTTTCATTTCCTCAAAGAAATTCTGAGAGTCTTCAGGTTTACAGATTACTATCATCTCTATTTTGTTAAATTGATGGGTTCTATAAAGGCCTTTTTCTTCAATACCATGAGAGCCGATTTCCTTTCTAAAGCACATAGAGTAAGAGGTATTTTTTATTGGCAAATCTGTTTCGTGTAGTAATGTATCGATGAATCTCCCAATTAATGAATGTTCAGATGTACCTATTAGGTATAAGTCTTCATTTTCAATTTTGTAAATTTGGTTTGTTTGATCGTTTAAATCAGTTACATTCTTAATTACATTTCCTCTCAGCATTAAAGGAGTTTCCATATAAGTAAATCCTTTAGAAACCATCTTATCAATGGCAAATTTAATAACTGCTTGATTAAGAAGAGCTAAATCTCCTTGCAAATAATAGAATCCAGTTCCTGAAACTTTAGAAGAGATTTCAAAATTAGCTATTTTTAAATTCTCTGCAAGTTCAACATGATTTTTAGGTTTAAATGAGAATTCTTTTGGTTTCCCTATCTTTTCACTCTCAACATTTTCTTTATCGGATTTTCCAAGAGGAACTTCTGGATGCATTATATTGGGAATAGATTCCAATTTAGTCTGTATTTTTTCTTCTAATTTTGCAGATTCTTCTTCTAATTGTTTAATCTTTTCAGGAATCAATTTTGCTTCTTTCATCAATTTTGCTTCTCTTTTATCGTCTTTTGATTTTTTAGCTTCAGCAACTTCTTTTGAGATTTTGTTTCTTTCAGATCTGAGGGTATCTATTTTTCCCTTTAAATTTCTCCATTCAGAATCGAGAGTCTTAATTTCGTCAACTAATTTTAATTTATCATTCTGAAATTTTTTTTTTATGTTTTCTTTAACCAATTCAGGATTTTCTCGGATTAATTTGATGTCAATCATGATTTGAAGTGGAAAACACCAAATTTAAATATTATTGTTTTCCTTTTTGTAAGAAAGATCCAGTTTTTCTAGCAGTTTACATATTTCACAGATTCTTTCTAAGTTTTTTGAGTTCTGTATCAGGAAGTAAGTTTCGCATCTTTTACATTTATTTTGAGAAGTATTCTTTTCTTTACTCTTAATAATATTTCCTGCTAGGAAATGATGTTCTATTCCAGGCCATAAGTCTTGCAGGCTATCTGATATGTAATAGTAAAATCCTCTTGATAATGGCCCTCTATCAAATATGGTAGTAGGTCCTTGATTAGAGAAGTCTTTAGCAAAAAAATTAATGTATAGCCCGATTTCTTTTTTTGTCAGTGGAAATAAGGGGAACCCAAAGGTTAATTCTCCAATTCTTCTCTCAGGGAGATTTAAAATTTCATACCCTGTTGTAAATGATCCTAAGAAACTTGAGAATAGGTCCTCTAGATTCAAACCTAAAAAAATTTTATTTGCTCCAATTTTTTTAGCTTCTTCTTCAATACCTCTTCTCATAAACTGATGAAGGAAATAGATTGTATGAATTTTAGTTTCTTTATTAGAGTCTATAGTTGAGAGGGTGTCAAATAGAGTTTTTCTTAAAGAGAAAATTTCCTCAATTATAGATGGTTTGATTATACTCTGATTTATTTTTAACTGATTACAAATCTCTTTTGTGTAGTCAAATGAAGTTAAATCTTCCCAACCTGCCACAGTAATTGCACATAATTCAAAATTTGGAAGTTTGTTTTTCAGATTGTTCAATAATAAGAGTAAGGCTAGGCTATCTTTTCCGCCAGAAAAACCTACTGCAATCTTATCTCCTTTTTGAATCAATTTATGGGATGTTATAAAATCTAAAAATAATTTTTCTACAAATCTTTTTAATTCTGCCTTATTATATCTGTAAATCTTTTTTTCAATATCTCCCTCTTTAAAAAAAATCATTTCTTTTTGGTAAACGGGATTTTTAGAATCTTTAATAATTTTATTTCTAGATAGAATTGTTGGCAAATCGTAAAATCGGACCATCTCAAAATTAAGATCATCTTCTTCGTTGATTATATGGTCTTCAGTGATTATCTTCCCCTTATTTCTACATATCACCGAATTAATTGGGATTTTATTTGAATTTAGAACTTGTTTTATTCTTTTGCCAATTTCTGCTTCAATAAAAAACTCTCTGTTTAGTCTATCTTTGAAATTAATTTTTTTCTGCTTCATAGGCTTGCGGTGCTATCACTACAACAAACGCTAAATCTTAGAAGATCTAAATTAATCTTATCGTTTATCATGTCTTGAATACTAGATAAGTCGAATTCTTCATTTTCTATTTTAGTTTTATTTATTAATTGACTTTCCATAGTGGTTTTTTGTCATTTCTTTTATATAAATATTTCTAATTTGATTAAATTTAAATATTATTGTTTTCATTTTTGTTTAATGGTGATTAGAGAAGGGGCGATTTTTTACGGTCAGATAGTTTCTAGTTTAGATCCGGGACTTGCCAGAGTGGTAAATTTATTTTCAGTATCTATTTTGATTGTAATTTCAGCATGGGTTATATGGTTTTTCTATAATGTTTTATCTAAGAGGGATTTAATTGAATTAAATCTAAATAAATATAATAGAACAACTCATCCTGGATGGAATAAGTTTTTTGCAAGTGTTTTTTATCTTCTTGAGTATATAGTAATAATTCCGTTTATGGTTTTCTTTTGGTTTTTAGTGATGGCTTCAATCTTACTAGTTTTAGCGGTAGAGAGGGGTTCTGGAGAGATAATCTTGATAACTGCAGCCTTAGTGGCTGCAACTAGGATCTTAGCGTATCATAAGGAAGAGATTTCCAAGGATTTGGCTAAACTATTTCCATTTATCGCATTCTCTGTATTTTTATTATCTCCTAATCCGTTTAATTTTTCGGATTTATTGGTCAGGATTAGTGAAGTTCCATCAATGTTTAGTTCAATCTTATATTATCTTGTATTTGTGGTTGCAATAGAGGCAGTTTTAAGATTCTTTTATCTAATCTATGATTTCTGGGCTAGCGAAGATTAAATATCTTTAGAAATATCTTCTAATTCTTTAACTTGTGAAATTTGTTCTTTGAAGTATCTTCTTGTATCGTAGCCGAAAGATTTTATTTTATCTGCAATGAATTTTCCACCAATTAAATGTGGGGAGATTACATATGTTGCGCCCTTTCTATACATTTGAAGTGCTTCTTCAGCTTTATTCGAAACAGTTATAATTATTGCTTTAGGATTTGATTTTCTTATTTTTCTTATAAACATTAAGTTTGTTTCTAGGTCTGGAACTGTAGAGACTATCATTTTTGCTTCAGCTAAATTTATTTCATCTAGTAAATCTAAGTCTGAGATATCTCCGTATGTGCAATTAAATCCTTTCTTTGATAATCTCTCGATTCTTTCAGGGTTGTAATCTACAACTAGCAAGGATTCTTTTTTATCCTTGAATTGTTCTAATAAATCGTGCCCAGTTCGGTGTGCTCCAAAGATAATCAAGTCGTATTTTTTATTTGCAAAATTATCTTTTTCTTTTAATTTGTTTCTTTCAAAAATAGATAAATATGGGGAAATTAGAGAATATATTTTATCGCTATAAAGTATGAAATATGTTGAACCTGCAATCGTGACTAGGCCTACAACAGTTACCATCGAGAGTATTTCTGGAGAAATCTGTCCTAATTTAACTCCAAGTGCGATTAAAATTAAAGAGAATTCTGAAATTTGAGCAACAGTTAATCCTGCCGAGAAAGAAGTTTGTTTCTTGTAACCGAGGAAGCTCATTAAACTCATGACTATTAGAGGATTACCTATTAAGATTAGGAATGAAAATACAATTATAGGGGTGATCTGAGAAGAGAAGTTTGTGAAAGACATTTGAGATCCAAGCCATATAAAGAAAGTAAATATGAAGAAATCTCTAAGTGGTTTTAATTTAGACGAGATTTCTATTCTATATGGGCTAAGTGATAAGGATATTCCCGCAAGTAGGGCTCCGATTTCAAGAGAGAAGTTTAATGCATCAAATATAGTTGCTAAAAGGAAGCACCATCCTAATGAAAATAGTAGAAGGAATTCTTGAGATTTTGCAATTTTTCTGGTTAATTTAGGAAGAATATAGAAACTAAATCCTCCCAATACTAATAATAAAAGTAGGCCTGTAGTTAAGGTTTGAAAAGCAAATCCTGTGAAACTTGAGCCATTCGAGGTTGAGGAAATTACCATCAAAATTACGATAGCAATTATATCTTGAACTATTAAAAATCCAATTGAAATCTTCCCATATAATTTATCTATGTCTCCTTTATCGGAAAGTAATTTTGTAATTATAATTGTCGATGAGAAAGTTAATGCAATGGAAATGTAGAGTGAGGTTATAAAATTAAAGGAAAGTGCTTTTGCAATTAAAAATCCGAATATAAATGTGAATAGGACTTGTCCAATTCCAGTGATTAAAGAGACTTTCCCGACGTCTTTAATTATTTTAGGGTTTAACGATAAACCCACCATGAAAAGAAGCAATACTACTCCTATTTGAGAAAATGCGGAAATTATTTCTGTTTCTTTTATAACGTTAAAGAAACTTGGGCTGAATAAAAGCCCCGTAATTATGTATCCTATAATTAGAGGTTGTTTAAGCAGACTTAAAATGGAGATTATTAATATGGCTGCTATAATTATAATACTTAATTCTAATAAAACTGATACCATTTTCACCTCTTAATTTTAAAAATAAAAGCCTTTTTAAATAGGTTTGGGTTTTGAGGACTATCACATATCATGTCAAGATACTGACAGAGACATATACTATAAGTATGGAGTTGTATCTTGAGCATCCCAAAGACGAGGACACATCGTCTTTCGCATATTCATCTCTCAATGGCAGAGATGAAAGGACTTGACACACGCGGCGTGTCAAGTCCACCTTTCTTATTGAAAACTAGCATAAGCTTTAAAAAGCACGATTTTCTTGAAGTGGGATGGCAAAGGTAAGAATCAAATTAAGTAGTATTGATATTGAGCAGTTGAACGTAGTTATCGCTTCTGTTAAAGAGATTACTGGTAGAACTGGTGTCGTCATGAGAGGTCCAATTCCATTGCCAACAAGAAAATTAAAGGTTACAACAAGAAAATCTCCATGTGGAGACGGAACTGCTACTTTTGATAGATTTGAGATGAGAGTACACAGAAGAATTATCGATTTACCTGCTGAAGATAGAATCTTACACCCAATTATGAAGCTTCAAATTCCAAGATCTGTTCAAATCAAGATTGAGATGAAAGAATAAACAGTTTATCCTTAGTATCTTCGTTTCTTAAACTTCAGATGAAGGAATAACAAGTTATTCCTAATTTTCGAAATTAAAATTTCTTCAAATGAAGGAGTAAATAACCCCCATATCTTTTTTTTCTAACCTTCGAATTAATCGCAAATTCACATATTTTAGATAAGGTTTTTATATGGTGATTTTTGTTTTAATAAGATGGTTGAGGTTTTAGGTGTAAAAAGAGAAATTTTGTTTAATAATAATTATTTTCAAGGTTTTTTACCGATAGCAAAAAAAGATTTTTCTAATTTGATTAAAAGTAATTTTGAATTTAGAGTTAGAAATCAAGAACTTGAGAGCGATTCCAGCTTTAAACAAATGATTTGTTATATCTTTATTGTAAATCCAAAAGAAAAAAAAGTTTTTGCTTATGTGAGAGATAAGAAACTAAAAGAAGACGGAGAGTATAGGGAAGCAAGATTACATGAGAAGTGGAGTTTAGGAATTGGAGGACATATGGAAAAATCTGATATGGATGGAGATTTTATTGAAAACTCAATAAAGAGAGAATTAACGGAGGAAGTTATTATGGAGAAATATCCTCAATGTAAGATTACAGGATTTATTAATGAAGATATAGACGACGTTAATAAAGTTCACTTCGGGATTGCGTGTATTGCTGAAACTCTTGATGAGGTGAAACAAAATCTTGAAGATGAGGTGAGGGAAGGGAGATTTTATTCTGTTGAAGAGATTGAAGAGATTATGAACAATGAAAGTAAATCTTTTGAAGGATGGAGCGAGATTTCTTGGAGTTTTATAAAGAAGTATTTAGAGAATTTAAAATAACGTTTTGAGCGCTATATTCTTTTTAAATGATGTAAGTTTAAGTTTTTGATGGAAAGAGGCAGTTTTAATTTATTTTAAAATGGTTGACGATTCTTATCTTAGTTTGTGTGACCGAATTTTAACTGAAGGTTTTAAAAAACCAAATAGGACAGGTATTTCAGCATTTACTGTCGCAGGTGCAGAAATAAGGCATGACATGAGTCAAGGCTTCCCATTATTAACTACAAAAAAAGTAGCACATAAAAGCATGAGGGTTGAATTGGAAGGTTTTATTCAAGGAGTAACTGATAAAAAGTGGTTCCAAGACAGGAATTGTACTATTTGGAATGAATGGTGTAATCCAAAAAAAGTGCCTTATGGAACTGATGAGGGGAGTAAAATGAAAATGGCACAAGAGAGAGACCTTGGACCAATTTATGGTTTTCAATGGAGACATAAGGGAGCTAAATATGGAAAACTTCATGATAATGTTTTTGTTCATGGTTTAAAATGGATTCTCGGAGGGTTCGATAAAGAGGCATATGAAATTGATTATTCTGGAAGAGGAATAGATCAATTAGGCAATCTGGTGAAAAAATTAAAAACAGACCCTACTGACAGAAGAATGATAGTGGATGCATGGAATCCTCAAGATCAACCATTAATGGCGTTACCTCCATGTCATTATGGATTTCAAGTTAATGTTATTGATGATAAATTAAATTTAATTTGGCATCAGAGAAGTGTTGATGTGCCATTAGGATTGCCATTTAATATTGCAAGTTACGCTACCCTTTTACATCTTTTAGCGCATACTACTGGTTTTAAGGAAGGAGAGCTTATAGGTCATTTAGGAGATGTTCATATTTATGAGAATCAAGTTGAAGGAATAAAAGAACAAATGAAAAGAACTCCCTATCCATTGCCTAGAGTTGAAACTGTAGATACTAGTTGCATATTTGATTGGAAACATGATAAAACCAAATTTATAGATTATAATTCCCATCCAAAAATTGATTTCCCCTTAGCTGTTTAAAATGACTCTAACATTAATCGCGGCAGTTGCAAGAAATGGCGTAATTGGAAACAGAGGAGAAATTCCGTGGCATATTCCTGAAGATTTACAGAGATTTAAAGCACACACTCTGAGAAACCCAGTTATAATGGGGAGAGAAACTTTTGGTTCTATTGTGAAAAAATTGGGGAGGCCTCTTCCAGAAAGATATAATATTGTTTTAAGTTCAAATCCTTCTTCAATTTCAGGTTTTAATGGGAATGTAGTTGTTGCTGAGAATTTGAATTCTGCTTTAGAAATGGCGGGAGAATATTGTCGTGGAAATAGGAGGGAAGATATTTTCGTTTGTGGTGGAGAGAGAGTTTACGGGGAAGCGATGGACATTGCGAGTAAGTTAGTGATAACAAAAGTTTATACAGACGTTGAGGGAGATAGGTTTTTTCCAGAAGTAGATAATGGAACATGGGATAATGTTTTTAGATCAATGAAAATGGAATATGGAGGGTTAGGATACAGATTTTTGACTTACGAGAGAAGAGATTGATAAAAGTATTGATTATTCCAAAGTATATTCTAGAGTGTTAAATTGTTTAAAAATACACGATTATTTTCTTAGAAATGGTTTATAGGGGACATAACTATCCTGGATTTTTCATGGTTCTTGAAGGTCCAGACGGATCTGGAAAAAGTACTCAACATATGAGAATTCTTAATTATCTTAAATCTGAGGGATTTAAGGTGAATGAAATTAGAGAACCTGGTGGAACTATAATTGGAGAAGTAATTAGAAATCTATTATTAAATCCAGAATACGAAATGATGGATGTAAAAACAGAAACTCTTTTATTCAATGCATCTAGAGCTCAAATTATCTCTGAAAGAATACGTCCTGCACTTGAGAAAGGAGAGATAGTTTTAGCAGATAGATTTTTTTATTCTACTGAAGCGTATCAAGGTTCTGCAGGAAAGATTCCATATTCTGATTTGGAGATGTTAACAGGATTTGTGTGTGGAGATTTAAGGCCAGATCTTACAGTTATTTGTGATGTGCCTAATGAAGTTGGAATTAGAAGAAGGAATCCTTTAGTCCCAGACAGGATAGAACAAAAAGCTATAGATTATCATGAGAAAGTTAGGCAAGGATATTTACAAATGAAAAAATATCCTGAGGTAATTATAATTGATTCGACTCCGGTTGCGGATGAAGTATTTGAAACCATTAAAGAGATAGTAGCTCCGATAATTGGAGAATTGGATTTGAAGAGAGTATCCTAATGTTTAAAAATCGTTAATTTCTAAGAAGAGTATGCGAGGATTTAATATCCAAGCAAAATGCCCGGATGGCGCAGTGGTTACCGCGTGTGATTGGAAATCACATTTCCGCAAGGATTCCCAGGTTCAAATCCTGGTCCGGGCGTTTTTTTATTGTTAGTAATTAGCAGTTTATGTTTAGGGAGGGCTTATTTTAGACGAGACTTCTTAGTGAGGCAGAGTCCATCGCAAGAAGACATAATCAAATTGGAAGAATTAGTTTAAGGATAGTCTAATAAGTCACTTTCAATCACTATTGGATTATCTGGAAGGGCTTCTTTATACCCTCTTTCATTTAATTCACTTAATAATTTTCTTGGAATTGGATTAATGTAGTCTACTCTAAAAACTCTAAAATACGCATCATCTATAGTTTCCCAAACATGTTCTTCCATACTCTCATTTAAATTTTCTGGAGAAAAAGGTCTGGTGGTTATAGTTCCTTTTGGGAAGGCCCATTCTCTTGAAGAGGTTCGATTATATTGTTTATCTAACCAACTTTCTAGATCATCTGAAGGATCCATTTCAAATTCCGTTCCGGGAAACATAACTTCTTCTTTTATTTTTTCATCCAAATTCTGAGGTAATTTTGATGGATCATCTCGTACATGGATTTTTCCAAATGTAAATAGTGGGGAAACGTAAAATGTAGTAGCCATAGTAGTATTTTTCATACGATAGAGTTTTATATATGTTTTTCTTAGAGAGAGGGTTATGAACCGAGACTTGGCAGTGAGAACAAAGTTTAGAGATGAAGTTAATGTGAATGGTGGAAGAGAGAGTTATGTCTCAGTAAGGAGATCATTAAATCGCGAGAAGTATTCTAGGTTTAAGAAAAAAATTCTTGAAAGGACCTATGGGGCAGACAAAGTATTTTTACATTTTAAGCAAGATGCTTTATTTGAAGATATAAGTTGTGCAGTGGCCCTTATTGAGATTTATAAGGATTTAAGGAAGAGAGACGTTAATCTTACTATATTTGCAGAGAGCCCTTCAGCAGAATATGTTTTAAGTTCTACAAAATTGGATGGGATAATGAGGACTTTTTATCCGAATGAATATTATGAATTTCCAAATTCAGCAGAGGTAGTGCAGGGATTAAGGAAAGCTATTTAAGGTTATTTTTCTCAGGAGAGAAATGAAAATAAAGAAGAAAAGTTTGTTATACGCTGGAATAGGAATCTTTTTAATCTTAGTTTTAGGTATATATTTTATGGGAAATGAAAATTCTGGAAAGAGAGTTGTTCTTGAAACAAGTGAGGGGGAAATTGTAATTGAGCTTTACGAAGAAATGCCAATTACTGCAGGAAATTTTGAAAAATTAGTAAGTGAAGGATTTTATGATGGAGTTACATTTCATAGAGTAATTGATGGTTTTATGCTTCAAGGGGGAGACCCTACTGGAACTGGAATGGGCGGACCAGGATACAAGATTAAGGATGAGTTTACTAAAATAGATTTAGATAAAAATGATAGAGGGACAATTTCAATGGCTAATGCTGGGCCAAATACGGGAGGAAGTCAATTCTTTATCAATTTAGTAAATAATAATTTCTTAGACGGAAGACATCCAGTTTTTGGAAAAGTTGTGAAGGGTATGGATGTCGTTGATAAAATTGGAAAGGTAGATACGGATAGAAATGATAAACCTCTTAAGCCAGTTGTTATAAAGAAAGCTAGAGTTTTAGACTAGATTTTTTTGAAGGAAATATCAGAAATAAACGAATTTATGTTCTTTAGAAACAGTGATTATATCCACTTTCCTTATTATATCTGAGAACTTGTCTTTAATATCTGTTAAGATTGAATTGAATTCTTCCTCAGAGTGCACTTCAAATTCTGGTTCAAAATCCCAGTTCCCCAGAACTTGAACATTATGGATAATATTTCTGTGTGTGCTGAAATAATCGGTCAGAGATTTAAGTCTATGCTGTTGAGGGTTTCTAAGATGAATAAATATTTTATAAAAAATAATTCCTAAGTTCTGATAATTTAAAGCGATTCTAAAGCCAGTAATAATCTCTTTTTTTATGAGCTGTTTTACTCTATAATTTATAATCCTCTCGCTAAGGCTTAACTCTTCAGCAATTTCTATAATTGTTTTTCTTGCATTATCGCTAAGTTTTTTGAGTATGCTTAGATCTGTATTGTCTAGATTTATCTTGTTCTTACTACTCATTATTGTTTTGCTTTTTTTAATGTGCCTTACATTAGGCAATAAAAAAATTCTATTATATACCTCTGCAGTTATAGCGACAGAGATTGCCTTTTCATTTATAGAATCTTCAAATAATCTCAAAACAGAATATTTCAATTTATCTATCTCCTCTAGAGATATGGCCTCAAGGGAAATTAAAAGATCCCATGGTCCATTGCAAGAAACAATCCACTTGACCTCCTTAATTTTTTTAAGTTCTTCAATTTTCTCTGAAATCTCTTTAGAATTAATATTTTGAAAGGATAATAGTATTTTAAATTGCATGATGCCTAGCTTTGATAAATCTACGACAATCTGATATTGAGTTATCATTTTTTGTTTTTCTAAATTCTTTATTCTGTAATGAACTACTTCTGGGGATAAGCCTGTTTTTTTACCAATTTGTTTATATGTTTGTCTGCAATCGGCATCTAGTTCAAATAATATTTTCTGGTCTTTCAAATCAAGTTTACCATTATTTACTTTCATTTCAAAGTTAATTACATTTTATATATAAATATTGTTATTTTATTAAAAATTCTGCTAAAAGGTTTTAATAACGAGCTAATTATTACTACATAGTAAATAAAGAGCAAATTTGCTCAGGAAATAAAATGATAGAAGAAATTACAGTAAATCATAAAGGAACAAATATCGTTGTTACTAGAAGAACTAATATTGATATTGTAGTGCCACGAATTTCAGCACAACTTAAACCAGTTACCAGAAGAACTCCTTTTAGCAAGAGGGTTCAAGAGCCACAATTAATTGCTTATTTTTGGCCAGAACAGATTAAAGATATATTTTATCCAAAAACAATTCGAGATAATGGCCTCGGATCTAGAGTGGTCAACTCCTCTGAACCTGTAAGGATTGAGTATGATTTTGAAATTTCTTATGGTATGCCTGTAACAAGATATTTCTTTGATAACGGTAGTTTTACTGGATTAAATGCTAAGGTTATTTCCACTACTAGGTGTGGTGGCGAATATGAACTTGGAAAAAACATTCTCCCAATTGAGGTAGTTCAAAAATTTATGCCTGTGATTGAATTTTTGGAATTTATTGCCGGTAGAAATTTGTTGAAAAGAGAACAAGGAGGACAAAAATAATGGTTAATGGAGATAAGACTGGAGGTAGAAAGGAAGAATTAATAGGGTCCTTGACAGAAAAAATGAAAGCATTATACGAAAGGGCTGGATTTATAAGACAGGTGCTTGAAAGAGGAGGTCATTTAGATCTTTTTAAAAAAAGTGATTCTCTTTTTAAATTGTCTGATAGTGAGAATAGGCTTAAGGTGTTAAATGATGGTTCGGAGTGTCCAAGAAGAACATATACTAGAACATTCACTGGAATGGGAGATAGAGATTTTTTAGACGGTATATGGTTTCGAACTTTAACAAGAAAAGAATTTTTATATTATATGAGGAAATACGAGGCCTATTATGCGAAATCACTTGCTGAGAACAATCTTAGTTCTGTCATGAAGAAAGAAGACAAAGAGACTCTTAGATTTATTAGAGATGCGATAAAAGAAGACTCTAATACTCCCTATATTCAACCTGGAGATGAATGACAAGGATTATTATTTTTATGTAATTAATTTATCTTTTTCAATTTTGGACCTTCGGGAGAATCTTCGATGATGTAGCCATGTGATTTTAATTGATCTCTAACTATATCTGCTTCAGCCCACTTCTTTTGTTTTCTGAGAGATTCTCGGTTTTCTAAGAGCATTTGAATTTCTTTTGGAATTTTTACTTTTTCTTCTTTGAATGTTTTTACGCCTATTGCAAAAACTTCATCGAATTTTTCAAGTAATTTGAGTTTTTTATCTGTTGAGAATGTGTCGTCATTAAGTGCTTTATTGAAAACTTGAATTGCTAAAGGAGTGTTCAAGTCATCATTGATTGCTTTTAGGAATTCTTTTTCGTAAATTTCTGTTTTATCTTCAGCTTTTATTTTGTGGGATTTTAAGTCGATTATTTTTGCTTTTATTTTTTCATATGCATTTTTAGCAGAGTCTAGGTTTTCTAGTGAGAAAGATAATTGTTTTTTGTAATGTGTAAGTAAACAGAAGAATCTATAGTGTAATGGTGAGTAACCTAAGTCTTCAAGTTCTGAGATGGTGTAAAGTCCGCCTTTAGATTTAGAAATTTTTTCTCCTTGTTTGTCTACTAAGAATGCATTATGCATCCAGAAGTTCGCGAATTTCTTTCCTGTTGAGGCTTCGCTTTGAGCAATTTCATTTGTGTGATGAATTGGGATGTGGTCTTCTCCACCTGTGTGAATATCAAATGTTTCTCCGAGATATTTCATTGACATTGCTGAACATTCTATATGCCAGCCCGGGAATCCGACGCCCCACGGCGAATCCCACTCTTGTTGTCTTTTTTTGTCTGTAGGAGAGAATTTCCATAATGCGAAATCTGTAGTGTTTTTCTTTTCACCAAGTGAGACTCTTTTTCCACCTTGTAATCCCTTTATGTCTAATTTTGCTAGTTTTCCATAATTTTTGAATTTAGAGCTATCAAAATAAATTCCATCTGATGTTTGATATGTGTACCCTTTCTTCTCTAATTTTTTTATTATCTCAATTTGTTCTTTAATATGATCTGAGGCTTTTGGAAATTTATCTGGAAAGAGGATGTTTAATTTTTCAAAATCTTTTTTGAATTCTGAGAAATAAAAATCTGCAATTTCTTGAGCAGATTTATTTTCCTTCTCAATTGCTTTTTCCATTTTATCTTCTCCAGTATCAGAATCTGAAGTTAAATGACCTACATCTGTTACGTTAATTATATGTTTTACTTTGAGATCGTTGTAAAGAAGAGCTCTTTTTAAGATATCTGAGAATATGTAGGCCCGCATATTCCCGATATGTTGGAACCAGTAAACTGTTGGACCACAAGAGTAAATTCTAACCTCTTTATCTTTTAATGGTTTGAATTCCTCTTTTTTTCTTGTGAGAGTGTTAAATAATTTTAATTGCTCTTTCATTAAAGTGTTAGAAAATTAAACATTATAAGGGTTTCTCTCAGTTGCCTTTATTAATTCTCCTAAGGAAAATGCCCCTATTGCAATCACAATATCTCTAACTGCTATGTCAAAATATCCTGCTAAGATTAGATTTAATGCTATTAGAAGGAACCATATACCTAAGAAATAAGCCGCTGTAAGTTTATATCTTGTGAATAGAAGTATTCCAAAGAAAATTTCTATTCCTCCTATAATATAGAAGAAATTATTTGGGTCTATGGAGATTAGATCTTGAAAGAATGAAGAGAGATAGATTCTCCAATCAACTAATATATAGAAAAATTTGTCAATTCCTGCTAAAATTGCCAATATCCCGTAAGTTACTAGTAATGTATTTTTCGCTGAGTTTACCATTCGATAGTCTGCCATACGCGTGGAAAAAATTTTGTTTATTTAAGGAAGAGTTGTATAAATTCTACAAGAATTAAATTTAAATATCTCTTTTAATTATGTTGAACATGCCTATTGAAATTTATGCTCAGCCACCAAGAATTGAATCTGGAAATCAAAGAGGAGAATTTAACCTAGGTCCTGAAGTTTTTCTTCGTCATCTCACAAGTGGGAATGGAAACGAGGCGTATAGGCGTTTATCTGATCAATCTTTAGTTACAGGAAGATTTGGACAGATGCTATAGGTAGTGGACGTTATGTTCCAGAGAAATCTACAGATGAGTAAATTTCTTTTGTGAATGATTTAATTTCTTCGTAAGTTTTAAGAGACATTAATTTTGCTCTGTGTTTTGAGGATCCTGGATAACTCTTAAAGAAATTTGAGCCGAGATATTTTATTCTACCTAAGTCAATTATATCATATTTCTTTGCTAAATCTAAGTATTTAATGAATAGTTTTATATTTTCCCTTGGAAGGATTTCTAATTCTTTTTTATTTTTTAGGAAGTAATTAATCTTTTTAAAAATTAAAGGGTTTCCAATTGCACCTCTCGCAATCATTATTCCGTCACAGAATTCTAAGAGTTTAGATGCATCTTTTCCTGAGAAGATATCTCCATTTCCTATTACTGGTATTTTAAGAGATTCTTTTATTTTTTTAATTTCATCCCATTGTGCAGGAGTTGAATTGCTATGTGAGGCGAGTCTTGCGTGAACGGTTAGTGCATCTGCTCCTGCTTTTTCGATTATTTTTGCGATTTCCAGACCTTTATTTTCTTTAAATCCAAGACGTATCTTTACTGTTACAATTTTACCAGTTTTCTTGAGTGTTTTTACTATTTTAGCAATTTTTTCTGGATCATTAAGTAAATAAGAGCCTGCCTGATTTCCTACTATTTTATGGCTAGGGCATCCACAATTTAAATCGATAATATCAAATTTATCTAATTTCTTTGTTTTTACTAATTTTTCAAATTCTTTTATATCTGAGCCAGTGATTTGGATGGTTTTTGGATTTTCATCTTTGTAAGTTTTTAACAGATTTAGGGTTTTTTTGTTGTCGTGTAAAATTGCATCTACATAAAGCATTTCGATATATGCTAGGCCTGCTCCTGCTTCTCTACATATTTCTCTGTAAGCGCAATCGGTAACTTCTACCATTGGTGCTAGAAACATAGGGTTTTCTATTTCTATATTGCCGATCTTTAGTTTTTTCATAAATATACGAGGAAAAGAGGGTTTTAAAGGTTAATCTTAAGCGGCTTTTCTATATGTGAAATCTACTTCTTTCAATTCTCTAAGGAGTCTTGGACCTTTGTAAATTAATCCTGTGAAGACTTGTGCCCCTACAATTCTTGGAGTGTAGCCAGTTGAATTTTTTTCAGTTTGGTTTTGTGCAATTCTTTCTTCTAATTTCTCTTTGGAGTCTATTCCTCCACAAATAATTAAATTAAGGGGATGATTTTGTTGAGAAATTGAGTTTGTGAAAGTGTTTTGAGTTCTTAATGATGCATTGTAGACTGCTCTTCCGCTTGCTCCTCCCTTTCCAGGAGATTTAGGGATATAGTCTGGATTGTGGTTTGTTGTCGTATTCCCAGTTACAAACCGACTATACGAGTTCCGCTAGAGGTATCAATAGTATATTCTATAGATTCTTGATCTAAATCAGGGGAAACTTTTAACCAAATATCTCTACCAAATGGAATTTCTTCAGATGCAACTTGAATTATATTTCTTAGTTGTGCTAAGTATTGTTTTCTTGCATCTAATACATTTTCTACTGAATGAGTGTTCGGGCAAGAGATATTTATTTCGTATCTGTCTATTATTTTAAAATGTTTAGTTAATCGAATTGTTTTTCTTAAATCTTCTAACATCGCATCTCCCGTTTTTCCTGGAGTGCTCATTAAATTAAGTGTTGTCAGAACCCAGCATTCTCCGTAAGAAGCTATATTTTCAGCAACTTTTTCAGCTCCAATTCCTGGAAGGCCCATCCAGTTTATTAAGGAGTGAGTTTTCGGAACTCTCATTATTCTTGGACGAGGGTTGCCTTCCCAACCATCGCCTGTTACCGTTCCAATTACATTTCTATGGAATCCGATTGTAGACATTACTTCTGGATGAATATCTCCATTTTTGTTAAATCCAGCAGCGTTCGATATTTCACCCACGCCCAAATTTGCTGGCTCGGTTGCTAGTAAACTATCGAGCTTAGTTTTATGAAGTATCTTAGAAAATTTTACAAAATGTTCGTGTGCAATTTCAGGGTCGTGCGCAGTTCTTTCAAAGATTTCGTCTCGATTTCGGAGATAAATTTCTTCGACAATTTCTCTTAGTCTTCCCATTTTAATGATTCAACATTCTCTCAAGAGGCCCCCATGGATTAAATGAGTACTCATTAGGAGAATAGATTCTATTTTTATTATTATTATCTATAGGTATTCCAAATCTATCCACTATATTTTTGTGTGTGACTCCTTCAATTTGATTTTCTGTGAAATTTTTCAATCTCAAGTATTCAATTATTAATGGCCAAGCATGAAGTGCTGGAATTCCAGATGCACATTCCCCTTTTTCATTATTTCCAATTTTATCATCATATCCATGAGGAGCGTGGTCAGTTTCAATCCAATCTATCTTTTCTTGTCTAACATATTCTAACATTATATTTGGAATTCCCGGGGCTCTCAACGGAGGATTCATTTTCCACAAAACTCCGTTTTCCGACTTCATTTGATCCCAGTCATAAATTATGTGATGAGGGCAAACTCCACAAGATATATCTAATCCTTTCTCTTTCTTAGCTGAGTTAACTAGTTCAACTCCTGTCGGTGAGGAAATATGTGCAACATGTATCTTACCTTTAAACTCTGTCATTTCTACAAGATAAATTAAATCTCTAATTGATGCCTCTTCAGCTCTTATTGGCCGGGCAATGGTCGCATGAGTCAATGGATTGTTTCTATCAAATTTAGAATTGTCCATCAGAGATTCTTTTTCACAATGATTTGCTACTATTCCCCTATAATCTAAATCAGCTAGAGTACTATAAACGGTTAATTGATCGGTTACATCTATAACTCCAATTTCTCCAACTGAATGTCCCATATATAATTTAAATCCGACCACGCTAGGAAAGAATTCATTGTACGTTTCAACAGCTCTTTTGATTTGTTCAGGGTCTCTCGTTAAAGCCATATAAACTCCAAAGAATACGTCTTTTACATTAGATTGGTTTGCTAGAGAGAGATAATCTTTAACTCTTTCTTTAGTATCTAGTGTAGGATTTGTATTGGGCATTCCAAAAATTCCAGAAACTCCTGCTCTTTTTGCAACTTGCAATGCGTGTTCTACTGTTTCTTTTTCTTTTTGTTTGCAGTCCCTTGTATGGACGTGACAGTCTACAACCATTAGTTTTTTCAAAACAAATGCCTTTTAAATAAATATAGGACTACTGAACTCAGATAAACTTAGGTCATGAGAAACTTTATATATGCTTAAAGTTTAGGCAAAATATGGAAAAAGATATTGATAGAATTTCAAAGAATGCTGAAACAGATATAGTTCTAAGAGTAGATGATTTTGGTGGAAAGAGAGGATTAACAATAAGAGAATTTGTTAAAGGTGAGAGATATACTGGATTTACAAAAGCTGGAACAAGAATTCCTGCTGATAAATTTAAGCAATTTAAAGACGCAATAAATTCAATTTCTGAAGAAGATATGTTGGCTGCTCCGGATGTGCCAGAAGGCGAAGAGCAAGTTGATGAAGACGCGATTTAATATTATAATTTAGGTGCGGTTTCAAATTTATAATCTGATTTAATTAATCTTTCAAGTACTGTTTGAATATCTCTTTCTGGAATATATCTGGTTTGTCCTGCTTTTAATGTGCCATTTCTTGATTGAGGAGAATTATATTGTGAGACTCTTTCTCTAGACAAAGTTATATGGTCTATTCCGAATAATCTATCTCTAGTTCCGTCATTATAGTGTAATTGTACAGGTTCATGTAATTCCAATCTGACGTACTTATCGCCTTTAAAACCGGTAATTCTAGCAGGATGAGTCTTCTCTACTGAAGTGTCTGTCATGAAAATAAAAGGTTTATCGGATTTTTAAGGATTGTTGTTTTAAGAATATTAATAAGTTATTTATATTTCCTTAACCTTTTTAATTTATGGTTTCTGAGAAGAATAAGGATAAATTTGAGAAAGCTTTTGGAAATTTAAGAAGTGCATTGTCTGGATTAGTTGATGCAGATATTATTTTTGAAATGCCAGATTTCTCTGGCGAGGAAATAAATTATGCCACTCTTGAAGTAATTGCTTCAGAGAAGTTGATGGATTCTTTAATACGTGAGGCCAGTAATTATTTTAGAGAAGGATATAATAATGCAAGAGCGGATTTGAGGGTTATAGAGTATAGTGATCTTCAAGATGGGCGATTTGTATATTCTCTTGAAATGGTTCCAAAACATGGACTTACCCCATACAGATTTAGAAAAGAAGAAATGAATGATAGAATTGAGCATTTACTTGAGGAAGACAGTTTAGATTTGCTCCATAAGCTTCCAAAATTCCTTAAAGATCTAAGGAAGAAAAATAGAAGTTAAAATTTTACAACAGAGTTTTAAGAAGTTTTTTTTGGGCTTCAGTTTATGTTGAGTAAAATATTTGCAAGTTTTCTTTTATTTTCCTTATTCTTTAGTTTAGTTTCTGCACATGATATTGTGATTTTAAATAATGAATTAAATGTAAAAAGTAATTATATAGAATTTAAGAATGATGGATCGATTTATGCTTATCTTGGTGAGAATTATAAACGACATTTAAATGACAATCTTTTAATTTTTAACAATGGAGAGAGATGTGAGTTCGGGGAATTTGAATATTCTGATTTTCCATTGAATGGATTTAAATTTAGAATATATTGTGAGGGAGAAATAAAAAACGTGAGTGTCGAGGATTATACATTATCGAATCATTCTCTTCCAGTAAATAAAATTTATAATGTTAATTTAAACGGAGAGAAAAAAGTTTTTACAGGAGATAAAGAATTTAAATTTGAATTAGAAAAGGAGCAAAAAGAGTTTTATACATTTATTGAATATCTTATTTTAGGAGTAGAGCATATTTTATTCGGGATTGATCATATCTTTTTTATTGTAGGATTTATTTTAATTGCTGGAGGTTTTAAGTCTTTATTAAAAAATGTTTCCGGATTTACATTATCTCATAGTTTTACTTTGACATTAGCCGCTCTTGGAATTTTTGTTTTATCTCCTTCTATAGTTGAACCTTTAATTGCAGCAAGTATTTTTGTAGTTGGCTTGGGAGGATTAGTTGGAAGAGATAAATGGATGAATGGATTTTGGTTAATTTTCGCTTTTGGATTATTTCATGGATTAGGATTTGCAGGAGCTATATCTGAAGTTGGATTTCCTAAAGGAGATTTTGTAAGTGCTTTGTTAGGATTTAATCTAGGAATAGAATTAGGGCAGATAGGGATTATTTTGTTGGTATATCCTTTAATTTATTTAATGAATAAATCTGGGAAGATTGGCAAGTTCACAAAGATTTCTATTTCTTCAGTTATTGTTTTAGCTGGTTTGATTTGGTTCGTGGAACGGATTTATTAAGCAAAAGCCTTTTAACTGCATTTTATCTGGGTTTTGTATGGAAAATGAAAGTAATGAAATTAAGATAAGACAGCCAATAGTAACTGTCGCAGGGCACGTAGACCATGGAAAAACAAGTTTACTTGATACTTTTA
>CAZLHJ010000008.1:0-29971 GCA_964559675.1 Candidatus Woesearchaeota archaeon | reverse complement strand
ATAATCTGCTATTTTCTTTAATCTTTTACTAACATCCTTTAATTTAGAATGATTTAATCTTCTTAATTCCTTTACACTTAAACTACTTGGAATAATCTTTGTTCCAGAATCATGCTCGTAAATTGCATCTTCAACTTTAGCTTTCCCAAGTAAAACGTGATTTAAACTAACCGGTACAATTGGAGCCCCTAAATGCAACCCTATATTTGGAGTTGTAAGATTGCCATCAACTATAACTACTTCCTTCCCAAAAGAATTGATTGCCGCTCCCAGATTGATAGAAGTGGTTGTTTTCCCTACTCCCCCTTTTCCAGAAGTTATTGTTATAACCTTCGTCATTTTTTTTTAAAATAAACTTATTCATTTGATTTTAAGTTTAAAAGTAGTTAAGATTATTTCAAAGAGCTTATAAACTTTTCTAACAGATCAGAGTACTCTGCAAGCTTTTCTAAGTTAATATTTATTGTCTCACCCTTATATAGGACCCTTAAATTAACATTCTTTCTAAATTCTCCCTCCCTCACCTTATCTAATTTTTCTATATCTCTAAACAATTCATAAACATCTAAAGTTTGACTAATCACCTTATCTTTTTCATAAATCCTTTTTAGTTGAATCAATTTTGCTCTAGGAGCATCTGGAATTGGCTTCCATTTCTTCTCTTTCTTTGCTTTTTCCACTAGCAAATCCATCCCATAATCTATCATTTTTCTCCATCTAAGAAGTAAGTTTATGATAACATCACAAGTCTTTGTGTATTTCAAACTTACGTACAAAAGATGATCAGCACTAATTTTTTCTTTAATTATACGTTCCATTCACTAAAAACACCCCTGAAAGAGAATTCGTTTATAAATGAGCTCTAGTTTATATACCTTTCGAGTCCCTTTTTAAATTCCCTTTTAAATTTTTCTTTAACTAAACAACAAATTTTCCATTTTCATAAATCAATTTCTCACTTCCATCTGCTAAAATGGCAGTTACTTTTCTATTTTCGGTTGAAACAATATCGGTATGAACTGCAGATTCATTATATCCCAACTCTTCCCATTCCTTGTCACTTAATTTAGAAGGATCTCCTGGATAAGAATCCTTATACGCGGAACCTAAAGCAATGTGGGTATTTCCAAACTCTCCTCCAGTGTTCTCATCAAACAAAGTTTCTGCCATAAATTTTGTAATTCTCGAAAGTCTTGAATCAGTTAATGAAAATTCTCCAACCTTATCTGCTCCATCAACTTTTATCATCTCTTTCAAAACATCTTCTCCTTGTTCAGCACTAGCTTTAACTACCCTTCCTTCTTTAAATTCCAAATAAACATTCTTAACTAAATTACCATAACGATAAAGTGGTTGATTAAATCTAATATGTCCTTCTGTACCTCTCCAATCCGGTGAGATAAAAACTTCAAAACTTGGAATATTTCTTCCTGAACCTCCCATCCATTTTCTTCCTTTTCCAATCTTAACTCTCAAATCAATATTCTCTCCTTTAACTAATAAATATTCTATCTCTAAAGAATTCAAAACATTCTTCAATCTTTCAACTTCACTAAACACTTCTTTCCACTTCTCAACAGGATTTTCTGAATCTAAATAACATGCTTTTATTATTTGCTCCCAATACTCTTCTAAACTCATTCGTGCCTCTTTTGCCATTCCCTCAGTTCCGTAAAGAGCAAGTGTCCAAGTCAATTCACCTTTATTCTCCTTTTCATCTCTCCATTCTTTATATGGTCTCATAGATTTTGTTCGAGTCATAATTTTTTCAGCACCTATACTTTCTAATTCATGCGGATCTGTATCTGCTATTATTGTTACAAAATGATCTGCCTCATCAACTTTTCCCCTTAAATAATGCTCTGGGAAAAATTCTAATTGCTTTTGATTTGCTAAATCATAAAATTCTCTTGCTATATCCTCTGGAAGATAATTAATAATTGGAAAAGCTCCTGCTTTCAAAACTTCTCTCCTTAATGAAATTAAAAGAGGTTTTGCACATTCAGGAACTTGTAAGAAAACAACCTCTCCTTCCTTAACTCCTTCCCCACTATTTAATGCACAATTAATTAAAATTTTTGCATAATTATCTAAAATTTCTTTGGAAGGTTCAAACATTTTTATTCACTTAATTTAACAATTGCCTCAGCAATATCGCTTGTTTCATCTAATGCTTCTAAAACTTGAGCTCTCGTTTTTCCTGTTTTTTCCATTACTAATTGAACATCCTCTTCTGTAAATCCTGCTTCTTCTTGTTCCTCACTTACTTCTCCAGTAATTTGAAAACTTTCTTGCCCTTGCATAGTAATCTTTACAACGTTTGGATTTGAAATTACAATTTTACTTCCATCAGTTTTCTCAATAGTAACTTTACTAGAATCTATTTCTTCTTGATTGATCCCCATTTGCTTCATCATAGCTTTCATTTTGCTAGGATTCAATCCTCCGCCTAATCCAGGTATCATAATTTCTCTCAGAACTTACACTATTTATAGATTTCCCTCAGAATACATCTTATCAACTTTTTCTATCTGCTCATATATATTTTCAATCAAATCATAATTCTTAGCTTCATCTAAATTAATCCATGCGAAATCCACAAGTTCCTCTTGATTTAATTTAACTTCCCCAGATTTATGCTTTCCGTGCATACTTAAAATAAATGTAGAAAATCCATTCGGACGTATAAAAACTAAGTTAGAAACATACCCTATATCTTCAATATCCAAATCAGTTTCCTCTTTAATCTCTCTCTTTAAAACGTTCTCAATTACATCAAGCCAATGATCTGAAGTATCTTTTTCCCTAGATTCAAAATCTGCCCTAACAACCTTTCCGCCAGGAACACACCATCTCCCCGGAAAAGCCTTCTCATTTTCAGATCTCTTAACAATCAGATATTTACCTTCTGAATTTCTTATTATTCCTGTAACTGTTAGATAATGCACTTTCTCTTTTACTTCATCCATTCCAAAATTCAATAAAAAATATATTTAAATAATTCCTCAAGATTCTTTGACTAATGCAATACATTAAAGGACTCGCAAAAAAGAAACAAGAAGAAATTTTCAAACTCTTTCGCAATCAAGAAAAACTTAAATTTAATCAAATAGAAAAATCTCTTAAAATTCGCTCTAATGAACTTTCTTATTACCTATCCAAAATGCAATCTCATGGTTTAATTAAAAAGAAAAAGGACTTCTATGTACTATCTGAAGAAGCTGAACAATTCCTACCTGCATTCTCTAATTTTTCAAATAACTCACTAAATCCACTCCCAGTTATTCTTGTTGCCCCAATTTGGAAAGATAAGATTCTCTTAATAAAAAGAAACAAACGACCTTACAAAAATTATTGGGCACTAATAGGAGGAAAAATGCTCCTTCAAGAAACTCTAGAACAAACTGCAAAAAGACTGGTAAAAGAAAAATCCAACTTAAAAATTTCAAAAATAACTCTAAATGAAATTTCACATGAAAGACTCTTTTCAAATAAAAAAGTAAAAAATAGTTTCATCCTATTCTTTACTAAAGCAAAAGCGCTTTCTGAAAAATTCACTTTCACAGAAGCAGGAGAATTAAAATGGTTCTCAATAAATGAAATAAAAGAAAAGGAAATTGTTCCTTCAGATTATTGGTTAATCAAAAACAAATTGAATTCTAAAATAGAAATCTCTAAATTTAACCTAAATGAGAAAAATAATAAACTTTCTAGCCTGTAATTGGAAAGAAAACTCTTAATGAAATAACTAGAGCAATAACTGCTACGATTAAACCTAGGACTTGTCCTGGACTAAGCATAAATCTTGAAGTGTATTCTTCATCATATCTCATCAATCCCCCGAAAACTCCGGGCATTTGAACTCCACTTTGTTGTGCCATACCTAACCTATTATTTAGATATTTAAAAAACTAACTATTCAGGTTTCTCCTCTAATTTTTCCAAGAACCTAGCCCTATCCCTTCCATAGACCTCCTTACCCCATAAAACAAAAATTCGATTTATCCTACTCCAATACTTTTTTGGAGCTACTTTCATCAACTCAAATTCAGTTTCAGTCGGATTTTTAGTATTTACAATTCCAAAAACATTTGAAATTCTATGTACGTGAGTATCTACACAAATTCCATCCTTCTCATGTATCTCTGTCAAAACTAAATTTGCAGTCTTCCTTCCGACACCTGGGATTTTGATTAACTCCTCAATCGAATCTGGAACTCTAGAATTAAACTCTCCCACAATGAATTTAGCTGCAGAAATAACATTTCCTGCCTTAGTCTTATTATAATTCATACTCTTTAAAATAAATAAAACATCATCATAGCGAGCATTAGATAATTTCTCAAGTGTCGAATATTTCTTAAACAAATTTTCTGCTATAGGAATAGTAGTTTCATCCCTACTTTGTGCACTCATAATAGTTGCAATTAACATTTGCCAATCATGTTCCCATCCCTCTCCGGCTAACCTTTTTTCATACTTTCCATATCTCTTTTCAGCTTTCTTGAAAATCCTCAGAAATTCTTTCCTTCTCTCAGATAAAGTTTTCATATATCTAATAAAGAAAAAACCAAATAAAAACTTATTCATATAATCTATTCTTATTAACTTCCTCAATAAATAATCGATCTTCTAATCTTAATCTGTTTGAACTATCAGAATCTAATTGCCTTATCATTTCGTTACGCTGATATCTCGACTCAAAACTCTTTTGCACAGCCATTCCTAGCCCTAGAAGTGGAATTGCCGCGGCTGCTCCTGCAATTACATAACACTCAATATCTCTTAAATTCATCACGAGCTTACTAAAAACCTTGAGTTAAAAATCTATCTAAATTAGAAATCGAAAGAATTAAATCGCTATAAATTGATTTATTTCTATGGCAAAAACTAAAAATGACGAAGCTTATGAAAGAGGAGTAAATGACGGACTAGACGGAAACTGGTTGGACGACATCTGTAATGACGTGTCACATGGAGTTGCAAAAGAAATCTCATTCACTACCCCTCAAGATGAGATTTATCAAAAAGGTCGTGCCTGGGGAACTGAACATAGACATGATGGAGATAGATGGATAAAGAAGAAGTGTGGAAGCTCTTCAACAAGTTCTAGTTCTCGCTCCTCAAGTAGTTCCTCTGAGTCTGAAAATGCGGGATGCGGATGTTTAGTTATGTTATTAATTGCTGGAGCAATAGGATTTGGAATTATAAAAGATTTAATAGGAGATAAAAAAGTTTCAGTTAAAAGACAACCCCTGCAATACCAAGAACAATATACTCCTCAGACTAGAGCGGAGATTCAAACCTGGAATGAATATGAACCAAGAAACAACAACAGATTTAATTCTAGACAAAACCCATTCAAAATACCTGAGAGAAAAGGGAAAGTAGAAAATCCCTATAGAAAATTTTTGTATGGCGATAATCCAGAACCTACCAAATCTTATCTTAGATCTGCAGAAGAAAGAATTAACTCAATTGAAAGAGATATGGAAAGAAAAATTAAATCGATGGAAAGAAATATTGAAAGAGGAATTAGATCATTTAGACCAATAGAACCTAAATTCAAATATAATTATGATCCAAAATCCCTTAAGGGGCTTGACGTTCAACCTCTTCCTTCTACAGATCCCAGATTTAGGTACGGTTATGACAAAAGAACAATTCCAAAAGACATTAACCCTATCCCTTCCACAGATCCAAGGTTTAAGTATGGCTACGATGCCAAATCTATTCCGAAAAAAATTAGACCTCACTATAATTATGATGAAAAACCCATTTCAAAAGAGTTTAAATCTAAATATGGGTACTAAAAGAAATAAATTTATTATCCCATAATAAAAACCTTAAACTTTTTAAGCACACTTCTCCATCAAAATCTATGGCCGATAAAGAAAACCCATTTGCAGAAATTGAGAAGAAATGGTTAGATTATTGGGAAAAAGAAAAAGTCTACTCTTTTAACAAAAAATCAAAAAAGAATGTTTATCCTATAGATACTCCTCCCCCAACCGTTTCTGGAGCGATGCACATCGGACATGCATTTTCATATTCGCAACAAGATTTCATTGCAAGATATAAAAGAATGGCTGGAAATAACGTTTTTTACCCTTTTGGAACTGACGATAACGGCCTTCCAACAGAAAAATTGATTCAAAAATTAAAAAACGTAAAGAGTACTGAAATGTCAAGACAAGAATTCATAGATCTTTGTCTAAAAACATTAAAGGAAATAACTCCTGATTTTGTTAGAGATTGGAAAAATTTAGGTATTTCTTGTGACTATGATTTATCTTATTCTACAATAGACGATAACTCTAGAAAGATTTCCCAATCTTCATTTATAGAACTTTACAAAAAAGGATTGATTTACAAAAAAGAGTTCCCTACAATATGGGATGTAGTCTTCCAAACACCTGTTGCACAAGCAGAACTTGAAGATAAAGAAAAGGATACACTATTTACAACAGTTAAATTCAAAGTTGGAAAAGAAGATCTTCCAATTGCTACGACTCGTCCAGAATTACTTGGCGCATGCTTAGCTGTATTTGTCCATCCCACAGATAAAAGATATAAATCATTAATTGGGGAAAAAGCAACCGTTCCAATATTCAATCATGAAGTCCCAATAATTGCAGATGAATCTGCAAATCCGGAGAAAGGAACAGGAGTTTTAATGGTTTGTTCATATGGAGATAAATATGATGTAGATGCTATTGCTAGACATAAACTTGCTCCTAGAATAATAATTACAAAAGATGGTAAACTAAACATTCCAGAATATAGTGGATTAAAAATAAAGGACGCAAGAAAGAAAATTTTAGAAGACCTAAAAGAGAGGAATTTAATTATTGAGCAAAAGAAAATAACTCATGTTGTAAATGTTTATGAAAAATCTGGAGAAGAAATAGAATTTATTCCAACCGAACAATGGTTCATAAAGATCTTAGAAAATAAAGAAAAATTAATTGAACAAGGAAAGAAAATCAAATGGTATCCTGAGCATATGTTCAAAAGATACGAAAATTGGATTTCAGGATTAGAATGGGATTGGAGTATATCTAGAGAAAGACATTTTGGGATTCCGATACCTGTTTGGCATTGTAGAAAATGTAATGAAGTTATTCTGGCAAAAGAATCCGAACTTCCAATAGATCCTGTTCAAATTAAAAAGAAATGTATTAAATGTAATCAAGAAGCTGAACCTGAGCTAAAGGTTTTAGATACATGGGCAACCTCATCATTAAGTCCTCAAATAGCCTCGTCTTTAACTAAGGATTTTATAAAAATACCTTACGAATTGAGGCCTCAGGCACATGATATAATTAGAACTTGGGCATTTTACACAATAGTAAAATCACTTTATCATGAGAATCAGATTCCTTGGAAGAATATTACAATTTCAGGTTTTGTAACATTAAGTGGAGAAAAAATGTCTAAATCTAAGGGGAATGGGATTCAACCGCAAATAGTAATGGAAAAATTTGGATCTGACGCACTAAGATTTTGGGCATCTTCTTCTAAATTAGGAGAAGATTTAGATTACAAAGAACAAGACTTAATTGCTGGAAAAAGATTTATTACCAAACTCCAGAATGCTTCTAAATTTGTATTTATGAATTTAAAATACCAGAAAAATGTACCTAACCTTGTTGAAACAGATAGAATTTTCCTTTCGCAATTAAATTCAGTAATTAAAACCGCTACTGAAGCATTTGAAGATTATAATTACTCTAAATCAAAATCAGAAGTAGAAAAATTCTTTTGGCAAAACTTCACAGATAACTACCTAGAAATTGTAAAAAGAAGAGTTTACCAAGGAACAGATGAAGAAAAGGAATCTGCATTTTATACATTATATCAAACGCTGTTAGCAATCATAAAACTATTTGCTCCAATTACTCCGTTCATAACTGAAGAGGTCTACCAAGAATATTTCAAAGAAAATGAAAAGGTAAAGTCGATACATAACTCGACTTGGCCTACTCAATTTGAGGTTAAATCTTCAGATAAAGACAATGAAATCTGGAATAAATTAATTGAAATAATTTCAAAAGTAAGACAAGCAAAAAGCGAAGCAAAAATATCTATGAAAGCAGAAATAATCTTAACTTTAGAAAAAGAAACTCAAGACCTATTAAACGGAGTTTTAGAAGATTTAAAGGCAGTTTCGAATACTAAGGAGTTAAAAACAGGTCATTTCGATATTCAGATAATTTAGCTTAACCTTTAAATAACTCATTTTTCTTCTCAGAGTATGGTAGAAATAACAGATAAACAAAAACAAGAACTTGAAGAAATTGTAGAGCTACTCTCAAATATACGGGGAATGCACACAGAACTAGTCACAGTGCTAATCCCTGGAGGAACAAACATCTACCAAGTCTCGAACCAATTATCTGCTGAACGTTCAACAGCTGAGAATATTAAATCAAAACAAACGCGAACTGCAGTTACAACTGCTCTAGATACTATAGTTAGAAAGCTCAAGGAATTCAAACAAACTCCTCCAAATGGATTAGCAATATTCTGCGGAAATGTTTCAGAAAAAGAAGGCGGACAAGACGTTCAAATATGGGCATTCGAGCCTCCAAAACCACTTAATGTCAGAATTTATAGATGTGATAAAGAATTTGTTACCGAACCTTTGAGAGACATGTTAGAAGTTGAAGAAGTATATGGATTATTAGTGATAGATAGACAACAAGCAACAATTGGATTATTGGAAGGTAAAAAAATAAAACCAATTAGAACATTTACATCCGGAGTTCCTGGAAAGGTCAGAGCAGGAGGACAATCCGCTGCAAGATATCACAGAGTCACAGAAGGATTAGCAAAAGAATTCTTTAGAAAAGTTGCTGAAGAAATGAAATTGGCTTTCTTCGATATGCCTAAACTAAAAGGAATTTTAGTCGGAGGACCAATCCCTACAAAAGAAGAATTTCTAGAAGTAGGGGATTTAGTTACTGCTCTAAAAAATAAAGTAATTGCGGTTAAAGATCTAGGTTACACAGACGAATCTGGTCTTGAAGAATTAGTCGAATTAGCTCAAGAAGATATTGCAAAACAAGAATTAATTAAAGAAAAAAACATTTTACAAAAATTCTTTGATACTCTTGGGAAGACTCGAGAAAAAGCAGCATATGGGGAAGAAAAAGTAAAACTCGCATTAAGCAGAGGAGCTGTAGATCTCTTATTAATCTCAAAAAAATTAATTAAAGAAAATCCTCATTTAGTCAAAGAACTTGAAGAATCTGCTAAAAACATAAGCTCTGAAGTAGTCATCATCTCTCTTGAAAACCAAGACGGCGAACAATTTCAGAATATTACTGGCGGAGTCGGAGCAATTCTTAGATTTGCAATAGAGTAACTTTACCACCCTTAAATAGCACCCTACTATCAAAAATCTGTTTTCAAAACAATAAACCATATAAACTTCCGAATTAAATCTTAATTATGGAGCCAACTAAAAAAAAGCAGGATGAGCTAATTATTGAAGCAAAAAACTTCTTTAATGCGCATAAAAAAGAAATAGGCCAATCTATAAGATCAGAAGAGAAAGTAGTTTTCATAGATTTTCCAAAATTATCTGAATTCTCCCCATCCCTATCTGAGAAAGTAATAGAGGCCCCTGAAGAGACTATAGCGTTATTAGAATTAGCTCTAGGTGAAATGGGCTTAGCAGGAGAAAATCCTAGAATTCGTTTTCTTGAGCTTCCTAAAACGTCTTATATAAAAATGAGAAATATCCGTTCAAGACATCTCGATCAAATGTTATGGATTGAAGGTATAGTTCGTCAAGCTTCAGACGTTAGACCTCAAGTAGTAAACGCTAAATTTGAATGCCCTAGTTGTGGAGCAATTCTTTCTGTACTTCAAGTAGATAAAAAATTCAGAGAGCCTTCAAGATGTTCATGTGGTTGGAAAGGAAATTTCAAATTAATTTCTAAAGAAATGGTTGACGTGCAAAGATTAGTTTTAGAAGAATCTCCTGACTCGCTAGAAGGTGGAGAACAGCCAAGAAGACTTTCAGTTTTTCTTAAAGAAGACCTGGTCGAGCCTAAAATGGAAGAACGTACAACTCCTGGAAGTAAAGTAAAAGTTTTCGGAGTTTTAAAAGAAGTTCCAGTCCCATTACAAACAGGATCAATTTCAACACGTTTTGATATAGCGATTGAAGCAAATAACGTCATACCATTAGAAGAAAGTTTTGACAGCTTAGACATTACAGAAGATGATGTAAAAGAAATTTTAGAATTAGCCGCCGATCCAAATGTATATCAAAGACTTGCAAAATCTATCGCCCCATCTGTTTACGGATTCGATACAATAAAAGAAGCTGTTCTCTTACAACTATTTGGAGGAGTCAAAAAAAGAAAATCAGATGGTGGAAAAACAAGAGGAGACATGCACCTATTACTCGTAGGAGATCCGGGAGTTGCAAAATCTGTAATGTTAAGATTCGCATCATCTATCGCTCCAAAAGGAAGATATGTCTCTGGAAAGGCAGCTACCTCTGCAGGATTGACTGCAGCAGTAGTTAAAGATGAATTTCTTAAAGGTTGGAGCTTAGAAGCAGGAGCAATGGTTTTAGCAAACAAAGGTATGGTCTGTATTGATGAAATCGAAAAGATGGATGAACACGATAGATCTACAATGCATGAAGCAATGGAACAGCAATCTGTAACAATTTCCAAAGCAAACATCCATGCGAGTTTAAGAGCAGAAACAACCGTACTTGCGGCTGGAAACCCAAAGTTAGGAAGATTCGACCCATATACTCCCATCCCTCAACAAATTGATATCTCTCCAGCATTACTTTCCAGATTTGATATTATCTTCGTCATTAGAGACTTACCAAATAGAGCGCAAGATGAAGCTATCGCTTCTCACGTTTTAGAAGAACATCAGCAAGAAGTCACAAGAGATACAATCCCTCCAAAATTATTTAGAAAATACGTCGCATATGCAAAACAAAAAATTAAACCTAAGTTATCTGATGAAGCAGTTGCAGAAATCAAAGAGTTCTATGTTAAATTAAGAAATCAATCAACAAAAGCAGATTCTGCAATAAAACCTATTCCGATGACTGCCCGTCAATTAGAAGGAATAATCAGATTATCTGAAGCAAATGCCAAACTTAGATTAAGTCATGAAGTTACCAGAGACGATGCTCTAAAAGCTATTGAATTATTGAAAATTTCACTTAAACAAGTAGGTTATGATGAAGAATCTCAAAGTTATGATATAGACCGAGTTACAACTGGATTTTCATCATCTAAAAGATCTAAAATATTATTAGTTAGAGAAATGATTGTTGCGCTAGAATCCAAAATGGGCAAACTCATCCCAGTTGAAGAACTACAAAAGGCACTAGAAAATAAGGTAAATGATTTAGAATTAGAAGATGCCATAACTCAATTATCCAAATCTGGAGATATTTTCAAACCTAAAAGAGGGTTTATACAGAGAATTTAAACATATATTAAAACTAAACAAAACTTATATACCGTAAATTCGAAAAAATACCATGGCATTAGCAAATGATCAAATGAAGAGGAATGTAGCGTATAAATTAAGAATCGGGAGCATTCTTTCAGGCACACCTAAACTTGAGAACGATAAACTAAAACACGTTGAGGCAAAGGGAAAAAATGTAGTAAGGATAAATCTAATCGCAAATATAATAGATAAATTCGTCCAAGAAGGTGAGAAAAAATACGCTTCGATAACATTAGATGACGGTTCTGGACAAATCAAGGCTAAATTCTTCGGCGACGATGTAGATAAACTCGCTTCATTAATTCAAGGAGATACAGTTGTGATACTGGGATTATTAAGATCATGGAATCAAGAAATATACATAACTCCTGAACTCATAAAGAAAAAATCTCCAAAATATCTTTTAATAAGAAAATTAGAATTAGACATTGAAGAACCTAAATCATTATCTCACGAAAAATTAGTTCAACTTAAAGATAAAATTATTGAAATGGTCAAAAAAGCAGAAGAATCCGGCGGAATTGAAGTTGAAAAAATAATCCTTGAACTAAAAGAGCCTCCAGAAATAATTAACAAGGAAATAAAGAAACTTCTGGAAGACGGAACTGCTTACGAACCTCGACCAGGCAAACTCAGATATCTTGGTTAGATAGATTAAGGCAATCGATTAACTCTAGCAAGAGCTTCTTGAATATCTAATACTTTTTTTCTTTCTTCCTCAATAAAACTAATTAAATCCCTCATAGGTTTAAAGTATTCTCTTGCCCTTTCTGGAAAATGGGTTTGATAAAGTCCAAATAAAATTCTTAATTGTGCTCCAGATTCCAAAAATTCCAATCTCAATTTGAAATAAGTACGATAATTTTCCAATATTATTTCTTGTTGAGTAACATTGTAATTATCTAAAGATCCAATTTGCTCATCTATATCTTCATAAGAATCTAATTTATCAAAAGCAGTAATTGCAGCATTTAGTGCTGAATTAAAATCTTTAAGAAAAGCATCATGAGAAATACGTTTTTCTAAACCCATCAAGAAAAAATAAAATCTAAAAGTTTAAATTAATTTATCTCCAGAATTTCCACCAATTCTTTTTCTTATCTTGGATGTTTACTCTTAGTGCAAACCAAACTAATAAGACGAAAGCTACTAACAATAATAAGAATCTCCATATGCTTGAGAAGTTTCTCCAATTAACTGCAGTCCCCCAGAAGATACTCCAAATACCTGAAGCCATTAAAGCGCTTCCGACTGGCTCAACTCTTAATAATAAATATCCTCCCATAAGAACTAAAATTCCCACAATTAAAGATACGAAAAATACAACTTGTGAATGTTTATCTTGTGCATCATTAAAATCTTGTCTACAATAGAAATCTAAATCACACCATCCAGTTACATTATTTCCATCCAATTTCTCCGGAATTACCACATTATTACCTTCCCATTTACCTCCATTAGCCTCGCATCTTTCAGGAGTAGTTATGAATTCCGCAGTCCTAACTTCTGGACAAAAATCATTATACTCTGGAGAAGGATAAAATGCTTCAATTCCTTGCCATAATAGCAAACCAAATACGATTACGATCCCTACTCCCAATACAAAATTCTTTACGCTCATGCACAAAACTAGATTTTATAACTTATAAAGGTTTTCTTAACTCCAATTCACCTCGAACCTACTCTGAATTAATAACCTTTAAAAACACTTATCTCAGTAAACTACTATGGAAGCATATGATAAATTATTAGAGAAGGCGTATTCTGAAGTCAAAGTTGTAGACAAGTCTGGAGATAGATTCGAAATCCCAAAAGTATCTGGTCAAGTACAAGGTAAAAATACAGTAATTACAAATATTCAAGAAATAGCAGATTACTTAAGAAGACCTGTTGAAAGCTTAGCTAAATTCTTACAAAGAGAATTAGCAACACCTGGAAAATTAGATTCTGGAAGATTAATTTTAAACACTAAATTAAATTCTAGTAAAGTTAATGAAAAAGTAGCAATGTACACAAAAGAACTTGTAATTTGCCCAGAATGTGGAAAACCTGACACTGAAATAGTCTCTGAAAAGGGAATCAAATTCAAGCATTGTCTTGCATGTGGAGCAAAATCTCCCGTAAGATCTCAATAAAATGTACGTAAAAATCCACGAATCTTATAGAAATGTAGTAGCAATATGCGATAGTGAGCTTATTGGAAAACATTTTGAAGAAGGCAAGAGACAATTAGAGATTGGGGAACATTTCTTCAAAGGCACATTAGAAACTGAAGAAAAAGTAATTGCAATTATACAAAGACAATCTATCGAGGACTCAACTTTCAATATCGTCGGAGAAAAATCAACTCAAGCAGCAATAAAATCAGGTTTAATTACCAAAGAGGAAATAGATTACATCCAAGAAATTCCATTTGTTATAAAATTAATCTAATCTTATCTTAATTCTGGAACGTAATTGCCTAATGGGCTAAGTAATTCTGGAACATGATTCTCTAATGGCCTTAATAATTTAAGCTGTCCAGATAATTTCCTTCCTTTAACTATATAACGTCCAAATCCCTCTGGCTCAATTTCAACACCTGCTATGCTATAAGTAGTATTTGGATCAAGATCTCTTCCTATTGAATCATGATTATTTAATATATATCCAACTACTGTTTGAATAGTTTCCCTATACCCCATTAAATCCTCTAGATTCTCAGGATGATTCTCAGTATTGAATAAAACATCTAACCCAGATACATTTACAACTACATCAAATCTGCCATCTTCTGTTTTTTCTTGTAGTTCTGTCATAGTAGTAAATTTCCTTAAAATTGTTATGTAATAGGTTGAAAACAACACTTTTTAAAGCTTTCTATCTACTATTTTACATGGAAACTATATATTTTAAGAAAACAACTGAACTCAGAAGAAATCTCGAAAGATTACAAGATACATTAAAGGTTAAAATTAACCTAGTGGGTAGAAAAGTAGAGATAGAAGGAGATCCTCTCGACGAATACGAGGCACTTTTAGTCCTAGATGCGATCAACTTTGGATTCTCTGCAAATCAGGCCATCCAAATTAAAGACCCTGAAATAGATTTCAAAATTTTAAATATTAAAGAATTCACAAGAAGAGCCAATTTGAAAGAAGTTCGTGGAAGACTTATTGGAAGTAAAGGTCAAACAAGAAGAGTTTTAGAAGACATTTCAGGATGTGAGATAATAGTGAATAATGATAATACTGTTGGAATAATTGGGGAAGCAGAAGCAATCACCCGAGCAGTCACTGCAGTTTCAAATTTAATTAGAGGATCTAAACAATCTAATGTTTATAGATATCTAGAAAGAATGAATAGAGAAAGAAAAAAGAATTCAGATGAAATTTAACTAATAATTCTAATACATAATCTGAATTTAAATGAAAATATAAAACTGAATATTAAATGAAAATAAAAAGAAAAAAATAAGTGCGGCAGAATTAAAACAATAAAATAAAAATTAAGTCAAGAAGAATTATCTTCTTTTCTTCTTAGCAGACTTCTTTGCAGTTTTCTTTACAGTTTTTTTCTTTGCAGTCTTTTTTGCAGTTTTCTTTGCAGCCATCTTTTTTAATCACCTCTTTTTGATGTTAATATTAACTAAACATTTTTATTTATAAACTTATCGACAATTTTTCTTTTTTGAAAAAAAATATTTTTATCACCAAAAAAATTATCGACGGAAAAAATAAATTTTAGAAATTTTAGAAAAAACATGAAAATTATTTCAAGAATTTTGAAAAAAAGTTTAGAAAATTTATTTAGAAAAAAATTATAAAAATAATTTAGAATCTCTCAGTAAAAATTAATTAAAGTTAAATTAGAAATCGCCCACATACTTAAAAAAAAATTCTAAAAAAGATTAAAAATTACTCAATGGGAATCTTTAAATAAGATGTAAATCTACAAAATTTTGAGTCCCGATAGCTCAGCTGGTAGAGCACATGGCTGTTAACCATGGGGTCAGAGGTTCGAGTCCTCTTCGGGACGTTCTCTAAAGATATATAAATCTCAAAATTTTAATCTAAATATGAGGTTAATAGATACAAAGATCTTTATCATTTTATCTTAAGTTATCTAATAATTATTCTTTCAATTATTTCGATTTTTTCTTTATTATATATTCAAAACAACTCAGATTTTCAAAATTCAAATGGCCAAAACATAAAAATTAACTCACTAGACGCATTCTATTTTAGCACAATGACATTTACAACAGTAGGGTTTGGAGATATTTCTCCGCAAGGCATTAATAAGGGGCTATCTGCAATTCAATCAATCCTAGCACTTTCAATCAATATTGCCTTCATAGGCTATATCCTATCTTCTAAAAGAACAAAATAAATCGTCGAGAATATTTAAAAATGAACTTTTCTTCTTAAATCTATGAAAAGCAAAACAGTTTTATTGGGTTTATCTGGAGGAGTAGACTCCACAGTTGCAGCTGTGCTTCTTAAAAACCAAGGTTATAATATAATCGCGGCATTTATGAAAAACTTTTCAGATACAAAAAACCCTTACACTGGAGAATGCTCTTATTTAGAGGATAAAGCAATGGCTCAAAAAATATGTTCTCAACTTAACATCCCATTTATTTACATAGATTCTGAAAAACAATACAAATCTAAAGTTATAGATAAAATGTTTAAAGATTATAAAAAGAATTTAACTCCTAATCCTGACGCAGATTGCAATAAAGAAATCAAATTCCCGGAATTAATTAAAGCAGCTAAGAAAGTAAAAGCAGATTTTATAGCAACCGGGCATTACGCAAAAATAAAACTTAAGGGAAATGAAGCAGAATTGCACATTCCTAAAGACAAAAATCATGATCAAACCTACTTCTTGTGGAGTTTATCTCAAAAAGATTTGAAAAAAACCCTCTTCCCATTATCTAATCTAACAAAAGAAGAAGTTAGAGCACTAGCCAATAAATTAGACATGCCTAATTCAAACAAAAAAGGTTCCAGAGGAATTTGTTTCGTAGGAAAAGTAGATATGAAATCATTTTTAGAAAAGAAAATAAAAAACAAGAAAGGAATAGTAAAGGATCCTGAAGGAAATATCCTCGGAACACACCCTGGAACATTCTACTTCACAATTGGCCAGAGAATAGGTGAAAGACTTGGAATTGAAATAAATAAACAATCTTTAAAATCCTCAAATGTTAAATTTTACGTAGCTGAAAAAAAGAAAAACAACACCTTAATTGTTGCTCCAGAATATCATCCAATCTTAAAAAAGAAATTCGTTTATATTACAAAATTTAATCATTTAAATAAAAATGAGAAAATCCCCTCAAATTTAAAAGCAAGAATAAGACATTTATCTCCTTTAATCTCTGGAAAATTATCTAAAGAAAAAAATAAACTTAAATTCACATTCTCCAAACCATTAGAACAAATAGCTGAAGGCCAATCTATAGTCCTCTACCACAAAACAAAAGTAATTGGTGGTGGAGAGATAAGACTTAAATAAACTGATTTATTTTATAAAATATGAATTTCGATTCAGTTATTGAAAAAAGAGCCTCCATAAGAAACTTCAAACCTAAGCAAGTTTCATGGAAAAACATCATTGATGCAATAGATTTATGCAACCTAGGTCCGTATGCAGGAAATCAAAACAATTTAAGATTCTTAATCATCGAAGATCCTAAAAAAATAGATAAAATCGCTAAAAATGCAAATCAAGCATTCATAAAAGATTCTTCAATTGTCGTTCTAATCTGCTCAGATGATAAACACTTAGAAAACCTTTATGGTTCAAGAGGGCTAATTTACTCAAGACAACAAGCCGGAGCAACAATAATGACTTTCTTATTAAAAATGACTGACTTTGGTTTGGGAGCATGCTGGGTCGGAGCATACCATGATTCAAAACTAAAATCTATGTTAAAAATACCTAAAGGCGTCCAAATAGAAGCAATTATTCCGATAGGTTATCCTGAAGAAACCCCTAAGAAAACTCGTAAAAAACCATTAGAGGCTTCATTATATTGGGAAGAGTGGAACAAAGATAAACGCCCAACCGCATTCCAAGATCCTAAATCTGATAAAATCTAAAGTAAATAAAAAATTAAAGAATAAGAAAAAAATAAAAAAATTTTTCTTGCTTAATAGAAGTCTATTCCAAGCTCTGACATTTGTGCAGCTTTTCCAGATGAACTTTGTTCTTCCTTGTAAGCGTTTCTTCCAAGTACATAAGGACTGTGAACTCCAGTCATAATCGTAATAACTCTAACCCTATTAGCGAATTCTTTATTGATTCTAGCTCCGATTATAACCTGTGCTTCAGGACTTATGTTCTCTGTGACTAGTTCTCCAACTCCGGAGAATTCATCAAGTTTAAAGTCAGGTCCACATGTGATGTGGATTAAAGCTCCAGTAGCACCCTTGTAATCAACATCCAATAAAGGATGTGTCAAGGCTTGTCTTACTGCTTCAGGAACTCTTTGGCTTGCATCGCTTTCTCCTACTCCTATAACTGCAACTTCTCCATTCTTCATGATAGCTGAAACGTCGGCATAGTCTAAGTTAATCAATGAAGGCAAGGTGATAGTCTCGACTATTCCTTTTATCATTGTACTTATAAGCTCGTTTGCTACTGCGAATGCTTGCTCCATAGGAAGGTTACCTGCAATATCTACAAGTCTGTTGTTATCAATAACAATAACTGTATCTACTACTTCGGTAAGTTCTTGCAATCCAAATTCTGCTTTTTCTTGTCTAGCTTTTTCACACTCGAAAGGCATAGTTACTACTCCTATTACTACAGCTCCTGACTCTTTAGCAAGCTGTGCGATAACAGGTGCAGCTCCAGTTCCTGTTCCTCCACCCATTCCGGCAAGGACGAAAACCATATCTGCTCCAGTTGCTGCTCTCTTTAATTCAGAAAGTGCTTCCTTTGCAGCTTCTCTACCTCTTTGAGGGAAACCTCCTGCTCCAAGACCTCTTGTAAGCTCCTTTCCAATTAGAACTTTTTCGTCTGACTTTGTAATACTTAAATGAAGTGCGTCAGTATTTGCTGCATAAATTGTAGCTCCGCTAAGTCCTTTATTGAAAAGCCATGTAACTGCGTTACATCCGCTTCCACCTACACCAAAAACTTTAATGTTTGCTTTTCCAGCTCTTAACTCATCAAAATTAATGCTGTGTGTTTCTACGTTCTGTAAAGCCTCTTTTGCAAAATCTAACATTCTTTTTTTCTCTACCTCCTTTCATTTGTTCGGATTAAAAAAATCAACAGATTTCTCTTTAAATATTTGACTATACTAAATAACAATAGTTTTCACTCTCCTCGAGGAGGAATTCTTTCCTTCCAATCTAGATAACTTCTTATCACTTCTTCAAAAAAAGTCACAGATTCAGTCCAGATTTCCATAACTCCTTCCTCATCACGATACAATCTATCCATCATATCATTATTCGTGAATAACTTTCTAATTCTCCTCAGAGGAGAAATATCTATTTCGGGAAATATTTTTGGCAATTCTGCGATCGCCGAGAATCTATTCGGCCTTACAACATCATCCATGAGTTGAATCACTTGCTTAGATCCCCGACTTACTGCTTGAAGAGATTTCTCAAATTGTTCTAAAAATCTGACATAATTATTTCTTGAATTATACTCTGCAAGCATCAAACCTGCTCTTGATTTTCTAAAATTGAAATTTAGTGGAATTAAACTTGGATACTTCGGCATTTTATATGCAAATTCTCCCAGTCTATTTTCTCCAAGTAAAAATCTCCCTTCTTCCTGAAAATATGTTTCAAAATCTGGAGTATATGAGTTAAAAATTCCTCCCTTCATTGTTCTTGAATCTACTACATTAAACTGAATAGGAACCTTATTCCTTTCTAAAGAATCACAAAAAACTTCCCCTACAAATTTAAGGTGACCTTTGTCAATAACAACATTATCATCTAGAAAAACAAATCCATCAATATCGCTTCTCCCGTAATTACAATCTCCCCTTACATAAGAACCGTAAATCATCAAACTACTTTTTTCAGCAAGAGGTCTTAATCCTGAAATTAAATCTTCTAAAAATTTAGAATAATTTTCTTTAGTGGGCCTAGGCTCATCGTAACCAAATACCATATAAAAATCTAAAATTAAACCTTTTAAGCTATTATGGTAAAATAAAACAACTATTGAGGAGGCAAATCATTCAATCTTTTCAAAAATACTTCCTTGTCTTTCAACATAAAGCTTCCACCAGCAGCAGGAATATGTCCACCGCCCCTAGAATTTTCAAGCCCTTCAACTAATTTCTTAACTAATAAATTCATATCTTCTTTGAAATCATTTCTCCTGCAAGATAAAACAAAAATATCCCCCTCTTCTCTCCCGATTATAATTGTTTTATCTAAATTTTTCAAACTGATTGATGTAGAAATCTGAGAACTTGCCTTAAATTTAGGAAAATAATCCCAATAATATCTTCCGTTTATCTCTTTCTTCTCTTTCTCAAATCTTTCTTCACAATCTTTAATGAATTCTGAAACCTCATTAGAATATTTTTCTAAAACCTTCAATCCTTCCTGCCCATTAATTAAAGCATCAAAAACTTTTCTTATATCTTCTTTGAAATATATAAGTGAATAATCAATTATCTCTTTCCAATTCCAGAAAACTCCACTCTGTCTAATCACATTTTTATTAGCTTCAAAATTATCTCCATATTTTTCAAATATTTTTTTAATCCAATCTAAATTTTTCTCCCACATTATGTCCGCAACACAAGCAGTTCCAACAAGCCAATCCCATTTCTCAAGACCTTGAATCTTAGAAAATAAATAATACGCCAAATACGTCGCACAATGTCCTTGTGAATTCATAAAAATAACTTTATCCGAATTAAAATCATTCTCAAATCTATGATGATCTATCCATAAAACTCGATCAAATTTATCCAAAACTTTTGTATCGAAATTTGTATCTATTCCCAAATCAGAGATAATCAACTTAGTAACTCCCTTCTCTTTTAATTTTAATAAATAATCTGCAGTAAAATCATTATATCCTGCAAATAAAACATAATCTGCCATTATAACTTCATCAATAACTTTAGCCGCAGATATCCCATCACAATCAGTATGGCTAATTATTGCAATTACATCATCTTCATCCAAATTAGAAATAAACTCTGAAAATCTTCTCTCATTTCCAACGATAAATTCTGGTTTTTGAATTTCAACTTCCATAATTTCATGCAAGAACAAGATTATATAAACATTTATAATATAATAAAATTATGTCATTTACAAGAATAATTTCTCTTTTATTGACATTCATTGGAATAATTATTACATTAATTGCTCCTATCCCACTAACAAACGAATTAAAAATTTTATTAATAACTGCTATACTAATTCTTTTCATTATTGCAATCTTATCTGACTTTGATAAAAGAATAGATGATTTAAGAGAAAAACAAAATAAAATGGAAGAAAAGCTTAATATATACGAAAGGTTATCAAAGATAGAATCAAAGATTGATTTGATAGAAAAGAGGTATTAAATGGCAAAAAATAATGAGTTAAGCGACATATTAATAGATGTAATAAAAATTGCAGCGATAGCGATTATAGGATATATTGTGATTATGGGAATAATACAGGCAATTTAAATTTTCTCAAGCATTTCTGCTTTTAAACCTACCTTTTTACACTCTTCAACAAATCTTTTCCCATCGTCTATAGACCCTGCTACTCCCGAACCGATATGCATAGGAATAACTAAATCTGGACTTATCAAACTAGCAACTTCAACCGCTTCTTCAACATCCATAACATATTTTCCAGAAACTGGCAATAGAGCAATGAAATAATTTCCATGTTTCCCATATCCAGTAAGTTTCTTCATCTCGGGAATTTTATCCGTATCTCCTGCATGATAAATAACAACATTCTTCATCTTGATAATAAATCCCAACCATCCTTCTTTTTTAGGATGATAATCTTTCTTAACATTATAAGCTGGAAAAGCTTCAACCTTAATACCACTAAATTCAAACTCTTCTCCCATCTCAACAACCTCCATTTGTATTCCTTTGACTTTTGTTATTTTGCTCTGAGAATCTGGAGTTACAACAATAACTGTCCCCTCCCTACTTAAAGCTTCAATATCTTTTATAGAACAATGATCATAATGACTATGAGTTATAAGAATCAAATCTACTTTCTCAATTTTAGATGAAACGTTATATGGGTCTATAGCTATTTTCGCCCCATTTACACATTCTATCAAAAAGCCTGAGTGCCCTAAATAATCTATCTTCACACCCTCAACATCCATTAAAAAACAACCCTTTAATCTCTTATAAATTTAATGGGTTTCAATTTCACATTCTCATAAACCGAATTTCCTTAAATTTCCTTTCCCTAAAATTTTTTGTTTAACTTTCTGTATTTCCTTAGCTACATTCTTCCTCACTCTAAAACTATCTGACCATTTCGCATACGCTTGCCAACCTCGGTATATCTCAGTCATTTGCCTATAAGAGAGATTTCCTTTAGAAAAATCATTTACTCTCCTTTTCATTTTTCTAATATTCCTTTTCCTAAGCAACCTAAAGTGAAAAAAATTTCTAAATCCTACAAAATCAACCCCTCTGGACAAAGAATGAATTTTATTCTTATCTGGATGCAAATCCAATTTTAACTTTTCTTTTAAAAAATTTTCAATCTCTTTTCTCCAAATTTCTAATTGTTCTTTTGATTCGTGCAAAATAACAAAATCATCAACATACCTTATGTAGTATTTCGCTTTTAGATTATGTTTAACAAAATAATCTAATTCATTAAGATAAATATTTGCAAAAAATTGAGAAGTTAAATTGCCTAAAGGCATTCCTTTCTTTTCAAGCCAAGACGTAATTATCTCTCTCTCTCTGCGAACCAAAGTTCGCATTAATTTTTTGGATAAGATTTAACACTCTCTCATCGACAATCTTATTTCTTATCAATCTAATCAAAATCTCTTGGTCAACTTCCTGAAAATAATGTTTAATATCTGCCTTAAAACAATACGCCTCTTTCGTAAAATTTCTTGTAACTTTTCTTCGAAATTTTTCAAATCTTCTTATTGCAAAAAGAGTTCCCTTACCTATCCGATTAGCACAAGAATCATGAATGAAAGATTTTTCAAAAATTGGTTCAAGAACATTTACAATTGCATGATGTATAATCCTATCTCTAAATTCAGATTTGTGTATCTTCCTCGTTTTAGGGTCTCTTAAAACAAATTCTTTAAGTGATTTAGGCTTGTATGTGTCAAATTTTAATTCGTAATGTAATGCCATTAAATTACAAAATAATTCTCTCTCAAATTCTTTGACATAATTCTTTTTTGTCTTACCTTTTCTGCATTTCATCCAAGCGAGAATTAGATTTTCGAATGAAATTAATCTTTCATATAACTCGCCATATCTTTTCATTATTAAGACTGGCTAAAATCAGGCCATTTGACCATTGTCGTTCGAGTTGGACAAGTTGTCATTGTTGGAGTTCAAATCCAAATCGTTGTTCGAGTACAACCTGGAAAGACAGACTAGCCAATTTAACAATTTCCACCATTGATTCATTAAAAATGTCTCAATTGAATTTCACAACTTGATTTTATAAAATCAAAGCCATTAATTTAAAAATTAATGTAAATTGGCGTGTGGCCTGACCTTAATAGCCAGGAATTTTAAAAAAATAACCTATTATTTATAATTTTCCTCTAAGAACTTCTTGAGCTTTTTCAAATCTTTCTTTCAAAGCATTTTGTTGTTGTTCGTATTGCCCTCTTAATTGAGCTTCAAAATTTTGCGCACTGGCTTCGCCAGAAACTAAAACCACCCGACCACCGTCGTACGAGCTGGACAAGCTGTCATTGGCGGAGCCCAAATCCAAATCGTCGTACGAGCACAACCTGGAAAGACCATCATCTCTCGCCCAAAATGTTCTATTTCCTTTCTTGTCAAAAATTGGAATTCCATTTTCATCAACCTCATTAAACTTCTTACCATGCATAGATAATCTTTCATCTTCAATAATTTGAAAATCATCTCTTGGAATTATTTCATAAGGCTTCTGACAATCAAAACCTTGTACTAAAAATGGAAATCTTGCTTTTCCTTGTTTTTCTTCAGCTAACGAAATTATTTGATTAAGTAATCCTTGATTTGTAGAATTTGAATCTCTCTCGCTTCTTACAACAAATGCGGGAGCATCGGAATAAAATCTTCCTTTAATCATTTGCATCACTTCTGGCTGAGATAAATCATAAGGAGTTGTAACTCTAAATCCAGCTTCTCTTCCCAAAGTGTCTATTCTTGCAGAAATGAAAGGATTGCTTCCTTTCATAGTTTTAGATCGCTCATCATACCAAACATTTCCTAAACCCAAATCAGTTACATGTTGATAAATTGCTAACGCTTCATCTCCTTGAACAAAAGAAGTAATTATTTTTGGAGCATTCCAATTAAATCTTCCCTCTAATTTTGGTAATTGCGCTTCTGTCATATTTTTCACAGAAATTTAATATATTTAAATCTTTCTATTTTGTTGTTACTTAAGAAAAGTAACTAACTCACAATTCAAATTCCTTAGCTATCCGAAGATTTATACCTCAATCGAGGGTTCAAGAGAGTTCAAATTCTCTCGCAATAGATAACAACTTAGAATCTTGGCCTTTCGCACACATTATTTGCAAACCGACTGGAATTCCATCAACTTTCCCAGCAGGTAAGCTAATTGCACATATCTCAGCAAGATTAGCTGGAATTGTCAAAGCGTCCGCAGCATAGATTTCTTCAACTTTCATTTTATCTCCCTCTCCAATATCCCATGGTAAGCTAGGCACAGTAGGTGAAACAATACAATCAAATTTTCCAAAGGCATTTTCAAATTCTTCTTTTATCAGTTCTTTAATATCTAACGCTTTTCTATAATACTCTCCCTTGTATTCTGCCCTTGTAATCTCACTTCCTCCAAGAATTCTCCTTAAAACTTCTTTGCCACAACTCTCTTCAATTTTTTTCCCATATTTTCTTCCATCGAATCTTCTCGTTCCTGAGAAGAATTCAACGTAGACTAATGGATAATATGTCTGAACGGCAAGTTCAATATGTCTTATCTCAACATCTTTCAATTCATAACCCTTCTTCTTTGCAACTTCTTTAACTCTTTCGTCAATTAAATTTTCTATTTCCTTATCAATTCCCTTAACTCTCAAAACTCCTATTTTTAATTTTCCAACTTTTTCTAATTTTATTTTACCAAAATCCTCAGTTTTAGTATCTCTCTCATCAACTCCTGAAATAATTTCTAAAACTCTGGCCACATCATCCACATTTCTTCCAAGCGGACCTATCTGATCTAAAGACATAGATAAATCAATCAAACCATATCTAGAAATTAATCCATAACTTGGTTTATACCCTACAACTCCACAATGACTTGCCGGATTTCTTATACTTCCTCCAGTATCGCTTCCTAATGTGACATCACAAAATCCTGCCGCAATCGCTGCTGCACTTCCACTACTTGATCCTCCTGGAATTTTCCCAAGTGCTGAAGGATTTTCACACGCTCCAAATGCACTACTCTCTCCACTCGATCCGGAAGCAAACTCATCCATATTTAGCATACCTAAAATCAAACCATCTTCTGCCTTAATTCTCTCAATAACACTCGCATCATACGGAGAAATAAAACCTTTCAAAGTCTCAGACGCACAATTTGCTTCCATTCCTAAAACATTAATATTACTCTTTATCCCAAAGACATATCCATAAAGTTTCCCCTTAGCAATTTTCTTATCTAGTTCTTTAGCTTCCTTCAAAACATTCTCATTTAAACTCAAGAATATGTTCAACTTAGAATTCTCTTTCTTAACCTTATCAAAATAAAATTTAGCTTTTTCCCCTAAATTTTTAAATTTCCCTAAAACTCCATTATTACCCATACATCAAAAAGAAAAATAGGATTAATAAGCATTATCATTTTACTTCCTAAGAAAACTTAGCTTACTCAAAATAAAATTTGTCAATCCGATTGTCACAAAATACGCCAAAAACCAACTAATCCAATACGGCCAAGGTAAATTGAAACCCAAACAATTTACATAAACACAATTTATATTCGGCTCACTCGGAGTAAATAATAAAACTAAAAAGTAAAATACTATAACCTGAATAACGCTAATCTTCCAAAAATCAAATTCCTTAACTTTAATCAAATACATCGCATAAATAGCAAGAGGAATTGTAAACAAATGTTGCATACTAATTAAATTAGGAAGAGAAAATAAACTCCCCACGAATAAATAATCTGTAATTCCGAATAAAGGCTCGCCCATAATCAAACGATAAACAAAATCAATATCCCAAATCAACAATGGAATTGCTAAAATATTAACTTGGCTTCCAATCAATCTAGAACTCCTAATTAAAATCCCAATACCTATCACTATCAAACCGATATAACAGAACCATAATATTTGACTCGGACCTCTTAAAAGAAAATTCCCAACTAATGCTGCTATTCCCCATAATAAAAGAATAACTCCTAGAAAATTAAGAAAATTTTGTTTATATTTCTCCTTCATTGTTCTTTCTCCTTACAAACACCTCAGTATGAGGATATGCGAATTTAATATCTTTTCTCAATTTAATCTGTCGATTTATTTCTTGAGTAATTAAACTTGAGACCTCTTGTCTTTTTTTAGGTGGTGAGAAAAACCTTACATGTATATTAAAACCGGACGGTTGAAAATAAGTTCTAACATAAGGTATTCTATCCTCTGGAGAACCATAATCCTTAACAATTTCTTTTGCTGCCTCAACACATAATTCAATTGCTGAATCTAAATTACTATCATGAGTTATTGAAAATACAATCTCATCTAGAGTAAAATCGCTTACATGAGTATAATTAATTATATTTTGCTCAAACATTATAGAATTTGGAATCATAACCACTCTTCCAGAAGCCTCTTCACTGTAAGCAATCCCCCCAATCTCATTCAGATAAATATGAGTCAAACTTATATCTACAACCTCTCCAATAACTCCTGCAACAATTATTCGATCCCCAATCTGAAATGGTCTTTTAACAACAATCATAACCCATGCGGCCATTCCAGTAATCGGTCTTTGTAAACTCCACCCTAATGCAGCAGAGAATAATCCTGCTGCAATCCCCAATCCTGTCCAACTCTCGACATATGAGAAGAATGCAATAAATAAAATAATTGTAACTCCAGTATATCTAATAATTCTCGTAAATATTGTAATGTTTGAAATAGTCTTTTTTCTTTGTGCCCTTTTTAACAATCCTTTATGGATTAAACTAACTAAAATATTAAAAGCAATAAGCAGAATTAATGCTATAATTAAAGACCTAAAAAACGGCCCAATATTTATACTAAATCTAGAGAAAAATTCTTCAATACTAACCATAAAGTTCTTCTTCAGATTTTTCTTTTAAATTTTAGAAGTATTTTTTTAACAACTACCATTCTATCTTTTTTACAGGTAGTCTATTATAGATTATCTCATCAAGTTTAAACACTTCAATACTTCCTTCAATTCGGTTATTGAAATATCTTATCTCAAAATCTTCTTCTTTTTTAGGATCAAAAACGTCTATTGCCATTTCTTTACTAGTACCATGATCAATTAAAATATAATGTGCATCTACCTCTAACTCTCTTCCGTCAATTTTTATCTTATCTCCTTTCTTAATCTTCTCAATAGGTTTACTTGCTTTAATTTCTACTTCATCTGGGAATTCTACTTTTCCACCCTCCACTTCATCTCCTTCCTCCTCAAAATCTTCATCATCCTCTTCTTTCTTCTTTTTTATCTTCTGAGGTTTTGCTTCAGCATATTCAACATCTTCGTCATCTCCGAAAGCGTCATCTAAACTCATTCCACTTTCTTCATCTTCGTCTTCTTCTACTTCCTCTTTCTTACTTTTTTTAGAAGTTTTCTTTGCTGCTTTTTTTGAACTCTTTGGCATATTTTAGAAACAACTTTTTACTTTTTAAATTCTATTATTTCATTTCATACTCTAGATTTTTCCAACTAATCCTATTCCTGGTGTTAAAGTCTCTTTTCCCTTTTTCCAATTAACTGGACAAACCACTCCAGGATTCTCTCTTACAAAGATTGCAGCCTCTAATTTTCTAACTAACTCATCTATACTTCTTCCAATATCATTATCATGTATTTCAAACACCTTCAAAATTCCATCTGGATCAATAATAAAGGAACCCCTTAAGCTCAATCCCTCATCTTCAATATAAGTTCCATAAGATTTACAGATTTTTCCTGTTGGATCTGCTAACATAGGAAATTTAATTTTTCTAATAGTTTCTGAAGAATCATACCATGCCTTATGAACAAATTCCGTATCTGTACTTACAGACAAAACTTCCGCTCCGAGTTGCTTAAACTTTTCGTAATTATCTGCTAACTCTCCAAGCTCAGTTGGACAAACAAATGTGAAATCTGCAGGATAAAAAAATAAAATTACCCATTTACCTTTATAATCTTCCAATTTAACATCTATAAATTTATTCTCTTGGAAAGCCTTGCATTTAAATCCAGGCGCTTTCTTATTAATTCCTAAAACAACCTCATTTTTTTCCATAAAATTTTTTGTCAATTAGCTTTTTTAAAACTTTCGTAAATTTTACCAGACCTTCTTCTCAGCAATTAAAAATCCATCTTCACTCTCAGGAGCGTTCTCAAACATGATTTTCTTAGAAATCGGATTCGCTTCCTTCCCCTCGGGCCTCATTCCATTATCTTTTCTAACTTTTTCCTTAACTTTGAAATTGACCTTTTCAAGTTGCTTTTCAAAATTGTCCAAAAGATCTTTAGCTTCCTTCTTGATCTTCTCCCGTTCTTTATCGTTTAATCCCATATTCCTAAAAGATTTAGTAAATTTATAAAACTATTGAGAATGCAATTAAAATTCCAAAACGGTGTATCCGCCAACACCCAGATTATAAACTTTGGTTTTTCCAATTCTTGCCGTACCTTCACCTTCGTGAATATGTCCACACAATGCAAAAGAAGGCTGCCTTCTTTTTATATAGTTTAAGATCACTTGACTCCCTGCATGTTTCCCTTGCCAATGTTTAGGTGCTCCTTTTCCCACCTCATCTAAAACTCCATAGGGCGGCTGATGATGAACTAAAATATCTACATCTCCAAATCTATTTAGGACGGATTTAGCCTTTTTAGTTTGCTTCTTAGCTCTTTCCATCCTCTTCTTAAAATCAGATGGTTTAAAATCCCTAACCCAATTTGTATCTACAAAATATTCCAAAAAGCCTATCTTTATTCCATCCAATCTCCTAACCACATTTTTCACAAAATGAACCTCATCCATTTCTGTAATCTCTTCTAATGTAGAAGGTAGCTTAGCGTTAGATTTTTTACTATACTTTCTCGCTTCTGATTTTGTAAATAATCCCACATTTCCTTGTATAAAATAAACCGGGGCAAACTTAGAGAGATATCTTAAAACAGTAAGAGTAGAATCATGTATTTCTCTATAAACCTCTTCTATATACTTAGCATCGTCTTTTAATTCTGGGAGACCATTTTTCTTCCTCTCAACATTCTCAAAAAATCTTTTTCTTGCTAAATCTGCCTTCCCCAAATCTCCGGTAATTATCACATAATCTGGTTTCTCCTCCCTAATCGGAATTGCCCTTAACTTCTTCATGTCTCCGTGAGGATCGCCAACAACAAGAATCTTCATACCTCTTTAATAAAAAGCACCTTTATAAAGTTTCTTAATGATTTGCTACTAATTTTTATGAGAATAAATTTCTACCCGTATTGATTAATCCACTCAGTTACCAACCCATATTTAAATCTAAATTCAGCATTCAGAGAGAGTCATTCTTTCAGGATATTTCATAGTGTAATATGCTCTAAATCTTAAACCATTGTTATTATTTAAAAAATCTGCAAATAATTCTTTTTGGGTAGGCCTTCTTCTTAATCTGGTGCCAACCAACCATTCTTCAGTTCTTAACCATCCAACTTGAACTAATTCATACAATCTCATTTCCTCCTCATTTTTTGGAACATATGAATCGAATTTTTTCAACTTGTCTTTACTCATTCTTTTAATTCTCGCAATTATGAGAGCATCTCTATTATCTGAAAGAACTTTTATTTCATCATCATTCAATACACTTGCAATATAATGTAATTTCCTGTTGGAAAAATCTCTCTTTAAATCTCCAAATGAATTTGGAATTAACTCTTGATCAGACAAAGAAAGAGAATCCATTCTCCTAAATTTATGGTTATGTTCGTACCCATGTAATTGCTTTAAAGTTGTTATTTGTGCAACCATCTTACCTTTGCGCCATACTCTTGTTCGGCGTCTAAATAATTAAAGAAAAACTTTATTTAAAAGTT
>CAZLHJ010000007.1:0-34093 GCA_964559675.1 Candidatus Woesearchaeota archaeon | reverse complement strand
GGTTGGGAAAATTATTGTGCTTATATTAGTAGAGCGTAATGTTCTTCTTCCAGAAAGCTTTCTAAATGCCCTTCTTGAAAAGTTTAACCCTCCATCTACTAAAAAGTTTTTTGCCTCAATTACTTCTCTTATGCCTTCTAAATCCCACGGCTGGTGAGCTTCTGCAAGTTCTAAATCTCCTAAAATAGGCCTAAGATATTCTGATTCTACTATAGTTGAAAATCTAGCGAAAATAGGTCTTGGAAGATAAGATGCCTTTAATCCTGAGTCGTAACTAACAAGAGAAGTTCCTCCCTCGACCATACTTGCATTGAGTCGATCAATAATATTAAATGCTAAGGTTGTTTTTCCAGATCTCTTTCTTCCAACTAATAAAATGCCTTGATCATTTACATCAATCGCAGCTGAATGTATCAACGCCTTATGTTTAGCACTTTCCAATGCAAAATATATTTTCTTGAAACATTTTAAGACACCACTTTCATCATTTAGAATATTGTTTCTTACCTCGTAATGGCAGTTATCAATTTTCCATCTTGTCTGAGTTAATGTCCTATATCTGAAATAATCATAACCTTCTAAGTCTCTTTCTTTGTTTTCTATAATTGAAAGATATGGTCTGGACTTATCTCTGATTATTTTCCTTAGGGGGCCCTCCCAAGATTTTACTAAACTCTCATATCTAGAACTTTGAATACCTTCTTCCTCTATATTTCCTTCAGCCATACCTAAAATATTTTCAGGAGCATCAATTCCAATTTCTTGTTCATCAAGATAATGATAGACTCTAAATACCATATCTTACATCCTCCGCAATAACCCCTCTTACGTCTCGTTCTCTTCTAGACTGTTGTAACGCCCTATTGATTTTCCAAATTTCCTCATCGAAATATCCTCTTGGATGATCTAAATGTAAAACCTCATATTCTTTATCCTTTGGAAACTCTATCAAATTTAATATGCCTCTAAGTTTCCACTGTATATCTGCATCATGACAACCCCAGGCAACGAATTTCTCGCAAAATCCACCAACTTGGTCAAAATGCCTTCTTTCCATAAATGTTCCTCCTGCATGAACATCCAATGTAAAAAATCTCGGTTCTGTGCCCTTTCCATTTTTCACATCCATATATTCATCATAATCTTCATCAGTACATAGAAATGTTTTTATTTTGCCAGACTCTTTTTTCCTAAATGATTTGATTCTACTCTTAGAGCCAGGAGACTTTGCGATAAATTTCTCAGTCATATCTAATCCATTGACTGCATTTTCAATACCGTTTTTTTCCCAATTTGCTCTAAAGTAATCAAATTCACTAAGGGGAAGTCTTCTCATTGGAGGTCTGTAGAGAGCAATATCTTTTCCAGTTTTTATTAATTCCAATATCTCATAAAAGAAACGATTATTTGGAAAAACTATATCTCCATCTGAATTATAAACGTAATTTCCAAAAGAAGATCTTACAGCTAAATTTCGAACCATTCCAGGTATTGAATGTCTATTATTAATTTTGGTAGGATCTACAGAAACATAAGTTATCCCTCTTGTATCTGCTAAAGAAGGTTCATCCGATTGTTCTGCAACAACAATTTCAATATTCACATCTCTTTGGCTCTTCAATGAGTCAATTGCAATTAGAACTCTAGAATTATCAAATCCTTTAAACACAGGTATTATTACACTTATTAAATCGTTATTCATTTTACTTGTTGTTTATTCACCAAATTTTTTTCTTCGGATAATAGATTTATCTTCTTTGATAGCTACTTCTACCCCTCTTAGTCTTCTTAAGCTGCAAATTTTTTCATTTTCTGCCCACATCTTAGGAAAAACATAATCTTTGGGATGGTCTAAGTGAATTACTTCAAGTTCAGATGGAAAGAACTCCAAATCTAATGTCTCTCTAAATTTCCATTGCAAATCAGAGTCTTCACACCCCCAATTGATAAAATTCTCACAATATTTACCAACTTCTTCAAAATGGGATCTCCTGAAAAGATTTGAGCCGCAGTGTCTGTTCTCATTCCAATAAACTGGCCAAAAGTTTAATTCTTTATCTGAGCCCAACCCCTCTGCAAGATATTTATTATAATCCTCAATTAGGGAAGTAAATGTCTTCTTATAATTAGCTTCCTCGCTATATTTCTCAAATTTCTTTAGTTCCCTATATTCCTCAGAGGTTTTAACCAAGAAATCTTGGTTCATTATTAATTTATTTAACGCAATCTTTATCCCAAAGTCTTTATACCATCTATAAAACTCATCAAAATTGTTAAGTGGAAGTCTTCTCATGAAAGGCCTATACAAAACCCTTTTAGGATTTTCTTTAAGAAATTCAATAGATTTTCTTAAAAATAAAGGGTTAGAAAAAACTATATCTGCATCATTTGTATAAATAAAATCTTTTGTAGATTCCGCAATAGCTATATTTCTAATTTCTCCTGGATTAAAATCGCTAAATTCAGGAATAGCTTTATGATATGTAAACACATATTTGACTCCATCGACTTCAGGAAATCTTCTTTTCTCCCCCTGTTCAGAAACGACTATTTCTACATCCACTCCCTCTTGCATTTTTATAGAATCAATAACAATAAGCGCCCTTTCAATAATAAAATTACCATAAATTGGGATAACTACACTGACGGAGTCTAGAGGCATAAAAAAATTAAAAAATTTATATTTATATAGTTTATTGTAGTCATTTTAAAGTAAATTCTTGAAATAATTTATATTTAGAATTGTTCCGCATTTAATTGCGTAGTATCAGTTATATCAATTGTACTTCCTCTTTCTTGAGATCCAATAATTCTTGCATTTCTATCATATCTGATTGAAATCGGTTCCAAATCATTATCTTCCAATAACTCTCTTCCATCTGGATCCTCTCCACTTATTTTTACCATATGGGGTCCTTGTCCGTTGTAAGTATCTTCTATTTTATTTCTTCTCTCTTCCTGCCTTCTTCTTTCATCGTAAGCAGGTCTAGGTTGAATCCTAAATACTGGCTCAACTAAAGGCCTTCCATTATCATCAAGTTGAATTTTTGTAACTCTGCAAACGTCTTCAATATGCCCTGCTAATCCATAAAGAATGTCTTGCGCTAGTCTCATTATTTTCATATTTTTTCTAAGAAATTACGATATTTAAATCTTTCTAAATGTTATTTCTCTTAAGTGACAACTAAAATAAACTGACAACTAATAAATTAAAAACCTAAATACGAAACTAAACTCAGACAACTAAACTCTAATCTTTCCACTTTGCCAATCTCTCAAAAGAGTTAAAGAAGTCCTATTCATATCTACAATTCCACCTTTAAGTAAAAACTTCTTAGCCATCCCAATTTTCTCTAGAATCTCTTCTCTAGTTTCTTTCTCGCCAATCTCTATTCCATATATTTCCTCAATAGCTTTTTTTGATCCCATTTCCAATAAATCTTTTATTAAAATTCCCGCCACTCTTTCAGGATCTTTTAATTTCTCAGGATTCTTCGCCCCCATTAAACCAATTTTAACTTCGCTATCTGTTTCTTGAATTACTCCTGGGGAATCCACAATCATTAACTTTCCAGATTTAATCCATTGTATTCCTTTTGTCGTTCCTGCAAATCGAGCTACTCTAGCGCTCGATCTTCCAATTAAACTATTTATTATCGCACTCTTCCCGACGTTAGGATACCCCACAACTCCTACAAATAATTCTTCTTTCTCCCACTCGTCCGCTTTCTTTACTAAATCTCTTTTTAATTCCTTAATTCCTGCCCCACTTACTGCAGAAACAAAATACGCGTCGATAAACTCCGATTTTAATTCTTTCAAATGTTCTTCGGAAGCTAAATCTGTTTTATTTATAACGTACACTAACTGCTTATGGTAATATTCTGCCATTCTCTCAATAGTCTCATTTAGAAATTTATTTGGCATTCTCACATCTAACATGTACAAGACTATATCTGAATCCTTCATTACTTTTTTAACAACTGGCCAAAAACTCATACTTATAGATGGAAAAACGCGTTTTTAATCCTTTTCAATAAAATCGTCGTAACAAGAAACATGAGAAAATATTTTTCTTGTTGTTTTCGGATCAACTTCAATATTTAATCTGTATCCTTCTCCCCTTATTGAACTCCCACACACAAAACACATATGCCTATCTAAAACAGTAAAATCTAATCGTAAATTAAAATTCTCAGGTTCTCTATCAAATACTCTTAATTTTAAACGTAAATTCTCTCTATCTGCCTCATATCCTGCGCCGATTTCAACACCCATAAAGTTACCTGTCTTGTTACAATTATAAGATTTACTCTTATATCATACTTCCCACCTACCACGAAAAGCTTTATAAACCGAATTTTTCTCACTCTCGTATGAAAAGAAGTTCTAGAAGATGGAAGAAGAAAGGCCAGATGAGATGGAAATGGCAAAGAAAGAAGCTCAAGAAAGAGAAGCGAAAGAGAAGACTTCACAGACACGGTAAGTAATTCTGCTAATCTATTTGTAATTCTAAAATTAATCCTCTATAAAATAAGATACTTTCCAAAACCACAACAATCTTTATAAAAGAGACAATACAAATTCTATTTATGGGTGGTACAGACATCTGGACAGAAAAGTTTCGTCCTAATAAATTTGAAGAGGTTGTAGGTCAACAAGAGATTGTTAAGCGAGTTAAATCTTTAACACAAGCATTAAACATCCCTCATTTGTTGTTTGCAGGCCCTGCAGGAATAGGAAAATCTACTTTAGCCCTAATTATAGTGAAAGAGCTATTTGGAGATAAATGGAGAGAAAACTACTTAGAATTAAATGCTTCTGATGAACGTGGAATTGATGTTGTAAGACAGAAAGTAAAAGACTTCGCAAGAACAAAAGCTATTGAAAACATTCCATTCAAAGTAATTTTCTTAGATGAAGCAGATGCCTTAACACAAGAAGCACAACAAGCTCTGAGAAGGACAATGGAAAATTACACAAGCACATGCAGATTTATCATGTCATGCAATTATTCTTCAAGAATTATAGACCCAATTCAATCTAGATGTGTAGTCTTCAGATTTAAACTTCTAGAAAAGAAAGATATAAATTTAGTAATTAAAAAAATAGCAGACGCAGAAAAACTAACTCTTTCTGAAGATGCATTTGAAACTCTTTATGAAGCGGCAGAAGGAGATTGTAGAAGAGCAATAAACTTACTTCAAGCAACTGCATCAATTTCTCCAAATATAAATTCAGAAATGATTAATATGATTATCTCTGCTACAAAACCAAAAGATATCCGAGTAGTTTTAGATTATGCATTGACAGGAGATTTCATATCAGCAAGAGATAAACTATTAGACGTCATGCTTACTCAATCCATTTCAGGAACAGACGTTATAAAAGCAATTCAAAAAGAAGTTTGGAATTTACAAATAGAGCCAGAAATAAAAGTGAGATTAACTGAAAAAACTGGAGAAGCTGAATTTAGAATGACTGAGGGTTCGGATGAATTCGTTCAATTACAAGCCCTGTTAGCAAGTTTTGTTTTAGCAGGACAAGGCAAAGCATAAAATGGAAGCTAGTCAAAGCTTAGTAGAGAAATACCGTCCTAAAAAATTTGAGGATATTCTTGGACAAGAATTAGCTATTGCAACAATTAAATCTTTTATGAAAGAATTCCCAAAGAAAAAAGGTTTGGTTCTTCATGGCCAGGCAGGAACTGGAAAAACCTCTTTGGTTTTAGCAGCTGCACGAGAATATGATTTAGAAATTCTAGAATTAAACTCCTCAGATTTAAGAAATAGATCTAAGCTCGAACAAGTCTTAAAACCTGCAGCGGTTCAACAATCTTTATTCAAAAAAGGAAAAATAATTTTAATGGATGAAGTCGACGGAGTTACCGGCTCAGATATCGGAGGAATTCCTGAGTTAATGAGAGTAATTGAAGAATCAAAATTTCCAATCTTTATGACATGTAATGATGTCTGGCATTCAAAACTTTCTCCTGTAAGAGCTAAATCGAAATTAGTTGAAATAAAACCAATTGATATCGGAACTTCAGTTTCCATACTTTCAAGAATTTGTGAAGCTGAAGGAATCATTAAAACCCCGCTTTACTTAAAACAAATTGCAATAAAATCACAAGGAGATTTAAGAGCAGCAATAAATGATTTACAATCTTATTCTTACGGAGAACAAGAAGTAGATATAACTGAGAAAAGACATGTTGAAGATAGTATTTTCAATATTTTAAAAAAATTATTCAAAGAAAGAGATCCCTTTCTCAGACTATTTGATTCAACTTCGATGTCCTTAGATGAAGTTCTACTCTGGATTGAGGAAAATATCCCTAGAGAATACAAAAACGAAGCACTTGTAAAAGCATATCATGCATTAAGTAATGCAGACTTATTTAGAGGAAGAATTTACAAGAATCAATATTGGAGATTCCTAGTTTATCAAAATATTTTTCAAAGTGCAGGAATTTCATTCGCTAAAATGATACCTAGCCAAAGCTTCACAAAATACGAGAGACCAAAAAGAATTTTAAAAATTTGGCTCAACAATCAAAGAATTGCAAAGAAAAAAACAATTGCAAAGAAATTTGCATCTTTTGTACATTGCTCAACTAAAAGAGCATTAAGAGATTTCGATTTAATCAAACCTGTCCTAAAAAACCCGGAAACTCAGCGTGCTCTCAAACTCTCCGAAGAAGAAATTGCATATATAGAAAAATAAACTAAAATCTAAAACTTTTAAGCGTTAAAAACCTCTAAAGCCTTTTGATAATTTTCTTCAACTTTATCCCAATTAACGACATTCCACCAAGTTTCGATATAATCCTTTCTTCTATTCTGATGTTTCAAATAATAGGCGTGTTCCCAAACATCCAATCCTAAAATAGGAGTTAATCCTTGCATATATGGAGAATCTTGGTTTTGAGTATCGATTATTCCAATCTCCCCGTTTCCATTAACAACTAACCATGCCCATCCACTTCCAAATCTGTTTAATGCTAATTCACTAAACTTTTCCTTAAAATCATTAAAACTCCCAAATTTAGAATTAATATCATCACATAATTTTCCTTCTGGTTCCTTCTTTGCACCCGGACCCATTATCTCCCAAAATAAAGAATGATTAGCATGCCCTCCTCCGTTATTCCTCACTGTATTCCTAATCACTTCAGGCAATTTATCTAAATTCTTGAGAATATCTACTATATCTTTATCTTGCCACTCTGGATGCGATTCAAGCGCTTTATTGAGCTTTTCCACATAAGTTGCATGATGCTTCCCGTGGTGAATTTCCATTGTTTTGGAGTCTATATATGGTTCTAATGCGTCAAAATCATAAGGTAATTCAGGTAAATTAAAAGTCATATTATCATTAAGGAATTTAGGTTTATAAAGATTTATTGTCCGTTTAATGCGCTTTCAATTACTCTTTCAAACACGCTATAAGGTTGTGCACCTTCAACTTTTACTCCGTTGATGAAGAACCCTGGAGTTCCACTTACTCCAACTTGTTGACCATATGCTAAGTCTTCTTGAACTGCACCTGCAAATTTATCAGACATTAAACAAATATCAAATTTAGCACTATCTAGCCCAAGCTCTTTTGCCCAGACCTTATAATTAGCTTCACTTAAACTTGCTTGATTATCAAATAATTTATCGTGCATTTTGAAATAAGCTTCATCTCCCCCTTGATCTCTTGCACATCTTGCTGCTTCAGCAGCTTTTTGTGCATTTGGATGGAAGTTTAATGGGAAATCTTTAAACACCAATTTTACTTTTCCAGTCTTAACATAATTCTCTTCAATTAAAGGCAAAGTCTCGGTATAGAACTTTCCACAAAATGGACATTCATAATCACTAAATTCAATTATTTCAACAGGCGCATTTGCATCTCCTTTAACTGGAGAATCTCCTGCTTCAACTAATACTTTCTCATTCTGAGCCGGAAGTTCATTTCCACCAGTTAATTCTGCATCCAACGGGATAACATCAGAAACTAAATATTTTCCATCTAAAGTAACATAAACTGGAACTTGTTGACCTTGGAAATCAACTATAACACTAAATAATTCTCCATCTCTTTCCATAGAGGCAACACTCGCAGACTCTCCTGTCTGTGCTAAAATAAAACCTTCAACATTTTTCCTTACAACATCTTCAGAAGCAACATTTCCTGAATTTCCAAATCCAGTAAAGAAGAATACGATCAATAGAATAGCTAAAATGACACTAGTAAGGATCCAAGGGTTTCTTCTTATCTTATTCAATTTTAAAAAGCTTAAATTAAATTCAAAATACTCACTCTTTTTTTCATCACTCATCTTTACTTAAAATACCGACCCTATATAAATATTTAGTTTACGTATTCGACAATACAAGAATTATATCCTTCTTTATCAAATAAGTTAGCCATTCTACATAATGCTTTTACGAATAATCCCTTCATTCCTTTTGCTTGACCAATAGCATCATTAATTTCTATACATTCTCCGCCAGAACAGAAATTACTCTCACACTCATAATTATTTTGACATGCGGCCCAACTTCCATCATTTAATTTTCCTTTCTGAGCTTCAAATCTTCCAGTAACGTCACAAAACATTGGATTATCTCCTTGTAACATTCTTGTCCCATAAGGCACACATCTTCCGTTATCTCCCGTTTGACATCCCGAACATATTCCAGGAGTACATGCAACCTCTGCTCTATATGTCTCTCCACATTTATTAAGATCTTCACATACTTTTGTTTGAGTTCCATGCTCTGGGCAAATTACTGGATTTACTGAACATTCCCATCTTGAAACACAATCAACTTCTTTTCCAGTTACACTACTCTTATATTTAGTAAGATACTTCGAAATTAATTGTTTATTCTTAGGGCTAAATTCATTATATTCTACAGCATCCTTAAACTTAGCATTCTTTCCTGTAAGTGCATCGATAACTTGTTCAGTGTTCAATTTCTCAACACCACTAGTAACGCCTTCCCTATCTGAGGTATCATATCTAATTAATTTATTCCCACTGACCCAAATAATTGAAATACTAGTTCCTCCATTCCATTCGCTTCTTGACATATAAGCATACCCATAATCACTTACTCTTTTTACGTTAACTAACCCATATGAAATATAACTATCAAGTGCTCTTAAGGCGCTTTCTTTATCTTTAAATTCAGATACTGAGGCCCATGAATATCTTTGATTACTATATTCATTTGAATTCTCATCCATATCATACATTGCAGAATAATAGTCAGCACTCTGCCAGAAATTATAATGTCCTGAAAGATAATTCACCTTGACACTTGAATCATTTATTAAAATTTTATTGTAAGTTCCTTTAGGAACAACTTTAATATAGAAGCCTTCAGAACTTGAGAATTTGTAAATTCCCTCTTTATCAAACTTAACTTCGCTTGAATATACTTTGTAACAAACGCTTATCTTATTATAATCATCATAATAACATTCTCCAATTTGTGTTAGTGGCATAAAAATTGAAATCGATTCTCCAGATTCATGAACAAATTGTTTTGTTAAATTCTGAGGCAACTTATCAATATCTTTCTTCTCAACAGAGATAGAGTAATCAAAGTTTAATTTACCCCCAACTTCCAATAAATTTCCAGGACTCCCATATCCATAACTCTCCCCTAAAATTTCATAATCTTTATCTCCCCAAACAGGATCTTTACTAATTGAAATATGCGCATAATGGCCTTCAGTAACATCTCCAGTTATATCTTCGAGATTTATGTAATTTCCTTCAGCCAATTTATAACTTTGATCCAATCCCAAGGTAACAATCTGTTCATTTACTAATATTTTAACTTGAGTTGCACTAATATAATTCAAACTCAATTTATAGATGCTATTTCCTTCAACGTTAATAACCTGGCCCTCTCCTAATTTAATCACTTCATCCAATTCGTAAACACATGCTCCATCAATACATCTATTCCAACAAGTATATTCTACATTTGTAGCAGTATCTCCATCTGAATTACAAACAAATTCACTTAATCTTATCTGTCCACGACAAAAGTCTTCATTATTTCCCCAAGTCGAATTTGTATATCCTTTAACAAAATAATTTTCCCCTCCATCTGAATCTATACATGACGAAACACTTATATTCTGACAAACTTCAAACTGAACCTGACTTATAGAATTATAATTTCCATTATACGTCCAATCGTATTCTTTAACAGAAGGATTCAAATCAAGGGAATTTTCTGAAGTATCATAAACTTTTGTAAAAAGCCCGTTACTAAGGCCTAATTTTAACCACATTCCAGAAGAATTAGTATACGAATCTAAAACCTTTATCTCTGTAGTTCCAAGATAACAAGAATCTCCCTTGACTATTTCTGAACAAATTGGATAAGGTGATTTCGAAGATCTTGATTTAGCATCATAAAGTTTGGTTCCATCCATAGAAACGCCTAAAACATACTCCTTACAAACTACATTCGCACTTACATTAATCCCTACACTTCCGCCTGAGCCTCCGCCACTACTTCCTGTTGAACTATTCACTGAAGTTGATGAACCTCCGCTTCCTGAACCTCCACCACTCGAACCACTTGAACTTCCAGAAGTTCCTCTAACTTCTTCGACATCCAAATTAATTTCATTCAAAACAAAATTACCGCTCGAAGCTCTACCTGGACCGTTTGTTTTAAATGAACTATCTTCTAAAGCTTCTAATCTGATTCCAGTAATTGCATTAATATTCGTCTTCAAAACAATAGTATAAACATCAACAGCAGGATTAACTCCACTAGCAAGAATACTTCCGTCTTCTTGAACAGTTAAAGTTGCTCCGTTTTTGGAAGTTACATTTACTGGAGAAACAATTGTCCAAATTGAATCATCTCCTACTTGCCCGTTTAAAATTTTTCCGTCTGCAAATAATTCTTTATCTGCATTAGTTACTGAAATTCTAAATTTGCCTAAATTATGATATTTACCGTAGTTTTGATATAAATTGAAGGTCATCTTTAACTCATTTCCAGATTCAGAAACTGAGATAGGGGAACTAATTTCATAAACTGCTGTTGAAGGTTTGGAATAAACTGCCCATCCATTACTTCTTGATGTAAGCTTATCTACAGATCTAGTTACTGGATAACCTGATTGAGAATAACTTGCTGAAGCTTTTTCAAATTCAACTCCAACACCATTAACAACATTTCCAGTAACTTCTGCTTTATTGAAAAAATCAAACCATCCTGCAGAAACAAAACCTATAGTTAACAGCATTACAGCCGTAAATACAAAAATATTTGAAATCACTCTTTTTTCCATTTGCGCTTCTAACTCAAACACATAAATATGTCTTCTATTTAAACTTTTCTCAGAAATTTTCTTAAAAAGATTTAATAAACTCATTACACTCTAAAAATAATGCCATATGATATTATCATCGGAAGAACGAATTCTGATAAACAAAAATTTGGAAAAAGAGGACTCCTATATTTAGGAAAAGGGTATGTTAAAATGGGAACTCACAATTCTCTTTCTAATAATATCTGGCTTGACGTAGCTAGGACCCATGTAATTTTAGTGGCGGGAAAAAGAGGCTGCCTAACTGAAGATACTCTTGTATTCACAGATAAAGGATATAAACCAATAATAGAATTTAATGAGAAAAAAGATAAGATTCTCTCATTCAATAAAGAAAGAAAAGAATTTGGATGGGAAAAAGCAGAGCTTCTGAGATATCCATTAAAAAATGAAGAGATATTAGAAATTGAACTTGAAGATGGAAGAAAAATAAATATCACTAAAGAACACCCTTTATTAGTTAATTATGGAAAATATATCTTCTGGAGATCTGGATTAGATCTAAAAGAAAAGGATAAGATTGTTCTTCCAACAAGATTACCTGAAATAAAAAAAGACGAAGAAAGCTTAAGAATCGCAAGATTGCTTGGATATATTTTATCTGATGGAACAATGCACGTTCAGAAGGGAATTTTTAAAGACGGAAGAGGATACCTATATAACGGAACTAAAGCAAGAATAAGAATCTTCAATAATTGCAATGAAGTTTTAGAACAAGCAAAAGAAGATTTTGAGAAAGAATTTAGTATAATTGCTAAAAGATACAAAAGAAATGATTGCAACTGTGAAGTAATTGAAACTAAACAACAGAAAGTTGTAAATAAATTCTCGAGTTTGGGAGTCCCAGTTGGATTAAAATCGCACATTATTAGAGTCCCAAAAATAGTATTTTCAAGCTCAAATGAATTCAAAAAAGAATTTATTTCAGCATTATTTGATTGTGATGGTTATATAGAGTCAACTGGAAAAACAATAGATTACGCTTCTAAATCCAGAAAATTCTTAGAAGACCTTCAAATCTTATTAACTCATTTTGGAATAGAATCTGTGATTAGAATAAAAAATGCTAAGTTTAAAGGAAAAATCTATGAAAATTATAGACTATATATTACAGATAATACTTCTATTGAAAATTTCAAAAAAATTGGGTTTAAAAATAAATACAAACAGGGGAGGTTAGATAAACATAAAATTTATTCAACAAGAAGAAGAAAAACACACTATATCTCTGAAGAACTTGTCTGTACAAGAATAAAAAACATAAAAAAGATTAAAGGAATAACTGAAGTTTACGATTTATCTGTTCCTAAAAATCACTCATTCATAGCTAATGGAATCATTTCGCATAATTCGGGAAAGTCCTACACACTTGGAACAATAACAGAAGAGATCTCCAATCTCGAAGGAGAAGAAGCAAAAAACATTGCTCCAATTATTTTTGACACGATGGGGATCTTCTGGACAATGAAATATGAAAACGATAAAGAAAAATCATTATTGTCTGATTGGAATCTAAAACCAAAATCCCTCCCAGTAGAAGTTTTCGTACCGCAAGGAAAATTCGAAATCTACAAAGAAAAAAATCTTCCTGTAGATAAAACATTCTCACTTAAACCTTCTCAATTAGAAGCAGAAGATTGGCTCTCAGTATTTAATATCCAAATAATTTCTCCAGAAGGAGTTTTACTTCAAAAAGCAATCTCTAGATTAAAAGATAAAACTTCTAATTATGTAATCAAAGATATTCAACATGAAATTTCTTCAACACATGACTCATCAAGTGAGACAAAACAAGTAGTAAACGGCTTATTTGAAGCAGCAAAAACCTGGGGAATATTTTCTGAAACTGAAGAAGGAACAGAAATAAAAGATTTAATCAATCCAGGAAAAACTACTGTAATCGACATTTCAGTTTATAGCTCAACTTCTACCTTTAATGTAAGGGCATTAGTAATCTCGCTAATTTCTAAAAAATTATTCCAAGAAAGAATGGATTCGAGAAAAATAGAGGAAATTTCTTCTATTCAAGCAGGAGAACATTACTTATCAGTACAAGGAAAAAAGAAGTCTCCTTTAGTCTGGTTATTCATAGATGAAGCGCATGAATTTTTACCAAAAGAGGGAAAAACACCTGCAACAGATGCCCTTGTTCAAATATTAAGAGAAGGGCGTCAACCTGGAATCTCTTTAGTTCTCGCAACTCAACAACCTGGGCAAATCCATAAAGATGTTATGACCCAATCAGATATTGTTATCTCCCACAGACTAACTGCCGCCCCGGATATTGCTGCATTAAATGAAATTATGCAATCCTATTTATTAGAAAGTATCTCAAAATCTATGGCAACTCTTCCTCAAGAAAAAGGTTCTGCATTAATTCTAGATGATAATTCTGAAAGAATCTATCCAATAAGAGTACGTCCAAGATTTACATGGCACGGTGGAGAAGCTCCAACCTCAATAAAAGCAGATTTTAACATTTAAAAACCCTTAAATCTAGTATCTCACATGTTGGTTAAAGGAATTACTGAAGCAGTTGCCAGATTGATTGGCAGCACAACAGAAAAAGAAAAATTAGAAAAATTATTAGAAAAATCATTTGATGAAATTTCTAGAGAAAGAGCGACTATAGTTACTTCAAGGGAGAAAATTAGATTATTTGGAGAAGTAATTGAAGATTACAACGCAATACATAGATTGCCTGAAAAAGCAATGAAAATAGGATTAAGAGATACGCCTATAATGGGTTCACATACTGCCGCTTATGCAGAACAATTTGCTCAAAGAGTAGTAGAGAGAATTAACGAATTAGGAAGAAACCCAAGATTAATGGTTATCGGACAAGATATAACTTTTTCAGGTTTCGCGTATCCTGATGAAAGTATCCTCTGGAATGTAATTGGATATCGAGATTCTAAAACAAGTTTAAATCTTCAACTTCTTGGAACAAATATAAATGACGAAGAAATAGCGAAAACCCAAGTAAAGCTTGGATTAAAACTGCCAGAAAAACCAGAAATTCCCCAAGATCCAATATTCACAAGAACTTATAGATTTGATGATGAGAGGATTACTGATTTTTATAATTGTGTTGGAGTAAGAAATCCAAACGGCGCTCCAATTAGCCTACCTGGATTGTTTATACCTTCTACCCTATTATCTCTCTTAAGAGAGCAAACATTAGAAATGACTGGAATAAATAACTCAATGAATATTGATTATCTTGCCTCTCCTGAAAAAGGAATTCCAGTTAGAATAGATATCTTTCCTATGAAAAGAGACCCACGAGAGTTACATGACCCAAAAAATCGGAGAACAGCTTACCTTTATAGAAATCTAGAGTGTTTATGCTCTCAAAACGGAAAGCTAGTTTCAAGAGGAGAAATAACCTGTACCACACCATACAAATTAAACTTAAGAAAAGATTAATTCAAAACTTTAAAATCAACTCGATATCTAAATTTCCCAGGAGCGATATCTCCTGCCTTTTTCATCTCAGAAATCTTCACTTTCTTCCCTACTTTCTCCGCCTCATCTAAAATTAATTTTTTTAATTCTCCATTTGCAAAATCTTGCTCATGATAAAATCCATAATAATGAATAATAGTCCCTTTTTTAGAAACTGAAAATGCAACGTCTAAGAACGAATCTTTTAGATTAGGTCTAGCCATTACAATTCTATCAAATCTATCATCCACTTTCTTTTTAGCGCCAATTATCCTTCTTACATCTCCTTGAATAATCTCGACTTTTCCTTCAAGTTTATTTCTTTTCACATTCTCCTTTGCATATTTATTACATTCTCTTCCTAATTCAACACTCACAACTTTCCCTGCCTTACTTAATTTTCCAATTACAATCGCAAATGGTGCAACTCCTCCGAACATAACTAAAACTTTTTCTCCCTTCTTTATCATATCAGAAACTTCTTTTCTCTCTGTACTTAATCTAGGAGAAAAATAGCAAGTATCTACATTTAATCTAAAAGCACATCCATTTTCTTTATACAGAGCTTCTTTTGTTTTCTCCCCTGCAAGATAATTTGTCTTAATTGTTCTTAACCTTCCCTTAAATCTCTCGCTCTTTTCTAAAATAGTTCTAACTGATTTATGCTGCTTCAGTAATTCATTTGCAAACTTCTTTTTCTCGTTTGCTTTCACATCCTCAGAAAATTTCACAATCGCAATATTTCCAAGTATATCATAGTTAGCCATATTCAATAAAAACAAAAATCCCTTAAATATCTATGCAAAATAACATTTAAATATTCCTCAATATTAAGTAAATCATAAATTGAGGTCAAAATGAGAAAAATTCTTGGATACGTGATAACTGCAATTGGACTAGCAGGCTTTGCCCTTACATTTGAACAAGTCTCAAAAGCTGTGAAGATAACTCTTCCCGCACAAGTTACCTCTACAATTCTAACAGTCGGATCTCTAGTTGTTTTACTAGTCGGCCTTTTCTTAATCGCTAAATCCTCAAGCCCTAGAAGTAAACAAGCTCCTGAAGTTCCAATTTATCAAGGAAAACAAATTGTTGGATATAGAAGAAGCTAAGATTTTCTCATATTTTTAAAAGTTCTAAATAATGGAATAATCATGAATTTTAATATAATTCCTCCGATTAGAATATACATTAAAACTCCCAGACTAAGTTCCCAACCATAAAATTCATTAATATATAGCTGCCAAACCACAAATATCGTAACAATAAAAGAAACAATAAGGGAAAGGCCTTTTGTACCTCTAAAAATTTTCGCAAAAAGATAATTAATAACTACAAAAGTAATTAACCCTATTCCAATAGCCAATCCTCCTGGATTTTCAGAAAAAGTCAAATCTTCAAAAGCCATTTTATTTTAAATCGTATGTGCTTCCATCTCCACTTGGAACTAGATTATTTAATGCAGATTTAGGTTTACTTGCCTTCCTAACGCCTTCAGCAGCAATATTCAAGGTATTCCTATCTGCTTCTTCTTGTAATTTTTTTCTTGCTTCTTTCATAATTTTAAGTTTCTTTCCAAGTAACGAGCTCAATCGTCCTAAGATTACGAAGAGAATAATAATTAAAACTGACGAAACCCATGGCCAAATTCCTTCCTTGTAGAACATTACCTTAAAAATAAAATTAGAAATAGATCTAAAAATACCTATCTGGGCAGAAATTACAGTCATACCTAAAGCAAATAATGAATTAACATGATTACTAAAAGAAGAAACATTTCCTATAAGTGAAGATAACGCAAAAAATATGAAAATCCAAACAATTATTACCATAAAAAATGTAAAACTCAAACTATATTCCTGTCCCAATATGATAAGAAAGGCGATATTTCCCTTTTTAAACAAATTATCTGCATAACTTACATATTTATTTTTTAAGAGTGCCTCTTGCCACTTCTGACTCAAATATTCCCATCTCTCCTCGTCCCCGAAAGATTTTACCTCATCAATTTTTTCTTGAACTCCCTCTGCACTTTCACGTATATCTGAGATATCTTGTGCACTGACAAAACTGATTAGCAAAAAGATTGCTAAAACAATAGATAAAATTTCCCTCTTTAATTTCATATACAAATCAACTATCTTGAGTTTAAAAAATTATTTATGGCCTATTATTTCGAAGATTATTTTGGATAGATCTTAGTGAACTAATCGCTTGACCAACTTCAGATGCACTTTTCCTTGTATTCATAGCTTCCCTAACGATTCTTCTTTGGAGACTCCATCTACCCAAGAAGTTCAAACCTAAAACTGCTCCAGCCATTAAAAGAATTAAAACTATAATCTCAAGGGCAGCGATAGTAGTCCCTGCATAAGCAGCAAATCCTACTGCCCAAGATGCAATAACAAGAGGCATAGATAATTGAGAAGCTATAATAAGAAGACCTACCGAAACAATCCAAGTAACTCCTTCACTAAAACTTCCCGCCACATATATCAAATCCTTAATTATAAAAAGAAGAATTATCCAAGTGACAATAAAAATAGTAAACTGGGCAAAATTATTATCTCCTGCTCCATCCATAACGCTATCCAATCTAGAGAAGTCCCACAAACCAAATAAGATACCTCCAAGTTCGTGTATAACTGGAGTTTCAAAGAATGAAACTATATTTTGATAAAGTTGTTCTCCATTTTCTGCAGCGCTTACAAATCCTCCGAAGAAACTAAACGCTAATAAACTCATTAAAAATAATCCAAACACTCTCTTTTTCATGCCTAGAAAAGTAATAACTTATTTATAAACTTTCTCTTCAAAATCTTCATCAAGAAAAAGTCAGTACAATCAAAATTAAAACAAAGTCCTCTGAGCACTCTGTTTCTTAACCTCATTCAATTTTTCCAATTGCTTATTAACTCTATCAAGAGAAAACTCATGTCTTTCAACTAAAATCTCTTTTATTTTTTCCTCATCTAATTTAGGAAACTCTACTTTCATTCTCTTAACATTCGGCTTCTTAAAGATTTCAAAAACTTCTTGCCAATCAAAATCCATTTTTCCTTCGACTTCTTTAAAGATTAAATAAGGTAATTTCTTCTCCCTTACAAGTGCAAGAGCTTTCTTAGGGCCTATTCCCTTAACTCCTCCTGGATTAAAATCTGTCCCAACTAAAATTGCCAAACTAATTAATTGATCTGCATCAACTCCTAAAGAATTTAATAATTCTTCATATCCCAACATCTCGGGAGAAATATAAATATCTCCTGAAACTGTTTTTCTCTTTCTTGCTAAAGTTAAATTTTGAATTAATCTCGGCGCTCCGACAACTAACGCATCATAATCTTGACTTCCGACTGCATACGCTTCTCCAGATTTAACTAATTCGGCACATTGCATTTCTCCCTCTCCCGGAGCTTGAACAACTGCAATCCCCAATGCTTCAAGTAATTCTTTACATTCTTCGATCATCTCACTATTTAATACACTCATTGCCCTAGCATACTTCCCCATAGAATCCACGTCTTCCTCATCTAAAGCAGTTCTGAAATACTCTCCAGCCTTTGCTTTCGCCTCTGCCCTTTTCTCATGAGTTTTCCCTTTCAAAATATGATACTCTCCATCAAAAACATAAATTAATTTTATTCCTTCTGCCATTAAACTCACATTTCTATAAAATAATCCTGACAAATGACTTGTAACTCTTCTTTGAGAATCCATTAACGGAGTTCCATCTGGTTGCCTTATACTGCTAAGAAATTGATAAATTGCATTAAATGCATCCACCGCTACAACTTTCCCTTTCAAATCTTTAAATTCTACAGATTTCCTCGGAACAATATCTCCTATTTGTAATCCCATTATAATAAGAAAACATAATCATATAAAAAATCTATTATTCTAATAATAACGCTACACTCAAAAGAATCACTCCGCTAATTGCTTTGATATCTCTCATATGAATTAACGCATGTTTCTTCCCAAATCTCTTAGCGGCTTTTCTATTCAGTTTAGCTTTTATACTATAAATTCTATTATTTTCTAAATAAACATCTTTTACTTTTCCTATATGATTTCCGTGTAAATCATAAATATGTCTTCCATGTACTCCAGATAACCCCTTTCCTCTCTTTTCAATATATCTCATAGTAATTAATGCTAAAATTCCTATTATTCCGGTAGCTAAAATTAAAATTAAAAGAAGGAAATAACTTTTATTTTCTTTAATTTCATCTTTTTGATTTTCTTTCTCCACGTTAGTCAAAACTTTTTCCTCAACTTCAAAACCTACAATTGCAAAATCTGAAAATCCAATAAGAGTTGCCCAATAATTTACCCTATTTCCATTTACATTTAAAAGATTAGAATTAACTTTCTCCCACTTTATTCCATCATATTTCCATAAAGAGATTCCGGTATAATTAACATTATTTCCCTCTAACCACGCCTTTGAAACTGAGAAATAAACATTTACTTGATTAAAAGAGATATTTTTCGTCCTTATATTAAAGCCCTTGTAAAATTTACCCTCTCCGAAATAAACAACGTTATTGTCTCCAAAATACATTTTCGCATTATGTACTTTTTGGGTAGATTTAAATGACAATCCTGTCAATCCTATCGAATCATTCAAATCAACAACAATGCTTTCTCCTTCGTCGATTAAATTCCATGAATATTCATTCCCGAATATACGTAAATTAGAAGCACTTGCCCCGCTACCGCCACTACCTCCGCTACCCCCACTACTTCCTGAACTAGAACCTGAACTAACACTTGCCGGTGCAGAAATTGAAATAGTAGTATTTGTATAAAGTGGCTCATAATCTCCATCTGTACAATTCACCCCATATGAATAACTCTGCACTTCAGAAAATGTCCTTGAATATTCATATAATTTAGAACCTGAATTATAACTTGCCGCCCCCACTGAAGAATCAGAGAAATCTAAAGAACAACTTGCTCCCGTAACTGCACTTCCATCTAAATTCTTTGTATAATTGGCATAAAACTTAACACTTGAATTCGCCCTGGTAGTTACCCCTAGATCTGAATCATCCCATAAAGCAAGATTTGCGTTCACCCCTGTAGTATAACTAGAAAATCCTGAAACGTTCACAGTCAATACTCCTGAAGTTGAATCTCCATTTGAAACATTGTAATTTGTGATATTGCAAATCTCTCCGGAAGTACAAATTTCTCCATCTTTGTAAACTAAAGGAGTTTTATAATATCTCAAATCATAAAAAACGATCTCTGCAGAGACATTTAAGTTTGGAACCTCTTCAGCAATAATCGTTATATTATTATTGTCTAATATAACGTTTGAATCTAAGTCATATCCTGAGATATTTAAAGCTCTATTCCGATAATTTATTTTAGCCGCACCAGACCTCTCTAAGATAACAGTAGTATTTGTTCTATCAACTACTCTTTTGAAATCAGTTGTTTGACCATTAAAACTCGAATACGCTGGCTTCTGACCTATAACTTCTCTTATATAAAATGAAAAATTCTTTGTATCTCTTTGATCAAGCGAGTCATAAATATACAAAGTTAAATTATAATCTCCTATGCTCCAATTCGTCGTATCTATAGAAACCTGATTCCCTCCTAAACTTAGATTAAATGGCCCATAACTATCGCTTCCATTCGTATATGTATAATTAACCTCTAAGATATTAAATCCTGTTGAAATGGTCAGATTAATAGTTGTTCCATTTCTTATGAATTCATCTGAACTCAAATTATTCAAATAAACGGCAGTACTTAATCCCGGAGCAACTACGATAGTTTTAGGATCTCCAATAATTACATCTTTCCAATTTCTATTAGCGTATAAACTTGAGGCCATATAGAAAGAATCTGCTAAATTATATCCCTTGAGATATCTGTCCCACAAATCACTCCCATAACTTACTGCACTTAAGAACGGCTCTGAAACAAACCCTTCCACTCCCGTAGCCCCATCCTGAACTAAATCTGCAATCAAACTTTGACCGTAGTTAGACATATTTGAAAATGATCTCCCAGATGTAGAAACCGCAGTTGTAGCTAAAGCTCCGTTTTTCCAACTAAAAGAAACATCATATTTGTTTAAAACAAGATAATCAATATAAAATTCTCCGCTCGTAAGATTTACAATTAAAAATGTTTCAACTTCATGAGTAGATACATTCCTTAATAACTTAAGGTAATTAGTATACCATGCACTATTTCTAAGATTTGATGTTGAATTACTTGCAGAATAGTATAATGAAGAATTATATGATTCAATTACATTCCCGCTCGAATCCTTTCCAATTATTCCGATTGTAGCGTTTCCACTAAAATTAACAACTGCGTAATTTGTAGCTAAATAAAATCTCCTATCTGAATTTAGAACTGAAGAAACATTTTGTCTAATTTCAAAAATTCCAGATTCATTAATCACCCCGGCGCTTGTAGCATTACTTGTCCCATCTGCAGAATAAAAAGATTTGTTGTAAATATTACCAGAAACAACTGTCCAATTATCCGGATAATTCTGAGAGTCATTCCAACTAGCAAACTGTTGATTCAATAACACGTTTGTTGACCATCCTGGACTATAACTCCCCCACCCAACTAATCCAGAGACATTTGTCTGATTATAATAACTTGAAAGCACATTATAATTTACATTTAATGTCTTTGTTGAATTTAGATATTGCTTCGCATTATAGAAACAGGTATTTGAAGAACCACAATGTCCCCAATACATCGTATGTTTGTCCACAACAAAAGTGCCATCCAAATAAGTAGGATCCCTATTGGCAGGTCCGGATCTATCAATTAATCTTTTGACGTCATCAACAGTATATCCATCTAACCTAGTAACAAGATAAAATCCAAATTTGCTGCTTGAAAAGATCTCATCTTTTCCAGTATATGCCCAATTATATTTGTTACTTCCCAAATCATAAGTCAACATTGAGTCAACAGAGTAACATCCATAATAGCTCCTATAACAACTACTTAATGGAACTCCCTTCGTAGTCACGATATAATTAATCGTCTCACTTGTTGAATTTATAGTCTCATTTATTTGATTTAATATTTGCAAATATTGTTGAGTAGAATCTCCGCTCAATCCTGTTAAATTTACCCTGTGCCTCAAATCAGGCCTTTGTTGCATAAAATAATCGCAAATTTCCACACTCTCATTGCTTGCAGAATTACAAACTAACAGAACATCCGTATAATTATAATATGTGGCATTTACATTCAATGCACTACTAAACTGATTTAATAAAATAAATGCCAATACGAACATTCCTACATATAACAATCTCCCAAGTAATCTATTTAATTTAGTCATTTCCATCCTCCTTTTTTAATAAAATAAAGCTTAGCCATTCCCGCCTGCCTTATCTTAACCTTGCCTGCACCTTCGAAATATGCAAGTGCGTTAGAAATAGTATTTCTTGACATTTTTAACTTTTTAGCTAACTCGGAGATGGTGTATCCCTCTTTATTTCTAGAAAGTTCATTTAATACAACCTCTCTTGACGAATCCATTATTTTTTAAACATCTCTCAATATTTAAAGATTACTAAGCAAATATACTTAATAATATTGCTTAGCAATAGGAATAAAAAATTAATGGGATTTTTATCTTTAAAGAATTATTACCTAACTTTATCTCTTGGTCTTAAATTAGCTTCAGAAATCAATTTTCTTCCAAATTTAATATCTGCGTCCACTACTGCGTCTCTCCCAAATTTTCTTGCAATTTCTTCAAAAAATGCATATTCTCTTCCGGCACTTATTTCTTCCCTATCCCCATTTTTTATCTGAACATCTGGATACAAATAAGCACATCTCTCAAGACCTTTCCCAACCATTTTCCTAATCTCTCCCGCAATTAATCTTGCTTGTGAACTATCTAATCCAACTCTATCGCACTCATCAAAAATAAAATTAGTTGTCGCACTTGCTTCTGAATGTCCTTGAGTCCAACCTGCATGATACATCTGAGAATATCCTCTTACTTTAAGCTTCTCAGTTGGAGGCAATCTCACAAGATATAATCCCTTACTCATCTTTATTTTCCTCTCTAATTTTTAACAAAACTTTATTATAAAAATCTTCATCTGTAATCCTTTGTAAGTGTCTATGTTCACTTTCCCTAAGTAAAAGACACATCTGTTCTGCCATTTCATCGGTTAAATCTCCCCTATCAAAAGACTTTAAGACTTGTTTAACTGCAAGGCCATAACTCTTTACCCCAAAATTATCTCCAGCTTTAGCTATTGGTTGATTATATTTATCGTAGAATCTCAATTCCCTTACTTGATATACCTCATCTTCTCTTACCATACAAAAATTCATATTTTTCCATATTTAAATCTTTGCTTTAAGCATAACTTATGAGTAGTAACATTATAACTCATAAAATCTAATAAAATTTAACCAACCAACTTATAAACTTCTAGAATTTATTATTTTAATGAAGCCGTTAAAGGGATTTATTGTTTATCCGACATACGAAACCAGAGAAGGGAAGACAATAATTCAATTACTTGGAAGATTAGAAAATGGAGATTCTTTTGTTATAGTTGATACTCTCGAACCCTACTTATATGTAAAAACTTCCGAAATTAAAACGATAAAAAAAGTCCTAGATAAATACAAAGTTGAAGAAACTAATCTCAAAACATTTGATGGAGAAAAAGTATCTAAAATAAGCGCCCAAACATATCCTGAATTAAACAAATTACATGACCATATTAAAAAATTAGTAGATACTTACGAAGCAGACGTAAAACCTCATTTTAGATATATGTATGACAAAGATATTCTTGGAAACATACAAATTTCAGGAGATTATGAAATTTCAGAAAAAATAAATAGAATCTATCACAAACCAGAAATAACTAAGGTAAAGGATGAAGAATTTAAACCAAAACTTAAAATCGCCTCTATTGATATCGAAACAACAGATTCAGGTAAATTAGCATGTATTGGAATAAAAACTGATAAAATAAACAAAGTTTTCATGGTTACAAATCATAAACTAGATAATGTAATTACATGTCCTTCAGAAGAAGAGTGTCTAGAAAATTTCAAAAAAGAATTCATCCTTCAAGACCCAGATATAGTAACTGGATGGAACTTAATAGATTTTGATTTAAAATATCTCCAAGCATTATATAAGAAAAATAAAATCCCTCTTGATTTTGGAAGAGATAATTCTTCCATGAGATTAAGACTTGAATCGAACTTCTTTAGATCGAGTTCTGCAGATTTATCTGGCAGACAGGTAGTCGATGCCCTTTCGTTAATTAGAGACCCTTTCATTCAAGAAGCTCCTTCAATAAAATTTGCTAAATTTGATACATACACGTTAGAAGACGTCTCCCAAGTTATTTTAGGAAAAGGGAAATTAATAAAGGGAAAATTACGGCATGAAGAAATAAACTCATTATATAAAAAAAATACCAAAGAATCTCATCAAACTTTAGCAGATTATAATCTAATGGATTGTCAATTAGTTTACGACATATTAGAAAAAACAAAAATGATTGAATTAGCAATAGAGAGATCACAATTAACTGGAATGCCCTTTGATAAATTAACTGCATCAATTGCTGCATTCGACTCATTATATATTAGACAAGCAACTAAAGATGGCTTAGTCTCTCCAACAACAAGATATACTCAAAAAGAGAAAAAAATAATTGGAGGATTTGTAAAAGAATCTACTCCTGGAATATATCACAATATCTTAATCTTAGACTTCAAATCTCTTTATCCTTCGATTTTAAAAACATTCAATATAGATCCTGCTTCTTACTTGGGAGATAAAAAAGAAAAAGGTGCGATTGAAGCTCCGAATGAGGTTTATTTTAGAAATAATGAAGGAGTTCTTCCTAAATTAATTCATAAATTACACGAAGCCAGAGAAAAAGCAAAAAAAGAAAAGAGAGAACTTAGTAGTTATGCAATTAAAATTATTATGAATTCATTCTGGGGAGTTTTAGCCTCTCCAAATTGTAGATATTTTGATTATAATATGGCAAGCGCGATTACCTCATTTGCAAGATTTATAATTCAATTAACTGCGAAAGAAATTGAATCTGAATTTAAAGTAAAAGTCCTCTATTCAGATACAGATTCTGTTTTTGTAGAATCAAAATTAGACAAAGATGAAGCCAATAAATTAGGAATAAAAATTCAAAATTACATAAACAAATTTTACTCAAATTACGTTCATAAAAACTACAACCGAAAATCCTACCTTGAGCTAGAATTCCAAAAACAATATCTCTCATTTATGCAACCACGAATACGTGGAAAATCTGATGAAGAAGATAAAGGCGCAAAAAAAAGATACGCTGGTTTAGTAGAGAAAGATGGAAAAGAAGAAATTGAAATTGTCGGTCTAGAAGCAATTCGTGGAGATTGGGTTGCAGCTGCACAAGAATTTCAAATCAAATTATTGGACAGAGTATTTCATAAACAAGAAATTGACAAATTTATCAAAGATTACATAACCGACTTAAAAGAAGGAAAAATGGATAAAAAATTACTATATAGAAAATCAATTAGAAAAGATTTAACTGAATACACTAAAACTACTCCTCCTCATGTTAAGGCCGCTCGCCTCATTCCAGACCTCAAATCAAATATAATTGAATATTATATTACTACTGCTGGACCAGAGCCAATTCAAGCAATTAAACATAAAATAGATTATGACCATTATATAGAGAAACAAATAAAACCAATAGCAAATCAAGTTTTACATCTCCTAAACAAAGATCTTTATGATTCAATTAAAGGCTCAAAACAATCAAAATTATTTTAATTATATTCTGCTAATCCTAAATGAATTCTTAATCCAGTTTTGGAAATCAGATTATATACCAATGCTGAAATAGCAAACATCACTCCAGAGATTAAAGTGTAAAAGAACAAAATTATAAAAGAAAATATAAAAGTGCTTTCAAGAATTAAAGAATTTATTCCTGAAACATCTGAAAAATAACTCTCTCCTGTCATGATCATAACAATATAGAATGGAATTACTAACACCAATCCCAAAAAGAAACCGTATGCCAAACCAAATAATGCCGCTCTCCAAACATATATCTTTCTTAAAACAATTCTCTCCGTAGGCTTAGAGTCTTTCTCAATAGGCCTAAAACCCAGACTAGGTCTCACCTCTTCCATAAATTCTATTACAAACTGCAATATTAAAACCTTACCAAACGCTTTTAATCCCTCATTTCATAAAATAATCATGGAAAAGAAGAAATACAAATACGATATGAAACCCCTCTTCAGAGAAAGAATGTCTGCCTTACTTCCAGATGAAGAAGATTTCAACAAATTTGAAGAAATTATTCACACATCTCCACGAAATTTCATTAGATGTAATACTCTAAAAATTTCAACTGAAGATTTATTTGGGAGATTATCAAAAAAATGGAATATGGTTCAACCATTCAAAGATTTTCCTGAAATAATGTTAATAGACCAAAACCTCGGGCCAGGAGAACTAGGAAATGCAATTGAACATATAATGGGCCTTTACTATGTTCAAGAGATCGTTTCTATGCTTCCTCCAATTGCACTCAATCCTAAGCCAGGAGAGTTAATTTTAGATATGGCTTCATCTCCAGGATCAAAAACAACACAAATAGCACAATATATGGAAAACTCTGGAACAATAATTGCAAATGACATTAAACTAGACAGAATTAGAATACTTGCAAGCAATTTAGAAAAATGTGGAGTCACTAATTGTGTTGTAACAAAAAGAGATGCGGTAGTACTATGTGAAAAACTAGCAAAAAAAGATTTTAAATTTGATAAAATTCTATTAGATGCCCCATGTTCTGGAGAAGGGACGATAAGATCAAGCCCTAAAACATTTTTGATGTGGAATCCAAAAGTTATTAAAAATCTTTCAAGACAACAAAAAAAATTAATTGCCTCTGCCCTTAAAGTATTAAAAAAGGGCGGAACCCTAGTTTATAGCACATGTACTCACGCTCCCGAAGAAAATGAATCTGTAGTAGATTTTGCTTTGAAAAATTTCCCAGTTAAGATAGAAAATATCTCTCTCCCGATAAAATGTCGCCCAGGAGTAACTTCTTGGAAAGAGAATGAATACAATCATGAAGTACAAAAAACCTGCAGAGTTTACCCTCAAGATAATAATAGCGAAGGTTTTTTCTTATCTAAAATGACTTTGCTGGAGGAAATAAAATGAACATAAGATTCATAAAATCAAACGAGAAAAGAAAAATAATTGAACAACTTGAAGATCAATTCGGAATCTCAGACTTGCCTTATTTACTAATAGAAGTAGGTAAAGAAAAGATTAGAGCCTTCTCAGGATCATTATCGAAAGAAGAAATCTCTGAAATAAATGAAATAGCCTCAATAGAATCTCTAGGAGTTTACGCAATTAAAAAAGAAAGAGAATTCCCATTAAGACTTTCGATAGACGCAATTCACCTCTTGAAAGACCAAATTTCTAAAAATATCTTAGAAATCTCAAAAGAAGATTTACAAAAGTGGATTAGAGGGCATGATTTAGAGATATCTACTGAACCAGGAGTTTACATTATAAAATATCAAGAAGATTTAATCGGATGCGGGGTGTCCAATGGAAAAAGAATATTCAACTATATTCCAAAAGAAAGAAGAATTAAAACTCCCCTTCCAAAAATTGAATCAAAAGAACACACTCGTTTTTTGGATGCTCAAGATAGTAATCTTGACATAATCTTTTAAACCCTTCAATTCTATTAAAAATATGACAGAAAAACATTATGGTGGAGAGTCTGGTTTCGGACACAAAAATAAGCCAATAAAGAGTTCAAATTCAAATCAAGACATCCTTAAATCAAAAAATAAGAAAACTGAAGAAGAATATGAAAATGAACTTGAAAAAGAAGCTATTCGAGACATAAAAAAAGCAGGAGAAATCGTTTCTCAAGTAAAAAAATTTATCAAATCTAAAATAAAACCTGGAATGCCCTTATTAGAAATTGCTGAATTAATAGAATCTAAAATAATTGAATTAGGAGGAGAACCTGCATTCCCTACAAATCTTTCTATAAATGAAATAGCTGCTCATTCTACCCCTTCATTTAACGATCAAGAAATTGCAAGAGGTCTCCTTAAAGTTGACTTTGGAGTCCATGTAGATGGTTTTGCAGCAGATAACGCTTTCTCATTAGATTTAGAAAACTCTGAAGAAAATAAATTATTAATTAAAACAGCTGAATCTGCCCTTTCATCAGCTTTAGAAATCGCTAAATTAAACCATAAAATCTCTGAGATAGGAAGAGCAGTTGAAACTGAAGCTAAAAAAGCAAACCTACAACCAATAATTAACTTATCAGGACATTCAATATCTCAATATAATCTTCATTCCGGCATTACAATTCCCAATTTCGATAATTCATCTAATCAAGAACTCCCAGAAGGAGTCTTTGCAATAGAACCCTTCATAACAAATGGAGTTGGAAAAGTAAGGGACGGCAAACCTTCCGGAATTTATCAGGTTTCACAACTCTCGCCAATAAGAGATCCAACCGCGAGAAGAGTTTTCCAGTTTATAGAAGAAAAATATTCCTCATTGCCGTTTTGCTCTAGATGGATTTACAAAGAATTTGGCTCACGTGGATTATTGGCATTAAGACAATTAGAAACCCAAGGAATTTTATTCCAATACGCTCAATTAGTTGAAGTCTCTGGAAAGAAAGTCGCTCAAGCCGAAGAAACTCTCTTAATTACTGATAAAGAAAAAGTAATTACTACGATTTAAAAAGATGGATAAAAAAAGAGTTAGCCTACTCGTACTAACCTTATTATTTACGGCACTAGTAGTTTACATCCCACATTATGTTAATCCTTTCCCAATTCATGTTGATGAATGGCATCACATCACAGAAGCATTAAAAATAAAGAATGGCGAATTTAATTTTTCAATTAATGCAGCAAGAGTAGGATTTCAATTTTTTCTTTCAATAATTTCATATTTCGCAGATTTAGTTCTAATCTATAAATTCTTTCCAGCCTTATGGTCTGCCCTATCGGCATTAGCTTTATTTTTTCTAGTTTATAAAAAAACGAATAACTTCAATATTGGAATTTTTTCAATAATCTTTTTTGCAAGTATAAAAACAAATAGTAATCTCTTAGGGCTATGGTTCTTCACTCCTTTAACATTCGTTACTCCATTAATCTTTCTTTTATTTTATTTCTATACTGAAGGAATAGAAAAGCTCAACAAAGAATACCTAATTTACTCCCTCATTATCACAATTATAATAATTCCTACGCATTCTATCTCCTTCTTCTTTATGATTCCAATCTTAGCAATCTACTCTCTAATTAAATACAAAAATACAATTAAGATGATAAAACCTCTTTCCTCATTCTTGATTTTAATCCCCATCTCAATTTTATTCTACTCATTTATAACAAATAAATCAATTATTTCAGTATTAACAAGCTCACTTTCTATCCTATTATTCCGAAAAGGATGGGGCGTAACTGAATTAAATAACTCTCCTCTTGAGATTTATACTGAAATAGGCTACTTATTCGCCATATTTGGTTTAATATTATTAATCTCTAAAAAAGAATATCGCGATAAATGCCTCATTTTCTTAATCTGGCCACTGACATTAATCTTTATGATTGCATTTTTTAGAATATTCGATTTCTCGTACTTTTCCCCGTATCAAAGAAATATGTATTATCTTGCTCTCTCACTCCCATTCCTTAGCGCCATCTCACTAAACCTCCTTATTGAAAAACTAATAAAAATTAAAAAAGGCAAATTAAAAACCGATTACGTAAAAACAATCCTAATTACATTACTTCTAATCTTAATTATTTCATTTTCATTTTATCAATATATCCTTCCAATAACTAAACAACCAGTTTATAGATTAATAGATCAAAATGATTACGATTCAATTAAATACACTCAAGACCTACCAAAATCAATCATTTTGGCCCACCCTGCAATTTCAACAACAATCTATCCAATTGCTCAACAAGAGACCATAGCCACGAATTATTTTTACAAGAAAGAGAATATAAATATAACGATAAGTTTCCTTGAAGATTACGACTGTAGTCAAAAAAACCAAATGATTAATAACTTCAATATTTCATATGTTTTATCAAAGGAAAAAATAAATTGTAATTGGGAATTAATATATAACAAGTCCAATTATATTTACAAAGTAAAATGAAACCTGAAATAAGTATAATCTTGCCATGTAGAAATGAAGAATCTGCCCTTTCCAATCTTCTAAAAAATATCCAAGAAGTCATTAAAAAAAATAATCTTAATGCTGAGATTATACTCTCTGATTCGTCCCAAGATAATTCTCCTAAAATAGCTAGATCTCTTGGAGCTAAAGTAATTAAGCATGATAAAGAAGGATACGGAAACGCCTACTTAGAAGCTTTCCCACATGCAAAAGGAAAATACATAATAATGTTAGATGCAGATGGAACATACCCTCCTGAAAAGATTCCTGAATTCCTCTCAGAACTAAAAAGGGGAAACGACCTTATTTTAGGAAATAGATTCGCAGGAAAAATGGAAAGCGGAGCTATGCCCATATCCCACCGACTAATAGGCAATCCTGTACTATCCGCCACATTAAGCATATTTTTCCATAAAAAAATAAAAGACGCCCATTCTGGAATGCGTGCAATTACATCTGAAGCTCTCAAAAAACTAAACCTAAAAACAACTGGAATGGAGTTTGCATCTGAAATGGTTATGAAAGCTATAAAAAATAATCTTAAAATCTCTGAGATACCCATCAACTACTATAAAAGAAAAGGTAAATCTAAATTAAGGTCTCTACCAGACGGATGGAGGCACTTAAGATTCATGCTCCTCTATTCCCCATTATTCCTATTCTTTATTCCTGGACTAATCTCATTACTAGTAGGTCTATCAACACTATTTTGGTTTTATTTTCTTAACCCAAATATATTGGGAATTCAGTTTTATTTCCACCCCATGTTTATCTCTTCACTACTAACAATCATAGGTTATCAACTCATAATCTTCTCTGCATTTGCAAAAATTTATGCTATAACTCATCTTGGAGAGAAAGACGAAAGATTTGAAAAATTATTTGACTATTTAACTATAGAAAGAGCAAGCATCCTCGGAATCCTAGTTAGTTTAATAGGTTTCTTAATCTATATTTTAATATTAATTAAATGGGTTAATCTTGGATTTGGAGAATCTAATGAAATAAAGAACTCGATCACTGCCCTAACATTAATTGTTTTAGGCACACAAACAATTTTCTCCTCATTTATGCTCTCAATCCTAGGAATCAAAGAAAAATGAAGATCGCGATAGTATATGATATGCTCTATCCCTTCCATATAGGTGGAGTTGAACTAAGAAACTATGAACTAGCAAAAAGACTTGTTAAAAGAGGGCATGAAGTACACATGTTCGGAGCAAAACTTTGGGAAGGTCCAGATAAAATAAAAAAAGAAGGCATCTACTTTCATGGCATCTCGAGATACAATGAGCTATACAATTTTCAAGGAAAAAGGACGATTTTTGAACCATTGAAATATTCCATACTCCTCTTCCCAAAACTGATGAAAGAAAAGTTCGATATTATCGAAACTTCCTCTTTTCCATATTTTCCTTTTTTCACATGCCTATTAGTCTCTAAAATCAAAAAAACTCCCCTAATAACTATCTGGCATCAATTTTTTGAGGACTATTGGTTTACCTATTTTAAATCAGCTAAAGCTTTCCTGGCAAGAAAATTAGAAAAGGTAGTCTACCTACTTAGTAAAAACAATATAGCCGTAAGTAAAAAGACTAAATATGACCTAAAAAAAATAAGAAATGAATATATAGAAGTTATCGAAAACGGGGTATCTCTAAGAGAAATTGAAAATACTCCTCCCTCCAAGGAAAAGTCCGACTTAATTTTTGTTGGGAGATTAATTGAGGGAAAGAACATAGAGCTTTTGATAAACTCAATATCTATCTTAAAAAGAAATTTTAAAAATATAAAATTATACATTATTGGGGAAGGCCCCTTAAAAAACCATCTTCAAAATAAAGTTAAATCTATGGATTTAACAAAAAATATCTTCTTTTTAGGAAAATTAGAGAAAAAAGAGATTTATTCTAGAATTAAATCTTCCAAAATCTTTGTTTTCCCATCCATTCTAGAGGGATTTGGGATAGTAGTAATAGAAGCTTTTGCTTGTGGAAAACCGGTCATTGCTGTTAAACATAAATGGAATGCATCCCATACCTTAATTTCAGAAAATGAAAACGGTTTAGTTTCTAAAAATAATTCTAAAAGTTTTGCGACCAGAATCCTAAAAATATTGCAAAATTCTTCTCTTAGAAATAAAATGAGTAAAAACGCTCTGCAAATATCAAAAGCGTATGATTGGGACAAAAAAGCAACCGAATTAGAAGAACTTTATAAAAAGATTGCAAAAAAAGATATATAAGTTTAAAAGAATAAAGTCGAATTAAACTTATGAATCTTTACTCAATTAAAGAAAGAATAGAATCCAATCGAGGTTCAAAAAGAAAATTCTGGAAAATTTCATTATTTTTGAAAGATAATCTCTGGTACCTACTCAATACAAAATTTCAAAAATTACAAAGGATAAGCCTCTTAAACGATCTACTTCATAATCAAACTAAAATAAAGCAAGATTATTCTAGAATAATTCCGCTTCCAGAGGGAATGGGAAACGACTATTCTTTTATTGAAAAGAGACTTAAAGAAGATACTCCAAAAAAATATACTAAAAAAGCTAGCATCATTATTCCTGTTTACAATAGAAAAAAAATCTTAGAAAAAACCCTTGCATCCTTAATTCATCAAACTTACCCTAAAAAATTATTTGAAATCATTATCACAGACGATGGGAGCTCTGATGGAGTTGAAAAAATGATCTCTAAATACAAAAAATTATTCAATTTAAAATTTATAACTCAAGAAGACAAGGGGTTCAGAGTCTCAAAAGCGAGAAATGAAGGAATAAGGGCTTGTAAAAACGAGTATCTGATCTTTTTAGATTGCGATACTTTACCCGCTCCAACCTTAATTGAAGATTATATGAAATGGTTCCATATAACTGATAATGTCTTTTTATTAGGGAATAGAAAGTTTATCAACACTGACAAAATTTCCGCTACGAAGATTAAGAAGGATTTCTCCATTATAGAAAAATTACCCATCACCTTAACGAAGAATGATGTATCTGTACAGATAGAAAATGGGGCATTTGACTGGAGATACCCTATTTTTTTGAGTACTAATTATTTAAAAAACTCTCCGAATCCGTTTAAATATTGCATTGGAGCAAATTTTGCAATCTCGAAATCAGTCTTAGAAAAATCTGGCCTCTTTAACGAAGAGTTCACAACATGGGGGTGTGAAGATGAAGAATTTGCATTTAGAATATATGAAGAAGGAGCATATTTCATACCTGTCTTAAGTGCAATAGGGTATCATCAAGAACACGAGGTTCCAAAAACAGTGGAATCTAGAAAGAAACAACATGAAACTTCTCGTATATTGTATAAGGAACTTGTCCCTTCAGTAAGATCCCTTGGAGAATCAATGAGCAAAAGATTCCGAATCCCAAAAGTTTCAATTTATATACCTGTTTATAACTCTGAAAAATATATTGAAAAAACAATAAACTCTGCGCTCAATCAAACATTTAAGGATCTAGAAATTTGTATCTGTGACGATGGATCTACAGATAAAACTCCTGAAATACTAAAAAAGTATGAGAATAATCCATTAATCAAAATCAAAAGAATAAAAAACTCTGGAATAGGGAAAGCCTCGAACACTGCAATTTCTATGTGTCAAGGAGAGTTTATAGCCCAACTAGATTCAGACGATATATTGCATCCTAAAGCAGTAGAAACTCTTGCAGAATTTTTAAACCATAATCCTGAAATAGGAGTAGTTTACAGCGACAATGTTAAAATTGACAAAAATGGAAAATATCTTTGTCCAGGATACTATCACCCAAACTTCACTAGAGAAAAACTTCTAAAGGGGATGATTGTGCATCATTTTAGAATGTTTAGAAAAAGAGACTTTAATAGAACAGAAAAATTTGATGAAAAAATGGTAAATGCAGTAGACTACGATTTCTTCTTTAAATTAAGTAAAGTTTGTGAACTAAAACACTTACCTAAGAGACTATATCTATATAGGGTGCATTCAAGTAGTACATCAATAGCAAAAAAAGAAGA
>CAZLHJ010000006.1:20150-37305 GCA_964559675.1 Candidatus Woesearchaeota archaeon | reverse complement strand
CTTCCAGATTTAAACATGTAATTCAGACCGAGAGTGGAAGATTAAGAAGACTTACACCTATTGAATTGGAAAGATTAAACATGTTTCCAGATAACCATACAGAAGGATGTTCTAATATTAAAAGAGCTTTTCTGATGGGAAATGCCTTAGTTATTGGAATAATAGAAAAAATAGGGAAAATTCTTTCAGAAGAGATTGAAAAAGAAAATTAATTATTTTCTATTTGAGTTTTTAAATATTTTGAACTTAACCAAAAACATTGTTTTGTTAATTTTATTCCATTCGGTAAGATATCTACATCCAACCTATTTCTTGCATGAGGTCTTACGTGAGCCACGAAGTTTTCTGATTTCTTAGGTAAATTATTAAAGATTCTTCCACTCGATTCCCAAATTTTAACACCTTTTTTAACAACTTTTTTGGTATCTTCCCACACCTTTCTTGCCTCTCTTAAATCTTTAGCAGGTATATTCCAAAAAAGGGCTTTCTTAAAAAAGATTTTATCCCCTTCTGTTCGATAAATTACAAAAAGAAATTTCTTTTCCAAATACTCAAAAAATTTAGAATCTTCCCAGTCTTGGTTTATAATCTCTTTAAACCTAAACATTGGAAAAGACATATCTTCACTAGGTATTCCAGATTCCTTTAAACGAATTATCTTCATGTTAACGTCTGCCTTTTCAAATTCTTCAATCCTCTTACCTTTAATCCCTAACATCCTTCTAGCCAGATTTGAATAATAATCTTTTGAGTTAAAATTTATCTTAACTTTCATTAACTTCTCTATTTCCTTAACTTCTTTATTAAGAAAGGGTTTAAATTTATTATAAATTATATTTTCAAAAGATTCTTTCCTTAAATCAGAATCTAATTTAATTAAAGACTCGGATTCTGAAATATTTGAGATTATAAAATTCACATACTTTTGTTTCAAACTAAATGCTCTTTGAGGAGCTTTAATAATCGAATTTGGTTGAACCCTTAAATCTTTTCCATTTCCAATCCCCTTTCTACAAGCGGAAAGATAGAATGTATCTCCTTCAGATAATTCATGAGCTTTTCCCTCTTGAATCTTCTTAACAATCTTTTCCCAATCTTGTCTGATAATCTCAAAATCTTTATCTTTTAATCTCCAAATAGAAACATATTTTATTAAAAACTCAAGAAAAGATTTATCTTTTTCATAAAGATAAAAAATTAATAGTAGTAAACTATTTTTTTTCAAAAAACTAGAAGTTTCCCACTCCTCCCTTACAATTTCCTCATAATTAATTATGTTAAGAACTAATCTCTCCTTAGGGAGTAATCCCTTACTAGTTCTCTTCAAAGGAGTTGTTTTTAACTCTAAACCGACTTCCTTAAAATCAGGTTCTTTTTCTGAATTATTCTCAAATCCGAAATAAAATTTCTCAATATATTGTCCAAACTTGCCCTTAACCTTCTGATATTCTTTATGCGTATTTTCTATTTCTTTTTTTAAAACAGAAGATAAATTTTTACCAATTAATTTCTTGGCATAGTTTAGAATAGAATTCAAATCCCTCCTATCATACTTGCTCTCAAAATTTGTGTTCATCTAAAAATAAAAATAAAAAAGATTATTTAAACTTATTAGTTACGTCTTTCTTTTCCGCCTATCCCTCCAATCCTCAAAAATCGGAGTCAAAAGCGTAATCACTAGAAAAATAAAATTACTAATCACCGAACCTATCAAAATACCAGATTTTAATTCCTGCCAACATTCCATGATTCTTTTAGGTGCCCGAAGTATATAAATATTTCGGTGCCCTCAAAAACAGACCTATTCTTTAGCTTCTTCTATGATAATTTTATTATTCTTGGTAGTTATTTTTAATTCCTTATCTATAAGTCCAGAATCCTCAGCAACTTTCTTTGGCAAAGGTGCCCTATACTTAAAATACCTAGTCTCTCCAACAGTTTTATCATAGGTCTTTATTATCTTCATAAATCCCTTAGGGCACCTAAGTATTTAAGCGTCTCGGTATTAGAACTAAAAAGTATTAAATTAGAATTATCTTTTTTTCCGATAAAATTGATAAATAATATTTAATCCACTTCCTTGCTCTTCGCGGTATTTCTTAAAAGCAATATACTTGAAGGTTTTACCTTTTAGCCGAAATGAATTTGGAAAACCTATTTTTTGTCTAAGTTTAAATTCTCTAAACCAACTAGGAGATTTACATTTCTCCCAACCATTTAGCCTAGCCATAATTTCATTTATTACGTTCATTCTTTTAATCTCAATTTAATTAGAAACAAAACAGTATAAAAAATTGCTGTTACCATGGTGAAAACCAAATAAGTCATAGAGTTAATGGTCTGAGAATGAACTAAATAAACATAATAAACTAAAAGAGGAAAGAATAGATATGAAACATAATAAAACCAATTTCGTTTTTCTTGGTTCCTTATCTCAAAAGCTAAAATTAGGAACTGAATAGCTAAAAGTGGAAGAACCCACCAATCAATTAATCCATTAGAGCCCTCAATAATCCTTCTAATAAAAGTCTCTGCAATAATAAAACCTGAAACAATTATAATTACTTCTGAAACAAAATCCCTATCCGTTTTATTCATTGTTCCCTTCCATATTTTCTCTATAAAACATATACGATATAAATTTAACTATAGAATTTTGCTTCACAAAATATGTAAACGATATATTTATTAGTCCCTTTAACGCATCCTTAACATAATAAGATGGTAAAAAAAGAAAATAATTTTCTAAAAAATTTAGGAATATTTCTATTAATCTTATTGATTGTCTTATTTTTATTTTCAAAATTAGCTACATTTGAATTACCTAAATTCAATATTGAAAAAAGAATAATTGACGCCTTGCCAGATGAGACATTAAACTCAGAAACCCTAACAATAAGTGGAACCAATAATATAAAAACGATTAATTTGCCTGGGAAAAATATAAAACTGATAGTTAGCGGATTAGGAAATCTAATCACAATCACAAAAAACACAAATCTCCAAGAGATAACTATTTCAGGAACGAATAATGAAATTTTATTATGTCAAAACGTCCATTTTCCAACAATAACAGAAAGCGGAATTGGAAACGATATATCTTATATTGAATGCTAAAAGTTATTCTTTCAAGAATTGTCTCACATAATTATAAGTCTCAGGATATTTAGAGGTAGATAATAGGTTTGAATGAAATGCTTTTGGAAAACCCCAAATATATTCACAACCCCCTTTAACCAATACATTCTTAGCACCGTCTAATTTTGCGCTATTTACCCGAACAACACCATCTCCGTCTTCACCACTTAAAACGCAACCAGAACCTGCAATAGTGTAGTATTCCACATTTCCATATGCCTCATTTACAGAATTTAGATTTAAGAGAAAATCGCTTCCTGAATTCATCTGAGAGCACTCTGTATTAGCCCCTAGAAGCTTACAACTTGAACCTTGATTATAAATTCCATGATTAGGTGTTCCAATCATAATTAATTTATTAACTGACAACTCCCCTCCACCATTCTTAATATATTCTCTAGCGACCAAGCCCCCCATAGAATGAGCCACGATATTTACTTTATTTCTTCCTGTTCTATACTTGACTAATTCCACGATATGACCTAATCTTTGAGCGTACGTTGAGATACTTTCTTGTTTAGATGGAGAACTAATCAGATCTCCTTCAGAATTATACACTCCATAATAGTATGTTGCCTTAACCGAAATAGGGATGCCTTTTAATTTACCCCACTCTCCTGCGACCATATTCGACTTCTGATCCGTAGGTAAAAATACACCTCCGATTCTAAATCCCTCGTTAAAGAGAGTTAATTGCATCTCATCGAATGCGTCTAAAGAATACTCTGGCGAATCTCCCTCCAGAAAAGAATGCCCATGAAGGAAAATAACTGGATATGAACTTTCATCATCACTACATTCATTACTCTCACAACACTTCGCAGTTATTCCGAAACTAGAACACAGGTTCTCATTCTCTTTAACCTCTTCTATATTTGAATTAGTAAGTGTCTCTCCCCTAACATCAGTGACTTCTTCAAGTGACTTAGAATTCAGATTTAAATTTATATTACAATATTGGTCTGCAAATTCCTGAGAACTATCGTCAAAACTTAATAAACCAGGTTTATCTGGAAGAGATTTTTCTGAGAACTCTTCAATTTCCTTGAATTTAATTCCACCAAAAGGCCATAAACTCCTAAGAAAGCTCATAAAGTTAAAACCTAAATTTTTCTCCCTTTCCAGTTTGATTTCCATTAAACCAGTATGAAGATCTATACAATTCCTATAATCTGATTCTGTTAAGTTTAAAACTCCCTTATAATCTAGATGATTAATCTGTTCAAGCTCTTCTTGGCAAGTAGAATAATCCAAATCTTTGATATTATTCTTATTAATCATTGTGCTTATGTTTTTTACAAAAGAGCCCAACCTCCTCCCTTTATCGTTTAATTCATCTATTTGGGAGTTATATTCATTGATTTCGGAAACGACATCATTATAATCTAATGTGAGATTTTGATTCTTCATATCCATTTTTATTTTTACTTGAGAAAATCCTTCACATATAGTATTCAGACTATCTACTGTTTCTGTACCTGCATGAAATACCTTGCCTTCTACATTTATCTTTGCCCTCTCATTAGAAAGAAGTTTATCTCCCTTAGAAATAATATCTCCAAAATTAGAATTAATTTCTTTAAGCTTGTTTGAAATCAAATTATTAAGAAAGTCAACTTTGGAACTAATCTCAGTATAGCTAGTAAATTGCCCTTTCTCAAAACTGCTCACTAGTGAGTCTATCTGATTTATTATATCTGATATATCTAATCTTGTTAATTCTGATTTTTTTTCCAATTCAGCAAAGGAATTACTTAAATCGTTAATTTTTTTAACAATCTCGTTATGAATCCTTAATCTTTCATTTATATCTGAAAATATTTGGTCTAGTGCGGAATTTAGAGTGTTCAAATTAGATTCCTGATTTACATCGAAAGCATTCTTCGCCTCTATAAAGTTAAGATTGGCATAAAGACTATTAAGAGATTCATATTTGCTATTCTGAAGATCATGACTACTTTCCTGAGAGCTCAATATAGTTCTGATATCTGATATCAAGACATTACTTGGAAGTTCATCAAGTTTAGAATTTAGATTAAAAATCTTTGATTCTGTTTCTTTTAAAAGATTCTTTATATTCTCCAGCCTAGGTTGAAGATAAGCCTTAGCGTTTTTTTCTGCCAGAGTAAGCTCGTAATTCAGAGTAATAGTAGACGTAGCGGAATCACTATCGCTTCCACAAAATAATGTGCTTACTTCAGAACATTCTACTCTTAAAAAATATTCAATAATTCCACTTTCTTGCTTTGCCTCAGACTTGGTTGGAGCCTTAAAAGTATAACTTATAGAAAAGGGATCTCCTGGACTAACTGACTTTGTATTTTTAGCCACCACCTCTTGATTGTTTTTAAGAATATTCCAATCACAACTTAACGAACAAGCAAAATTATTATTTGTGACTGTAAAAGTTAGACTTTCTGATTGGCCATGATTCAAACTAATTGAAGGATTGTTCTTATCTATATTTACAGACAATTCCGCAGAGACTAAACTAAATGATAAAATTACTGCTACTAAAAGGAAAAAACTCCCCTTGGTCATCTGAAATTAAGGATTTGGCGATTTAAACACTTTTTGGTTGAATCTCCATTAATCTTTTATACAACCAACATCTTCAAAATAAATGAACGGAGAATTAAAACAAACTCTTTCAACCATCTTTGGAGTAATCGGAATAGAATTAATCATTCTGCCTTTTCTAATTACACTCTCTAAATGGTTTATCTCCCTAGGAATAATATTTATTTACTTATCATTTTTAACAAATAAATCATGAAACCAGCAAAACAAATCCTCCTGACAAAATATTGCAAACAAGACACTGAAGGCATGATCTGGATCTTGGATAAATTGGGAGAGTTAGTTAATTAAATAGAATATTTGTTTATGAGGTATTCTTCAGTTATATAGTCTGCTTCGCCCCTTTTAACAAGATTTTTATCCATCCTTATTTGAGAAATTTTCTCCTCCAACTCATTATTTAGATTCTTAAATTTTATTTCATCCATACTTATTCCAAAAAAAATGAAAGTTAAAATTATTAAAAAGAAACTGAGAATCGAGAATTGAAGAAGAAGTGGAAATTCCTTAACGCCTAATTCCCACATTAATAGTACTAAGAAATTAGTTACTATTCCCAAAATAACTCCAAAAAGTAAGCTATTTTGATTTTGTCTAGAATTTTCATTTTTATTTAATATCCCTTTAAAAATATCTTCTAAAAAATCTAAATCACTCAATATTTTATTCTTCTCTTCCATTAGGAACAAAACGCCCCAACCGGGAATCGAACCCGGGTTTCAACCGCGACAGGGTCGTGTACTAACCACTATACTATTGAGGCTTGATGATGAATAATTCACGAGGTTTTTAAATCTTATTGGGGCATTAAAAAGGAGAACTTTTCACCAAACACTTTAAATAATTCCGCTAACATAAACCATTATGGTTTTAGGCAGATTATTAGGTAATGCAAAAGAGATAAATTCTAAAGAGATAAAAGAAGAATTTAAACAAATTCTCTCTCCTGGAGAAGAGATCCGCAAATCCTACAAATTAATAAGAGACTTATTTGTTTTCACCAACTTCAGACTGATTTTAGTAAATAAACAAGGTCTAACTGGAAAGAAAAAAGAATATCATTCAATTCCATATGATAAGATATCTCATTTCAGTATAGAAACCTCGGGCAATTTTGACTTTGATTCAGAATTGAAAATTTGGATATCTGGAATCTCTCAACCTATTCAAAAGAAGTTTAATAAAAAAATTAATATCTATGAAGTTCAGAAAGTACTAAGTGATCATATTTTTAAGAATAAAAAGTAACCGGACTTATTCTTCCCCACTAACATTTCCAGTCCCACAATTGAACACTCCTTCAACAACAGAATCTATTGAAAACGGAAGACCTCTTTCTTCAGACAATTCCTCTGCGAAATCTAATGCCCTGAGATATAACTCTTCTTGAACTCTTGAAAATAAATCTGGAATCGGACCATCATAACTAATTCTTTTAAAAGGCACGTCTTCTCCACCGATCCTATTTGCCCTTAATTCTAGTTCTCCAGAAGTATGTTGAAACAAATAAAAATGTCCGAAAAGTCTTCCAGATTGCAAGGCAACCTCATAGCCTTGCGAAGGCATTTCTCTCACAACAATATAATCATCAACCGACATCGTACAAACAACTAGGTTCAGTTTTTAAACCTATGTTCGATATTGCAAACTTTTATATACTAAATTACTTAATTTAAGATTGAATGAAAAGAGGAATTCAATTACTAACAATCTTTAGCGTAATATTTATGCTATTATTGATGTCTGCTAGTTTATCTCTTGTCCAAGCAGACAAAGGCTCAGGATCTGATGGAGATTCTGGAGATTCCGATTCAAGCGACTCTGATTCTGATGATTCAAGTGGAAGTTCAAGCTCAAGTTCTGATAACTCCGACTCAAATGATGATGACTCATCAAGCTCTTCTAAATCTAATGATAAAAAAGACAATGATAGAAACAAGGACAAATCAGATAACTCAGGCAAAGGATCAGATAATTCTGGCTCAAATAATAATAAAGTAAAAAACGAAGTTAAAATAAAATCTGAAAATGGAGAAGATGAACAAGAAAGTGAAACTGAGAGTGAAACAGAAACTGAGTTTGAAAACGGAAAATTAATCACAAAGGCAAAAACAGAAGAAAAATACAAATTCTTAGATGAAAATGGAAACGAAGTTGAAGTTGAAGTAAAAATTGAAACACGAACAGATGAAAATGGAAATATTTTGAGACAGAAAATAAAAGTTAAGGGTGTTGAAGCAGAATCTAAATTAAAAGTTGAAAGCGAAACAGAAGGAAATCAAACAAAATTAAAAGTTAAATTATCTAATGGAAATAACCAAGAAATAAAAGTAATGCCTGAAACTGCATCAGAAAGAGCTCTTGAAGTATTAAGAGCAAAGAACCTATCAATAGAGATAAAAGAAGTTGGTGAAGGGAACAATTTATCTGTAGCTTATCAAGTCTCAGGAAATACAACCGTTAAATTCATTGGATTATTCAAAGTAAGAACTGAATTAAAGGCAATAATTGATGCAAACACAGGAGAAGTTATTGAATTAAACAAACCTTGGTGGTATTTCTTAACCTCTCCAACTGAAGACTCAACCCCTGAGCCAGAAAAAAACACTACTGAAAATAACGAAACTACCGAAACACCTCAAAATACAACAGAGGATAATTCAACAATTATTGAACCAATACCAATACAAAACTCAACTTCAAATGAAACAATCGTTGTAGAGGATGAAAATACAACAGAAGATAATTCAAATTCTTCTATTAATGTGAATGTGAATATCTCTCTTTAACTTCATCAAAATTCCTTATAGCTTCATCTTGTGAATATGCTCTTGAATTAAAATCATCTATGATCTCAGCCACATCGCTTGTTAATGCGGGTCTTTTACCATTTACTCCCTTTAAATCTATAAAATAAAATATACTTCTTCCAGAACGAGTTACTGCTTCTTGGGTTTTAGTGTCATTATATCCCACTTTTAAACTAAGAGAGCCATTCGCCTCTCGTAAAATCAAAATCCCGTCTAAATCTCTATCCTTTGGATCCATCTCTAATTTTTAAATTTCACAATCAGTAACTATTTTTGTATTTAAAACTATGCCCTCGGAAGAGAAAAAATGTCCAAACCTGGTTGTATTTTCATGACTTAAACCAAAAAAATCGGAAAAGAAAAGTTTATAAATTATGTAGTCACTATATAATTATGAAAAAGTTTGTAATAGCAACACTTTTTGCAGCGCTCTTTTTAGCATTATCATTAACTGCAGTTTCAGCTTACGGATATAACTATCCGGAATCTTATTACAAAGTTGAAAAAGCTAAGACTTATCCAGATGGAGCAGTTTCCGCATCTTATTATCAAAAAACAACTGACTACACTCCTTATGGAAAGAAAACAGTTATTGTAAAAGAAGAAACTGACTTACCAGGATACCATTATGGAAACAATGTAGGATGCTTCACAGCTAATTGTTGGGGTTCAAAGACTTACGGATATGGATACGATGGATACCAATACCATCCAAGATACTACGCTTACGATAATGATGCAATATTCACACCTTCCTACAACTACGGATATTATTCAGCTCCAAGATATCACTGGTACAGATCATACTGGTACTAAGATGAAATTTCTAAACACTTTCCTGATAATTGCACTTGTACTATTTAGTTCAGGTTTCTATTTTGGACATTATGGATATGAAGGATACAACTTCAATAATTACAATTATCTCCACACCGAATATCCAGAACCTACTTACGTAAAATTCGCATATCATTACACAGACTTCCCAGAATATCCATCAAACTGGAGAAATAAGCCATTATACAACCCAATTTTTTATGAAAATGAACTTTGGGAAGGTCAAACATACACGCAACCATATTATTACTCTCCAAGATGGGATCCAATTCAACAACATTATAATTGGAGGTTCTAATGTCTAATCAACCATATATCTTAAGAAGAGAAGATATAAAAGTAAGAGAAGATATAAAAGAAAATGAGGCATATTTAACTCAATTCTATAATGATTTACTCCAACAAAAATTTTTAATGGATAAACAAGGAGAGTACATTCACGGTCTTCCAAAAAAATTAATTATAGATGATCTTGAAGAAAGACCTAGAATTCAAGCACTTAATTTAATTGCAATCCTAAGAGAAAAATCTAATCTCCCATTCCATTTAAAATCTGATCAATTTGAAAAATAAGATGAATAAACCAACCTTAAAACAAGCATTTGAATCAACGTTAGACGAATGGATTACTTATTTATCCGATCCTGCAATCCGAGGATCCTTAAATCCGATAGAATCAGATGAAGATGAGTTTAGAATAATAGAACAAGTAACTTCATGCGATGCATTAGATAACTTAGTTAGAATTGGTTTAAAAGAACCTTCATTACTAGATGAAATATATTCAAGAATTGGAAACAATCAAGAAGAAAGACAAGCACTTGACCTAATTAGATCATATGGAATGGACGAAGTTTACGACAGAATTAAATTGAGGACTAGAGATAAAAAATGACAACAATAAGAGATGAGATTTATGAAATCATGCATGGATAGACTATTTATCAGACCCTGCAATTCGAGCATCTAACAATCCTGAACTAATGGTAGAATGTTTTCCATATCAAGAATTAGAGTGTTTAAGGGCGAGCTGTCTCCCAATAATCGATGAGCTAAGTTACAGATTTGGAGATAATGAAGAAGAAAGACTAGCTCTAGCAAGAATAAGGAAACACAATTTATTTAATTTACTTATAGATACTATTGTAGAGAATGAAAAAGAAAGAATTGGAATTAAAGATTAATCACTTTTCTCCTTACTTACTACAACTTCTTCTTCAGGGACTTTAACGATATCTGCTACTGAATCTCCTTCCTTAATATTGACTATTCTCACGCCTTGTGTATTTCTTCCCATTACTCTTATATCTTTCATATTTGTTCTCAAAACCATCCCCTTAGTTGTTGTTGCGATAACTGAATCTTTATCTTCAACACTTAAACTCTTAATTATATTTCCAGTCTTATCAGTTACTTTCAAATTAATTACTCCTTTTCCGCCTCTTCCTGTAATTCTATATTCATCTAACTCAGACCTTTTACCATATCCTTTATCTGTAATTGTTAAAATAGATCCTTTTCCATCTGCAGGTAATGCCTCTATAGAAACAACTTCATCCTTTCCAGACAAATCAATACCTCTCACTCCGTAACTTGATCTTCCCATACTTCTAACATCATCTGAATTGAATCTTATTGCTTGCCCTTCCTTAGTTATTAACAACACTTGTTGAGAATCAACTATTCTTACAACATTAATTATTGTATCAGATCCGTCTGGAGGTAGATTCATAATTCTTACTCCGGTTGATCTTGGTTTACTTACGTCTTTAACCTGAAGCTTCTTAACTTGTCCAAGTTTAGTTGCAAACATTAAATATCCAGATTCAAAATCTTGCATAGACATTACATTTGCAATTTCTTCATCTCTCAAATTAAGTAAGTTTGCAATACTCCTTCCCTTACTCTGTCTTTCAGCTGCAGGGACATCATTAGCTTTAAGCCAATATACTCTTCCTCTTGAAGTAAAGAATAATAAATAGTCATGTGTCGAGCAAGTAATTAAATCTTTAACGAAATCTTCATCCTTCAACCCTGTTGTAACTCCTGCTCCCCCTCTTCTTTGTTCCCTATAAGTTTCAACATCCATTCTCTTTACATATCCAGAATTACTTAACATTACAACAACATCTTTCTTCTCAATCAAATCTTTCTCTTCGAATTCCTCTACTTTCTTTATAATAACTGTCTTTCTATCGTCTCCAAATTCTGTTTTCAAATCGTTAACTTCTTTTCTAATTACTTTTAGAACTTCAGATTCGCTTCCTAAAATTGTTTGTAATCCTGCAATTACTTTTCTTAATTTATCTTCTTCCTCATTTAATTTTGTTCCTTCTAAATTAGTTAATTGTTGAAGTCTCATTTCAAGAACTGCTTTAGCTTGTCTTGAATTTAATCCGAAATTCATAACTAAACCATCATGAGCTTCTTGAGTACTTGCGCTCTTTCTTATATGTGCAACAATTTTATCAATATTATTCAAAGCTTTCAATAATCCCATTACAATTTCTAATCTATCTTCTGCTTTCTTTAATTCAAACTTAGATCTATTTGTAACAACGATCTTTCTATAAGCTACATATTCTCTTACTACATCCAATAAAGTTAGAACTCTTGGCTTATTTCCAACTAATGCTAAAATGTTTGCATCGAAATTAGTTTGCAATCTAGTTAATTTGAACAATTTATTAAGAGTATATTTTGGATCTACTCCCTTTCTCAATTCAATATATATTCTAATTCCTTTTTTGTTAGATTCGTCTCTCAAATCAGTTATATCTGGGAATTTCTTCTCAGTTGTTAATCTTGCGATATCTTTTACTAAATCTGCCTTATTAACCATATATGGAATTTCAGTAATAATAATTGCAGGTTTACCTTTAACGTCTTCCTCTTTCGTCCTTCCCCTCATAATTACTTTTCCTTTTCCAGTTCTATACATTTCCTTTATACCTGGACCCATCGCATATCCTCCAGTTGGGAAGTCTGGACCTTTCACAAATTGAATTAAATCTTCTACAGTAGAATTAGGATTATCAATATAAGCGATGATAGCATCACAAATTTCATTTAAATTGTGAGGTGGAATATTTGTAGCCATACCAACTGCAATTCCTGTTGCTCCATTCAATAATAAATTAGGGAATCTTGCAGGAAGAGTTTCTGGCTCCTTCAAACTGTTATCGAAGTTAGGCCTCATCTTTACAGTATCTTTTTCTATATCTTCAAGAAGAGTCTTAGTTATTTTACTCATCTTTGCTTCAGTATATCTGTGAGCTGCTGCACTATCTCCATCAATGTTTCCGAAGTTTCCTTGTCCATGAACAAGAGGATACCTCATACTGAAATCTTGCGCTAATCTTACAAGGGCATCATAAACTGCCATGTCTCCATGAGGGTGGTACTTACCGATAACTTCTCCAACTACTGTTGCAGATTTTCTTGTTGGTTTACTTGCATCTAATCCAAGAGTATGCATCGCATAAAGAATTCTTCTATGAACTGGCTTCATTCCATCTTCAACACTTGGAAGAGCTCTTTGAACAATAACTGACATCGCATAATCGATATAAGATTTCTCCATCTCTTCAACAATTTCAGCCCCAATTACACCCTTCTCGCTTCCAATCTGATCCTTAACTCTTCTCTTCTCTTCGTGAGCTAAAATTTCTTCTTCTATTTTGTCTTCTTCATTTTCGTTTTCTTCAACTACCATTTTCTTCTTCCTCCTCAACATAATTTATTACTAACTCTAAATCTGACGCAAGTTCAACTGTAACTTTGTCTTTGGAATCTCTTAAATCATTTAGTTTTCCCATAAGCTCATCTATATGTGAATCTGTCATTTCAACTTCAATTACTTCTACATCTTCAAATTCGTCTTCCATCTTAAACATCAATCTCCGCTTCAGCAGCTCTCTCAGCAATAAATTGTCTTCTTGATTCTACATCATCTCCCATTAATTTTGAAAATATTTCATCTGCAAGTGCTGCATCATCAATCATTACTTTTCTTAAAATCCTATTCTTTGGATCCATTGTAGTTTCCCACAATTGATCTGCGTCCATTTCTCCTAATCCTTTAAACCTTTGAACAACCACATTTCCTCCTAATTTGTTGACTAATTCTTTTAATTCTTCGTCATTATATACATAATGGTCTTTTCTCTTTCTTACCTTGAATAATGGTGAAACTGCAATATAAATATTTCCAGCTTCGATTAATGGCTTCATAAATCTAAAGAAGAAAGTCAATAATAAAGTTCTAATGTGTGCACCATCTACGTCCGCATCAGTCATAATAATAATTTTTCCATATCTTAATTTAGCAATATCAAAATGTTCTCCAACTCCACATCCGATTGCAGTAATTAAGTTTGCAATTTCTTCACTTGATAAAACTTTTACAGGATTTGCTTTCTCTACATTTAAAATTTTTCCTTTCAAAGGTAAAATAGCTTGGAAATCTCTACTTCTTGCTTGCTTTGCTGAACCTCCAGCAGAATCTCCCTCGACAATATATAATTCAGTTTCTTCAGATTTTCTCTTTGAGCAATCCGCTAATTTTCCAGGCAGTCCTCCAACAGAAAACGCAGATTTTCTTCTAACTAAATCTTTGGCTTTCTTTGCTGCATCTCTTGCTTTTTGTGCATCCAATCCCTTAGATACAATTCTTTTTGCAATTGCAGGATTCTCTTCGAAAAATTCAACTAATGAACTGAAACTAACAGACTCAACAATTCCTTTAACTTCAGAGTTTCCTAATTTTGTTTTTGTCTGTCCTTCAAATTGTGGCTCAGGAACTTTTGTTGAAACGATTGCAGTTAATCCTTCCCTTACATCATCTCCAGAAAGATTTTCATTTTTGATTAAATTATTTTTCTTTGCATAATCGTTAATTGCTCTCGTTAAAGCAGTTCTAAATCCAACGACATGAGTTCCACCCTCAACAGTATTAATTGTGTTTACGAATCCTAAAACATTTTCTTGATATCCTGAATTATATTGAACAGAAACTTCTACAACAACATTAGAATCTTCTTTTGTATAATAAATTGGTTTTGTATGTATTGGCTCCTTACTTTTATTAAGCCATTTTACAAATTCCATAATTCCACCTTCGTAGTGGAAAGTCTCTTTTTTATTATCAATTTCAGATTGTAAAATAATTTTCAAACCTTTATTCAAGAAAGCAATTTCTCTTAACCTATTTTCTAAAACTGAGAAATCAAACTTTGTTGTTGAGAAAATTGTTCCATCAGGCGTAAATGTAATCTCTGTTCCAGTATCATCTTTATCTACACTACCCATTGTCTTAACGTCGTAAACAGGTTTTCCAATTTCATATTCTTGCTTGTATATTTTTCCGCCCCTCTTTACAGTAGCACTCATATGTACTGATAATGCAGAAACTACTGAAATACCCACCCCGTGCAATCCTCCAGAAACTGCATAACTTCCTTTATCGAATTTTCCTCCTGCGTGTAATTTTGTAACTACAATTTCTAAAGCAGGTTTTTTATAAACTGGGTGTGGATCTACTGGAATCCCCCTTCCATTATCCTTAACAGTAACGCTACCATCAGAATTAATCTTAACTAAAATTTCATCGCAATATCCCCCCATTGCTTCGTCAACAGAGTTATCTACAATTTCATAAACTAAATGGTGAAGTCCTTGCTTACTTGTACTTCCAATATACATCGCAGGTCTCTTTCTAACCGCCTCAAGACCCTCAAGAACTGTAATCTTCTCACTACCGTAGTTCTTACCTGCTTCGTCTTTTGTAACCATTTTTTCTCTTAAAATTAGCCCCTTTTTACAATCACAAAAACCAATCCGTCTTTATAAACCTTTGTGTACCTAATCGCCACTTTTCCGTCGATAAATTAAAATTTTAAAATAAAAAACACTACTTTAATTAGAATTCAAAAATTTACTTCTTAGCAGCTTTTTCAGCTTCTTCAGCAGCTTTCTTAATCTTCTTATCTAAAGTAATTCTATAAGCTTCTGTCCACATTACTTTTCTTTTATCTCTCTTTAATTTCAAAGAGTTTTCTCTGCATTTTCCTGAACAATAAAAAGCTACAACTCCATCATTTCTCATTAAATGAATTCCCTTAAAAGGTTGCTCTTCTTTTCCACAAAATATACATTTAACCATTATGTTGATCTCCTATAATTAGATTTTATTCTTCTTGCCTCAATTTCAGTTTCTCTTAATGTAACTAAATCTCCAAGTTTGATTGGGCCTTTTATATTTCTTCTTAATGTTCTTCCTTGATTACTTCCAGATAAAATTTTAACCTTAACTTGAGAAACTTCTCCTCTTGCTCCAGTTCTTCCAATAAATTCTTCAACTACTGCGTTGACTGGTTGTTCGGAGCCAAATCTAGAACTACCTTTCTTTACGTCTCCATCTCCTTGCTTATTCTTTTGATCTTTCGCCATTTTAATCCTCAATAATAGAACAAACTGATTACTTCTTTAAGCTAGCAATCTCTTTGTCCACGTCACCAGCATTTACAACAGCGACACTTGCTGTTGGGACATTTATTCCTGCAGCAATGCCTAATTTTTGTTTGCTATCAACTTCTTGGCAAGGTATTCCTTTTTCCTTGCAGATAGCAGACAAGTGAATAACGATCTCTTTTGGAGATACATCAGCTGCATAAACAACTAGCTTAGCAGAGCCGAGCTCAACTGCTTTTGTAACTTCGTTGGTTCCCTTATCAATTTTTCCTGTTTTTCTTGCTTTTTCTATTATGTCGTAGAAGTCCATTTTAGACCCTCCGTATATTACCTATACTTCATAGGTTTAATAAAATGAAAATAGCGCTTTATAAATCTTTGCTCTATTTTCTTTTTTTGTTATTTATTATCAATAAAATCACTAATGCTACTGCAAAAGCGATAATCAATAAGACAATGCCGAGTATTAAAACATATCTACTCTTTGCTCCGAGGATTTCATTTTCATTTTCAGACTCTTCTTCGGTAACTGAAACATTCCCTTCAGATTTAATTTGTTCCTTATCAGTTGGTTTAACTACTTCTTCAATTTGTTTAATATACATTTCAACATCATTATTTACAATTGCTCTGAACTCAATAAGCACATCATAAACATTATCTGAATCAACATCTGCTCTTACGCTCTCTCCAAGCTTCAAAATAAATTGTTGAACCACACTCTCAACAGTTATTGTAATTTTCTCATTTTCTAATTCTAATTTCTTGAGAGTAATATAATGCTCTCTTTCTTTTGTACTTCCAGCAGTTATCTTTAATCTTTCTCCCTCTTCAAGAATCTTCTTATATCCTTTCTTGAAACTTTCCGCATTTACAAAATAAGTGTTATTAACTGTGGTAGCAGATCCCCCGCCACCTCCACCACTACTTCCCCCACTTCCTCCAGCAGGAGTATCAACAACTGCTGCAGCAGACGTTGTAATTGATCGATTACTTGAAGTCCCTACATTTCCGGATGCATCAGTACAACTTACATAACTTGAATAAGGCGTAGACGCACTCAATCCACTCACAATAATTGAATTAGTTCTTGACTTATTCACATAACTTGAATTCACACTTGATGAACTACCAACATAAGCAGTACAACTAGTCAGCTCAGACCTATCTGTAACATTAAAGTAAAGCGTAGCACTGCTAGAAGTCACACTACTTGAAGAATAATTAACAACTGGGGAGGTCTCATCAGCTTGCCATTGCAATACCGCAAATCCAACTAAGTTTAAACCATTATCCCAAATACTTGTAAAGTCCCACGA
>CAZLHJ010000006.1:0-20050 GCA_964559675.1 Candidatus Woesearchaeota archaeon | reverse complement strand
CCGCAAATCCAACTAAGTTTAAACCATTATCCCAAATACTTGTAAAGTCCCACGATACCATTGGCTCATTTGAAACATTGTAGAAATAAGCTTCATTATCATCAATAGCAGTACATCCAGTATTTCCACCATCATAACAATCATTAGGATTACCGGAATGATTATTCCAATATACATTATCCATGGCTTCAACATATGAAGTTATACCTCCTAGAGAACTACCTCCAGAGACATTTCCTACCGCATAGGAATTATCTATCCTTGAAAAACTTGCATACGCAACCATACCGCCAACATTACTTGTTCCAGTTACGTTTGCAATTGTATACGAATTAACGATAGTATCTGAAGTTCCATAGCCCATTAATCCTCCTGAATCTCCAGATGAGATTATAGATCCTGAGAAATAAGTATTATTGATTACTAAAGCACCGCTCCAATGGCGACCAACCAATCCTCCGACCTGAGTTGTCCCATTTACATTTCCAGTTACGTAAGAATTATCTATCCCACTCGAACCTTCACCATAACCTATAAAGCTACCCACATATGATGCACCATAGATACTTACATTTGTCAACCCAACATCTCTCAAAGTCAAGGAATCAGATTGCCCAAATAAACCAATTCTATTATTCGAAGACCTGTAAATATACAAATTAGAAATTGTCTTATTTGCTCCATTAAATGTTCCAGTATATTTATTATTAGAATCATTTCCAACTGGCAAAAATCCACTTCCAGAATTAAATGGCGCAACTCCACAATCAATATTACTTGCTAAAGTATAATTCGCCCCTAAATTATGAACCATTTCTTGAAGTTCTCCACAATGGGTAATTAAATACGGATCTGCTAAACTACCTGAGCCTTCAACACCGATTCCAGTCTCCCAAGCTAATTTAGGATGTCCAGATTCAACGCTACCCCATTTATTATTTAAGAAATCCCAACCCCTCATTGGCTGATTAGCTGGTGAATAGAAATATTCCTCGCTGGTAACTGCAGTACATCCAGTGTTTCCATTAGGATAACAATTACTTGGGTTTCCTGAATGATTATACCAATATACATTTACAAAATTTAAATTACTAGCGTAACCTGTAATTGCTCCCGAACTAGAAGTACTAGCAGTTGAATAAGAATTACTGAAATTTGTACTTACTGCATATCCTGTCAAACCTCCGCTTTGAGTTCCGGTTACATTTCCAGTTACATACGAATTATCAATGATACTCGCCGATTGAGCATAACCAACTAAACCTCCTGAATTTGTTCCTGTAAGGTTAACTATTGAATATGAGTTATTTATTGTGACGCCCCCAACCAAATTACCTACAAATCCTCCAACAATATATCCGCTAGATGCAACTCCTTTAAAATATGAATTATCAATTGAACCAGACCCGCCTCCAATTAAACCTCCCACATAACTACTTCCCACTACTTTTCCAATCATGGAAGAGTTTTTTGTAATAGATGTGAAACCATACCCTAATAACCCTCCAACATTACTTGTTCCAGTTATATTAGCAATTGCATAAGAATTATCCACATTAAAGTAAGGACCATATCCCACTAAACCTCCAACACTAGTAGTTCCAGTTACATTTCCTATAAAATGAGTATAATTTAAAGTCCCTGAGGGACTAAGATCTCCTGCTCCTACAATTCCACCAATACTACTTCCTCCAGTAACATTTCCAATAAAGTATGAATTTTCAATTGGAGTTATCCATTGAGTACCTACTAATCCACCAACACTAGATGTCCCATTTACAAATCCTGTTGCAAAAGTATTATTTATACTAGGTCCTGGAAAACCCAATCCCAAGATACTACCTACAATGCTCCCCCCATAAACGCTCACATTAATTAAACCAAAATTTTTCAAAACAGTAGAAGGACTTAAATCACTAAACAAACCTACGTAATTTTCAGAAGGCCTGTAAATATACAAATTAGAAATATTATAATTAGCTCCATCAAATGTTCCAACATATAAATTTGTAGAGTTTCCAATAGGATCAAATCCTGCTCCATTATTCCAATTTACAGTATCTGAACAATCAATATTATTTCCAAGTGTGTAATTTCCGTGAAGAGTTGCATTAATATCTTGAAGCTCAGAACAAGTTGTAATAATCCACGGATCTGCAAGAGTTCCTGTTCCTGAAAGAGTGAAATAAACAAAAGTAGGATCTAAGAAAATTATATCTCCAATTGAATAATTTGTTCCTGTGAAATCTCTCTGTACATAAATATCTTGAGTGTGAGTATAATCCGAAACAACAAATCCAGTTGTAAGTGCAGCAAATCCTTTAAATCCATTAATTACAAATCCAGTTAATCCTCTAATAACATTAGCAGTTATACTTGGCTCAGCTTCCTCACTAGTTTCTTCTTGAGAAGTTTCTTCTTCAACTACTTGCTCTTCTTGAGTTTCATCATTTGCGTTTTCCTCACCTGCCCCTTCATTGGTTACTTCTTCTTGAACTTCTTCATTTTGTTCTTCACTTGTTTCTTCCTGAGCAACTTGCTCCTCACCAGATTCAGATTCATTTGAATCTGCAACAACTTCTTCCTCTGAGTTTTCACTTACATTTTGCTCATCTTCAACAAGTGTTTCATTATTCTCAGCAAGTGTTTCATTACTTTCAACTTCTTCTGTAATATTACTTTCTTCACTTGAATTACTTTCATTTCCAACACTAACATTTACGTCTGTAATGTTACTCTCAACCCCTTCTGTAACATTCAAATCAACAATTGTCTCATTACTCTCGCTAACGTTAACATTTGAAACATTTGAAACACTAACTGAAATTGGATTTTCAAGAGAAACATTATATCCTTCATTTGTCAAATCTGCAAAACTCAAATACCCTTTTCCAACTTTCAAAGTTTGATTATCGATAGCAACAATCTCTGAATCTGAAGAAACACTAATCTTCGCTAAAAATTTCAAATCTTTTAATTTAACGTCATATCCCCACTTATATTTTTCAGGAGTTTGATTTAACAAAACATTAAAACCTTCTACATTTTCTTCAACTTCTTCTTGTCTTTCACTCCATTCAGAATAATTTAACAGATCAAAACTTAATTCAATTTTACCATTTGGAGTATTAAACTCCATAATTTTATTTTTTTCATTTATTTTATCTTTAACAGAAACCTTAACATTTTTTTCTAAATCTCCAGTAGAGCTCATCTCTCCTTGAGCTAACTGCTTCGCAATCTCAGAATCTTTGTAAGTAGCATTTTGTGACGATTGAGATTCATCAATAACTTTCCCAGTTAAAGAATAACTAATATTTCCTATAATTAATAAAAAGATGGCTAAAAACACAATAGATAATGTAATCTTCAAACCTCTCTTCATACATTCATAAACTAGGCCTTATTTTTAAACTTTATTATAATTTATAGAAAGATAATTTTTTAAATAACATTTATTAAGTAAATTAATGCATGCTCTAAAAAGGAGAAATTTATTTTACTTCGCTTTAATTTTCGTCATCCCTTTATCATCTGGATATATAGATCCAGGAACTGGAGGATATCTAGCTACTTCTTTTTTCTCAAGCATCTTAACCTTCTTAGCTATAGCATTTGCAACCATTGCAGCGTTCTTCTCAAGACACATCATTAATCCAATTAAAAGATTCTGGAAATTTAATAAAAAACAAACATATGCAATTTTCATAGTTTTGATTATATTAATAACTCTAATCATAATAAATCCTCAGAAAAATGAGTTTGATCCCTCTCTTTCAGGAGCACATATGTATGACATTCAAAAATCATATCAAGGTTACAACCTATATGAAGGTAAATTAATTGATATGTCTGGAAATATCATCCATAATTGGTCTAGTATCTATATGGGGACAATAGATTCAAACGGAGATTATTACGCACAAGAATGTTACGAATGTCCGAAATGGGGAAGATATTCTTTCTCAGGAGAAGTAATTTGGGAAAAAGATTTCCCAATACATCACAATATTCTCTTAACTCCACAAAATACTATAATAGTAATGGGTAAAGAAGTTCATGAATATAATGGAAGGATGGTTGAATTCGACACTATTCTGGAATATGATAAAAACGGAAATTTAATACAAGAATACTCTCTCTGGAACAATCTTAATTATCTAAAACAATTTCACCCTCCTCTTGAACTAGACAAATCTAAATCGTTCTTTATTCCTGAAGAACATAAGAAGAATACGAGTATCTGGGGAGGTAATTACGATTATTATCATTTAAATTACGTTTCAGTCATCCCAGAAACAGAATTCAAAGACAAACATTCAGCATTCAAACCTGGGAATTGGTTAATTTCTTTTAGACATGGAAGCATGTTATACATCTTAGACAAAGATACTAAGGAAGTCCAATGGTATGCCCTTCAACCCTCATTTGAAAATGAAATCCAGGGACAACATTCTCCTCAAATGCTCCCTAATGGAAATATTTTAATTTTTGATAATGGAAGGTATAGAAAATGGAGCAGAATAATCTCAATAAACCCCGTCAACATGCAAATAGATTGGGAATACAAATCTCCAGATTTCTTTACATTATCGCAAGGACATATCCAAATACTTCCAAATGGAAATCTCCTAATATCTGAAACAGAAGAAGGGAGAGTCTTTGAATTAACTCCAGATAAAGAAGTAGTATGGGAATATTACCATCCAGAACAACAAAATGAAAAAAACTCGGTTGTGAAAGAAAAATTCGGATTAAGACAAGAGATCTCAAAAATGGAAAGATATCCTAAACAATTCATCGACTCCTTATTAGCTCAAAATGAAAAATAAATTTAATTCTGACTTATCTGGAGCACACATCCTAGATAAAAATAAAATTTCAGAAGGATACATTTTTTACGAAGGGAAGATAATCAACCTAAATGGAAAAATAATTCATAAATGGAAGAACACTTATTTAGGATTAATACTTCCAAACGGGCATTATCTAGCACAAAAAGAATACGAAGCAAAAAAATGGGGGCTTTATACTTGGGACGATAAAATTGTTTGGGAAAAGAATTTTGCAATTCATCACGATATTATTTTCACGCCGAATGATACAATAATTACATTTACAAAAGAAATGCACACTTACAAGGGAAGAAAGGTGGATTTTGATATTATTATAGAATATAATCTAGATGGAGAAGAGTTACAAAGATGGTCTACTTGGGAAAACTTAGATAAATTAAAAATATTACATCCTCCATTAGAATTGGAACGTCCAAAAGTATTCTTCCTTCCCGAAAAAGCAAAAAGAAAAGACACAACTCCTTGGGGAGGTAATTACGATTATTATCGCTTAAACTCTCTTCAAATAATTCCAAGAAATTCTCTTGGGAAAAAAGACAAAAGATTTCAAGAAGGAAATTGGCTAATATCATTTAGACATGGAAGCATCATCTTAATCCTTGATAAAAATACAAGAGAAATTGTTTACTCACTTACACAAAAAGATATCGAAGACGAAATCCAAGGACAACATTCTCCACAAATACTCCAAAACGGAAATATCTTAATTTTTGATAACGGTAGATATAGAAAATGGAGCAGAATAATAGAACTAAACCCTTTAACAAAAGAAATTACTTGGCAATATAACTCAAATCCCAAAAAAGATTTTTTCACCTTGTCTGAAGGGTATGTTCAACCCTTACCAAATGGAAACTACCTTATTACTGAATCTGAAAAAGGAAAAATATTCGAAATAACTAAAGAAAAAGAAATTGTTTGGGAATATTATCATCCAGATAAACAAGACAAAAACAATTCTCCATTACATCCAGAAAGCTGGGGAGAACGACAGTGGATCTATAGAGCGATTAAATATCCTGAAGAATTTATAAAAAAATTTCTAAAATAAATTATCTCCAGAATACGTTAACTTGGTCTGTTCTTTCCCTGGGCTTAACCTCAACTTCTTCAATATTTTCCTTAAACTTTCTAGACTTAAACATAATCTCTCCGGTATATGCAATCATAGCTCCATTATCCATTAATAATTCCTTTTTTGGACAATAATATCTCGCTCCCCTTCCTCTGCACATTATTTTACACATCTCTTGTAATCTTTTATTACTAGCAACTCCTCCACCTAAAACTAATTCTTTCTTACCTGTGTGTGCTAAAGCCCTTTCAGCCGCTTCAACTAACATAGCAAACGCAGTTTCTTGTAATGAGAATGCTAAATCAGATTTAATCTTCTCTAAATTTTTCCCCTCCTTCTTTGCTTTATCATATAATTGCTGCACTTTAGTTTGCATACCTGAAAAAGAAACATCCATCCCCTTAATTGAATAAGGTAGTTCAATAAAATCATTCTCTGAAGATTTCAAAGCTTCTTGTTCTATTTTAGGTCCTCCTGGAAATCCCATTCCGAGATGTCTCGCCACCTTATCAATAAAATTACCTATTCCCAAATCCAATGTTTCTCCAAAAACTCTATACTTCCCAGACGCAAAAGCGATTATTTGAGTATTAGCTCCTGAAGAATATAATAAAACTGGATCTTTTGCCCCTTCGTGTTGTCCAATCTCAAGATGCGCAACACAATGATTTATTCCGATTAAAGGTTTCCCTAACCTCTTAGATAATTCTTTAGCAAACTTCATCCCTTCATAAAGGCACGGAGCTAATCCTGGAGCATTTGAAACTGCAATAGCCTCTATTTTAGAAACGTCAATTTTCGCCTCATTTACTGCTTGCTCATAAATCTTTTCACTAACCTCCTTATGGTGTCTCGCAGCTTCCATCGGGATAATCCCTCCTTGTTCCGTCTTAAACATATCTCTAACATTCGCAAGAATTTTTCCCTTATGAACAATTCCCACTCCAAAAGTATGTGCAGTACACTCGATTCCTAAAATCATATTAATTCAAAACCAATTATCTTTATAAAATATTTTAATTTGAATTTTAAATGGATAAAGATGAGATTTTAATGATTCTCCCAAGATTACAAATACATTCCGAATACGGAATAATTCCAAACATTAGATTACCTGAAAACCTATTAGACTTAGTTCCAAGATTTTATCAAAATAATGGGCGAGAAACGATTGAAAACTACGTTTCAGATTTAATAAAAACAATAAAAGGAACTCCTCAGGATTTCGATATTAAACTAATCTGGGATGCTGAGCTTGGATTAAGAAATATTGGTATAGGTTCAGGAGGATTAGATTTAAACTTGAATGGGTGGCCTTCATTCCAGCTCCATAATATCGGACAAGGAAAAGCACTCATCAGTTCTGCTATTGGATCGGAATACCTTTGGGAACTATTAAGACATTCAGATTAATTCAAATCCATAGATCTATCTAATCTAAACCTATCAAACGAAGATAAATTACGATATGAATTACTTATAAATGAAGAATATTCGTGCGTAAAATCTTCGTCAAATCCTTTTTCTCTAAGATAAATCTGGAATCCAATGTGTCCTCTCTCTGAATAAATTGAAAGTTCTTTCCTAGCCAATTCCCTCGGAAAATCTACTCCTGCGAAATTAAACCCTTGACTTAATGGACCTCCCATAGACTTAGAATCCCTTGACTTGGAAAATAAATTTATAATCAGAGTTACTAATTCAACTAAAGTATCCATTCAAAAAACTCAAATCTTCACATTAAATATTTTTCTAAAATAAAATTTTAAATAAAAACAAAAAAACAACTAGCTGTCAAGAGAATTTATCTTCTCTTTTTCTTTGTAGCAGCTTTCTTGGTGGTCTTTGATTTCTTTCTTCCACCTCTAGCCATTACAGCTTCACAGACGTTACCTTTTCCATCTATATAGTATAGGTGTCCAGGTTTTCTCTGTACAGCGTTTTTTATGATAACTTTTCCCATTCTCACACCTCCTTTTGGATATATAATATTATATCGTCGGATATATAAATCTTTCTTTTTTATCGTCGAAAAAACTTTAAAATGTCTTCGTTTTCCTCATTAAAAGGAACTTCTATTAATCTTCTGAAGGGTTTTTTTGGAGATATGTTAGGAGTAAACGGCTTTACAACTTTCCACTCTAAAACTCTATTTTTATCGTCTAACCATATAGCTAGAAATTTATAAAATACAAAAAAAGAATGGATTGCATATCTACCTTCTTTCCTAAATTCAAATAATAAATTTCCCTTTTTCCTTGACGAAAACATCAATCCAACAAACTTCCCAAGAAAACTGACTTTTCTCACTTTAATCTCAATACCTTTTTTTCCTAAAAAAATTTTCATTATTAATTAAACAGTTTCTTAGCTTGTTCCATCACATGCCTTTCAAGATCTGCCTTTCTCTTCTCAAGTTCAGCTTCCTTTATTTTCAGTTCATTCTTTAATCGATTATTGTATTCTTTCTCAAGGGATTCTCTCAATTCTTTTTCCCTAGATCTTAATTCTCTATCAATTCTATTATCTCCCCCTCTCCTAATCTTATCGCTTTCTTTTCTTAAATCCTCGTGCATCTTATCTTTCATTTCTTCAACTTTCTTATGAAATTCAGAATTTAATTTATTTTTATAAGAATCCATTTCCTTCTTCATCTTCTTAGAATTCTCCTCAATCTGCCTCTTCTCTTCTTGATCAAGTCTCTTCAATACCTCTGCTTTCTTCTTCAAAGAAATTTCTTTCTTCATTAGTTCTTCTCTTTGAGAATTAATACTTGCTCGTAATTCTTGTTCTTTCTTTTGGTAATTAGACCTTAAATCTCTCTCTTTATTACCTATTTGCTTCTCTAATTCATACTCTAATTTCTTCTCTTTATTTTTTATTAGAGCTTCTTCTCTCATCAATTCATTCTTCTTTTTAGAAATATTCTGGGACAATTCTTTTTCTTTCTTCTGATAATTTAATTCTAGATTCCTTGCTTCTTGCATCAAACCTTCTCTTTTTTTAGAAATATTATCTTTCAACTCTTTTTCTTTCTTCTGATAATTTAATTCCAAAGATTTTTCTTTCTTACTTATTTCTCCCTCTAAATTAGAAATTAATTTTAACCTCTCAGAATGTAATCTTTTTGCATTATCTTTTATTAATTGATCAATTATTCTCTTCTTCTCACTATTTAATTTATTATTCAACTCATCATTAAACCTCATAGCAACTTCTTTCTTTAACTCAGACTCTACTTTTCCCTTATATCTATCATGAAAATCTTTAACTAAATCTGCATATCTTCTTGCAAATAATTTCTCATGTTCCTCGAGCTCTTTTTTCATCTGGGCGTCCATTGCAATTTCTTTTGCTTTCAATCTTTCAGTTAATTCTCCCTTAATCTCCATAACAAAATCATCAAACTTAGAATCAACTAAAACGCCAACGCCTGCATCAACTTTAACTTTAGAAGCCCTCATATGTTCCCTAAAATCATTTCTTAATGCACTTAATTGACCTTCTAGTTTAGGAATATCTTTTACATCTTCCAATTCATCTTTAGATAATTGTTTTTTCGTACTTACCTTCTTCTTCTTAGAAATAACTCCTTCTAATTCTCTTATCTTAGATTTTAATAATTTATGATCATTCTCTAAACTCTTAGACTTTTCTAATAATTTTTTAGTAACTTGACTTGAAACACTTTTTCTAGCAGCATGATGATTTATTTTATATCTTAAAGATTCTAAATCTTTCTCTATGGAAGGAATCGCGTTGATATCTTTCAACCTAGCTTTAATTGAATTTGCTTCTTTTTCAAATCCTTTTGTGTTTAAAGATTCTAATTCATGCCTTAAAGATTCTAATTTTGCAATTCTCTCTGCAAATTTATCAAATTCTTTTTTTACATCATCCTTACTTTTTACATTTTTAGAACTATGTTTCACTTTTTTCTTAGAATTTTTCTTTTTCACCATCTTTATCACCTATTTATAAATATGAAAATGTGTTTTTATACTCTTCGGTTTATTTTATTTTATAACCTTGTTTCTTCCACTTTTCCATAATCTTTTTCATCTCGTCTGCACTTAATCCTTTTAATTTATATTCTAATGGAGAAACATTATATCCTTTTATTTTCCACTCTTTTATTTTTTGCTCCATTCCTTTAGAATCTCCCTTATTCCTCAATACTTTCAACTCCCTTACTCTTTCATTTTGGTTATTCTTGATTTCTCTTATTTTTGCCCTTACTTCCTTATCAACTTCTTTCTTATTAACTCCTTTTTTTGATTTAACCAACTTAGATTGAGCAAGAATTAAATCTCTTTGTCTTGCAAATTCATTTTTATTATATTTTTGTAAATCCAAGATTAATTTATCTCTATCGTGGATTAAATAAATAAATAATAAAATTAGTCCTATGAAAAATAATGCAACTAACCCCATAAAAGCTAGAAGAGAAGAATTCCCGAATGAAAACCCGTCCAGACCCTGACTTGGAGACTTAACACTAAAAATTTGACTAGAACTTCCCACAGACTCTCCATATTTAACTATTGCAGCAAAGACGTAATCTCCGGAAGCAGTTTTTTCTGGAAAAGTGACAGATTTAGTAACTTGTGCTTGCTTATTTACAATTATACTATCGCTCTCAGAACTCATTAAATTTCCCTTACTATCGAATAATAAATATTCTATATCCACACTAACTGCCCCAAGGCCTTGCTGAATTCCACCGCCTGCTACTAAGTCAAATACCTTAACTTGTGCAACAATCTTCTCTCCAGAACTAATTTCCGAATAATGGGGAGGAATATCTAAATTTACATCAAAAAATAAACTTTTACTCTCAACTTCAAAAATTACTGGAATAAAATGAACTTTCTCAGAATCAGATAATTTAATATTCCCTACATAAACTCCAGGTCTTATCCCCTCAGATTGAAAATAAACTTTAACGTCATTACTTGTCCCTGCCTTAAGTTCTATACTGCTCTCCTCAAGCACAACCCCTGGGATTTCTAAAACTTCTAAAGAAACTTTCTCAGTTTTATCGCTCATTAAATTTATACTTTTAATACTTTCATCTCCTTCTTTTAAAGATAGCTTTAATAATAAATTATTTGATTCAAAACCTTCTAAAGCACTAACTAAATTAAAAGACAATAAAAAAACAAATCCTAATATAATTAAATTATTTTTTCCTAACATGATGCGACACCTTCCTCTTTTTGTAAAATACCCACACGACAACTAAACCCGTAACTAAAACCATAATTCCAAAGAATCCAATAGCTTGTACTGGAAAAGGCAATTCCCCTATGGTGCTTACCTCGAATTGAGTAGATGAGGTCGCGAACGCTCCCGGATATACAATTTCTAAACCTAGAACATATTTTCCTGAGGGTAATTTATCTGTACTAAATTCTTTTGTAAATTCTTTTTCAACTAAAACAAAAAACGTTTCATGTTCTTCTAAAAATACATTTCCCTTATAGTCCTTGATTACATAATTAGCAGTAACATCTACCTTTTCAGCAGGACCCACTTGCAATAAATTTACTTGTGCCTTAATTTTTTGTCCAGGCATAACTCTCTTATATCTATCTGGGATTACGATACTTGAATCAAATAAGAAATTCTCAGACCTTACATTAAGGGTTACTGGAACTTCGTCAATTATTTCCGAGCCGTACTTGAAAACTAAACTCCCGACAATTAATCCTTTCTTAGGAGCTTTAAATTTAATATCTAAAGATTTCTGCTCTCCTGCTTGGATTGTTATTGAATCTGAGACCTCAACAAAATTTTGAATTCCCTCAGCTTCAATCAATAACCTTATTTCAGTTTGACCATTATTCGCAATTTTCAAAGACCTTATCGACTCTCCCCCCTCGATTAAATCAACAGTTAATTCATCTGGAACAACAATTACATCTATTGCATCTACGGCAACTCCGCCTCCTCCGCCTCCTCCGCCGCCTGAGCTTCCCCCTCCAGAAGTAATTCCGCTACCCTCTCCGACATTTCCAGTTATGGTTGTTCCATTAAAATAAACATAAGTTTCACTAGTATCATTCTGAATAAATAAAGAATAAAACATAGTTACGTTTGCGCCTTCACTTGCAGTGAAATTAAATAATGTCCCATTACCTGAAATTCCCTGAGAATTGCTATCTAATCTCGAACCATATACACTATAAACTCCCTCTCTTAACGAACTCCCATACGTAGCAACTGCAGCACTTCCCAAAAATAAATTATGTGTACTAGGACTTACAATACTTATCGTACCATTTGTAACATTCAAATTAACTTCATATCCATAAAGATTGTTCGCATCAGTAATATTCACTAGATAAAATGTATCATTTACTTGAGTAAGAGTAGTATTTGTTCCTGCACTAACCAATCCTAAAAGAAATACGCATAAAAAAGCACTTAAAACTAAAAACCTCTTCGAAAAACCTCTTTTTCTCATACCTAAATGAGAGATAAATAGATTATAAACCTTACGATGATTAATTTAAAAAAATCGACGAGATTTATTTTACAAATTCTACATTTTCTAAATTTTCAAATTCCTTATCTCCAGTTAAAAATTTAACGTTAAATTTTTTAGAAATGATATATCCCACACAATCAATATAAGATAGTTTTTTTGATTTGTTAATAAATCTAAACTTATTTGCTTCTTTTATAATCTCATCATCAATTTCCACGCAAAATTTAGAAAATGAATCTAAAAAATGTTCTGCCATCTCCTCTCCCCCAACTTTTAATAACCCATAATGAAGCTCCATAAGATTTAATTTTGTAGTTATTATTCCAACGTCTCTTTGATATTTATTATAGTTTAAATTCCCATTAATTAACTCAAAAAATGCATAAGTATCAAAAAAATAAGACCTTAATTCTCCCATCCCTTTCTCACTATATCTTTAAATTCTTGTCCAGAAATCTTTTTTTTCAATTTCAAACTCCCAAATAAATGAGAAATATCTGCTTCCTTTATTATTTCTATAATCATAGAATCTCCCTCTTTCAAATTCCTCTCTTCAATTACTTTATTCGGAACTATAACTGCCATTGAATTTCCCCATTTCCTTAATTTAACTTGAACTGCCATGTATATACATAGGTATCACCAATATATAAACTTTTCTGAATCCATTAATTATTTTGAATCCATTTAATCAGATAAACCAAAGAAAATTTAATTATTAATCTCTTTCTTCTCTTCTTGAGCCTCTTTTACCAAGAGAATAAACTCCTCCAAGTCCAGCAAGAACACCAAAACCTAAGGCTGTTGATGGTTCAGGCACTCCAACTAGTTCAAATGAATCTCCAGAAAGATATGCTTCTGGTACTGAATTACTTGTATTGTTTGATCTTGTGTACCTTGTTGAAGGATAACTAAAGTTTAAACCGTAATCTCCTAAAGAAATATCTTCTCTAACTTTTCCAAAATAAGTCACAATATTTCCAAAAGAAGGAGTATTCCATCCAGACGAGTCAGGAGTACCTACAACTCCATTATCATTTTGTATTAAATTTCCAGAACCTACAGAGTGATTTGCTAAAAAGCTATTTGAATTATAAACTCCAGAAGTCTCATGAAAATCATGCCCTATGACATTCATAAAATCATTTAAATTCTTATCAAAAACATAATTTATAGCCCTTATCTGAGTGCTTGATAATGGGGTCTCTCTAGTATCTAAACTAACAATTACTTGTATATCCTCTCCTAATTTATACTGTTCCTTATCAAAATTAACATTTACAATTCCAGCATTTGCACTTCCCAATAAACTTGAAGCTGCAATTGTTCCTGCAATTCCTAATTTCTTAATCAAACTCATGATTTTTCCATCAAAAAGAGCTATTTAAAACTTACGTTCTTGTATTATATTCAAAACCTACTCTTGATAAATCAATAATATTAATCTTTTCATCCACCTTAATATCTGCAGAGGTTGAGAAAGTATCATCTGTAGAGATATTATTATACCTCTCCTCTACAACTTGCCTATCTCCATATCCAACATAACCGTCTCCATCAACATCAGTATCTCTTACTCCATTGAAAATTTTCTTTATTATATTCAATATTCCTCCTGTTCCTGCTCCCGAATCAAGTGAACTTCCTCCAGACAATTCAAGTGAAGAGAATATAGTTACTGTTCCAAAGTCAGGGTCTGTTTCTGTCCAGTTTCTAATCAATCCTTGCGCATTTATCTGGACAATTCCCCCATTTCCTCCTGCAATTCCGGAAGCTGTAGAGTATCCTCCAATTCCAGTTAAGTTAAAGTTAGTTGTATTCAATAATCTTGGAACTGTAATATTCAAAATACCTGCATTTCCTCCTCTACTCTCTGCTCCAGAAATATCACTTCCATTCTTTCCATTAAAGATTACTTCAGACCCACTAAATAATATTCTAGACTTGGTATTTGTATTAGTTATATTAATATCCAATACTTTCCCATCTCCACTTGAATTATATAATGTATAAATCTTAGAGTTTGTAGCAGTTAAAGATTCGAAATCACATAATCCTCCATCACAAACGTCTGAGCTCAAATAACATTCTTTATTTGCAACATTACAATAACTTCCTTCAGTACATGCACTTCCAACAATACTCAAGCAACTAATTATTAACTTGCTTGTTCTAGTTGTGGTATAATTAACATTTCCTGAAGTATCATTAATAGTTATATTGTAATAATATGTCTCTCCTCCTAAACTAGACCAATTAATCTCTCTTGTTCCATCTGTAAAGGTTGTTGAATTTACTAATCCTGTTGAGTTATATAGATTAAATGTGATTGAATCTTCATTAGAATCTGAAGCACTAACATTCACATAAATATTTTCTCCACTTGCTCCAACATAATTATCTATCTCGCTTCCAATTCCAAGAGTTAAGTTTGGAGCTGAAGTATCATTCACGAAACTAAATACTAAACTCTCAGATTCATTCTTATTTCCATTACTATCTTGTGCGTATACTCTAAATGTATAACTTCCAGTTGCTAATCCTGTAACAGATGCATTGAAATAATTACTTCCTGAATCTGTCATTGAAACATTTGTTGTCCCACTATCTAGACTATAACTTACGCTTCCTGCCTCATTCAAACTTACATTGAACACAAGAGGCAAGTCTAAGTTTGTATATGTCACATTTTCAGGACTCAAAATTGTAACTTCCGGCACAACAGAATCTGTCGACACAGTAACACTTCTAAGCTCAGTCTCATTCTTATTTCCAAATTGATCTACCGCATATCCTGTGAATGTATGTTCTCCATCACTCAATCCAGTAAATTCATTCGAATATTGTGTTGCAGTTGCGTTGTAAAGAGCTGAAATTTCTCCAGCACTTAATGATCTATTGAAGATTAATACTTCATCAATTGAACCATTGAAGTCCTGACCTGCAGACCACGAATAACCTATTCTAATAGTTGTTGCTGAACCGTCTAACGGATCACCAGTATATGAAATCGGAGATTCCGCTATCCCATTTACATAAAATGTTACTTGATTAGTATCCACATTTCTAACTTGAACTAAATGAATCCATTGATTTAATGAAAGAGATGTTGTTCCTGTTCTCAATTCATTTGCTCCTGAAGTATATTCCCAGAAAGATACAGGTTTAACTGCTCCACCAGAATTAGTGATGAATGAACCCCACACAAAATTAGTAGATTCGGTATCTCCATTCTCTCCTCTTCCAATAATTGTCTTATATGCCCCTGCACTAGGTAGAGAATTAACCTTTATCCAATGAGAAATAGTCATATTTCCTAAAATTAAAGTTTCTGCACTTGGACTTGTTTTTTCAATATAATCTCCACTACCGTCAAACTGCGCAGTACTTCCAAATCTTCCACTTGAATTAATCAAAGCATTTCCATTTGCAGTTCCATTGTTTAATCCTAAATCATCATTGTAATCTCCTTCGAATCTCCACCATCCCACAAGAGAATTGTCAAAATCAGTAAGAGCATAATGTTCTCCATTCTCATCAGAAGTTGTTAATCCTACTGTAAAGTTAGCATCTGTTACAGTTGATGCATTTGCAGGTGTTGCATCACTGAATGTAATTGCTGGAACAGTTTGATCAATACTAAATGTAACGCTCTCAGAATTATTCATATTTCCGTAAGCATCAACTGAATACGCTTCAACACTGTGACTTCCTGCACTTGAGAAAGTGTAATCTGTTGAATATTGTGATGCTGTTGCGTTGTAAAGAGCTGAAATTTCTCCAGCGCTTAAGCTCCTGTTGAAGATTAATACTTCATCTATTGACCCATTGAAGTAATCTGGAGTTCCAGAATCATATCTTCCAATTTTTAAGGAATTTAACTCTGTTGCAATTAAATTATTTACAGATGCTTGTGAAACTCTAATTCCATTAACATATAATTCAATATCTGTTCCATTCCAAAGACCTGTTAAATGGTACCATTGATTATTGTTTAAAGCTTCGCCCTGGATAATTTCAAAACCTCCCCGATTATGATATAATTTAGGAATTCCTAAATTTTCCCACGTCAAAAGAAAACCTGCATTTTGACCTTGACCAAGTATTGTAGGATAAGAACCCTCTCCTGTTCCCCTCCTATAGGCCCATGCCATTAAAGTATAAGTTGAGTTTGATGCGATAATTTTAGCATTTGTATCAACATAATCTCCACTTCCATCAAACTGCGCAGTACTTCCAAATCTTCCTGATGAATTAATAAATGTGTTTCCATTCGCAGTTCCTGTGTTTCCATTTCCTGAATCATCTGCATAATTTCCTTCAAATCTCCACATTCCAACTAATGAATTATCAACATCTGCAAAAGTGTAATGTTCATTATCGTCCGAACTTGTAATACTTATTGTTTGTGTTAAATTACCATAACTAATATTTTGAGGAGAAATGATTAAGACTGAAGGAGAGACTGAGTCTGAAACGCTTGAAACTAAACTCAAATTACCTGAAGCAATCGGAGTATAAAATTGATTTGTTCCTGCACTATAATTAATAGAAACGGTAGCAGAGCTTAAATCACCTGAAGCTGAATAATCTGAGACTGCACAATTAGTCATGGTAGTATACTCTCCATCGTTCACTTTAGCTTGCAAACTAGACCCGAAATTAGTTTGACAATCACTTAATGAGAAATTAACTAAATTCTCACCATTGAAATTAACTCCTGTAAATGATTGTTCTCCACTAACTGCAAACCTAGCAGACTGATTATTATAAATATCTAAGATTTGTTGAGGAGTTAAAGTTGTATTGAAAATCATTAATTCGTCATATTTTGCATTTGCATCTCTGTATGTTCCGGCTTGAGTTGCTCCTATGTAAGCATTAACGTTTTCGTTTATAAGAGGAGTATATGTTTGAGCTTGTTTATATCCAGAATCATCTACCCCATTTAGATATAAAGACAGGTTCTTTCCCCACTCATGAACAATTGCAACATGATACCATCTTCCTGTTTGAATAGCAGTTGCAGATGAAACCCATGGCCAGTTGGATACTCGACCTGATGGACCAAAAACCGCATAACTTATCTTATCATTATTTCCTGCAGGGCCCACTCCAACTACATCATCAAACCAAAATGTCCAACTTCCCTCAGTATTAGTTTGCTCTTTGGTTAAAATAGCTTGGTCTTTATTCACTACATTGAAATAAACCCACCCAGTTAAAGTTCTATTTGTTCCAACTTTGTAATTATTTCCTAAATTAATATAATCTCCAGTTCCGTCAAATTGAGAATACTGTCCATAAACTCCGTTTGTTGAATTCTTTATTGCATTTACATAAGTTCCGTCGTTATCTCTATTTGTAAAGTCAAAAGCAGTTGTAGCATTGTCATAATCGAAACTCCAATATCCTTCAAGGGAGTCATAAGGACTTGAAGTAGAAATACTCAAGTGTGAGAAGTTTCCTTCACTTCTAATTCCAGTTTGAGAATTTGCTAAAATAATTTCAAATGTCTGTGTAGATAAATGTGGAACTACCCATTCAATATAATCTATATTACCATCTTCATCTAAATCATATGCATCAAATGGAATTTCTTGCCTTACTATTTGAATAGTTTGAATAGAAGTATTTGATTCTGTTTCTGAAGAAACTAATCCTTCTATTATCTGATTTTGAACAACATTCCCTGTAATAGAGTTAGATTCAATTTCATCAAAATTAATTTCATCAACAACCAACTCACTAGTACTCTCATTTACTTCTTCTACTACTTCAATCTCTTGAACTTCTCCAGTTGTTTTGATATCTGCCTTCTCAACTTCCGTATTATATGTTACCCAATATATCTTTATTCTTGAACTATCTGAAACTGGAACATTATTACTTAATTCAGTAAATGCAATTACATCTTCATAAGCGACATCATCAGGCCCAGTAATATTCACAATCTTCCCATTTGAAGTTTCAACTTCAACTGAAGTTGGAGCATCTGTGAAATACTCTATCACATAATCTTGTGCAGAATCATTCAAAACAACCTCTAAAGTTGTATTCTCTTCATTTGATTCTAAATCTGAAATAGCTCTTCCAGTTATTCCCTTAACAAGATTCTTCCACCATCTAAGAATCTTTGGCTCTTTTTCTAACTCTAAATCAATTGTAACTTGTCCAGTTAAAGGAGAAATTGCTCCTCCCGTTAAACCACTTACTGCTACTTTAGCCTCTTTAACTTCTCCTTGCTCAACTTTCTTAACCGAAATATTTTCAGCCCTTCCAGGTAAATCAACAGAAACGTTCTCTCCTTCAATTACTGAAATATTCTTTGTCCATTTAACTTTCTCTCCAACCTTAATCTTTTCTCTTGAAGTCTTGATATTGATAGCACTTCCAACTAAAATCTTAAACTCATTACTTTCTAGAGAATTATTTCCATTCTTTGCAATAAATTTAGCGCTCCTTGCTCCCTTGAATCCTTCATCCGGAGTTAATTTTACTATATCTCCCTTAAATTCAGAAGAAATATTGCTTCCTTTAAACTCAAATTCCTCTGCTCCAGAAAAATAATTACTCAAATTAAGAGTCCTAGATTCTCCAGCATTAATTCTAACTAATGGAATTTCTTCAATTAAAGTAATTGCGTTAGCTTCAATAGAGACATTTTCTTGAATTGTAATATTGTTAACAGATTTTTTATTAATTGAAATTTCTTCAACTTTGCTTGCAATAATTTCATCACCATAAACTAAACTTATAACTAAATCTCCTTCTTGAGCAACCAAATTAAGTTTAGATAAATCAACTACTAAACTTAATCCATATTCTCCTAAATATCTCTCTCCAAATCCTTTCTCGTTTACAAAATAATCTGTAGAAACAATTGCCTTACCATTCTTAACTTTCAAATTAACTGAGGATTCAGGTAAACTCTCTCCATTTACTTTCACACTTCCAGGGAGTATTTTTGCTTTTTGCCCATCTTCTAAATTAAATTCGAAATTATTTCCTTTTGATACAACTCCGGATATAACTTGCCTATCTTGAGAAACGACATTTCCAGTTAAAACTCCTGCCTCAGATTGTTCTTCTATAATTTGCTCCTCGGATTCAGATTCAGTTATATCTCCTCCAACTATTTGCCCTTCCCCAACAGTATTTTCTTCGGAACTAGAATCCTCAGAACTGGATTCATTTGAATCTACTGAATCTGAAACTTGATTACTAGATTCATTACTCTCGACAATTGTTCCATTACCCTCAGAAACAGTTTTGTTACTCTCGCTAATTGTCTCATTAGAACTTGTTTCATTACTTATTGAAGAATTTCCATCGCTAACATTTACATCAACTTCTCCAGAACTCGAATCTCCAGAATTATCTCCAGAATCTTCTCCAGTTTCAGATTCATTTGAATTCTCTGAATCTGAATCTTCTCCATAATAAACAAGTAAATCAAAAGTCAAATTAGGATAATTAACAACGCTCCCTATAACTCCATACCCTTCCCCGCTTCCAGAAAGATTACCTCCTTCCGCATAAAATTCTCCAGAAACTGTATCATCTAAAACCAAATCTCTCAAATTTAATAATTTTGATTGATTTCCATAATCAATCTTAATCTTA
>CAZLHJ010000005.1:0-38456 GCA_964559675.1 Candidatus Woesearchaeota archaeon | reverse complement strand
AAACATGGGTATTATTGACAAAGTAAAAAATATTATTAGACCTAAACCTAAAGGAGATATAGTTCAGATAGATAAGTCTAGACCTGCTCCAACAAGAGAAGCTGTAGATAAAGCCGTTAAAGAGGGGAATGTTAAAGAGGTTGGATCTGCTCCTCCATCAAGTGCCCCTAGATATGGGGGTGGCGGAGGGAGTTCTGGAGGTAATGGAAGTTATTCACAAGATAATTTTAACAATAACGGAGGAAAACCAACTTCTCAAGATTTAATCAACATCGCAAATAATCCTCAACCATATCAATCTACAACTAGAGCTAAATCAAATACAATAAATCAAGTAAGTAACTCTACATCTAAGAATTCATTTAATCAAGAAGATTACGTGAATCTAGGTAGTAAATCAGGATTATTAAAAAGAAATCCAGGAGAATCAAGAGAGGCGTTTAATGCAAGACAAGAAAGTCTAGGAAGATCAATAGCAGTATCTCAACCAGATAAGGCAAAAGAATTTTTATCAAAAGAAAAACAAAATTCTAATTCAATTCCTTCTCAAGTCGAGAATAAATCGAAAACTTATGAAAATTTACAAGATAAATATATAGATTCATTAAGAAATAAATCAGGAAACACAGCAGTTGCAACCCTTCCAGATAAAAAAGTAAATAAATTTGTTCCTAAAACTTTCTTAAATCAAGTAGCTGAAGGATTGGGCTTTGGAAAAGAAGAAAAAGATTTTTATTATCCCACAAAATCAACCGTCGGGAGTGATGATAAGTTTGTAATAAAAAATACTAAGGGTCAGATAGATGAATTTTTACTAATAGATCCCGATATAACTGCCCCACGAGATTATTATGCGCAGTCAAAGGCAGATAAAATTTCTAACGAAATAACTAATGAGTTACAACCTAAATTTCAAGCCAGAGTAGATTCTGGGGAAGATATAACTCAAGTTACTAGTGAATTTAATATCGCATTAAATAATGAATTTAAATCTAGGGCAAGCTCTCCAAAATTTCAAGCAGATCTTAGAAGAAAAGAAAGATTTGATGAATTAGCTCTAGATTATACTACTCAACCCCAAGATAAGTTGAAGAAATCAGTTGAAGTTGTTACAGATACTGCTGCATTCCTAGCGCCTCCACAGATAAGCACTGCTTATTTTGTCGGTAAGGGCGCAATTAAATCTTCTAAGGGAGCTAAAGATGACATTATATTAGCTGAAACTGATTCTAAGGGTAATGTTTCTGTCCCATTATATCCTTCTTTAGCTAAAGAGAAAACAAATATTATGGGCTTTGATGTGGAGGTTAATAAAAAATCTCAATTAACTAAAGAATCAGACATTTATTTAGGTTTTGGAGTTTTATCAAGTTTAGGTTTAACTAGTGCATTAAAGAGGTCTGCACAGAAAGAGTTGATTAAAGACTTATCCAAGGAAAAATTTCAAATAACTGGACAAGAATTAGCTAAATCTTCTAAGGGAGCTTACTTTAAAATTAGGGCTGAAAGAGCAACAAAATCAGGTTCTGCTAAACAAGAAGTAGAATTTTCTATGCCTGTTTTTAACGTTAAAAAACAAGGAGGGGGATTAATTCAAAGAGGTAAATCCTTAGTATTAAAAGAACCAGAAAACTTCCAATCTTTTTTCATTAGAGAGGGCAAGTCAAGAGTTAAAATAGTTAATCCTACAGATTCATCTACTCAAGAATTTGTTAAGGAATTTACAGGCGGAGGGAGAATAACCAGAACAGGAAACACAGCCTCATTTATAAGAGGAAATAAAAAAGTTCAAGTTGTAAATAGTTTTGGAGAAGAGGTTAATTTTGGAGTTGGTAGAGGATACTTAAAGGAAAAAGGAAATAGTGGATTTAATCAATTTCCAGTCGCAGGATTAAGTAAAGAAACTACTGAATCTTATAAGGTCATATCTCTTAACCCTAAAAAGATAGGTGTTTCAAAGGAAACTGGGGCATTAAGATTTAAAACAGATTTTAAGGGAGGAGGAGAAATTTTAAAATTTAATCCTGATGAATCACAGATTTATAATATCGGATCTTCAACTAAGTTGGGAGGTTTTAGAGATTCTGGAGAATCGAGTTCAAAATTAATTCAGACAACCAAAACTAATGATCTATCTCCTGTATTTGCTAAATCTGTTGTAGAAGAATCTGGTAAAATTGATTCTACAACTTCATTAATCAATATTCAGAGGAGTTTAAACACTCAAATGAAATCAAATATTGGAGTAAGTAGCAGTGGAAGAACTATCCAAGTTAATAAAAATCAGAATAACTTAGGATATAATAAACCAATAGTAGGAAGTTTGTCTAATGAATTAAAAGAATTTTCTGGAACAACACCTAAGGCAGGTAATTTATTAAAATTAGGAACTAGTCAAGTCTTAAAACCTAGCGTTAAACAGGGTCAAGGATTTATCCCAAAGACTGAAACTAAATTAGATACTCAATTAAAACTAAAGAACTCATTTAAACCGATCCCATCATCTACATCTGGATTCAACTTTCCGCCAACAGGTGGAAGAGGTTTTCCGTTCATGCCTCCAATTCCAGCATTCAATTTATTTGATAGGGGTTTTTCCAGACCGCCAAAAGGTAGAATAAGAAGAAAGGGAGAATATGCGCCTAATGTAGGGGCATTAGCCTTAGACATCAGAGCTACAAAGATACCTAAATCTTATTTTGGAGGGGCTGGAGGAGTTACATTAAGGCCCGTGATAAGTAAAAAGTCAAGTAAGAAGTCTAAGACTACTAAGAGAAGTTCTAAATCTAGAAAAAGATTTAGGAGTATTTTTGACTCTATTTAACTAAATTTTCTTTTAATTCTTCTTTTAATTCTTCTCTTGAATCAAATTCTTTAATATTTTTATTCTTAACATCTATCCAGATCTCTTTTCCATCATGGTTCTCTCCAAATACTATAGATTTCATTAATTTCATTTGTTCCTTTAAAGAATTAATTTCTTTATCTCTCTCAAATTTTTCTTTCTCTAGTTTAGCCTTAACCTCACTTAGTTCTGTATTTGTGAATTTGTTATCTAGTTCTTTATTTAACATTCCAGACCTAGAGATATAAACATCAGGCATATCAGAACTAAATTTCCAACCATATCTATAACATAACTCTTGACGATTCATTCTAGTTGCATAATAAGTAGCACTAGAATGTCTGAATAAATGAAAATGCAATCTTTTATTTAATATTCTTAAACCTATTCTCCTTAAGAAAAATCTAATATTATCATAAGTTAAATTTAAGATTTGCTCATCTGATTTAATCCCTTCTCTTTCCCTTTCCTTTATGAAATCAAAGATAGCTTCGTTTGAATATTTCCAATAAAGAGATATAGTTCTCCCCTCTGTTTTAGAGTATTCTGTTTTAATAGTAATTCGTGCAAAATTAGTATTTCCTTCTGGAGTTTGTAAATCTTCATATCTAAGGTTTAGAAATTCCTCTGCTCTTGCTCCAGAATCAAATAAGATAGCTATAATATATCTCTCGGTATTGCTTTTACAAGACTTATACAGCTTTTCTATTTCAGACTCACTAAGATAATCAATAGTTTTCTTTATGTCTTTAGTATCTAAGAAATCAGTTAAAGCATTTGCTTTTTCTTCTCCTAGTTTCCATCTTAAGAAAGTTCTAAGAGCTTTTCTTATATCTACTTTCATCACATTAGAATAAGGTTTGTTAGTTCTTTTTATTTTCAATCCACCTTTAGCTAGTTCTTCATCTAAACTTTTAAGATCATCTTTTGTGATATTCTTTACAGGCTTATTGAAAAATTCAAGAGGTATTTTTAAGAGTGTGAGATATTTAACTTGAGTTCTTTCACTTGCCCTATTTCCCTTATTAACTTCTCCTATCTCTAAGTCTTTTGTGAATTGTTTTAAATCGTCTTGAACACTATTAGGTATTTCCCAAGAAGATAAATTTTCCAGTTTTAAAGAAATGTTCTTATTATTTTTGTGTATATCTATCTTAACATTCATAAAAAGAACACGCACTCGACCTATATAAAGAGTGCGGTTCTGCTCTATCCCCTCGCCAAGAGTCGAACTTGGGTAGCGCGGGTTCTATAAACTAAATATTCTAGTGAATATTTCCCACTCACATTTCATTCTCATCCCCTTCAGGGGAAAGTCCATGCTATTTCTACAGCCGCGTGCTCTACCGTTGAGCTACGAGAGGATATAATCTCCAATTAATGACTGTTTTTAAAGTTTATTAAAGATAGTTTTAAAAAAGATCTTCCTTATTACTCTCAATGGTACTTCCGGAAAGAATTGGATTTAAGCCTTCTGCAATAGAAAGACAAGCCTTAGCAGTAAGCAGTTCTTTAGGATTTCAAGTTTTACATAGATATATCGATGGAGATGATAATCAAGGAGGAGAGTTGGCCAGAAAGTATTTCACATTAACAAGAACGTATCATGGATTATCGGAGCATCTCCTTCCTAAATCAAAAGACCAACTCTCAACAACCTTAAGAGAACTAGAAGCCATAATTTGTCACGATTTGCCTACTGGATTAATCTCATTACAACGAAGTTTAATTTTACCTAAACACACTACGCATTCACCATCAGCATACCTATCAGACTTTCATACATCATCAGAAATTTTAGGAGTAGATGAAACAAAAGGCTCTCCTCAACCGCTATCAGAATCATTTAATAAATTAACGGAGATAGGATTTAGTTTAACTCATTTTGGATTTTATGAGCATTCAAAATACTTTATAACTGCAGGACAAACTATGCAAAAAATATTAGATACAATAAGAAGAGATAATATACTTCCAGAGTTTAATTAAAAGCTACTCTTTCTAACTAAACTTTCAGATGCAAAATACGCTCTATTGCTAAATACTGTTTCAGTTTTTCCATTGTTCTCAAATACCGCATTAGCAGAAGGTAATTCGAATTTACCTACAACCCTCAATTTTGAATATATTACATAACTAAATACTCTTTCTTCTCCCCTATTTAATCTAGGTATATTCCAGATTAGTCTTCTTGTTTTCTCATCTATTTCGTCAGGTTTTCTTCCAAATTTTTCATATAATTTTGTCATAGCAGGAAGTGAATCTGTAATCTTTATATTATCAGTATGACTTCTTGCCTTTACAAATAAATTAACTTTTAATGCAAATTCTCCGCCTTTTGTCCTAACTAAACTAACATTTTTCTTCAAAACAATCGGATGGAATGAATAATTTCTTATTCCATAAACAACAAAGCCTACCAATAATATGATAAATAATGGGATGAAGTAATTTGTTCTTGAAATTATCTCCATTGAGTTTCCAGGAGCTAGATTTTTCTCCCATATGTAATTAACGCCTAATCCATTTCTAGAAATTGAATCTGGTTCAGGAGTATGGCTAGTAAATAATCTAGTTAATACATTTTTATCTACATCAATTCTAGATTTTACAAATGTATTTCCTTCATTTATCTTTGTAATCTTATTTTCTCTAATGAAAAAGCCCGAGCTTTCTTTATGGACTGAAGTTCCTTCTCTTTCTAAATAATCAAATACTCCTTCTAATTCTGCCTTTGCACTACCTGCCCTAACATCCGACTTTAATATGTATGGCCCAGAACCTAACTTAGAAATTTCTTTATTTACAATTAGTTCAATACTTTTTTCTTCAAATGGTTTAAAAGATAATATGCTTTCAGATTCAAAAAATTCAGAATCGAATGCAAATTTGACATCTTCCAAATAAGCATTTCTAATATTTTTGATATTCACTTTTAAAATCTTATTATCTGGATGTAAATTCTCAGGTCTAATCTCAAAGATATCTTGCAATTCTAGAACATTGAACACTAAATCTCCTTTATAGATCCCGGATTTTTCTCCCTTTATTTGATATTCAAATGAAACCGGGCCATAATTCTTTCTTAATTTCTCTCCAGGGTAAATGGTTACATCTATGTCTACTACGCCCTTAGTAATTTCCAATTTATTCTTTGGAAACATAGATACATCAAACAAAGTGTAAATTTCAAAGATTTCCTTATCATTAGTTGATGTAAATTCAAACTCATAATAGGCAGGATTATCAGTACCTCTTACAATTACATCGCTTTTAGTTTTAATATTTAGATTTTCTATTTCTGCAAGAGCAAATGAGCTCAATATGAGAATTAAGAATACTGCAAAGCACGTCTTTTTAACAACCATAAGAATCTAATTTAAATTCAATTTATAAAGATTATTGTAAATGTTAACTATCTTCTTCCAGTTAATTCAAGGTAAGCTTTAAACTCTTCTTTAATTCCCTTAACATCATTTTCTAATATGCTCTTTGTATCCTCTACCCTATTTGGAATAACCCACTTATTATAAATATCTTTAAGGAACCTATTTAATGGGCTAGTATCCCACTTTGAAGAAGGGTCTTTTATGAAATTAGCTTTTAATTCTCCTGATATTTTACCTTTATTCATCTTCTTTTTTTGGCCATCAATGTCAACTTCAACATCGCTCATTCCACCAGCTTCAATTTTCATCTTAATCTCAAAATTAAAATAATCTCCCATCTTTTTAGTACAAGTCCACTCAAAAGTTATATCTCTGTTATTTCCATTTACCTTCTCAGAATATTTCTCTTCAACAACGCCATATCCCTTATCTTCTTTCAAAAAATTATGGGCATAACTATAAAATCCGTTAAAATCAAATAATCCAGAATAATCAAATTTCTCTTTTATTATCTGTTCCTTATCAGCCATCTTTTTTATTTCCTGCGCTTCTCTTTATTGAAAAACATAAAACAAATATTTAAACCTATCTTTCACATCATTATCTTACGTGCTGGGCAAATTGCTTCTTCAATTTTAAATTTGGAGTTTTGTAATCTCCTATACCTGCTTTATCTAACTCTGCATTCCAATTATTAAGTATTCTTGATTGCTCGTGAGTTGGTCTATAATTATGATCAAAACGCATTTGTCCGCCTTCAAAGTATATAATAGGTTCAGGATTATCAAACACATCATGAAGTTGAGTATTATTTAATACAAGGGCCATTAAACCACTAGAGGATGGAGAAACCCATGTCGAGTCATTTCTTTCAGAATTATATCCTACGACCATAAATCTAGCACAACTTGGTCCAACATGGACATAGAGACCATTCTCTACAATTTCTCTTTGTCCTATCCTGAATAAAACTTTTCTCTCATCTGACATAAAAAATCAATTAAAACTGTATTTTTAAACCTATCCTTCAATCAATCCAACTCGAGCAAGGTTGTTTTCTTTAGAGATTTCATCTTCATCGTACACTATTTTGAAACTAACTTCATTAAAGCTACTTGATGACCTTAAATTACTAACACTTAACGTCTTTCCAACTCCAATATCCATTTGCTCAATAATGAATTCCTTAACCAATTCATCATTAATTAAAACTTGAATTTTAGATTCTTTTGAATCCTTAAGACCTGCATTAAATAATGTTGCTTCAAAACTCAAATACCTTCCTTTTCTAGATGCCTCAATTTCTTTAAATAATAAATCTGGCAGACTAGGGTTTGCATAAACCCTATTTATTTCATCTAAAATATATTGGTCTATTTCTTGGTTGCAATTTGTTATAGGATATAATATACTATTTTTATCATTATTATGATCAAACCCAAGAGCATGAAGGATCTCATGTATTGCTACATTAGGGGTTTCACATCTCTCAGACCGATATAAAGAAACCTTCCCATTAAATATTACATTATATACACTAGTGTTTATTATTTTTGAAGGTCCTCCCTCTCCAGCAATAAAATGATTAGATTCATCTGCTTCAGGAGCAATATTGGAGCACTCCACTTTTATCTCTCCCTCTCCGAGAGTTTGAGTAAAATCAAGGTCCGTTTTATCTTCAATTATTTTAAACGCGTTAATCACATCTTTTCTTTTCATATTCTCACAAGATTCACTTAAACTAAAAGTAATTTCTTTATCCCTATATCTCAAATTAGGATAAAATTGATAACTTTGTTCAGGGTAATTTCCAGATATCTCTTGAGTGTATTTTTCAGATCGTATTTCTTCTCCAATCGGAATAAACACCCAAATGACATAAACCCCGATTAAAATAAATCCAACTAGAAAGAAGATAACTATAAAGTCAAGAACTTCAGCCATTTAAAAAAGAGCCAAACTTCTTTTATAAGTTTAACTAGCGCTAGTAAAACGACAAGATTACAAGCCTATATTTTTGATGTATAAAAAATATGGCGCTTAATTAAATATATGGTCTAATTTTCAAACGAATGTATCGGAAAAACTCATCAACATATTTTTTAAGAAAGATAGAAAATCCTGAACAAGAGTTAATGAATCATTTAGAAGAGAAGGGATTCGAAATTGTTCGATTAGAAGATAAAAGATTAGATGTAAAGGGCTAGAGGATATCTTGTGTGGCCAATTTCTTAGAATATAAGGATAAAATAAAATTAACTGTTTCATATACAATAATGGGTAATTCTAAAAATCAGAAATCTAAAAACGAACACAATCATCTACATAGGACAATTGAAAAATTTTCAAAATCTTTAGAATCATTAGTTTAATAAACCAGTTTTTCCTTAGTAGTTTATGGAAAAGAAAATTTACAATTACGCCTTAAATCCAGACTCAGAAACACTAAAACAATTCAAATCATGCTATTCTCAAGATTATGTGGTAAAAGCCGCATTAATGCCAGATGCACATTCAGGGTATGTCGCTCCAATTGGGGCAGTTCTTGCAACGAAGAATTACATTGTCCCTAGTTGGGTAGGATTCGATATTGGTTGCGGTTTAATCTCGGTAAAATTATCTCATAAAAACATAATAGAACTAATTCAAAATAACTCAGAAAAAATATACAATAAGGTAAATCAGCTAGTTCCTATGGGTAAAGGAGAAACTTCACCTAAATTATCAAAAGAAACTGAAACTAAATTTAACGAATTAATAAAAAAATTAGAAAAAAGTCCCCATGATAAATCCATCCTGAATATGATTAAGACTTCGGGGAGAAAATTTCTCGGAACCTTAGGAGGAGGAAATCATTTCATTGAATTAAACTGGGATAAAGAAAATGAAAACGAGGCATGGATTACAATCCATTCAGGCTCAAGAGGTCTCGGACATAAAATAGCTACACATTATATGAAAAAAGCTTCAAATTCAAAAACAGAATATGAAGTAACTAATCCTCTCGAAATTTCATCTGAATTAGGAAAACAATATCTTGCAGTTTTAGACTTCTGTTTAGATTACGCTCTTCTAAATAGATTAGAGATGTCGAACAGAGTGGTTGAAGCTCTAGAATCAGTACTAAAAATAAAACTTTCTCCAAAACTTTGGGCTAACAAAAATCATAATCACGCAATACTTGAGAATAAATTATATGTTCATAGAAAAGGAGCTACTCCTGCAACAAAAAAAGAGAAAGGAATAATTCCTGCAAATATGCGAGATGGAACAATTTTAGTAGAAGGTCTAGGAAATCCTAATTTTTTATATTCTAGCAGTCACGGAGCAGGAAGAGTTATGAGTAGAACACAAGCAAAATCTAAAATATCTATGAAAGAATTCAAATCCTCAATGGAAGGTATCAAGGGAACAATCTCTCAAAAAACCCTAGATGAAGCCCCACAAGCTTACAAACAAATAGATCTAGTTATGGAAGCTCAAAAAGAATCAGTTAAGAAACTCAAACATCTTTACCCCCTAATTAATTGGAAAGGTTAACCTTTTTATATTCACTTTAATATATATTTTAGAGGTGATGAAATGTCTATCAATAGTTTACAATATATTGCAAATATATTAAGAAGAGATTCTTTAATTGCAACCACAGAAGCTCAATCTGGACATCCTACTTCATGCCTCAGTTCAGCAGAAATAATGGCTTCTCTCTTTTTCTCACATATGAAATATGATACCTCGAATCCCAACAAGGAAGATAACGATGAATTCATCTTAAGCAAAGGACATGCCGCCCCAATTTTATACTCTGCACTATTCAGAGCAGGTTGTATCCCTAATGATCCAAAAACTCTTAGAAAAATTAATTCTCCATTAGAAGGTCATCCTATGCCTGTCTCATTAAATTGGGTTAAGGCAGCAACTGGCTCACTCGGACAAGGTCTTTCAATTGGAGTTGGGATGGCAATAGCAAACAAACTGCAAAATAGAAAAGCTAAAGTTTTTGTTCTCCTAGGAGACTCAGAATTAGCAGAGGGTTCTATTTACGAAGCTCTTCAACTTGCCCCTTTCTATTCCCTTAATAACTTAATCGCAATTGTAGATGTTAACAAATTAGGGCAAACTCGAGAGACTATGCTTGGACATCATCTAAAATCCTACAAGAAAAGATTTGAATCATTCGGATGGAACGTATTCCAAGTAAATGGCCATAATATAAAACAAATATCAAAAGCATTAACAAAAACAAACCATTCAGATAAACCTTCAATTATTTTAGCTCAGACGATTAAAGGAAAAGGCGTCTCTTTCTTGGAAGGAAAACTCGGATGGCACGGAAAAGCGCTTTCACAAGAAGAACTTGACTTAGCTCTAGATGAAATTCCTGAAACTACTTTTCCTGAAGCGCACATTCAAAAACCTGAAAAAACTATCTGGCACACTAGGAGAATACGTCCAGATTTTAGAGAATATTATTTCAATGAACAAATTGCAACACGTTCAGCATATGGAATTGCCCTAGCCTCTCTTGCATTATCGAATTCAAAAGTCTTAGCTCTAGATGCAGAAGTATCTAATTCCACACATTCAGAAGATGTTAAAATTTTGAAATCAAATCAATTTATAGAAACATTCATCCAAGAACAAAATTTAATTTCAATATCATTAGGATTAAGCAAAAAAGGTTTTATTCCGTTTGCATCTACATTTTCAGCATTCTTAACACGAGCACATGACCAAATTAGAATGGCTGCATTATCAAACGGAAATTTCACCATATGTGGAAGTCATTCAGGAGTTTCTATAGGTAAAGATGGAGCATCACAAATGGGATTAGAAGATATCTCAATGTTCAGAGCACTTCCAAATTCAGTTATCCTTTATCCAAGCGATGCAGTTTCAACACAATCTCTTGTAAAGCTATGCTCTGAAATTCCGAATCTAAAATATATTAGAACAACACGAGATAAAACTCCAATTTTATACGACAATAAAGAAAAATTTACTCTCGGAAATTTCAAAATACTAAAAGAATCTAAATCAGATAAAGTTGTTTTGATTGGAGCAGGAATTACTCTTCACGAATCATTAAAAGCACACTCTCTCTTAAAAGATAAAAAAATAGACTCTGCAGTTATTGATTTATATTGTATTAAACCTCTAAACACGAAGAAATTAATAGATTTCGTAAAGAAGCACGGAAATAAAATAATTGTAACAGAAGACCATAGAAAAGAAGGCGGAATTGGAGAAATGCTTTCATCAGAATTGAAAAACACAAACATCGAGATATCTCATTTAGCAGTAGAAGGAATTCCTCATTCAGGAACATCTCAAGAGTTATTAGCTAAACATAAAATAAATGCAGATTCTATTTACAAGGAAGCACTTTCTATTCTGAAATCTTAAAACTTTAAATACTCAAAAAAAATAATCTCCTCTTATGACTCAAATAGATAAAAGAGATTACTCATTTGGACAAATAGATTTAATCGCAAGAAATAATTGTAATGAAACAGGTCATAAAGTTTATTCTCCACAAGAGAGAAGAAATGAGAATCCAAATCATCTAATGCAGTGTCAAAATTGTAGAATTTTTTTCGATGACAAATTCGCAAGAACTTATGGATTAAAGTATGAAATTATTCCTCTTGAAAATCTTGAAGAGGCTCAAACTAAATTACTTGCCCTTCCAATAAGGTAGTTCTTAATATTCTCTACCGTGCAAGCAAGAATTCTCTCAATAGCTTCTTTCGTATAAAATGCGACATGCCCTGTAACAATTACATTTCTCTTCTTCAATAATTGATGATTTTCCATCAAAACTTTTTTCTCTTCTCTTTTAAGATGATTTTTAATTAGTTGTCTTTCATCTTTCAAATCATCTTCGCCCTCTAAAACATCAAGACCTGCTCCAGCAATAAGTCCTTTATCTAAAGCATATAACAAAGCCTTAGTGTCTATCACTTCTCCTCTTGAAGTATTAATCAAATACGCTCCTTTCTTAATCAATTTAATATTTTTCATATTTAACATATGTTTAGTTTCGTTTGTTAGAGGAACATGAAATGTTATAATATCCGATTTCCTCAAAAGTTCATTAAAACTAACTAATTTAATTCCTATTCTTTTAGCATATTTTTCATCCCTATTTTTAGAATATGCAATTATATCCATGTCAAACCCCTTAGCAATTTTGATCATATTTTCTCCTATACTTCCGACTCCAACAACTCCAAGAGTTTTACCTTTCAAATCGAAACCTTCAAGACCTTGAATTGAAAAATTACCTTCTTTAGCACGATCAATCGCATAATCTAATCTCCTAGATAATGCCAATAACAAAGCAAATGAAAACTCTGCAACAGAATTCCTCCCATATCTTGGCACATTACTTACTTTTATCCCATACTTCTTACAATATTCTAAATCAATATGGTCAAAACCAGTAGACATAGTAATAATATACTTCAGCTTCGGCAACTTCTCTAAAACTTCTTTACTTAAATCAGAATGCACAAAAACTACAATTACTTCGGAATCTAAAGCATCTTTATAATTCCTCAAGGTTAATTCTTTTTTAAAATAACTTACATTAGCCTTACTTCCAAGTTTTAAATTCTTCTGAAAATATTTCTTCTCATTAGAATCGATATCGAAAAATGAAATTTTCACCTTAACACCTCTTTTTTTATCTTAAAACTCCCTTTTCTAACTTCATTATTTAATTCTTTCCAACTTAAAATACCTTTTCTCAATCCTTCTGTCTTTACAAGAGATTCTGAATTTGCAATTGCTCCTTTCAATGCTCTTTCAATATCATTATATTTAATCAATCCAACTAAAAACGTACTTACGAAAACATCCCCTGCTCCAGTTGCTTCCTTAACTTTAACTTTTTTAGGCCAGAACTTATATAAAAATTCCCCATCATAAATTCCTCCTTCATTCTCTCCATCAGTTATACACACTATTCTCGGACCAAGTTTCCTCAATTCAATAAACAAATTTCCTTTCTTAATTAACATTTTAGCTTCTTCTTTATTTAAGCTTAGAATTTCACTCCTAGAAAGAATTTCTTTAATATGCTCTTTTCCCTTAGAAGTTAAATAAGTACTCGGGTTAAAAGATATTTTTATTCCATTCTCATGAGCAAATTTAGCAATTTTCTTCTGAGTTTCAAAAGATTCCTCTCCCATAGAAGTAAAATGGATCCAATTAGAATTTATTTTTTTCAAATCTAGCTCTTTAATTGAGATACTATTGCTTAATCCTTTATACGTTAAAATGGTCCTATTTCCTTTATCTGTTTCAAAAATAACTGAATGTCCAGTATGACCTTTACTCTTAACTCCTAAGAAATCAACATTCTCTTTTTCTAATTCATCTTCAATTATTTTACCATTATGTCCAATACCTATCTTCCCAATAACTGCTGCTTTTAATCCAAGTTTTGATATGCAAATAGAGGTATTAATAGCTCCTCCTCCAGTAGAGAATTTAACGTCATCAAGTTCAATCTTTGTTCCAGAATTAAGAAAAATTTTCCCAGCTTTCTCTTTAAAATCTGGATACATAAACATATCAATCAATGCACTTCCGAAGCTAATTACATCATACTTACGCATTTTGTACTGCATTCTCCAATTTATCAAGTGAAGATTTAGGATCTTTAGAATTATAGATTGCGCTTCCAACATTAACTATATTTACTCCTAATTTAACAATTTCTTTTATATTAGATTCATTAACTCCACCATCAATTTGGATTTTCATATGGGGATATGCTTCTCTAAATACCTCTAATTTATCTAATACTTTCTTATCCAACTCTTGACCTTCTTTCCCAGGATTAACTCCCATAAACATTACTCCTTCAATTTTCTCTAATCCGTCAACCATCCAGAAGATATCATCAATTTCTTCATCCGGATTAAATGCGATCCACGGTTTCATCTTATTTTTTCTTATCTCTTTTATTAATGAATTGATTTTTTCTTCATTAATAGACTTAGAATGAAATATAATTTTCTTGAAACCTCTTTTTCTTAATGGCTCAATAAAAGTTAATGGGTTCTCAACCATTAAATGTGCTTCAAAATCGACTTTAAATTTCCTTAGATCCATAACATCTGAGACGTTAATTCCCTTACTCTCTACGAACTTACCGTCCATAAAATCAATCTGTAAATTTCTTCTTAATGGCAGTAAACTCTCTAATCTGGCTTCAAATTCCCATTTACTTAGGGCAAAAATTGTCGGAATAATTTCAAATTTCATTTTTCAATTTTTCTTATTTTATTTATTCTTCTCTTATGTCTTTCCTTACCAGAAAAATTACTTTTTAGCCAAATTTTTACAAGTTCAAGATTTTTATCATCAGGGAAATTTCTCCCCCTTAAACATAATATATTAATGTCGTTATCCTCTCTACCTTTTACAACACTGTATTTATCATACCCTACTGCAGCTCTAATTCCCTTAACTTTATTAGCGACTACGACCATTCCAGTTCCAGTTCCACAAATTAAAATCCCTCTTGAATCTTTATGTCTTGCTACTTTCTCAGCAACCTTGACAGCATAATCTACATAATCGTCATCTTTAAGAAACTCGTAAGCACCAAATTCCTCAAAATAAATATCTTTCTTAGCTAATAATTCCTTTATTCTCTCTTTCAAAGCAAATCCTGCGTGATCCGCCCCCAAATATACTTTCAGATTTCCCATTTTCACCTCTAATACATTTAATAGAGGAGAGTTTATAATCGTTTTGGATTATTCATTTTTATTTCAATAATCCTTATAAACTAAAAAGCTTAAACAAAATCATGTCAGAAAACCAGCAACCAGAGATTGTAAGTCCACCAAGATTCTACAGGCCTCTCGATTTAGAAGACTTAGCAAAGCAATTCGCTCATGAAAATAATTTCGGAGAATTAGATATAATTTCCACTGAAAGAGGGTTGGTTTTAGTTAATAATAACGTTACAGGTATTTTATATCAAGAAGGTGTGTCTCAAGCTTTAGCCGAATTAAATCCTTCTTTTGGAGGATCTGGAAGTTTTAAATCATCTTCAATAACTTACAAATTTCAAGGTAAAATAAAAGGAGAAGACACTAGATTAGAAGCAAGAGAAAATCAATCTCAATATTACGTTCCTGAAACAAGAGTTCATCCAGATACTCACTTCACAATTAGAGAACTTAAACCTCGAGGCGAACCAACAAAACTGAAACATGATAGGGTAGACAGTCAGCCTTACTGGTTTGTAGTTGAAGCTCAAAGGTAAATCTTATTAACTCTATTTCCCAAATTAAATTATGTTCTTAGAATCAATTCGCACCTTAGACAATCAAGTCTTTTCAGTAATTTCATCAATTAGAACGCCCCTTTTAACAAATTTCCTCACAAATTTAACAAATATAATGCCTTACATCTTAATTATCTCATTCATTTTACTTTTATTTTTCTTAAAAAAGGATAAACATCACTTAAGAATCAATTTGCTTTTAAGTTATATCTTTGGTTATAGCTTAGTATTAATAATTAAATTTTTAATAAAGGCAGAACGTCCTCTCAATTCCTTAATTCCAGAGAATGGATACAGTTTCCCAAGCGGACATGCACTACTAGCCACAGTTTTATTTCTAACTTTAATATTTGCTTACAAAAACGATATTAAAAATGAATCTCTTAGATATACCTTCATAGCTCTAAACATTTTCTTAATCCTTTTCGTCTCATTCTCTAGAATTTACCTTCAAGTACATTATTTCTCAGACGTCTTAGCTGGAATTATATTAGGTGTAATTTTCTTCTTCACATCTAAAAAAATAATCTCTAGAAAATATAAGTTATCTTGATTACTTTCTTAGTTTATATTTCTCGTAATTAACACAGAAATCCTTATTCCCTTTTTTATACTCTTCATAAACTTCATCAATTATATCTAAAGCTTCTTTAGGAGTCTTGGCCAAGAAAACAAGATTCATTTCATCTTTATCAACATAACCTTTCTTAACAACATTCTTATTCATCCAATCTAGAAGACCTTTCCATTCTTCTCCTAGTAAAATTATAGGAATTTTACAGATGTGTTTCACTTGTACCAACTGCCAAGTATAAAATAATTCAAGTAATGTCCCAATTCCTCCCCCAGAAACTATAATTACATCACTTAATAACATGAAATGGTCTAATCTTCCAGAAAATCTTTTATGTTCCTCATATAACATAACTGAAGAATTAATTTTTTGCTCAGTTGGGAGTTTAATTGCTATACCTATAGAATGGCTCCCATTCCCCTTACTTCCTGCTATGTGGCCCTTATTTGCAGCCTCCATCGCTCCTGGACCTCCCCCAGTAACGACATCAATTTCCCTCTTACCTAAAAGCTTTGCTAACTCATAAACCTGTTTATAACTCTTATCTTTTCTTGTTATTCTCGCACTTCCAAATATAGTTACATGGAAATGTTTACTTTTAATTCTCCTATTGATTCTAAACCTCTTTATTTTTTCAAACATTTTACCCTCTTAATGATTTTAATAATTTGTCTGGATTTTTATTATTTGCTATTGCGCTAGATATCAAAACTCCATCACACCCCAATTCCCTAGATTTCACATAATCTTCCCTACTTGAAATTCCCGCACCGCATAAAATCTTAACTTTTCTCTTTGATTTCTTAACTAAATCTATGAATTTAATCAACTCCTTAGGATTATACTCAATAACACTCTTTCCACTACCAATTAATTTAGGGTCCTCAAAAGCAATTCCGTAAATTTCCCTACTTAATTTCAATATTTTTTTAGCTTCTCTGACTGAAGAAACGCAAACTATAATCTCCAAACCTTTTGAATCAAATAATGTTTTTTGAATTTCTCTTATTTTTAGTCTATGTTCTGAATGATTCAATAAACTTCCATTTATCCCAACTCTTTTAAGATTCCCAGGAAATACAAATCCAGTTTTCTCTTTTTTAAAATAATCTAAATGCTGAGAATAAACTTTAAGCTTAGTCTTTTCTTTAATAACCTCTAAATCCAAAAAATTAGGACAAACAATTGCTTTAGGGAGAAACTTCTCAATTTTCTTAGCTAGTATAATCGCTTCTTTCCCATACACATAATTCTTAAAATTTATAACGATCATCTGAATATAATTTTCCTTATCTTCTCACTTAGTTTAAATGGATCTTTACTTTGCCAAACATTTCTTCCAACTGCCAATCCAATTGCACCGGAATCTATCATATTTTCAACATATTTCAAAAATTTATCTTCTTTAATTTTATCTCCTCCAGCAACAACTACCTTACACCTTCCAGCAGATTTAACGACCCATTTCAAATCAAGTTTATTCCCATTCCATTTCATCTTAACAATATCTGCTCCTAACTCAAGTCCAACTCTTGAAGAATAGGCCATATTTTCCCTAGAAATATCATTTTTTATCTTCTCTCCACGTGGATATACCCATAATATAACTGGAATTCCCTTAGAGTGCGCTTCTTTCTCAATAATTTCAAATTGCTCAATCATTTTACTTTCAAACCTACTTCCGATATACAAAGTAAATCCTACTGCTTTAGCTCCTAACTTAATCGCTTCACCTACAGTACAAATTTGAGCAGAAACTGGCTCTCCTGCACTTAATTTTGTCTTCCCATTTAATTTTATAATCAATGGAACCTTACTTTTCTTTATCTCTTTATAATATTTTTCAGCAATCCCTTTCTGAAAAATAACTCCATTATATTTCCCCTTCTTAGCAATATCCAATATATACAACGGATCTGCGTTCTTATCATTGAATTCCATTTCAGGACCGTGTTCAAGACCTTGATCATACGCTAAATACATTGCTCTTCCTTTCTCGAGAATTTTATCAATTTTCACCTTTTTCATAGAATCATCTCACCTCAATATATAGAAAATAATCAATTATTTAAATGTTAATGAGAAAGACTTAAATAGAAAAATCTTATTTTGAAAATATGAAGCAAGAAGATAAACTAAAGAGCATAGAGGAAACATTGATTCAAGTTGGGTTAAGAGTAGCTAAGAGGGGAGAAGGAACATTATTTGTAGTTGGAAAAGCAGATTATTCTTTATTAGTTGATCAAACTGTCCCCCCATTTAAAATTTCAGAAAATCCAAAGCTCTTAGAATCTTTAGCATTGATGGATGGTGCAATTATAATAGGTGAAGATGGGATTTTAAAAGCATATGGGGCTATGATAAAATCTACTTCTACTTTCAAAAACTTCGGAACAAGACATAGTGCAGCCCTATCTGCATCAAAAACTGCAGAATTAGTTGTTTTAATCTCAGAAGAAGACAGAAAAATTAGAATTATGAAAAAAGGTAAAATGATTTTGCAAATTGACGCACTACAAAAAGATGTTGAAAAATCAGTTCCAGGAGCAATTCAAATTCTTGAATCTGTAGGTGCAGGAACTATCGGAACAATAGGCACTTCTCTCTTAGTACCAAGCCTTGGAATTTCATTACTTCCAGGATTGATTGTATTTGGATCTGCATACTATCTTGGAAAATTATTAACTCAAAAACTTAAAGGTTAAATTATGAAGGGTTTACGGGCGCCTTGTTTAAGGGCGCCCTTGAGGGGTTGGTTGGTTAGACTAAAGAAAAAGGAAAAACATTATCGCCGTCTAAATAATAATCTCCATGTCCGGCTCTACATGGTAGTTGACTTGCTAAAAATTGAGTTACTTTGTGATTTACATTATACTCTTTTGCTTTCATAATTAAATGTGCTTTGAAACATCTTGCACAAATTTTACATTCAACCTCTTCAAAATCTTCATCTCTTCTTTCAACAAAAAAAGAATTTCTTTTTCCAAACTCTTCAAGTTCCCTTAAAAATTCTTTTGGTAATCCAAAGAAATGATCCCAAACAGAAATCAAATTAATTTCCAAAAAATCCATGTCTTCACCGACGGAAAATGTATTTTTAATTCCACTCCCACTTTCAAGAAACACTTTTTGTTTAATCATAAAAACTTTAATTTCGATTTATATTTAAAGAAATGTTGTACTGTTTCAACTTCAAATTTTCTCGACGATTTCTAAAACTTTATTTGCATGTCCAGAAGGCTTCACATTCTCAAAAATTTCAATTATCTTTCCAGTCTCGTTTATAATAAAAGTGGTTCTTTTTATTCCCATAAACTTTTTACCCATGAAGCTTTTTTCTCCATAAACACCATAACTTTTTGAAACTTTAAAATCAGAATCAGATAATAATAGAATGCTTAAATTATTTCTATCACAGAATTTTTCCTTGCTCTTAGAATCTCCTCCAGATATTCCAATCACAATAGAGTTATTTTCTTCAAATTTTTCTTTTAAATTATTAAATTCTTTTGCTTCGAGAGTACATCCAGGAGTATCGTCCTTAGGGTAAAAATACAAAACTATTTTCTTTCCAGAAAAATCTTTCAAATTCCAGAGTTTGTTATTTAAATCTTTTAAAGAAAAATTAATCACATTATTTTGATTTTGGAGCAATTTTGACTTTTTCGCTGACTTTGACTTTTTCACCATTTTTATTTCCATTTCCTTCTTCAGGAGATTTTGCTTTCTGCCAAATCAATTCAAAATAATTTTTATATGTTTGGGCTATATCGGAATCAATCATTTCAACTACAGAGATCTCATTATCCCATAAGAAAATAATTACTTTATCTCCAGTAACAATTGTTGTAACATTTGAATCGTATTTTGCTGGAAGGATTCTTGCTTCCGTATAATTCAATTTATTTAACCACTTAACTCTTTCAATTGCAGACATATTATAAATATGCCTCATATTAATTTTTTTCTGAATTCTTTCTTTATGAAAATCTTTTAACATTGGCCCAATTATTTCAGGAGCTTTCCCAGGAATTCCAAATAAATCTATAGGTTCATCATTATCAATCAAACTTTTAACTGCTTCTCTTAATGCAAAAACTCCCTTAGATACTTTTGCCAATTCAGAATGCTTCTTTGTAGATAATCTAGATTCGAAATCAGTTACTATCTCGTTTAACTCTAATTGTCTTCTTTGTAGATAATTCAATAAACTTCTTGGCGGTCTTGCCTCGAATAACTTAGTTTCTTTATTTATTTCAAAAACTAGGCCTTCTTGAACTAAAGTCCTCAAAGCATCATAAATATTTGATCTATGAATCTTAGTTTTTTTAGAAATTTCAAGTACTGAGGCAGCTTCTCCAATTTCGATAAGTGAAGCATAAACTTCTGCCTCGTTCTTACCGAAGCCGATTCCAGTCAAAAACTCTCTTATATTATTTTGCATTTTGTTGTTTTTAATTTACTTTTTTATAATATATATGTGCATTCACCCTTTTTAAAAGTTTTCCCTAAAAAGTAGTATTTTTTAGACAACATCATTTGCTACTCTCAAGTTACATGAAAGAGGAACCTTTAAAAAGTCCAAACGAGCTTATAAATAATGGTTGTAGAGATTAGACGTCCAAGAATAGCAATGATTGGGTTAGATATAAATGGAGTTCGAGGCTTAACAACCTCAATCGGAGCATCTCTTCCAGATGGACTTGAAGTAAGGCATTGTTATTTTCAAAATGATCGTCAATATGTTGATGCACATAAAAATACTGCATCTAATAATGGATATCAAGCTATCTTTGTAAATCAAGATGGAATCGATGTGGATCCTGGTTTCTTTATGGATGAACTAGAAAAACATCACTCTAAAATACCAAAAATACTTGTGCATAGAGGCACTCAAGATAAAGCTCTAATAGAATTATACAGGCAAAAAAGTATTTATGGAGATTTAGATTTAAGAGCTCAAAAATCTCCAAATGAACAGATAGATAACTTAATCGCAAAAATGGTTTCTGATAGATTACTAAAAATTGATAGTCCAATTGCTGTTTATGGAGGAGGAAGAGTAGGTTCGGAACTAGTAAGGAAATGCATAGGTTTAGGTCATCAAATTAATTGGTTTAGTAATAGTTTAAGTAACGGCACGTATGAGTTAGATCATTTCGATTTACCTGAAGAGGAAGTAACTAGAGCTTTAAGTGAGGCTCTCGGATGGGATGAAGTTGAAGCAGAGAGCTATGCACCTAAATTAAAAGAGGCTTGTAAAATAAGAAGAAAAGTAGGTTATAAAGATTTAATGTTACTAAAGGGCATCCCTGAACAATCTGTTAGGACTGATTTTAATGATTTAGAAGATTTAATTCTTTCAGGTTCAGGATTTCTGGTTTTTGCAGATTCTCAACATGAGCCTCTTCCAAAATTCAGAGATAGAAGAGAAATAATTCCATGGTTATTTAATAATTCAATGCCTCGATTCAGACAATATATAGATGTTTTAACAAGGCTATATAATCGTGGTGAAGAGATTCCAACAACCATAATTGCATCGAATCCTCCTGAAACATTAGCCTACTATGCAGCGCTAAGGGGAATTCCTACTGAAAAATTATTAACTGCTTCTGCAGACGAACCTAGAATTAGAAGATTTTTATTCAATGAAACTCAAGATCCCTACCATACAGAGAGAAATGGAACTCACATACACCTTTTAGGAGAACACGCATCTCCCGTAGTGAAATTAGATCTTATTTATGTAGGCGGAGAATACTTTTCTGGAAAAAGAATAGATGGATTATTAAAAAAGCACTTTAAAGGAAGAAAATTCCCTAGAGAGGTAAGGGAAGGTCTCAAACTAAATATGGAAGAAAATGTAATGGACTTATTACGACAATTTGGACCGCAGGTTATGGAGGCATCTGAAAGACTAGGAAAAAGCTATGAAGATACACAAGAAGCATTAGCACAAGCAATCGATTCCACATTAAGATTTCAAGGTTCAGGTAACTTCGGTCATTTTCAATCCGACCTTGAAGGATTCCAATTTGGAGCACCTCCCCGTGTGAATTTATCTGATTTTTCCGTATCTGAAAAAAGAAATTCTCAAATAACAAAAGTAATTAGAAAATATGATATTAAACCTAAATTAAAAAGATTTGCTACAAAAACAAGAAAATTAGCTACGTCGGCAATTTAATTATCTATCATCTGGGACACTATTAAAATATTCATCTAACGGATCATTAACAACTTCAATAACAATTTTACAATCACTAATTTCTTCTTCCTCTAAAACCTTTAATTCTTTCCTAATTTCATCTCTTGTGTGAATATCTGCATTATACCTATCTAAAACTTTTGCAACCATATGTCCAACAAGAGAAAAATCTATTCCTCCAGAAAATTCAAGTTCTATTTTATATACCTCTACATCCAACATTAGTCATTAATATTCAAATAAAATTAAAAAGTAACGTAGTATATTTTAGACAATTTTATTAAATTAGAAATCTTCTTGATTTCTATCTTCACGATATCCATTCTTTCTTTTGTCATATCTTCCACTTCTAGACATGCTCTTATTCTTCATGTTTGAAGTAGCACTTCCAATTGCTGCCCCGATGGCTGCTCCAATTCCTGCTGCGATAACTGCGGCCTTCTTAGGGTTTTGGTCAATAAAATCATCGATTATATGCATTAATTCATCTCCTTTCTGCATACCTCTTTCTTTTAATTCTTGGAAATTATCTGAAAGATAGTCACTCCACTCACTAGTTTTTTGTTTTCCTTTTTCTTTCATATCTCTATAATCTTCCCTTGCAGCAATCCTGAGTTCTCTAGCTGCTCCTTTTGTCCTTTTTCCAGGTTTATCTTTATTACCCTTCTTTCCGTCTACCATCTTCTATCACCTCCTTTTATCATTTTAGAAATTATTCCCATAATTAATAAAAATCCTCCAAAGATTAAAAGAGCATAAGCATCAGCAAGTCCTGCAAAATCAGTTAGGAAAAAGTATAACGAAATAAATATTAAAATTGCTCCTGCCCCGATTAGTAATAAACTAAATAAGTTCTTCAATAAATTTCTTTGAATTCTTTCAAGTCTATATTCTGCTTTATCTAAGATTAAATCTGCCCTATATGAAATTTCATCTGTAACTTTTTCTGAGACTACATCTACTCCTTTTCTAAATTGTCTCTTTAAAAAATCACCTGTTCGTGTAACCATTATATAAAAAAATCAACTTTTTATAAAAACGCTCGTAGTATGGAACTTACTTCTCAATTTTGTCCCACCCGGAAAACCGAAACCAGCGCAGCAGAGGAATTCCGGGCAGGACTATAAAGATTATTCTCGTTCATAGTATTAGAAAGACTATTTTTTATTTAAAATACGGCTGTAAAAGAAGAACAATTATTTAGTCAGATCCCTTACTGCTTCATCTAATGCTTTCAAATAATTAGAGAATATTGATGAAATTATTTTTTCTTTATAATCTAAAAAATTTAATGTACAAAATATATCAGGTCCTTCTCCACTGAATTTTTTTAAAAATTCAATTTTTTTATCTACATCTTCAGAGATCAAGATTTCCCCATTCTCGAGATGAGCATAATTTAATAATTCGTGTGAAGGAAAAATTCTTTCAAGAATAGAGTATTTCTCCTCTATTTTTCTCAACATTTTTAGATTCATTAAAATAAGGAAAATTTCATTTTATATTTATATGTTTATATAATTGAAAATACAACCTACTCTGGATTTGAAAATTTCATAATTGTTTTATAATTACTACGGTAAAATAAATATAAGATTACTTACTAAATATCATGAATAAACTAGGCCAACTAAATTGGGCAATATTATTTCTTATAATTGCAATCATAGCAGCAGTTTTTGGTTTCGGAACAATTGCAGGAACTGCAGCATGGATTGCTAAAGTACTCTTCATAATCTTCATAATTTTATTCATTTTCTATTTAATTCGTCATTTCATGCGTTAATATTTATGATAGTAATACTAGATTCCAATTTTGTTATTTATGCAATGAGAAAAAGAATTGATTTTTTATCTCAGTTAGAAAATCAAGGGTTCTCAGTTAGATTTGCAAGAGAATCTATACAAGAACTTAAGGATTTTGTTTTAAAACAAAGTTCCTCACAAGAAGATAAAGCAATTATAGATGCTGCGCTTAAAATGTTAGAAAGAAATAATGTGAAATATATGTCAGTAGGTGGTCAAAAAATTCACGATTGGTTATTAGAAAATGGGAAAAAGGGATATTATATTGCAACTACCGATTCAGAATTAAAAAGAAAAGTCCCTAGAACAATAGAGTTATTTGAAGAAGACGGGACTGTCAGACCCATAGAGAAACCCTAATTACCTTAGCTCAAGTCTTCTGACCTTTGCTTCCATATATAACGTCCTAGGACACTTAGATTTAGAAAAAGCACATATTACACAACACCTTGCTATAGGGTTCTTAACTTCTTTTTCACATTTGGGGCAGACGAAACTTTGAGGACAATTCTCTATAGAAACTCTAGCTTTATTTTTCTCGGAGCAAAACGGACAAACTAATATTGCTTGTTTAGGTATTTTCTGCACTCTCTTCTTCCCCATAGATTATTTAATAAATCTCTAATTAAATACTTTCCCAAATAGAATTTAATTTCTTCTCTGCTTTATCTAAACTAAATTTTTTTTTATGAAAATCTCCCCAGTCTTTTTTATCTAAATTTCTAAAGATATTATTCATGTCATATTTCTTCGAACTAAACTTTCCCCTTAATTCATCCCAATTAACTGGAGCTGCAACACTTGCTTCTTCAACCGCCCTCAAAGAATAAGGTACAATGGCAGTTTGAGCTCTTGAATTTCTAAATGAATCTATAAAAATTCTACCCTTACGTTTAGAAATACTCATTTCAGTAGTAAACTTCTCAGGATTTAATCTAGAAACTATTTCTGCTATTTTTCTTGCAAAATCTCTCACGTATTCAAATGAATAATTTGGCTTTACAGGTACAATTATATGTATTCCTTTTGAGCCAGTTAAGAGAGGGTATCCTTGTAAACCAATCTCATCTAAGATTTTCTTAATAGCCATGGCTCCCTTTACAATAAAATTATCTCCTTCTTTTGACGGGTCTAAATCTAAGATCATTTTATCTGGGTTATCTACTCTATTTACCCTACTTAACCAAGAATGAATCTCTAAAGATGCTTGATTTGCTAAATAGATTAAAGTTTCTTTGTTATTACAAATGACGTAGTCTACACCTTTTCTTTCATAAGTTTTAATCCAATTTGGAAAATAATCAGACTTATTTTTCTGATAAAAAAACTTCTTATTTACGCCATTAGGATATCTTTTCAGAGTCAATAATCTATTTTTTAAAAAGGGCAACATCTTCCCAGAGATTTTATCATAATAATTAATTATTTCTCCTTTTGTAATTTTTTTCTTTGGAAATAATATCTTATTCGGATTACTTATCTCTACTTTTTTCATTAACTTAAAAAAGAATAAGATTATACAATAAATAGCAGTTAATTATAGACACCATATTTATTTAACAAAATCTAAGCAAATTTTATAATGAGATCTATTTGGCAAGGTTCAATTTCTTTTGGACTGGTAAATATACCTGTAAAATTATTCAGCGCAGTAAATCCTAAATCAATTAAGTTTAGACTTGTCCATAATAAAGACAAGGCCCCTATTCAATATAGAAAATTTTGCTCTGAAGAAGAAAAAGAAGTGCCTTTGGAAGAAATCTCTAGAGCAATAGAAGTAAGTAAGGGAAATTATTACATCCTGAAAGAAGATGAGTTAGAAAAATTAAAGCCTGAAAAGAGCGATTTAATAGAAGTCAAAGAATTTGTAAATCTCACAGACATAGATAGCATTTATTTTAATTCTCACTATTATTTAGCACCCAATAAAGCAAAGGATAAGGCATTTTTCTTATTTAGGAAAGTCCTACAAGATACTGGGAAAGCTGCAATAGCGAGGTTTGTCATGCGTGAAAAAGAACACACATGCGTAATTTCATCATATAAAAATGGAATTCTATTAACTACTCTAAATTATCAATATGAAATAAGGGATATTTCAGAAGTTACAGAATTAAATGAAGAACCTGAACTAAAAACAACTGAAATGAATTTAGCTAAAAAATTAATCCAACAATTAACCGAAGAAGAATTCAGAATAGAAAATTTCAAAGATAATTATGAAGAACAACTTAAAGAATTAATAAAGAAAAAGGAGAAAGGGGAGCCAATCCATCTACCTCAAAAAAGAAAAGGGAAGAAAGAGAAAGAGAATTTAATTGAAGCTCTTCGAGCTAGCCTAAGATGAGACCTATGCACGCAACCTTAGGAAAAATAGAAGATATTAACAAAAAAGATTTTATTTTTGAGCCAAAACTAGATGGGTATCGAGCTCTTTGTTATATTAATTCTAAAGTCAGATTTATCTCACGTAATAATAGGGACCTTACAAAAAGTTACCCTGAAATACAATTCAAAATAAATTGTGATTCATGTGTTTTAGATGGAGAAATAGTAGTTTTTGATGAATTTGGAAAACCTGATTTTAATCTATTACAAAACCATACATACGAAGCAAGCTATATTATTTTTGATATTCTAAAATATAATGGGAAAGATATTACTTCTCTCCCATTAATTAAGAGAAAAGAGATCTTGGAAAAATTATCTTTTAATAAAGAAAATATAGATAAGATTGCATTTACCCAAGATGGAAAGAAAATACTTGATTTTGCAAAAGAACATAATTTAGAAGGAGTTATGGCTAAAAAAATATCTAGCATATACGAACAAAGACGTTCAAAAAACTGGATTAAAATAAAATTTACTCAAACTGCGGATTGCATAATTCTAGGATATAAAAAAATGAAAAGAGACCTTTCATCCCTAATACTCGGAGTTTTTGATAAAACCAATATTATCTATATCGGAGAAGTAGGTACAGGTTTTAATGATCAAATGATTAAAGAACTTCTTGATTTATTTGAAAAATATGAAACTAATAACTCCCCAATCAAGATAAAAGAAAAAAATATTCAATACCTTAAACCTGAATTAGTTTGTGAAGTAAAATATTCTGAATTAACTAAAGATAATAAGCTTAGAGCTCCAGTCTTTCTAAGATTAAGAAATGACAAATCTCCCGAAGAATGCAAACTCACTTCAATAAAACCAAAAGGAACTTAAATATAAATAAACTAACTGAAACATGGCGCTAATATATTCTCACTATCTTATTGGAACAATGTTATTCATAAATATGTTATTTCTAGTTCTATTTTCATATGTAGATAGAACAAAAAAGAGAGATATAGAAAAAAAGCTCAAATTCTCTGTTTTGATGGGAGTTTTTAACGAGGAAAAATTTATTGACAAGTCCATTAAATCCATTTACGAATCTTTCGGAAAAAATCCCTTTGAGCTATTCGTAATAAATGACGCAAGTACGGATAATACTCTTCAAGTTCTAAAAAAACTCCAAAAAAAATATAAATTTAAACTAGTAAACAATAAAACAAATAAGGGAAGAGTAATTTCAGTAAATGATTGCTTCTCCAAAACGCGAGGAGAGATTATTTTAATCCTAGATTCAGATTTAATTTTTAATAAACTTGCTCTAAAAGATATGATTAAAAGATTTTCTTCAAATCCAAAAGTTGGAGCAGTTAGTTGTAAATATTCCTCCCTAAATAAAGGATTTCTTCCATTAATGCAATCAATAGAGTACAATTTCTTAGGGGTTTGGCATCAAGCAACTAGCCTATATTCTTCAGTAGGAATGTTTGGAGGATGTATGGCGATAAAGAAAGAAGCATACAAAGAAGCAGGGATGTTATCTCCTCATGCACTCACAGACGATACAGATATGGCTGCTAAACTTACAAGGTTAGGATGGAAAGTAGAACAAAGCGATTATGGAGTTAAAACACTCGTTCCAGATAAATTAAATAATTTTGTAAAACAAAAAATTAGATGGGGCTCGGGATTCATGCAAGTTTTCTTAACAAGACCTCTTTCATTCTTACAAAATCCGGTTTTTATTTCAATCGTTTTAATCGGTCTTTTCTTTATCATTCTCGCTACAAATCAAGGATTCTCATCAATTACAGGAATGAAAATAATAGAGGAAAATTTTTCCCTCACACTTAAAAAAAATCCAATAATGAGTATTTTCTTTGCATTATTGGTATACCCTATCTTCTCTCTCCCATATGTATCTCCGCTAATAAGAAATAAAAATGAACTATACAAATCTCTTTTGATTTATCCATTCTCGATTATTTACATACCACTCACATATATTGTTTATTTCCCATCTTTCTTTTTAGGAGCATACAGAGCAATTACAGTTAAACCAAATCAAGTTCTTTGGAAAGGAGAAAGGCCAAACTAAATTTTTCTTCTATAAATCAAATAACCAGAGATACTTATCATTGCACCAAATAAACCCATAAGTAAATCTTTCTGAGTATCCCATTCATCTATATCTCCAGCACCATACAAGAAAAGACCTTCTCCTTGACCCATTAATCTCGCTCCCCCAAATTCAATCAATTCATGAAATGCTCCAAAACCTAAAATTAAAAATAACATTAAAACAACACCTATAACTCCTTTAAATTCCTTAGGCGCATAATGATTGTATGCTCTAAATGTCATCAGCCCAATAATTATTCCAAAGTAAAAATGAACGTAAATATCATACTCTATTCCTAAGAAAACCCACTCATATGCTCCAAAAACCCCTAAATAATGAATTATCAAGAAAGTTGCTAATAAAAAATAGTGAAATGCGTGAATTCTTAATTTATCTCTAAAGATATAAACTCCCCATAAGGAGATAATTAAAGCAAAAAAATCAGCAATATATTTGAAATTATTTTGAAAAATAGCATAAATTTCAAGTATTACGAGTAGAATTGTAGTAAAAACCAATACAATTTTTTCAAATTTCATTAAAATTTAAAGAATTTTTACTCTTTTATATGTTTTCTAAACCTAAGGTTTATAAAACCTAAAATATAAAACAAAATATGAAAAGAGTTGTACAAATTATACTTTATGCAATTATTATAGCATTTCTAGTAGGATTTACTGTTTTTCTAAAATCGAATCCCTCCCCGCAATTGCCTCCTCAAATAAATGATACCGTAGTTGAGGCATTAATCCCTATTTCTGAATTAGCGATACATAACTCAAGCGAGAGTTGTTGGGTTTTATTTAGAGGAAAGGTTTACGATATAACTTCTTTCTTGCCAGAACACCCGGGAAGTGCACAAGCAATCTTGCCTTACTGTGGAACAATAAATTTCGAAAATGCATTCATGAAAAAACATGGAGAATCTAAGATAGCCCAACTTCTTGAAGAAGGAGAGCTTAGGGGAGAATTAGAATGAAAATTGAAAAATATTCAAAATACGCACCATGCATTTTAAGATCGGGAATTGCTATTGTATTTTTATGGTTTGGATTTTCTCAATTAATTAATCCATCTGGATGGACAAGAATGATTCCAAGTTACGCTTCTTGGGTACCACTATCGACCATAAATTTAATCTATCTTCATGGAATATTTGAAATTTTGCTCGCAACTCTTCTTTTACTTGGATTATACACTAGAACTGCAGCATTATTATTAACCTTAAATATACTCCATATCACTTGGATTGTAGGTTATGGTCCGACCGGAGCAAGAGACCTAGCAATTTCATTAGCTACACTCTCAATCTTTCTACATGGAAAAGATGAATATTGCTTAGACAATTACATTAATAAAAATAAATAAATCTAATGAGAATAAAAAATTAATATAGAACTATTCGTCTTCGAGATCTTCAGCTTTTATCTTCCACTGTTCATCCCACATTTTCTTTCTTTTTTCACTGCATTCTTTGCAATACTTTCTCGCAAATCTAGCTTTTGAGTCATATTCAAAATCTTCTTTACATTCAAAACACTTTTTTGTCTTCATCATAATATGAAAATAGAAAACATCATTTAAAAACCCGTCGGTTAATAACAGATTTAATTTAATTATCATATGGGTTTTTATTAATATCCAATTTCCCACAGAGATTTGTTTCAATTAATACTCTTGCTTCATCCATACCAATTTTACTGATTTCTGCCAATAACCCCTCATTTCTCTCAAAAATGCGCTGCGCTATCAACATAGAATAATTAGAATCCCTTAAAAAAGAAGAAAGTTCCTGATTTCCATATCTCTCATTTAGATAAATACAGACTCCTAAATTTGCGACAATTTCTCCAAGTAGATAATCTTTTTTTTGCAACTTTAATCCTCTTCTATGATTCTCTCTGGCAAAAGGATGCAGAAAATGTCCACTTTCATGACATGTAATTCCTCTTATCTTGTCTTTAGAAAAAAGTACATCATTTAAAGATATTTCAGGGGGCTCAGAATATCCTCCGCTAACAAGCAAAGGTTTTATACTTATTTTACAATATCCTGGGTGAGCTAGCAAGCCAAATCTTTCCCACATTAAATTAACGAAATCAAAATGGACGCCCATAGCGAAGTTTAGACGATCTTCAACAGATAATTCAAAACCCATTTAATAAAATTAGATAATCTGTTTATATATTTACTGAATAGAAAATAGAATAAAAACGCCCAGACCAGGAATCGAACCTGGAGATCCGTGAGGAAACCGGTTTTCGAGACCGGCGCAGTGCCATTGTGCCATCTGGGCATTTTTGCTCAGATACTGAGATGTTAATCTCTCCATCTGGGCAGTGTAAAAAATATACAAACTTTATTTATAAAATTATCAATCTTCTATTCTAAATGGTCTATCCAGTTTATGTAAATGTTATTACTAGAGAAAAAACCCTAACTCAAAGATTATCACAACAAAATCCTTCTCCAAAAGAACATAAGGATGGTAGAACCTACGAATTCTGCGGAATAGATTTAGTACATGTACAAGAAATTCTTGAAGAAATAAGCCCAAATAATTTTAGATACCTCGTAGTAAATAGATCGACAGGAGAGTTATTAATAAACAGAGGACTTTAATACTCTGTTTTCTATAATGTGATATGGAAATGTCATGGAAAAAGAAACTTACACCTGAACAATATAAAGTATTAAGAGAAAAAGGTACTGAGAAGCCATTTACAGGCAAATTTCTCAAGAATAAAGAGTCTGGAGTATATGTTTGCGCTGCATGCGAAAATCCCTTATTTTCATCAAAAACTAAATTTGACTCTGGTACTGGATGGCCAAGTTTTTATGATATTGTCTCTTCAGATTCAATTGAATTAAAAAGAGATCATTCTCAAAATATGACTCGAACCGAAGTATTATGTAAAAAATGTGGATCCCATCTAGGACATTTATTTGAAGATTCTCCTCAAACTCCAACTGGAAAAAGATATTGCATTAATTCAGTTTCTTTAAATTTTAAACCTAAAAAATAATTATTTAACAATAATTTTACCAAACATATTAGATTTATAGATTGGATCAAAATACTCATATGTCCCAGGTTCAACATCAAACAATACACTATAATTTTGACCGGGTTGCATATTTCCAGAATCTGCTAGTCTTAATCCTCTTATAGATAATACATAATGAACTTTCTCCCCATTATTTATCCAAGTTACTCTCTCTCCTCTCTCAATACTTAATTCCTTTGGACTAAATTTATAATCTTCTATTAGAATAATCTGATCTAATCTTCTATCTTCAATTTTAGTTTCGTTGACTGGTTTTTCTACCTCATTAGTTTGATTTTGCTGAGGAATCTGTTCATCAATAGATAAGCCATTATCTCCTCCGAGAGAAAAGTAAACAATTCCTCCAATAATTAATATAATGACCAATATTGAAATTAATAAAGGACTTCTTTTCATCATAATCATAATATAAGTAGATACTCTCCATTAATAAATCTTTTTTCTTTCTTCACTTTCAACACATGCCCTATTATAATTGTACGCTAAAGGTCTAAAATTCTCAAGAGAACCATAATAAAAACCGTAATTAATGCAACCCGTAACTAAACAAGAGAGTAAAACTAAATGGCTAAGCCCTCTTACTACACCGCCCTTTTCATTTGAATATAACTTCATCCCCAATTTCTTTTTAACTAAGAGCATTATTCCACCAGGTTCTCTTAAATCCCTTGAAAGCTTTCCTGGACAACATATTTGTTTCTCTGCGTCCTTACCAAACACCTCTGCCAACAAACCCATTAGATTTACAAGAAAGTCAATAATTTAAACTTTATTTAATCTCCTGCGTCTTCTAAAATAATTAATAAAATAATTTACTACTATTACTACCGCTCCAATCAAAATAAGCAGAATAGAATAGAATTCAAAATAACCTTCAATATCTAAAAGAACTTGCTCCAAAGATTCTGAAGAACTAAATATAAACTCTGGAAAGAAAGATATGAAATAAAGAAAAAACCCTGCCACAGACAAATAAGCTAAATATAATACAATTCCCAACAAAACTAAACTTCCTCCGATTAAATTAAAAAATTTATATAACATACGATAATTCAGAAAAATAAAAGGAAGTAAGAAGATAATCCCAAAAAATAAGAAATAATTCTCAATTTGATTTAATCTTTTCTCAAAATCTACAAAATCAACTTCATCTTGATTAAATTCTTCAATTTGATCAATAGATGGATCAATATAATTTGAGACATTAACTCCAATTATATTTCCTAATTCATCTAATTCTGAATCAAATTCATCCAATCCGTTAGAAACTACATTTCCAGATAAAATCTGAATATCTAAAAATGGAACTAGTCCATTTAAGAATATAGACATAAAGAAACAAAAAAAAGACAATGATAAGAAAATAAAAGACAGATATCTTCTCCAAAGAATCATTGGAACTTACTTACAATAAACTACTATTTGTGGTTAATGGGGAGTTAGTTGTTGAAGTGCTATTTCCTCCCTCAGTAATTCCACCTACATTTCCAATAACTTTTTGTCCAGCTGAGAAGACATTCAATTCCTCATCTTGGATTAATTCTGCAGCATTTCTTGTATCTTGTGCGTTATATCCTGCAATTACTGTTGCTACATTATTTCCTCTATCAAATGTCTGAATCATAAATTCTCCTGAGCCTACATTTGTTGCATCTTCGAAATCATCTCCACATGCAGGATAGTTTACATTTAATAATTCTGCAGTTTCTGTGTTTACACAAGTTCCACCAATGATAATTAAGTCCCTATTTCCTACTGTTCCAACTTGTGAATCCCTTATGACAGAGATCTCTCTTGTTTCATTTCCATCTTGGGTCATTAAACCTTCTCCACCGATGAATACTCTACCATATGATTCCCCACCATGATAAACTAACATTGCATTATCTGGGTCTGAACCAGTGTCAATCTCTACTCTTGTTGCCAAGGCAGATTGTACATAACCTACAAAGTTATCTGTATCATCAATTTCAATAAATCCTGCTCCGGATAATCCGTTAGCGAATGCGCCTGTTCCTGCCATTCCTAATTCTCCACCAGACCATCTAGTAGTAATGGTAAAGTTCTCTCCTGCAGCAATGTTCTCATCTTCATCTTCTTCAACGAATTGAAGAGCATATGTACTTGGGCTAGCATCTAGATCTATACTTCCAGGTACTGTTGCGTTTTCAACATCTGTTGGAAGATACATCAATAAACCTTCTTCAGTATATAATCTGTTAAATGTTCCTCCTGAATTAATACTAAATGTTACAGTATTTTCAGTTGAATTTGCAGCATCGATATTCAATACTACATTTCCGAAATCTAAATCATCTCCTACTCTTCCGGTTTGGTCTTGATTTGAAACAAGATTTCTTACTGTAACTTCTACATTATTTCCATCTCTTGCAATTCTTGAAACATCTAATATGTAAGATTCTGCATCATTTGCATCATTCCATGAAGCTACAAACCATTCATCTGTATCTGTATCAAATGTAAGTGTATCTGTTGAGGATGTAACTAACCTGCTGTCCGCATCTTCTCCGATAATTGTAAATGCTGAAGTATTACCGCTCAATAACGGCAAATCAGAATACTGTCCATCTTCAACGTTAACACTAACAACAAGAGTGTCGTCTCCTTCAAAATCAATCTCAAATTGTTCTTCCGCAGGTGTAAAGAATTCTGACATAGCTAAACTAAGACCGAAACCAGGCATAACAAGATTCTCTCCAGGTGCAAGGAATGCTTCTTCTTCTGGAACCCATTCTAATGTAATACTTTCCAATTCAACATCTCCTCCAGTAACATCTCTAAAATCAACGTGGGCAATTAAATCATCTACATCTTCATCATTAATTTCAACAATTTCACCATCTTGCAATACTATCCTATTTGCACCTAATGTAAATTCAACTTGTTGGATTCCTCCAGCAAAATTTTGGAAATCAATTTCTCTTACTCCAATCACAGTCCCATCTCTTAATCTAAATGTTGATCCTTCATTTAGAGAATTGGTAGATTCTCCATTTATTGTGAATCTAACTTCATCATCATCAATAAATGTAGCTTCCACAGTGTACTGCGTCCCATTAATATCATAAGTTTCACTTTCTCCAATCATAAGAACGTCATTCACAGCTCCCCCGAGTAATTCAATTGTTGAAGTTGCATTATTTGCAGTAATTATGTTATACTCATTTCCAAGGATTACAATTTCTGAATCCTCAAAATCTACTAATCTATTTCCATCTAAATCACTTACAGGATTATCTGTAAAATCTAAAGAAAAGTTCAAAATTGATTGATCTCTTTCTACTTTAAACCCAATCATTGGATCATCTTCATTGAAATCTGCATCTTCAAACCATCTTAAATTTAATCCTGGTCCAATTGTAATCTCTTGATCATATTCATAATCTTCATTATCTCCTGCTAAAAATGTTTCTCTAGCTAAAAGATCAGGCAATTCATCTTGATCTAGAGCAGAAGGTTGAAGTTGAGATAAGTTTTCCCCAAGGTTTAATCTATCTGATGCTCTTCTAAACTCAAAAAAGTCTCCAGTCTGATTACCAAGTTCCATAGATAAGAAACTCCTCAAATCATTTGCAACAGCTAAATCTGAAGCTTGTGCATCATCACCAACAACAATAGCTACATCTTCATTAAATTGTTGATTAAGGGTAACTGCTGATGCTGCTCCTAAAGAGAATATAAGCATACCTGACATTAAAACAGGTAGAACAAATCTTTTGCTCATATCCTTTATAACCTTTATCACATTGTAATCATATTTTTTATTCATACTATACCTATGTTCTAAGTCATATAAAAAGAAGTGCGGTTGTTAAAATACATAAGTTGCTTATTTATTATAGGAGAGATTATTTTAGAAAAATAAGGAAAAGCTCAAGTTAAAATTGAAAATAGCCCCATTTTCTTGTTTTTTAAGACATCGAGCTATATTTTTCAATTAAAACTCCTAAAAAGTAGAATTTATACAACAACATAATAAATAATTTTTTACATTCTATTTATCGATGGCAAAAAAAGATTTAACTCGTTCAGGAAATAAGGAAATGGATAAATATATAGAAAATGATGATACTTTTAGAGATGATTTTACAGAAACCATGCGAGAAGATCTAAGAGAAAGAGATTTATCCGAAAGCATACCTCCATACGATACAACGGGATATCGTGCATTAAGTGGGACAGGTACAGATTCGGAAAATAAAGAATTAGATAAAGAACCTACTGGATTCTGGGATGAGACTTTATTAAAGAATATTAATGAAGTCCACGCCAGATTATCTAAGGGAGATATTAAACCTGGAACCTCCCTTATTTTAGTAAGAGATCAAGAAGAAAAAAATAAGACTGCCCAAGCTTGCCTAGATTTAATTGAAGAAACTCCCTTGGAAAGAGAAGAAATAATCGAAAAAGCTAATATTCTGAATAGGTTCACACAATATGATTTTACAGACGAATTAAACGAGGTATTTGATATTGCAAACAAAATTACTCTTTCAAATAAAACAGAGGAAGAAATTTTTGATTATTGGGATACACTAATGGATAAATTAGAAGATTATGTTTCTGAAAGAATGGAAGGAATATAATAAAATATAAAAATAAAAGAAAATAAAATTTATTTTATGAATAATATCTCTTTAGTATATATGGTTGCAGGAGTTTCAAGTAGATTTGGAGGAAATATTAAAGGATTTGCTGAAGTTGGACCAAATGGAGAGAAATTAATAGAGGTATCCTTACAAGAAGCACTTCCTCAAGGGTTTAATAAAATTGTTTTTATTGTTTCACCTAAAACAGAAAAAGCATTTAAAGAATTTTTTAAAAATAATTACAAGGGAATTCCAGTCCAGTATGCTCTTCAATCATACGACGAAAATAAAAGAGACAAACCTTGGGGCACAACAGATGCAATATGTTCTGCAAAGGAAGTATTGAACGAACCCTTTGTAATTTGTAACGGTGATGATCTTTACGGTGCAGAAAGTTTTCAAATTTTGGTAAATCATTTGAAAAAAACAGATGAACCTGCAACGATAGGATATACTCTTTCTGAAAACATGCCAGATGAGGGAACTGTAAACAGAGGAGTATTTTACGTAGATGAAAATAATTACGTTACAGAAATAAAGGAGATGCTCAATATAAATAAACAAAATTTAGAAGAAAATAATCTTTCTCCAAATGATTTCTGTAGCATGAACATTTTCGCATTGAACCCCGAGGTAATTTCATTCTTAGATGAAAAATTAAAAGAATTTAAAAAATTAAATAATCATGAAAGAAAGATAGAATCCCTACTTCCAAAGGAATTATCTATTTTAATTAATGAAGGAAAAATAAAAATGAAAGTTTATCCTTCTCAAACCAAATGCCTGGGAATAACTAATATTGGAGATGAAAAACTCCTTAAAGAACAATTAGAACAACTTAAAAAATTATAATTATTTTTTTAATCCATGTTCGACTAGATAAGTATTAAGAAAAGTCTTAGCTTTTTCCCAAACATCGAAAATATAGTCTACATCATTTCTATATGCGGGCAATAATGTAGCCAAATTTGCAAAAACTTCATCTAGAGTATCATCATATTCATAATCAATAAACTCTGACAATGTGAAAGCCCTCCCTATAATTTCATCTCTGATTGGAGGAGAAGTATTCATAATACGATATGCTACTCTAGCTATATCTTCCTTCAAGTAAGTTGGAACTTTCAAGCTATCTAACTGAGCTAATTTAGAATGAATCCATTTTAGTTTATCAGTGGTCGCTTTTTCAAATTTTATTTGTCCTTCCCTAAAACCCATATAAATAAACGGAACTAACTTAAATATCTCTTTGCTGTTATCTTTATACTAGATATTTTTTAAACCATTCCATTGAGAGTTTATTAACTTCCTCTAATGTTCCTGGTTCTTCAAATAGATGAGTTGCACCTTTAACTACCTCTAATTTACTTATATTATTCAATTTTTCGATTGTTTTTTTATTTAAATTAATAACAATTTCATCAAATTCTCCCACAATAAATAAACTCGGGGCCTCTACCTTGTCAAGATATTTATCTGCTAAATCTACTCTCCCTCCCCTACAAACCACTGCTGTAATTTTATTAGGTAACTCTGCAGCCGCAATTAATGCTGCGGCTGCCCCTGTACTCGCTCCAAAGTACCCTATTGTTAAATTACTCAACTCTGGATTTTTTTCAACCCACTTAGTTACTAAAATTAATCTATTTGCCAATAATTCTATATCAAATCTGTACGCTCTAGTAACTAAATCTACCCTTTCTTCTTCAATACTGAGTAAATCAAACAATAATGTAGCAATTCCTTCTTTATTTAATTCTTCAGAAACATATTTATTTCTTGGACTAAATCTACTACTTCCACTACCGTGTGCAAAAATAACAATTCCTTTAGAGTTCTCTGGAAAATTCAATTCCCCATATAAAGAAATATAATCTAAATCAATTTTAACCTCTACCATTCTCGAGAAACCCCCTTACTTTCTCCATATCTAATTGCTCAAAATCTTTATAGTGTAATCCGACTGCAATAAAATTCTCTGGCTGCTCTAAACAAATAACTTCATCTGCTATTTTTCTAATTTTATTTATAGTCTCTTCTGGTCCAACTGGAAATGCTACAATAATTTTAGAAGGGCCTTGTTTTCTAACAATTTCAATTGCTAACATCATGCTTGCTCCTGTTGCAATCCCGTCATCAACAAGAATAACTATTTTATCATTAAGATCTGGAAATGGTTTATCTCCC
>CAZLHJ010000004.1:6107-41985 GCA_964559675.1 Candidatus Woesearchaeota archaeon | reverse complement strand
AATGTAAGAAGCTACTAGATTGTAAGAGAACTTGACTCCATGTTTCAAATTCAAATGCATGTTGAACATACCAGGGATTTTTTGAAATTATCTTTAAAAAATTAAATTTATGATTTATCATTAAAGGAATAAATTTGTCTCTTAATGATTTTGCTCTCTCGTTTGAATGGAAATAAAGTGAATCTCCATAGATGAAATTTAATCCCACGTGAGGTTTTAATATCGCTTTTCTATTTTGTGTAAAGTGCTCTATATATTCAAGACAACTCTTTGCGCTTTGAGAATTTGAGATTTTTGACATAGAAATTGGGAAAACGATAATGCCTGATTGAGAAGGAAATTTATTAATATCAAAAAAATTATTTTTTAAATCATTAGGCATATTGGTAAATGCTCAAAGAGATATAAAAATCTATCTGAGTGAATTCTCGATTTCAACTAATCTTTTTAATTTAACTTCTCGGACTTTTCCTGAAATTCCGAATTTAACGTAATCAGCTTGGAAGCCGAAGGCTAAATCTGCTATTGCAGTATCGAGGGTTTCCCCTGAACGGTGAGAGAAAATTGTTTTGATATTATTTAATTTACAGAACTTAACAATTTCTGCAACTTCTAAAAGAGAGCCATTTTGATTCGGTTTAACGATTAAAGCGTCGATAGATTTTGTTTTGAATGCACGCTTAACTCTCGATAAATGAGTAACGGTTAAATCATCTCCACAAATTAATGAACTTGAATTTTTCAAGACCCTGCAAAATCCTGCAAAATCTTTTTCTTCTAATGGATCTTCTATATATTCTATTGGATATTTTTTTATTAATAATCTAATGAAATCAATTTGTTGCATTCTTGAAAGTCTTCTTGAATTGTAAATATACGAGCCATTTTTGTAAAACGAAGATGCTGCAACATCTAATCCGATTTTTATATCTTTAAAACTTGAAAGAATTTTTAGAATCTCTTCTTCTTGAAGAGGGGTTTGCCATGCACCTTCATCATTTTTTGCTTTAGACGCTAATTTTTGTTTTAAAGATTTATGAACTTCCCTCATTAATTTGAAATTTTCCTTCATAGAATTAAGTTGCGGAATTAAAAGAAATTCTTGGAAAGTGGGACGATTTTCGTTATGGGAATGAACCCCTCCACCTACTGCATTTCCTAATGGAAGTGGAATTCTTTTTGAACTTGGATTAATTATTTCCCAAAGTTCTTTCTTTTTTGACCTTGCAAGTGCTTTTAGAATTGCAGACTCTAACGCGAATAACGCGTTTGCCCCAAATTCCCTTGCATCCTTAAGATTAAATTTCTTCTTGATTAGAGATTCTAGCTTTTCTAAATCTTGGAAAGAATCTATCTCTAATTTTTTTAATTCGGGAAAAGAATTTATTGATTTTATATTCCACTCAAGTGAAATGTGATAAGAAGGTGTTTCGTATTTTCCTGTAGATTTTCCAGCAGGAGCACTTGCTTTTTGACCATTTACATTAACTTCTATAGTAGGTTGTTTACGAGAATCTAAGATGCTTCTAGCACTCACCTCTTTAATAATCATGATATTAATAAATAAAATGAGTTTTTATAATTTGAGTTAGATAGAATTTAAGAAATTTAAAGGTCTTCGTCGGAGGTTAAAGGTCCTTCTTGCTCTTCTTCCTCTTGAGAGAATCCTAATACATCTGCTTTTTCAATTATTTCCTTTTCGCCTTCTTTTTCTCTTTCAATTAATTCTTCATCTGAAACAGTTTCTTCTTTGATAACTTCAAGTTTCTCTTTACCTCTTCTAGGCATAGGTCTGTGAATATTAATTGGAAGGACTCCTTCATTAAGTTCTTTTTCAGCAATTTTTATAGAATCATATCTTAATTCTTCTAAGTCGACCTTACTTAATTTTAGAAGTAATGGGGCATCCATAGCAATTTGTAAAGCTCTAGCTCCAATAATTCTTGCTATTTCGTATTTTGTAAACAGTTGTTGATCCATAGTAATAATATTTCCTTATAAAAAGTTTTTAAGCTTTTCTATTACCTCATCATATTTCTTATTTATGACTTCTGAGATTTTAAGTATATCTTCCCTTGTAAATGTTTGCTCTGCAGCTTTTTGACATGAGTTCAACATATATTGACCATTCCATTTAGAAATTCCAAAGGTAATTCTTGTATCACAAGCTTCTTCCTCTTCTCTTGTTGGATCTAATAAAAGGGCGTCATCTAATTTATAAAAGCTGAATGAAATTGGAAGAGTTTCTTCTGAAGTAACTAATTTCTTCTTGAATGGTTTGGAATAATCAATTTTTCCATTTTCGTCCAATTCTGGAAGCATTGTCTTCTTTAGAGCTGCAATTGCCGCAATACTTGCTGCATCAATTAAGTTTCCATCATCGTTTATTGGATATACATCAATAAATAAAGTCCATACTTTTTCTCCAGGAGTTATTACTAAGTCTTCAAATTTAATTAATCCTGAATCCCTTATTGCTCTATCTACTAATCTTGGAAGTTCAATAGCTTGGAATCCTGGTGGGCCGTGTTCAAATCTTGGAGAAGCTAATGGTAGTAAATCTCCAGAGACCATTAAGTTTCCTTTATCTGGTGAGTCTGGGTAAGGTGCTCCAGGAGCTAACTTTATTCCTACTACTACGTCTGTTTTACCTAATCTGATTCTTGCTGATCCTTCTGCTTTGTTAGAAATATCGAATTCGATTGAGAAATCTCTAACGTCGAAGTTGGATCTTCCGTCAAATCTTTGTCCTTCTAAAAGCATCTTTCTAATAGATTCTTTTGTTAAATTGGATGTTGGCATTGCGCTCATTCTTTAGCCTCCAGCACTTTTTTCAAAGCAGCTTTTTGAGATTCATAAATAATTTTACTTGTTTCATCAACTAAATCTAAAACTTGTTTCATTAATTCAGGTTGTATTTTTCCATCCATTTGCATTAAACTATACTCGTTTGAATTTGCAGGTTTAGCGAAGGCAAAATCTGTTGCACCTTCTCCTTCGTGATAATCTTCTTCTTCTTTGGTTAAGTCTACAATTACTTGCTTATCGTTTTTTCCAATTGCAACTGAGCAAACTAAATCTTTCATTGGAATTCCTGCATGTGCAAGTGCTAGTGATGCTGCGTTTATTCCTGCAGTTCTTGTTCCAGCATCTGCTTGTAAGATATAAACTTGGACGTCAACAACTGTGTTTGGGAATTCCTCTAACATAACTACTGGAGATAAAGCCCATTCGGTTACTTTTGAGATTTCCTGAGATCTTCTACTTGGTCCTGGTTTCTTTCTATCTGAAACTGAGAAACTTAACAAATCGTAATTTACTCTAAGAATTCCTTTTTGTGGGTTTTGCATGTGTTGTGGGTGAAGTTGTCTTGGGCCGTAAACTGCTGCAATTGCAACTGTTTTTCCGAGAGCAAATAAAGCTGATCCGTCTGCGTTTGGAACTACTCCAACTTCTGCTTTTATTTCTCTTAATTCGTTGAATTTTCTGCCGTCTGATCTTTTCTTTTCTGCCATTTTATTGTTGTTGTGCAAACCACTCCTCAGTTTTTGCAGTTAAACCTGAAACGTTAACTTTGGATGAAACAAATTCTATAGCTCTTCTTGCTAAGATTTCGTCTTTTACAGAGTTTCCTTTGACCCATACCCATCCGTTTTGTCCAACTGTGATGTTACATCCGGTTTTTTCTTTTATTAAATTAATCATGCTTCCATCTCTTCCTATTACTCTTGGTACTCTAGAAGAAATTATTCTGAAAATGAAACCGCCTTCTAATTTTCCAAGTCCTTTTCCTTTTAATGTTAAATCCATGCCTTTTGGCTTTACTGACCAGATTTTTGCAGAGATTACATCTCCAATTGCTAAAAATTGATCCATCTCATTTCTATTGATGAATCTTGGAGATTCTTCGATTGGAAGAAATGCTTGTCCGGCAGAATCAATATTGACTATCCAACCCGCATAAACAACATCTGAGATAACTCCGACAACAACATTATTCCTCCTTGGGACATACGCTCCAAAAACAGAAATAACTCTTACTACCTTACCAAGTTCTTCTGCTAAACCAAATCTGTTAGCAACTACATTTTCTCCGACTCTTTGTGTTCCTTCTCCAGGCAAATAATCGTCTCCAGAAACAATAATTTCGCCAGGTACGACTACTTTTCTTTTTACTGATTCTTCGCTAAATTCAGAAACATTCTCTTCAGCTTCGTGTGCTGTTTCATTAATCTCGTTAACCATTATAATATTAATTTTTATTAAAGACAAATTTGTCTTCTTATTTTTGTACACAATTCTTAGAAATTCATGCTTTTTAAAGCTTTGCTATTATTGTTGGATTTCTTCGGCGTGTGCGGCTCCATGCGTAACATGATTTAATTTATCATAGAAATCGATAATTAATCCTGCTGGGATATTGAGTGTTGCTTGTAGAGTCCCATTTGAAAGCCATTCTTCGCTTTCCTTGTAATCTTTTAATAACCCATAAACTTGTCCAGTGTATGCTGCAGGAACAGTTAATTTTACTTTCTTTAATTCTACTTTTATAGGAATTACTTTTTTTAACTCATGAATTAATTCCGACATTTGTTGTTCTGCAGGCCTGTTATCAAAATTGAAATGAACTTCTGAGATTGCCCTTCTTAATCTTTCTTCTGTGTATGGCCTACCGTTTTGATCAACTGCATTTCTTAAAACTAATGCGATAATTTGTTTGATCCTTTGTTCTTTTTGTTCATCTCTGAATTCTTGTGTTTTTTGAACTTCGCCTTTTTGGATAATGTGTGTTGCGACTTTGTATAAATCTGAAGTTCCAAATGCATCCGTTAAATCTTTCTCGGAAGCTCTTTCTCCTTTTTTTAAATCATAAAAAATGGTTGGCGAAACTAATGCTCCCATTATGTTATTACTCTTTCCTTCTCTAATTTTTAATGCTTCATCAAGATTAACTTTGATTTCATAATGAACATTTTTTATTTTTATTCTTGCTGTAACTTCTGCCATATCTTCTTTAGAAAAATAAGTTATATAAAGATTATTGTTGTTTTGATTTTATGAGTCTTGAAAGTAGAATTAAAAATACTGCTAAGAAAGTAATTGAGAACTTATGTGGAGGGTATTTAGGAAGAGGCTTGAGTATTGTAAGTTCATCTAATCAAAGAAAGAGTTCATATAATCCTCGAGAGTATATTAGAGGATACAAAGTTAAATAACTCTTTTTAGTAAAACTTAAATACTTTGAGGTTAATGAAATAATTGAGGATTCTAAAATGGAAATGCCAACAGAAATGCAACATCAAGCAATGGGATATGATAGAGTTGCAACTATGTTCTCCCCAGATGGACATCTTCTCCAAGTAGAATATGCAGATAAAACAGTAAAGCTTGGAAGTTCAACAATGGGAATGGCTTGTAAAGATGGAATAGTATTTATTGCAGATAAGAGAGTTAGAGATAAATTAATTGCTCCGGAATCTGCTACTAAGATACATGAAATTGATGATCACATTATGTTTGCAGCTGCAGGAATGTTAAGTGACGCTAGAGTTTTAGTTGAGATGGCTCAACATTTAGCACAACAAAATAGAGTTACATACGGCTCTCCAATCGAACCTATTACTGTTATGAGGGCTCTTGCTGATAAGAAACAACAATTCACACAATATGGTGGAGCAAGACCATTTGGAGTTGCTATAATGATTGGAGGAGTAAATAAGGGAAAAGTTCACCTTTACACTTCAGATATAACTGGAAACTTCTATGCTTACAGAGCAAACGCTATTGGAGAAAATGATGAAAAAATAAAAGAAATGTTAAGAAAGGGATTTACAGATGATATGAATGTTGAAGATGGAATTAAATTCGGATTAAAAATATTTAAAGATTTATTAGATAAGAATTTTGATTTGAATAGATTTGAAGTAGGATATATCAAATTAAGTGACGGAAATTTAACAAGATTAGAAGGCGATGCCTTGAAGAAGTTTTCTAAATAAAAATGAAGAGAGTTATTATTTTACATGGCTGGGGTGGAAGTCCTGAAGAGCCAATGATAAAATGGTTGGGAGAAAAATTATCAAAAGAAGGTTTTGAAACAATTATTCCTGAAATGCCTGAGACAGATACTCCTAAAATAATTCCTTGGGTGAATAAAGTAAAAGAGATTGTTGAAGATGTAAATGAAGAGACATATTTTATCGGGCATAGCGTCGGATGTCAAACAGTTTTAAGATTTTTAGAAACACAGAACAATAAAATTGGAGGAGTAGTATTTATTGCTCCATGGATGAAATTAGATGAAGAAACTATTAGGGAAGAAGGCGAAGAGGTAATTGAGATTGCTAGGCCGTGGGAAGAAACACCTATTGATTGGAAGAGAGTGAAAAAGGTAATTGGGAAATCAATTTGTATCTTATCTGACAACGATCCTTTCGTTCCACTTGATAACGCTGAATTATTTAAAGAAAATTTAAATGCGGAGATAATAATCGAACATGATAAAGGGCATTATACCGAATCTGACAGAATAGAAGAAAATGAGACTGCATTGAATAAATTAATTGAAATTTCTAATAATTAATTATAAAAAGATACTAGGATTGAGAAAAATATGCCTGCAGATAAGATAAGTCTTGATAAAGCTAAGAAAGATAAATTATTTTATTTTGTTGCTAACGTTGTAGTTTACAGAGAAAAAGATGGGAGATGTTTAATTCTAAAGAGAAGTGGAAGAGAGAAAGTTCACCCAGGAAGATATGCGGTTTTAGGAGGTAAGCTTGAGTGGGAAAATATGGATTTAAAAAATCCAACTAGAATAAATGGGGAAGTATTGGATTTTGAAAATGCTGTTGAAGATTTGTTGAGAAGAGAGGTTTTTGAAGAAGCAGGTATAGAGATAGAAGGAGATTTGAAATATTTGAATAGTGTCGCTTTTGTAAGGCCTGATGGCATTCCAGTTATCTTGGTTAAATTTGCGTCTAAGTATAAATCTGGAGAGGTTAAGTTAGAAGAAAATTCATTTACAGATTTTAAATGGGTAAATTCTGAGGAAATTAAATCATTTGAGTGTATAGATGGAATTCATAAAGAAGTTGAACAAACGATTAATTTGTTTAAGGTAGCCTAAATAATTTTCTGAAAATTATTGATGTGACTATTGCAGCCACTAAATACCACCAGAACCACGAACCTTCAATTGCTGTTCCAACATATAATCCTTTCATATAACCAAAGAAAATTAAGATTGGAATCATAGTGATTAACATTGGTTTAAGGCTGTGTCTGAACATCTCCATTGATTGAGTCATAAATTCTTTATTGAGCTCCATCATTTTGTCATGCTGGCCTGCCTTTTGATGTTCTTTTATTTTGGCTTGAATTTCTTTTTGTCTTACTTTTATCTCCCTCATTTTTTCTTTGTCAAGAACAAAGTAGTTAACTAAAGTAATAAAGAACGAAATAAGTGCTGCAAATATTATAATTGAAATTCTAGGATTTGCTTGAATCACGTCTATTATTGCCATAAATTGTATAATTTTCCAAGGTATTTAAATTCGTCGATGTCATCTTTTCTGCATTTGGATTCTGATTTCAATGGAAGAATTATTGTTACTAATTAGGAATAACAATTAGAAAGATTTAAATAGGGTTTTTTCATGGATTTTTTATGAACCAGCGCAGTATATTTAGAAAAGGAGCGATATTAGCATTACCTGCATATTTAGCAATGGGGGGAGTGCTTAATAATCAATTATCTCGACCAATAAACGATTTCTTTAGTGGAAGAATTTATGAAGAAAGGGAAGAACAAGTTGTCTCAGATAGAGATTCAATTAAAGCTAGAATTCAATATATGCAAAAATACGAGCCAGAAAAATTAGATGAATTAAGATTAGAATTATTAAAAAAATCTAGATAAATTATTGTCCAAACATTTTCTTCATTGCAGGATGCATATCGACTGCGTGCTGTTGTGCAATATTTTGATATAATTGGTACATGATCATGACTGCTAATAAAATTGCAGTTCCGCCAGTTAATGCTCCTAAGAGATCTGCAACTGATGCTAATAGACCGATTGCAACTCCCCCCATGATTGTAAGGGGCATGATATATCTTCTTAAAATTGATTCTAAAACTCTTGGATCTTTTCTGAACCCTGGAATTTGTAATCCTGAGGATAGAATATTTCTTGCTTGAGAAGTCTCATCCATACCCGAAGTCTTTACCCAGAATACTGCGAATATAGCTGAGAAGATTACGTAGAATAATGTGTGAGTAATTGCTTGAATAATATGTACTGATTGTAATGATCCTCTAATTAGACCTTCAACTATATTTGTTTGGCCTAACCAGAACGCTAAACCTGAGATAGGTTGACCTTGTGAGAATCCTCCTAAGAAGGTTGGATGACCTAGCCAGTTTTCTAAAATTCCTGCGAATAATTGAATGTTTGCAGCTAATGCTGAAACCAAAATAACTGGAAGAACAGAGGCATAGAAAAATTGAAGAGGCCATTTCATACTGTATCCCCTTACCCTATCATAGCTTAGTGGGATTTCGACTTTTAATGATTGTGCCCAGACAACTGCTAAGAAAATAATCACAGTTGCGGCTATTGCTGCAAAGGCGGCTAGTGCTTCTGTTGGAGCTCCGTTAATAAATGATTGGATAATAATCAAAAGATTACCTGCACAAGGAGTTCCTGAGAAATCAAGTAAACAATTTTCTCCCGTTGGTCCAATGAATTGGAATAATCCTGTGAATAATCTCCATGCTACTCCTGCGACAATAAATAATGACACTCCTGATCCGAATCCCCATTTTTGTGTAACTTCATCCATTAACACAATTAAAGTTCCACCGAGAATTAATTGAAAGATAACTATTGGGACGAAACCTGGAAGTGCTTCTAATCCACCCATTAAAACGTAAACTAAAGCTTCAAATATTATGAAGAAGAAAACTCCAATTTTTTGTAATCCTTGGAAATATCTTTTACCTTCAGGACTTTTAGTATCGATACCTAGAATTCCTGCTCCAACTAAAAGCTGTAGGATAATAGAAGACATAACTATTGGACCAATACCTAAAGAAATTATACTTCCGAAATCTGTTCCTAAAATGACTGCTAAAAATTCAAATCTCTCAAGAGAGTTTTGTGACAATCCGTAAAGAGGAATATTTGCTAAAACGAAGAAAGCTGTTAGAATTAATAATGTCCATTTTAATTTTGTATTAAAACTTACCTTCTTTTCTTCTGGTTTCCTTACTTCAGGAATGTTGTAAAGTATTGCTCTTAAATCTAAAGCCATAGTATATTTATTTCTGGAGGATATTTAAAGTTAGCCCTCAATCAGATTCTTCTTCAACTGTAAGTTGAATGCTTCCGCCAGATTTACCCACCTTATCAAATGCTGCCTTGGAAGCAGAATGTGCTTTAATATTTGCTTTTATTGTGAAGTTTCCAGTTGACAAAATTTTGTATTTTTCTAAAGAGATTTCAAATTTCCCTGAAGATTCTTTTGCAACTCCTTTCCTTACTAGCGAAGGCAAGTTTGATTGAATATCTCCTAGGTTAATTTGTTTAAGTTTAACTTTTACCTTTTTCCCAAGAGTTCTTTTCTTTCCGAAGTAATCATAAGGCAAGTTAAGTACTAAGGATTTCTTTTGGTCCCCTCTCTTTCCAGTTCCCGCCATACCTACTCCTCCTCTATGTCCTGATCCTCTAGCTTTCTTTTTGAATCCTCTTCCGTGAGTGTGTGTTCCTCTGAATCTTGTTGATTTCTTTCTCTTCTTAATCTTCATCTTCTTCGTCTCCTTCTTCATGAGAATTTCTTGATTTTAAGAATCTTTCCTCTGATTTTTCATCTTCTAAATCTTCAGGCACTTTTAAGAAACTGTTTAAACTTCCACAGTCATCGCACTCTTGTGGAGGCATTTCTCCGTATGCAATTGCTCCACATTCACATTCCCACATGGATGATTTTGGTTTTGTCATTATAACATCCTCTCGATTAAATCATTTATTTTTTCTTTATTGTCACCTAAGACTGCTTTCTTTGTAACTCCGAAGTGCTTTTTAGCGTCAATTCCACCCCTTGGAGGATGTAATCTGAAAAAAGGCTTTATTGATAAATCGGAAATTGGTTTCTTTTCTAAATCTTTCATAACTTTTTCTACATCTAATTTTTCAGATTTATCTTTTAATTCTGCTCTTTTCTCAATTAGTAATTTAAGAGTTTCTTTTTGAATATCCCCGTATGCAACATAGTTTCTAATTTGCTTTAATAATTTTAAGTTTTCAGGAGTTGGATTAATTAAGGTTAACACATACTTCTTTCTTAGTCTTAATCTGTAAAGAGCTTCATCTATAATTCTTGAAACTCCCACCATTCCTGAAATTCTAATTACTGCTATCATAGTGACTCCTTACTTGTTTTAGATAATGCATCGACACATGCTTTGATAAAATTGTAAGTAGTGCTTGTTTTTCCACTTGAAATACAATAAATATCTTTAATTCCTGCTAATCTCATTACCTTCTTTGCTTCATCACCTATAACTAAACCTGTTCCTCTTGGGGCAGGCATTAATTTTACTCTTACTGATCCTGCTTTTCCAGTTACCTTGAATGGGATTGTGTGTGCTTCTGAACTATCTTCCTCAGGAGATTCGAAACCTAATTTGACTTTGACTATATTCAATTTTGCTTGCCTATAGGCCTTTTCCCTTGCAGGAAGAGTTTCTTTTGATTTGCCCATTCCATATCCTACATGACCATTTCTATCTCCTACAACTGCCATTGTTGAGAACGTAAGTACATTTCCTTCCATTGTCTTCTTTTGAGTTTGTCTCCACGCTCTTCTTTTTCCTCCCCCAAATTTTCCTTTAGCTTGTCCAATAGAAATTAGATCTTGTTCCAAGCTGAGTAAGGACTCTACTATTTCAGGTTCTAGGATTTTTTTATGTTCTGCTAAAATAACATCTATATCTTTAATCTCTCCAGATTTTACAAGTTTACCTAATTTGGTTTTTGGATTCCAAGAGAAAGATCTATCTTTTTGTTTTTCTTTGTCGTCTAATTCTTTTAGTTTCTTATCAATATTTTCTTTTGAATTTTCTTCAGAGTCTAATTTTTCAAGTTCTGCTTTTACTTCTGGATCTTCTTCTAGTTTAGCAATTTCTTCTGGAACTGCTTCAATAAGATCTTTTGGTTTGTTTTTTGATTCTTTTTCTGCCATTTTATTTTACAATCTCCTTTATAATTGAAGAATATTTTTCATTACTTACCATTTCATCAGTAGGCAAGCATTCTGGGTTGTGTGGAATATTTAAACCTGCGTCTACAATCCCCTTAAGTACAGCAAAAATTCTGGATTTATGAATGTTTCTGTACATTCCAATGTCTAAGACTGCATTATTAATTCCTTTTTCTTTTGCTAAACTTCCTAAGAGATATCCAGTTAGATATGCTGCTGGGATACTCTTTAGAGTTCCAGAATATTTTTTATCTAAACCTTTTGTCAATAAGATTTTTGAACTTAATCCTAGAGTTACTGAATCTTGCGCAACATCTGATGAAACAATTTGTGCAATGATATATCTATTTGTTTTTCTTACAACTACTCTTGGTTTTCTTGATTTAAGCAAGGCTAATCTTGCCTTGTAATCTGTTTTCATTTCAAGTCTTCTTCTTCTTATTGATCTCATTATTCTTTATCTCCTAATTGGTGAACTCTTTCCTTGAAGTGTGCTAAACTTCTGAAAGCTTTTGTTCTTATTTCTTTTCTTAGAGTATAATAATCTTCCTTTGAGATTTTATCTTTCTCTAAAAGAGATTTGGTATATGCTCTAAGTTTTCTTGTGATTATCATATATAATCTTTTTTTGTTTGTTGCTTTTTGTTTAATACTTCCAGCTCTTCTCCTATTATTTCTTTTAACAACTGCCTTTCTCCCTTTTGGCGATTTAATTATAATTGCTCCGTCTTTAACTAAGTCTTTAATATCTTGCTTTGTAATTGCTTCTTTAATATCTGAAAGTCTTTCTACGTTGAAGGTAATTCTGGTTTTACCAATATCTAATGTTCTCGAAACCAAATCTTTCTTTTTTTCTAATTTCATTTGCTTCCTCCAGGTAAATTATGAACTTTTAATTTCATCTCTTCTGCTAATTTTATCATTTCCAATCTTTTCTTTGCCCCTACTTTCCCGGAAATTATAATTAAGTTGTTTTTTTCTAAACTCCTCATATCTTTTAAGTTATGAACTAAAACTGGAGACATTCCATTTATCTTTCCAAGTTCTTTTTTTGGAGAAGCATATCCTATATTAGGAGATGCAGGATAGGACTTTCTCTTTAATCTCATTTTACTATGTCTTCCCTTAGGTCTTCTCCACTTCTGAAGTTTCTTTCTACCTTTTCCAATTTTGGAATACCTCATATAATCTTGTCTTATGAATTTTTTAACCATTTTATTCTCCATCTCCAGGTTTTGAAGTTATATATATTCCATCTTGGAAAATTCTTCTATCTCTACCTGAAATTTTTGTTGCTTTCTCTAAATTAGCAGCAGTCTGTCCTGCAGCCTCGATATCTGAAGAGGAAACTGTGATTTTATTTCCAGAGAGCTCTACTTTTACATTTGGTCTAATCTCTGCAAATCTTTGTTTCTTCTCTCCTAAAAAGTTATTGATTACGATTTTATTTCCATCTTGTTTTAAAGTCATAGGAAAGTGAACGTTAGCAGTTTCTAATGTGTATATGAAATCACTTTCTAATCCTGCAAACATATTTTTGATATGTGCAATTGTTGAATAAATTAGTTTTAGTTCTCTTTTTGAGGACCTATCTGAACTAAATACGATTGAATTTTCTTTCATACTTATATTTACATTTGGTAATCTGAAAGTCCTTGAAACTTCTTTTGATCCTTTTGAAAATTTCAAAGTATCTTCATTGAGAGTGCATGTAACTCCTTCAGGTAATTGGATAGACTCTGAAAATTTAGTTTTCATTTTAATAAATATAAGCGATTAAGCTTCCCCCTATTTGTTTTTCTTCTGCTGTTTGATGAGTCATCAAGCCTTGTGAAGTTGAGATTATGATTATACCCATATTCTTAGCTGGGAGATATCTTTTAGTATATTTTTCAATTTCAGAAACTCCTACAAGGAACCTTGGTTTAATTGCTTGGCATCCTAAGAAGTTACCCATTTCAATCTTTAGAGAGTTTGATTCTACCCTATAATCTTTAACATATCCTTTCAATTTTGCTATTGCTAAAACTGAGAGTAATAACTTTGAAAATCTCGGAGTTACAACTGAGCTTTTGCCTGCCTTTTTGGCATTCACCATTTGGTTTAATACATCTGATACGATATCTTGTGACATTTTAACTATATTTTTGGAAGCCGATTTCTGTTGCGATTTCTCTGAAACAGTGTCGACACAAATTTAGATTATATTGATTTAAGTGAGCTCCGAATCTTCCACATCTCTCGCATTTTTTAGCAGCGATACCTGTCTTCCTATCTTTCGGTTTATTGAATTTTAAAAACTTATGCAATTTTGCAGGTTTCTTTCTTAATTGCTTTGTTATTTTTCTCCAATCTGATGCAGTCATTTTCCAGTAAATGAAGTACTAAACTTCTCCTCCATGAATTTGATTATTTCTTCTTTTGAAACTTGTTGTCTTTCTGGGAATTTTCCACTTTTAATTTTTCTTCTCTTTACTCTTATTCCTGGTCTTGTGAAAACAACAGTAATGTTTAAACCTCTAACTCCAATATCTCTTTGATATTCTACTCCAGGTATATCAATATATTCTCTTATTCCAAATGAAAAATGATTATTACTTACTTGTTTTCTAGTTAAGGTATTATCTAATGCCCCTAATAATTGTCTTAATTTTTCCAATGCCTTTTCTTTTCTTAGAGTCACTATAGCTCCTAATTCTAATCCCGGTCTAACATTGAAATCTGGAATTCTCATCCTTGATCCTGCCCTTGTAATTTTTGGTTTTACCCCAGTTAGTATTTTTAATAATTTTGTTGCTTTCTCTAAATCTGTACCTGTAGCACCACAACTTAGAATGATCTTTTCTATTTTAAAAGACCTCATCTTATTTTCAGTTTTTAATTCTTGTTTCATATTGCAATTACACTCCTTTTTGGAACTATTGTTAAAACGTCTTTTCCTTCGAATTTAACTGAAACTTCTTTTTCAGACATGCTCTGAACTTTACCTTTTTGTCCGACATATTTTCCAAGAATAGATTCTACATTTGAACCCTTATCTAATTTGATAACGTCTTTTAATTTATTATCTAATGTTAATATTACGCTATCTTGGATTTCTATTTTTTTATCTGAAATTATATTAGTTCCGTCGTGAAGATTAAATTGTAATTTTCCTTTTGAAAGTATTTTTTTTGAAACTACCTTACACACCCTAGATGATTTTTCTTTTGTTTCCTGGAATACAAATCTTCCTGTCGGCAATAAAGTGAGGATGTATGCCTTGTCTGCTTCGAATAAATTCATTAATTTTATACTTTCCTTGAAATCAGAAACTGTCTTTCCATTTATTTTCAACATCTTATTGTGAATCATCATTTTTACTTCTGCTGCAGTTCTTGCAAGTTTTAACATATCTCTGATTGCGATTAAAACTGGAACTGAATCATTTAAGTGAGATGAAGTTCTAACTACAAATTTAGTTCCTTTTCTTGTTAAAGGTAATTTTTTGGATGTTTCTTGTCTTTTTAGGTGCATTTTATTCTTCCTTGTTTTTAACTGGTTTCTTTACTTTTTCAGTCGCTTTTTCTGAAGTTTTTTCTGTAGGTTTTTCTGCTTTCTTTTCAGGAACAGAGCCCTTAATTCTTTTAGAATCTGAACTACCTATAGAGGTAATCATTAAAGAACTTGGATGGAAATTAACTCCTACTTTTGTACCGTCTTTCTTTGATCTGTTTAAATTTTCTAAAGAAACTTGTGAGTTTTTAACATCTACAGAAACTACTTTGGCCTTCTTTTTAGCGAAGGAACCGCGCATAACAAGCACTTCGTCACCCTTTCGCAAAGGGAGGCTTCTCTTGCCATACTTCTTCTTAAGATCATTAGATAAATGTGCACTTAAAAACCTATGCTTTATGTGCAAAGGTGCATTTATTGAGAACTTTCTTTGTTTCCTTGGTTGTTTACTGCTCTGCCATGCAAGTGAAAATTGTTTCTTCATAGTACGAATTGGGCGATTTTAGAAACCTCCTTCCATCTTTCTAAAATTTCTCTACCTACTGCTCCTTTAATTTGAGTTCCTTTTGGATTTCCTTTTTCATCTTTCAATAGGGCCACGGCATTATCTTCGAATGCGACTCTTTCTCCAGTTAATCTCCTATATGGTTTTTTCTGTCTGATTATTACTGCATCGAATACTTTTCCTTTCATATCTGGTTTTCCTGCTCTAACTGAAACTTTAACCCAGTCCCCGATTTTTGCATATTGTTGTCTTCCTTTTGTTGTCTTTCCGTGTTTTACACCTGTAATTCTAACTAATCGAGCTCCAGAGTTATCTGAAGCTAAAACTACGCTTCCTACATTTAATCCTCTTGTCGCTTTTGCTGAAATTGATTTCATTGTTTTACCTCGTTAGATTTTCTAATAACTTTCTTCACAACATAGTGAATTAACTTACTTAATGGTCTGCATTCTTGAACTTCCACATAATCTCCGACGTGAACTTCGAATCCTTCTGGAACTCTTGTATGCAAAGTAGTTTTCTTTTTGTAAAATCTTTCATACTTTGGAACATAAACTGTTCTTTCGAATTCTACAACTATTCTCTTTGGGAATTTCTTTACTACGAATCCTTGGAACAATCTTCCTCTTGTTACAACTAAGGATTTCTTTCTTGATTTTGGTATTTTTTTGTTTTCCATTTTACTCTATATTTATTGTTTCTTCTGGGAAACCGTTCTTGACCAAGATTGCTTTTGCTTGCTTTCTATGGTCTCCTTGAAGTTCAACAACTCTGTCTTTAACCGTTCCTCCGCAAGCCAACCCTTCTTTGAGTTTCTTTGCTATAGATTTCACGTCGACATTTTTATCAAATCCCCTTACTAAGGTGATTTTTTTACCATATCTTCTTGCTTCGATAGATACGGTGATATGTTGTTCTTCTTTAGCGATTTCTTTGAATACGTCGGATTCAGTTGGAATTCCGAAGTTAGGATCTATACTCATTTAGTTTTATTAGATCCTCCTTTTTTCCTTTCTAAGGAATTGGATGTTAAGATTCTTGCAATAGCCTTTTTAATCTCTTTGGTTTTTGCATTAGTCTTATTGGCAGTAACGTTAGCTTTGGTTAGTTCAAATTTAAGCTCTGCTAATTTTTTCTTCTTGTCTGCTACATTCATTTTTGATACTTCTTTTGCTCTTAATAATGCCATTATCTTTTACTCTCCTTGGATTTTTTTGATTTTTTTGTAGTTGGTTCTTCTTCTGAAGACATTAAATTTGCGTTAATTCTGTTTTTAAGTTCTTCGTCGACAACAATCTTATCATGTATGTGTGCATCTGGAGGCAAGATGTAAACTTGAATACCCACAACACCCATTAAAGTAACTGCTTGAGCCATAGCTTTCTCGACGACTTTTGAAGGATCTCCAGTTTTTTTAAGATACCCTTGTGAAAATCTCCATGTCTTTGCTCTGTCACTTGGTAATTTTCCAGATAATACTATTTCAACTCCTAATGCTCCTGCGTTTTTTATATCCTGAAGCATTTTGTAAGCAATAACTTTGAATTTTAATGATCCTTTTCTTTCTAATAAAATTGCGATTTCATCCGCAACTAATTGTGCATCTAATCTAGGGTCTCTAATTTCTCTAATCTCAATGTGAGGATTGTCAAGTTTGAAATTTCTCTTTAATACTCTTGTCAATACTTCAATTTTTTCTCCTCTTCTTCCAATAACTAGTCCTGGACGTGAAGTTGAGATTACAATTTTCTCTCCGATAGGAGTATATTCAATGGAGACGTTACTAATTTTACCCTTTCCTAATTCATTCTTGATATATTGTTTTACACCGAGTTCTTCTTTCTTAAAGTTTACAAATTTTTTCTCTTCCATTATTTCTTTACTCCTGTTTCTTTTGCGATCAATAATACGTTAGTTCTCTTTCCTTGCATTCCGCCTTTTCTTAAAGGTCTTGATGCCCAGGAGGCGGTTGCAATTTTAATTTTTGCTTTTTCTAATTCAAGTCCGTTTGTGACTATGTTCCCCTTAAGACCTTTTAATAAGTAGATAAATTCCTTTGAGGCTTTAACTGGATATCTTCCTGACATCATGTCGCCTTTCCTATGTGGAATCTCTCCCTTGAAAGGAACTGCCTTTTTTAATTTAGTAACTTGAATAAGGTCAGCTATAGCTTGATCAACGGATTTACCCTTAATAAACTTACATATGTACATGCATTGTTTTTTAGATGCGTGTAAGCTAACGCCCTTTGCAATTGCCTCAGATTTCTTTTCTTTTTTAACTTGAGGTTTTGATTCTGTCTTTTTATCTTTCTTTTCTTCGCTAACTTTTTCATCTACTTTTTCTTTTTTATTTTCTGAAGCTACAGCTGTCTTTTTGTCGTCGATTTTTTGTTCTTCCATTTTTTCAGTTTGAGTTTGTTTTTCTTCAGCCATTATTTATTTCTTAGCAGCCTTGGATCCCTTAGTTGCTCCAATTCCTGCAGCTCCGTGTTTAATTACCTTTCTTGTTGGGGCAAATTCTCCTAATCTGTGCCCAATCATTTCGAAGGTGATAAGTACGTCGTTAAAGTTTTGTCCGTTGTAAATTTGTATTGTGTGCCCTACTAATTTTGGAACGATAACGATATCTCTTTGATGAGTTTTTACCTTCTTATTTCTAGATGCTTTTTTCTCACATCTCTTTACAAATTTTTCAACAACATCGAATTTTCTTAAGATAGATCTTCTAGATCTTGCAGGCAAGAATTTTGCCACTTCTCTAGTATCTAAGGTTTTTAGATAATCTATAGATTTACCTCTATAGAAAACTTCCTTCGATCTAAGCATTACTTCTTGTTTTTCTTCTGCCATTTTTATTTACTCTTACCTGTTCTTCTTGGTCTCAAGTGACCGACTCTTCTTCCCTTAGGAGCGTTCCTCTTAGCGACCTTTTGTTTAATTCTCTTTCCTCTACCAGATCCGAATGGGTGGTCGATAGCGTTCATCTTAACTGCAGAAGTTCTTGGCCATAATTTGTTTCTAGCCTTCATTTTGTAGTGCTTCTTTCCAGCTTTGATGAATGGTTTTAGGATTCTTCCGTCACCTGCGACAACTCCTATTGTTGCTCTGCATTCAGGGGTTAAAATAACTTCTCTTTTTGAAGTAGTTAATACTGCAATTTTTCCATTTTCTAAAACTCTTGCAATGAATGCTGAAGTTCCTGCAGCCCTCATCATTTTTCCACCATCTCCTGGGTTTAATTCAATATTATATATTCTTGTTCCTGTTGGAATATCTTTCACTGGGAGGATATTTCCAGGAGTTACTTTTCCTGAACCAATTGAAATTTTTTCTCCAATTGTAGCTCCATCAAATGCAGGGTTAAAGAAGATTTTATCATCTATTTTTAACTTCATCAACGGTGCAGAATGTCCTGCTGAGTGAATTAGAGATAAAATCTCTGCTTCTCCAGTTAATTGAGGGTATTTTATCTTGTGAGCATACGCTGCTTTTCTAACTCTATATGTTAAGCTTCCCTTTCCTCTTGCTTGTGAAATTATTCTTTTTCCCATTTTATATCATTCCTAATTTAGTTGCTACGTCGATAGCTGGATTTTCTTTAGCTAATTTGACATATGAATATTTTTTGTTATGTTTTGTTTGTGTTCTTACTGAAACTACTTTTACTGAAAATAATTTTTCTACTTCTAATTTTATTTGTGATCTTGAATAAACTCTGGAACATTCAAATAATAAGGTATTATCTAAGTCAATCATTTTAACTGCTTTTTCCGATGTGACTGGTTTAAGTATCATTATTTTTGTCCTCCTAATTGTTTGATAGCTCCTTCTGTATAGACTGTTAGTCTTCCTAATGGATACAAGTCTGAAATTGCTAATTCACTTAATTGTCTTACCTCTATACCTGAGATTTTTACTTCTTCTTTGTCTGAAGTCACTAATAATAGCCCTGCATTTGATTTATATTTTCTTCCCCTTAATTTTCCTTTACCTGCTCTAGTTTCTTTCTTTTTTAAAACAAGAGAGAATAAATCTCCGAAAACTTTTCTGAAGGTTTCAATAAGCTCTTTTGTTTTTACCTTATCTAATTTTGATTCTAAAACTATTGGAGATTTTAATTTAAGATTCTCAATTGAAGCATATCTCTTCTCGATTAAATTTGAAGAAGTTGTTGCTGCAATAGCAGAATTCATTGCTAATTTCATTTCTTTTTTATTTATTTTTCCAAGTTGTCTTGCTATCTTTGGAGGATGAGCTCTTCTTCCACCTCTAACTGATGAAATTTCTGCTGCAATCCAAAAGAATTGTGTTCCTCTTCTCCACATAGCTTTCCTTGGAACTCTTGAGATTCCCTTTCCATAGTGTCCTTTCCAATCGTGTCTTTTATGTGAGATTGTTCCAGATGCAGAGTGTCTCTTTCCCGCTGTTTCACTTGGAGCATATGCATGCTTAAGAATTAATTTTTCTACTTCTAAATATTTCAAGATAAGGTCTTCTCTAACAGGAGTTTTGAATACTGCTGGAAGATCTAACTGAGACTTTTCTTCTCCTTTTGTTGAATATATTGTTGCTTTCATTTTATTTGACTATTACCTCGATGAATTCTAATTTTTTCTTTGATGTTTCTTTTGATGGCCTCATTGCAGGAGTAATTAAGATTTGTCTCTTTGATGGACCTTGTACTGAACCTTTTACAATAAGGAAGTTTGAGCTTACTTTTCCATAATGTTTGAATCCGTGTGCAGGATTTAAGTTTTCTTGAGAAGCATTTCCTGTCTTAAGAACTCTTAAATTGTAATGAACTCTGCTAAACATACCCAATTGGCCTGCCATAGGCGTTCTGAACGTAACTCTAGCTGGATGCCATGGTGCTAAGCTTCCCGGTCTTCTTACTCCCTTCTCAGATTTGTGAGACTTAAGACTAATTCCAAATCTTTTAACTGGACCGACAAGACCTTTTCCTCTTGTTAACCCTCTTACATCAATTAAACCTGAGTTGAATAATTCTGGAAGAGTGATTTCTTTTCCAACTAAAGATTTAACGAAGGTAAGTTTATCTGAAGCTGAAATGCCTAACTCTATTAGATCAGGAGTTTTCTTTAATCCAATAGCTTTTGGAACTGAGAATGCAATTACTCTAATATCGTCATATTCAGCAGGAATTTCCGAATCTAAGTTTTTAAGAGTTTTTGGAACTTTAACTTTTTTCTTAAGTTCTTTATCATTTGAGACTATTACTTCTTTTGCTACTAAATTATCTTTGATAAATCTAATAGAGAAAATTTTCATTGGGGGCGCTTCAAGAATAGTGACTGGTGTGAAAATTCTTTTGTTACTTGTGGACACTTTTTCTGTTGAATCTTTTAATAAAGCGGTAGCCATTGCAACTTTGTATGTGATGAAACCAAGTAAAGAATCAGTTTTTTGTTCTGATTGAGAACTCCAGTTTACACTAGGTAAGAATTTTTCAGCCCTTTTTCTAGGGTAAAATTGTAAGCTTCCGTGTCTTGGTCTATGTGTTTTTGCCATTGTTTATTTTATATAATAATATATATCTTAGAAGGTGCAACTCTACCTACATTTTTTCAATCCAAACTCGATGTTATCAGCATCGTTTGAATATTAATTCTAACCGTTCTTTCATGATTAATTCTGGGTATTTAAAGCTTTGCTTATGTGAATTAAGATAAGATTTATTCAAATTGGGCAATGTAATAAAACCTTTAAATAGCCTTTGAAACACGAAAATTTATGAGAAAACCCCTTGTGAGAGCAAAACATATTTGGAGAAGTTCAAAGGAGAGCATAGTTGATACTATGGGTAGTGTCACATATCCTTTGATTGTTGGAACGGCATTGGATTATGCCTCTGGATTAAGGGGATGGGGGTTAGTTGCGTCTAGGGCATACGCTACAGGAATAAATATCCCTACGGGAGGACTATATGGAAAGTGGAGAAATACCGTATTTAGAACGACTAGAACGATCGAAAATAGTGGAAAACTAAAAAAGTCAATTGCGGATTTAGTGGCATTTAATAGTTTTCAGATCCCTCTATACTCTTCTGTAATTGCTGTTGGAAGTTTAGTCTCAGAAGGAGAGGTAGATTGGAATAAGGTAGCTCGTGGTGCAGAATATCTTGCAATATTCTCACCTTTAGTTGGGCCGACGTTAGGATGGTATATGGATGGATTAAGAAAAGCATTTAAATTGAAATCTGCCCCTGAAAAAGCGTCGCTTTAATTACCTAAATTTGATAAGGTAATTTCATCGGACTATTAACATTTTTATGTTAGAATTTGTTGTTAAATCTTGAATTGCGATTTGAATATTCTCGGGCTTGAAGTATTTGAATTTTAAGGACTTGGAGTAAATGAACTTGATGAATTTCCTTCGTCTTGTTTCTTCCAAGCTCTGTAACCTAGTAATGCAAATGCAGGAGATAACATGAATGCAAGATAAAATCTTTCGATATTATTCTCCCATGCAGATTCTACTTCTTTTTGGGAGCGATAACCTTGTTTACGAAACACTTGAACCATGAATTCAGGGTTTCTTTGTTGATTGTAAGACTCTAGTTTTTGATAACCGATTCCTGCCATAGAAGTAAGGAAAGTTAAAGAACTTATGACGAAGAGAGATGCAGCTCCTAATTCCTTCCAAAAAGAGAGATCTTTTAAGCTGGTTTCTAAATTATTCATTAGTATTGCTGTAATTAATCTTCGTGTTCGACTCGTGGAGCCAAAACGAATGAGAGAACTACATTTCCTGTAGGGAAATCTAATTTAAGAGGATGGTTTGCCGAAAATGAAATTGAAGCTCTTGCAGATACTTTTGCTCCTTTTGCGAATTTTGTTAAATACTCTAGAGAATATCTTCCGATTGAATTTCCAGAATGAATTTCAACTTCGTCTGATGAAAATTCTGCTCGAGCGGAGTTTAAACCATGCGCTTCTACAATGAATTTAGAAGGATCTGCAGAGAAAGTACATGCATCTGAGACGACTAAACAATCCTCTATGACTTCAATTAAAGATTCAGAAGGCATTTTGATTACCGAATTAAATTCCCATTCTGGAAGAGACCGGTCTTCAGAATCTATATCTAAAAGTGCTAAAGAAAAATCTCTTTTGATTCTGTCTTGAATTCCTATTTTTAAGAGATTATCTTGTCTCTCTAAAATTAAGGATGAACCTGGCTTACATCTTCTTAAAACTGCTTTTAAGTTATCTAGATTTATTCCGAGCGTATGTTCCTTTTCTAATTCATATTCTGCAAATAAATCAGCAGGCATCCTAAAATGGACAAGTGCGACATTTGCAGGATCAACTGCTGTTAAAGAAACACCTTCTTTTGTAACTTTTATTTTTACTTCTGTAACTATCTCAGAAATTATGGAAATAATATCTGAAAATAATCTTGGAGCCTCTAATTTTAAATGCATATTCTAATGTGAAAAATCCTCCTTATAAGGTTTATTGTTCTCAAAAAGATTAGATATTTTTGTAATATAGCTAAGGAAGAACAAAAACAATATAAAATGAAGAGGGATTGATGAAATATGGAACAAAAAGAGGATAATAAAAAAGAAGAGAGAATACGGGCGATTACTCATTTATATTATAGTAATCCTAATGTTGTACAAGCCTTACTTGAGTTTTCAAAGGATAGGGAGACGGTTCCAAGGTATTTTGAGGGATTTGGAAAAAGGCCAGACACCTTACAATATCCCTCTGATGTTTTAGGCCTAGTGAGAAAAGGAGCTACCTCTTTTCATACATCTGAGGAAATATGGGCCAACCCTCTTGAGATTGATTCTGAGCTTACTCAAAGAGAAATGAATGATTTGAGGAAAGGATGGGATTTACTTATTGATATTGATTCAAAATATTTGGATTATTCAAAGAAAGCTTTAATGTTAATAATTAAAGAACTTGAAAATTATGGGATTCAAGGCTATGGAATAAAATTCTCCGGGAGTAAAGGATTTCATTTAATTATCCCTTGGAGAGCGTTCCCTAAAGAATTTATGGGCGAAGAAACAAAAAATATGTTTCCGGAGTGGCCTAGAGCGATTGTTGAATTTATTATGGCAAAAATTAAAATTAATTACAATAGGGCAGTTAGTGCTGAAGATATATCTGCAATTCAAAAAAGCACTAATTTAAGTGAAGCTGAAATTACTGTTCAGTTATGCCCTAGCTGCGGAAGACCTTCTGAGAGGGGAAAAAGAGTTACATTTAAATGCGACACTTGTTCAACCGAAATTTCTAGGAATAACCCTAAATTAACCAAACGAAGATTAAAATGCATACAAGATGATTGTGCTGGAATTTTAGAAGTAACTGACACTCAAGAAATATCGTTTTGTGAATATTGTAAAATCTCAAATATAAGTAAGGTAGGTGCGAATATTGGAAAAAACGTGGTGTATAGTAAATTTGCAAAAGAATCTGATAATTATGGCGGACAATTTGAAAAAGGATTGAATGAAAATCAAATGGGAGGATTAGATTTGGTTTTAGTTGCTCCTAGACATTTGTTTAGAATGCCTTATTCATTGCATGAGAAAACCTCCTTTGCGAGTATTGTATTAAAAAAAGAGGAAATAGAAAATTTTGATCCTAAAGATGCAGATCCACTTAAAGTTAAGATAAGGAGTTATTATCCAGAATGCGAAGAGGGGGAAGCAAGCAAATTACTTCGGGAAGCGATAGAATGGAAAAAAATGAATTCAAAAGAAGAAGAGAAAATTGTAAATGAGAAATATAAAAATATGGAATGGAAACCACAAGAGATTGACAGAACACAACTAAGTGAAACGATTTACCCCAAACCTATAAAAAAATTATTGAAAGGTTTAAAGGATGGAAAGAAAAGAGGATTATTTGTTTTATTAACTTTCTTGAGAGGGTTAGACTACTCTCCAGAAGAGATTAATAGTAAAATTAGAGAATGGAACAAATTAAATGAAACTCCTTTAAAAGAGGGCTATATTAAAAGTCAGATTGATTGGCATTTAAAACAAAGAAGAAAAATATTGCCTCCTAATTATAGTAATGAATCATTCTATAAGGACCTTGGTTTAATTGACGAGCCTGTAAAAGAGAAGAATCCTCTTGCTGAGGTGATGAAAAATTTAAGAAAGAAAAGAAAATGATGACAGACAACATTTTTAAAGAAGCCATGCATAAAAATAATATGAAAAAGAGGTTAGGTTTTGTACTATTATTAAGTATATTTATGATAGGATTTGCTTTTGCAGCAAATGAAACAAACTCTTCAACAAGTTCTTCGTCTGGAAGCTCATCTTCAAATAATTTGGAAGGAATTGATAAAGCATATCAATGTTTAAAAGATGAAATTGAAAAGAAATCAGAATTAAGTTTACAAGAAGCGATATTTTCTATGATGGCCTTGGGAAGTAATAGCAAAGCAAGTAGTGTAATAAATGATCAAAAGAAATCTAATGAGGAATGTTGGCCAAAATCAAGCTGTACAATAAAAGAGACTTCTCAAGTAGCTATCGCGTATGATAAAGCTGGAAAATCTACAAACAATGTTGAAAAATGGCTAATTGGGAAAAATAAAACCGCTAAAGATTTGACCTGGTATCTTGAAATTGATTTAACAAATAGAGAAGAAGGAGAATGTACAATTAAATACGATGGAAGTGATAAAAAGATAAACATTAGAGAAGATATGACCTTATCAGGCAGTGCTGGAACTTGTTTGAGTGTTTCTGCTGGAGGATATTGGTTAAAAATTAGAGAAGATTGTTTATCTAAAGAATTTGAGGTTTCATGTAATAAAGATTTTATAACTTCTTTGATTTATCAAAAAGGGAGCACTGGAACAATTTATGTAAGTCCTGAAACGAGCTCTGCTCCTTCTTTGGGAACAACAAGTGAAAAAGTAGAAAGTCAATGTTTCGGATTATCTCAAAATTGTGATTATGAAAGCACACTTTGGGGGACTCTTGCATTGTATAAATTAGGATATGATGTGGAGCCATTCTTACCATACTTAATTGCATTGAGTGAAGATAATAGAAAATTCTTTCCGAGTGCATTTTTGTATGCTTTAACTGGGGGAGAAGAGTTCTATTCTGAAATTGTACAAAATCAAAAACAGAACAAATATTGGGAATTAACTGGAGGTAATGGGAGGTTTTACGATACTTCTCTTGCTATGCTTGCACTAAGTTCTAGTGGAGCGACAGAATTAGGATATGCCCAAGATTATTTGTTAAGTATTCAAACAAAAGAAGGGTGTTGGAACAATAATAACATTAGAGATACAGGATTTGTACTTTATAGTGGATTTGGTAGAACTGGAGAGAGAAGTTCTGATGGAGGTAGTGTCACATCATGTACTGCATCAGGATACAGTTGTGAAATTGGAAATGAATGTACTGCAGCTGGAGGATTAATATTAAGAGATTATGATTGTTCTGCTTCAGGAGGGTTCACTTTCTGTTGTAGCGTTGACGTTCAGTTACAAAGTTGTTCACAAAAAGGAGGATTAGTTTGTGCTTCGAATCAAGAATGCAATGGAAGAGTAGAATCTAGTGCAGATGGAAGTTGTTGTGTTCAAGGAGCGTGTGTTGTGAAACAAGAAGTAGATTTATGTAGCGCATCTGGTGGAGTTTGTGCGAGCTCGTGTAATAGTAATGAGATTGAGACTTCTGATTCTTGCTCAGTTTCAGGAGAGATTTGTTGTAAGGTGAATAATACTCCCGAGCCAGAGGGATTTGGATGGTTCTGGGTTGTCCTATTAATAATCTTAATTATCCTTGTTGTTCTTGGAATAATCTATAGGCATAGATTGCAGATTTGGTGGTTTAAGATGAAAGGCAGATTTAAAGGATCTAAGAGTACTCAGGGAGCACCTCCAAGATTCCCTCCTTCAACTGTGATGAGACCAATGCCATTTAGCTCTCCTGGAATGCAAAGAGCGCCCCCTAGAGTGCAACCTAGACCTGCACCTTCAAATGCTGGAAAGGATAAAGAAATGGAAGAAACATTAAGAAAATTAAGAGAAATGAGCAAATGATTGGATTTTTCTTACTACAATAATTATTAAATAGTTTTATTTTGATTTTTTTATATGAGAATCAGAGTTAAGAAATTAAATGAGTATGGTGTAAACAGAATAGATTCTATAAGCAAAATTGACAGTATTGAGTTAAAGGAAGATTTAGTTGATCCAGATAAAGCTACGATTTTTGTATATTTTAGAGGTCCTGCCAGTTCAGGTATTTTGAATTTAACTAAAAATGAGGCATTATCTCTTGCAAATTCATTGAAACCAGCAATAAAGATAATGGAAAATACTAAGAATAAAACGAAAAAGAGTCGTGTGAAGAGAACTAGAAAATTGCCAAAATAGAGAGAAATTTATAAATCCACAAATGTTAAAATTGAGATGATAAAAAAGAGAGGAAGTTTGTTTTGTCTATCTTTATTAATTTTATTTTTTAGTTTTAATTTTGTGAGCTCTTTAGATTCCAATTTAAAATCCATTTACGATTCTAAGGAAACAGTTATTATTGATATTAAGGGGAATTTATTGAGTAATATAAATAAAGAGGATGTTTTTATAAAAAGAGCGAATGTAATTGTTCCTGTAGAGTATGGAGTTAGAAAAATTACTGGCAGACAATTTATTTGGTTTATTGCTCCGGAGAATTCCAGCAATTATACTTTACTTATAAAGGATATAACTACTACAATAAATGGTAAGGTTCAAGTCGTAGATTATTCAAAAGATTTCTTTTTATCTGAAAATTTAACTGCCTATAATGTAAATCCTGGAATTTTATACTCTGATGAGGATTTTGAGGTAAAAGTTTTCTCATTTTTAGACGAAGATTTTGAAGTAAAAGTTATAGGAGAAGTTGAAAGAACAATTCTTTTAAAGCCTGGAGAAAATAAGATAAAATTTGAAATTGAAGAATTTAGTGCTACTGGTTTTAAGGAAATTGTAATTGGAGATTACGTTATTCCTTCATATATTATAGCGAAAGATAATGAAATAATCAAACCAAGATCAGACATATTTTTTAGACCTTCTATCATCGAGAGTGTGATATATATTGAAGAAGGATTTTCAGATTACCCTTTTGCAATTATTAATAATGAAAAAAGAAAAATAGACCTTCAGTTGATATATAATAAAGATATTTTTGTGATAGAAAAATCTGAAAATTTAACGATAGATCCGGAACAGATTTTATTCCTTAAATTAAATTTAGCCCCTCTTGTAAAATATAATAAAAATTTAGAAGAAAAGATAATAGTAAAATTGGGTGAAGAGGAATATTTATTGCCTGTTTATATTAATTTTACAGAAAAAAAAGATGAAGCTAAAACACCTTATCTAGAAGAGGGTTTTAATGAAAGCTCATTAAGGTATTGCGATAACCTTGGAGGGGAAATTTGTATTGCAGGAGAAGTTTGTAATAGTGAAGTATTAGATTCTAGAGAAGGAGAGTGTTGTCTTGGACAATGTATCTCACCGCAATCACAATCAAGTTATAGTTGGATAGGGTATTTGATTGCTGGAATAGTTCTCTTGATCTTAATTTTTGTATATTTGAAGTATAAGAAATCTAATTCTTCAATATCTACATTGAGAAGTAAGGCTTAATTTTTTTTCTTTGATTTCTTAGATTTTTTCTTTGAATCTTTAGATTCAGGAGCAGATTCTTCTTCTTTTTCCTTTTGAACAGGAGAACCTTTTTGTTTATTCATTTTATTTTGCTTTAATTCATCTACAATCTTTTTAACCAACTCTGGGGCTTCTTCTTGCATTTTTTTGATTAAAAAATCTTGATCTGCAAGCATTTTCTTTGCTATGGAATCGTAAAAATGTAATCTTTGTACTAATTTATTCGCAAAGTCAGTTAAATCGTAGTTGGCCATTCTTAAGTTTTCTGGAGAAATAACTTCTAAATGAGAAGGCATGTATCCGAATATAACATTGAGATATGCCTCCAGGGTATCGAATTCTGCAGTTAAATCTGCGAATGTTGTGAACAACTCTTTTGAACCTTCAACTGGCTTTGGTTCGTGAAATTTTTTTTCGATAACTGAAACGCCTTTCTCTGCATCAAGTTTAGTGACTAACATCTCAATAGATTCTTTTACGTGTTCTGCCGGCTTTCCTAGGATTTCAATAATTAAGGATGCAGTAATTTTTTCCATAAAATTAATTTGAGAAGATATTATTTAAAGATATCCATAGCTAGTTGAAAGAACTAAATTTCTGTCTTTATCAAATAAATAAAGGGTATCTCTGTCGTTATTCCATATATTCTCTGAATTTAGGAATAAGTCTGTGGAATTAGATTCTCCACTTGAGGAGTGAATGGTTAATAATTTGAAATCTGATTGAATTAAGAATTTTTTTGTGCTTTCATCTTTTAAGATTAAAATTGAGTTAAAATCGCAAGTATTGCTTAAGAAAATCATTTCTTCGATAGGATTTAATTCTGCATAAATACACCCGTAATATTCTGATTTAATCCAAATACCTTTATTTTTTTCGATGGCCTTTTTCTCTGCGATTGCGAAATTAGTTAATTCTGTGCTATCTACTAAAAACTTTGCTGAATATCCTAACTCAACTAATTTCAAATTGATGTAATCTTCAGAGTGATATGCTCTTGCTAAATATCTATTGTAAATATCGTTTCCTATAACCTCGATCGATATTGATTTATTTTCTAATTTTTTTAAATAATTTAAAGCTAGTTCTGAATTCTTTTCTTTTTTTTCAGGTGAATTTATATTTGCAAGCCTTACTTTTCTACCATCATCTAATTCAAAAGTATCTCCGTCAATCACATTTGTAACAAATACTTCTTCAAGCGACGAAGATTTCTTAATTTGATTATAAAATAAGTAATTAGTTGCAAATAAAAGAGTTAACAGAAATGCGAAGATTATAGAGTATTTTCTATTCATAGTTTTAAAATATTTATTTTGTTATCGAGAGTTTCTAGAAATTTTTTTAGATTTTTATTATCTAATAAAATAGATTGAGAATTAATATTTGGGTGAAAGGTTAAGGATTCAGACCTATATAAATCAGAATCAAGAATTAAAGTTATATTCTTTGAAAAAATTAATCCTAGGATAGAAACGGACCCTGGTGTTGTTTTTAGCTCATCCCTTAAATCTGATTCATTGGAAAAGGATAAAGATTTTAGATTTAGTGTGTCTTTTAAGGTTTTCACATCTAGTCTTTTTTCTGCTTGTAAAGCGACTAAATAATATTTTGAATTTTCATCTTTTAAGAAAAGACATTTTGTCTTCTCTCCTGGAATATTTGCCCTTATTTTTCTGGAATCAGAAACTGTAGGACTGGGAGGGTGATTAAAAATAGAATACGAAATTTTCTTTTTATCCAAGTCTTGAAAGATTTTATTTTCTATTTTATCCATGTTAACATGATATACATAAATTTATTAAAGGTTTTGAGAATATTTAGATTATGAATGAGGATTACGATTTTGTGATTATTGGTGCAGGGGTAACTGGTTTAGCTGCGGCTATGTATGGGGCGAGGCTTGGGTTAAAGACCCTTGTTTTAGGGAAGAGTTTTGGTAGTGAAATGCCTATTGGTGGAGTAATAACTACCACCAATGTAGTTGAGAATTATCCGGGTTTTGTAAAACTTACTGGAAACGAGTTAGCTGAAAACATTAGAAAACATGCTGAAGAATACGATTTGGTTACAATAAGAGAAGAAAAAGTTTTAGATGTTCAGAAAGAACAAAATAAATTTAAGATAAAGACTAATAAGTCAGAATATCTTTCTAAAACAGTTTTATTTGCAACTGGAACAAAATGGAAGAAGTTAGACGTTAAAGGAAGTAAGGAGTTTGAAAATAAGGGTGTAGCCTATTGTGCGTTATGTGATGCGCCATTGTTTAGAAATAAAATTGTTGCAGTAGTCGGTGGGAGCGATAGTGCTGCAAAAGATGCTTTAGTTTTAGCAGAACAAGCCGAGAAAGTTTACATAATATATAGAAAAGAGAAAATAAGACCCGAGCCTATAAATTTGAAAAGAGTAGAGGAAAATAAAAGAATTGAAATCATTAATAATGCTAATGTTTTAGAAATACAAGGAAATGAATTTCTAGAAAGAGTAATTTTGGACAGAGAATACAATGGTTCAAATGAACTAAAATTAGATGGCTTATTTGTTGCTATTGGCCATGAAGTTTTATCAGAGCTTGCGAAACCACTTGGAGTAAATCTTAATCAAAAAAATGAGATAATTATAGACCATAGAACTTCTGAAACAAATGTTCAGGGCGTTTATGCAGCAGGAGATGTTTCAGACAAACCATTCAAACAAGCAATTACGGGAGTTGCTGAAGGATGCACTGCAGCGTATTCTGCTTTTGAATATATTACAAAACAAAAAGTTTCTACTAATTAACTTTATAAATTAGTAATTCCAAATAATTTTATGTTTAAAATGGTGAATAAAAGAGGGTTGTCTCCAGTGATTGCTACAGTTTTATTGATTACATTGGCAATTATAATTGCAGTTATAATTTTTCTATGGGCGAGAAGTTTTATTACAGAAATTCCGCAAAAGTTCGATGATCCAATTGAAGATGCGTGTAAGGATGTTATTTATGATGCAGAGATAATAGTGGATGCTAATGGGGCAACAATGAGTATTGTGAATAAAGGAAATGTCCCTATATATAAATTGAGTATATTACAAAAAAAGAGTACATCGCTTAAGAATATTGGAGAAGTCAAAATAGGAGTTGAAAAAGGAAAGACTATTACTGGAGCACCATTACCCTCGGGATCATATAGTGAAGGAGATAAGTTTATTGTAAAGCCAGTTTTGCTTGGGGAAGTTTCAACATTAACTAAAGAATTTCTTTGCGACAATAAAGAAGCGACTAAAGAGATAATTGCGGTTATTTAAAATGGTGAATAAAAGAGGGTTGTCTCCAGTGATTGCTACAGTTTTATTGATTATGTTAACTATTGCAGGAATTGCAATTTTGGCAGGCACAATACTGCCCTTTATTAGAAATAGTTTGCCAGATCAATGCTTACCAAATCAAAGATATTTAGAAATAGATAATGAGTTTAATTTGAATTGTTATGATTTGGAAAGTGAAACATATAATGTGAGCATCAAAGTATTATCTGAAGAAGTTAGAGGAATATCTTTAGTTTTTGTTTCTGCAGACGAGAGTAGAAGAATAGATATTCCTCCAGGAGAAGATGGAATAAAAATTATTGATGGCGGTTCTCTGAGAGCTCCAAATAAAACTGAAACATTAAGTTATTCTATTTCAAGCGAAGATAAATTTAATAAATTGGAAGTTTATCCAATTTTGGCAGACAATGAACTCTGCCAAATAAAAGAAGAGGTAAGTCTTAGAAGATGTTAAGGAAAGATGGGCAGGTTTGGATTGAAACGGTTTTATACACTTTGATAGGTCTTGCTTTGATTGGTTTAATTCTTGCTTTTGTTATACCTAAAGTGAATCAAGAAAAAGATAGAATTGTAGTCTCGCAAAGTATTGAAGCATTAACAGTTTTATCTGATAAAATAAATAATGTACTAGAGGGCGGCTCCGGAAATATACGAAATGCCGATTTTTCATTGAAGAGAGGAGATTTAATTTTTAACTCGAGTTCGGATGAGATTATGATTGTAATTGATGATTTGGTTAAGCCCTATTCCCAAGAAGGAGTAGAGATTAAGTCTGGAAATGTAAAGATACTTACTGAAACTCAGAATAAAGTTAGCGTTAGATTAGATTTTACCAGAATTAACATAACCTATGCTGAAGGTGAAGACAAAGTATTTTCTGAAGCAGCAATCCCATATAAATTTTCAATTTCTAACCTTGGAGAACAAGACGGCAAGACTGTAATAAATATTAGACAAATTAACTAATCAAGAAAGGTTTTAAATAACTCTGAATTTTTATTATTCTATGGTCGTACAGATTAATCTTAATCCATCTATCCCTGCATTGCCAAAGATAAAAGATAAAAAACAAGTAGATGTAAGATACATGCTTATTCCACCATATGCTTCTGCCCACATTTATTGGAATAATGAATTAAGCGAAATTGTTTATGAAATTGAAGAGCCATTATTGAATAGTTATGAAAAAGAAGTTTTAGATAAAATAGAACAGGCCATGTTAGAATTGATAAATGTCAATGTTGCAGTTGAAAAAAGTGTTGAAGCAACTACGGAATATATAGATAAAACTGCACGATTGTTAGTAGATGAATTAAATATTAAATTAACAAACGAATCGTATAATAAATTATTTTATTACTTATTTAGAGATTTTATAGGGTTAAATGAGGTAGACCCATTGTTAAGAGATTATTTTATAGAGGATATAGAATGTAATGGTGTAGACACTCCGATTTATATAATTCATAGAGTGTATAGAAATATGAGAACGAATGTCTCATTTAAAGATGTGGACAAGCTTGCGAGTTTTGTAGAAAAATTAGCTCAGAGAACTGGTAGATATGTATCTTATGCCCAACCATTATTGGATGGTACATTGCCAGATGGTAGCAGAGTCAACGCAACTTATACTAAAGATGTAACTTCTAGGGGCCCTACTTTTACAATTAGAAAATTTACTAAAGTACCTTGGACGCCTACCCAACTTATCGCGTTTAAGACACTTAGTCCTGAGATGCTTGCTTATTTTTGGTTACTGATTGAGCATAAGTCCAATCTATTAATTACAGGAGGGACTGCTTCAGGTAAGACTACCCTATTGAATGCTCTTGCATTTTTTATTCCTCCTGAAGCGAGAGTGGTTAGTATTGAAGATACAAGAGAGATAAATTTGCCAAGAGAGAATTGGTTGCCTGCCGTGGCTAGAACGTCAATTGGTGTAGGAAAAGTTGGAGAAGTAGACCTATTCTCTATTTTAAAGAGCTCGTTCAGGCAAAACCCAGACTATCTAATAGTGGGGGAAGTAAGAGGAAAGGAAGCGTTCGTCCTTTTTCAAGGTATGGCTTCTGGACACTCATCTATAAGCACAATCCACGCAGATTCTGTAGACACATTAGTAAGAAGATTACAAACTCCCCCAATTGAACTTTCGCCCACGCTAGTTAACTCTTTAGATTGTGTTGCGGTTGCAACTCATGCAATTGTAAATAAAAGAGAGACTAGAAAAATTAGAGAGATAGTGGAAATAGTAAGTGTGAGTAACGATGGAACTGCAATCATAAATACTCCATTCACATGGGATGCATCTAAAGATTCATTCTTCTTTAAAAAACAGAGTAAGGTCTTTGAAAAAATTTCAATGAAAAGAGGTGTTTCTATTGAAGAACTTCAAAGAGAATTAATGATACGAGCAAAATTGCTTTATGAATTGTATAAAAATAAGGTGTTTGGATTTGATGAAGTTGGTAAAATAATTAATGATTATTACAAAAATCCAGGAATAATAATTAGTAAGTATGGCATTACACAATAATGAAAGTTATTTAAATTAAAAATTCAATTAAGTATTATGGAAAAAGAGGATATAGTTCTATTATCTCAGATATTGAGCGGCATGAAGGATTTAACGATTGAGTTAGAGAGAGCTATTAAAAAAGATGAAAAAGATAAGGTTTTGGAATCTAAAAAAGAAATTCTAGATTTGAGAAAAGATATTGAGGAGATTCTAAGAAAATATGATAGATGATTTAAAGAAAAATATAGATAATGAAATTGAAATCTTAAAAGAAATTTCTCTTTATAGCAATAAATTAATGTTTACAAAGGACAAGGGCGAGCGTAGACTATTGGAGGATGCCCTCTCTTCATTGAAGAACACATTGCGTATAATTAATAATTCAGTTCCGGATTTATTAAATGAAATTCAAGGTGTGAAAAAGCTTTCTGGAGTTAAAAAGAAAGAAAGTCTTCAAAAAGTAAGTTTTTCAGGTACAGATAAAGAACTTATTATTACAATTGATTCGGATAATCGAACTAAGTTATTAGAAGAATTGAGCATTAGTGAAAATTTGATAAGGAGACTTAAAAATAAAGAAAGTTCCGAGGAGAAATTTACTGAGTTTAAATCTGCTAGAGGATATTTGAAATTATCAAATAAGTTTTGTTTAGGATTTTCAAATGATTTAATTCAGAAGGGGAAATTTAAAAGCATTTCATTACAAATAAAAAAGGCGAATATAGACATATTATTTGAGACGTACGTTTCTATGATGTTATTTACTACGTTCTTGTCAATTTTTGTCGGTATTTTTTTAACCTTTTTCTTTTTCTTTTTTGATTTGAGTTTTGATTTACCATTTTTTATTCTGGATAGTGGGCCAATATTAGATAAACTACTTGAAGTAATTTATTTACCTATATTAGTTCCGGTATTGACGTTTTTTGCTATTTATTTTTATCCGATTACTGAAAGGGCAAGTATATCAAAGAAAATTGAGCAAGAATTACCCTTTGCAGTTATACAGATGAGCGCTATTTCGGGAAGCGGAATTCCTCCAAGTGAAATATTTAGGGTAATTGGATTGAATAAAGATTATCCCAATTTAAGAAAGGAAATTAGGAAAGTGTTGAATCAAATTAACTTGTACGGATATGATTTAGTTACTGCACTTAATAACGTTTCTAGAACGACGCCTAGTGAGAAATTATCCGAGTTATTTTCTGGACTTGGAACAACAATAAACAGCGGAGGAGATTTAAAAGAATTTTTTGAAAAAAGAGCAGAGACTCTTTTAGTAAGTTATAGATTAGAAAGAGAAAAGTACGCTAAGACTGCCGAGACATTTATGGACATTTATATTAGTGTTGTAATTGCAGCCCCTATGATTTTAATGTTATTATTAATCATGATGGGAGTATCTGGAATTAACGCCAGTTTTTCACCATTGCAAATGACTTTCATTATAATATCTTTAATCGCATTAGTAAATGTTATATTCTTAGTATTTCTAAGAATTAAACAACCTGCCTATTAAAAATGAAATTAAGAAAAATGCACTGGTTCGGAATCTTTGGAGGAGTTATAACTCTCTTGATTGGACTAGTATTCTTTTTGAACTCTAATGATATTAATCTTTTATTTTTTATAATTGGAATTGCTTTTGCAGTAATCTCCTTACCGTTCGTTTTTAATTTGGTATTGGAAGGTAAAAGGGAACAAGAAATAAGCTCTATGTTCTTAGAATTTTCCAGAAATTTGGCTGAGAGCGTCAGTACTGGAACTCCAGTTAGTAAAAGTATCATAAATATGAGAAAGAAAAATTATGGTCCTTTAAGCCCTTATGTTCAGAAGTTAGCAAATCAAATTGAGCTTGGAATTCCTGTCAGTAGAGCTCTTGAGACATTTGCAAATGACGTAGATAGTCCAGTTATAAGGAGAGCAGTTTCTTTAATTAGAGAAGCTGAAAGAGCAGGAGGCGAAATAGATTATATTTTAGAGAGCGTTGCTAAATCTATCTCGGAAGTAGAAAAATTAAAGAAAGAGAGAAAGGCTGCAGTTTATAATTTAATGGTTCAAGGATATATTATATTCTTCATTTTCATATGCATCATGTTAGTTATGGAATTCAAAA
>CAZLHJ010000004.1:0-6007 GCA_964559675.1 Candidatus Woesearchaeota archaeon | reverse complement strand
GGATATATTATATTCTTCATTTTCATATGCATCATGTTAGTTATGGAATTCAAAATTATTCCTTTAACTGAAGGCCTAGGAGAATTAGGAAGTTTAACAGGGGGGCTGGATAATCTTGAAAATGCGGAACTTGGGAGTAATAATGCAATAGATCCTGAGTCGCTTACAAGACCATTCCTATATCTATTACTTGCTCAAGGGCTCTTTGCAGGACTTACAATAGGGAAGTTAGCGGAAGGCACGGTTAAATCAGGTATAAAACATTCATTTATTTTAATGATTAGTGCATTCCTTATCTCTACAGGGGCAAGAATTTTACTGAATTAATCTTTACTTATTAAGTAAAAGATTTCATTTTTAGAATGGAAGATTTCAAATTCTAAATTTAGTCTAGTCAACATTCTTTCTATCCAACCCCTTTGGGGATGATTCATAGGTTTTCCTGAAAGAGTTTTTGTTGGAAAACTCACAATTACGTTTTTTACATTTAATCCTGTAATTATTTTCTCTGCTAATTTGTGACCCTTTTTTTCTAGCACATCTAAAACTTTAAACAGTAAAGCTAAATCTGCTTTTGGAAAATCTTCTTTTTTGAATTTCCTTAAATCGTAGACAATTGTCTTTCCGTTCAATTTATTCTTTTTGAAATATATATCTAATATTTCTAAATCTGATTTGTTTAAGTCGTAAGCGAAATAAGATTCGAAACTTTTTGAAATTGCTAGGGGATTTACTCCGCAACCCAAATCAAGAATAATTTTCTTTGGTAGAGAATTTAGCTTAGAGTTTAAATCTGGATAAAATTCTAATCTTTCCCTAGTTGAACTGTGATGTTCTAGTATACCCTCAAAATCCGATTTTTTAGCTAAATCGATAACTTTTCCTGAGGAACTAAACATTCCAACTAAGGGCCTTAATGATTTTCTGACTTCCTTCACTAAGAATTTTGTGTCTTTTTCAGATAAATTATCTAAATTGTCAATTTTATTTCTTTTCAAGACTAAATTTAACTCTTCCTCGACTATTTCTTTCGGCGTTTGATTTAACTCAGGTTTTTTCAAAATTTTAGAGATTATTTTATCTTTCATAGATTTATATGGAAAGTGAGATATAAAAAACTAACAGCAACCTATATAAATAAAAAAAAGCTTTTTCTTGAATGAAGAGTGTGCTGAATAGAAAGAAAGGGGCAAGCCATGTTGAAATAGTAATCTCATTTATTTTGTTTGTTAGTTTTGTCCTGTTTGCGATTTATTTTTTTAAGCCAGTTAATAGTGATAGAGTTGTTGATACTACATTGGATTATACTTATAGGGAAGTGATTAAAAACGCCAGTAGTTCGCTTGAAATCCATAATGTTAAGTTGAATAGAGCTACTCCTGAAGGAGCTCAAAATAATTATTGGGTGATAGATTTAGATTATGTGGAAGATTTTAAAGTGGTTGCTTTTGATCCTTCTGGAAATAGAGTCAATGCGGAATATGGTTCTGGGAAAATTACATTGGAAACTTCAAGTGCAGATTTTGTAGAGTTAAGATTAAACGAGGATTTAGAAGAGATGGGTCCTGGAGGAGGTAACTCTGGGACAAATTCATATGAATTAGGATCACATATTTCTAAAAACATATTGACTGAGAAGAAATTATTATTATTGAATCAGACCTATTTTGAAAACTATGATTCCTTGAAAGAACAATTTAATTTGCCTAGAAGGGCAAATTTTGGATTTGAATTCTCTGGAGGAGATTTAGAAATAAGTGCTAGAAAAGAGATTCCTGAGAACTTTGAAGTTTTCAGAAGTTTAAAGAAAGCAGAAGTTTTAACTGAGGATGGAGAGATAATATTGGGAGATTTGATTATTTTAATATGGTGATGAATAAAAGAGGGTTGCTTAAGCTACTTGAAGCGATTATTGCTATAATGATTGTTTTAAGTGTAGTCTTAATAATTTATTTTGATAAAAATAACGTGAAGATTACGGATGAAAGGGAAATTTCTTCTGCATTGATTGTTCCGATTCTAGAGAAGATCTCTATGAATACAGATATGAGATCTAAGGTATTAAGTTATGATATAACTGCGGAAAATGGAGGAAATGAATTAATAATTTCAGATATTGAAGGATATATCGTTGAAGACTTCCCAAGTAGGTTTGAATTTGAGATTAAAATTTGTTCTCCTTCAGAGATTTGCCCTTTGAACTATATTCCATATGAAAGTGCAGAAATTTATTCTTCAGAGAGGATAATCTCCTCAAATATAGATTCAAATACATTTGAGCCTAGAAAAATAAAAATATTTGTCTGGGATAAAATTTAGCAATAATGTTTATAAAGTTCTTTTTGTTTAGCGGACTATGAAAAATAAGAGGTTGTTTATCGTATTTAGCTTAGCTTTATTCCTTGCTTTGGTAGGGATAAATTTTGTGAGTGCTGTTGAATCTGGAACTGTCTGTGGAATGTTTAGATATGCAACTAAGACATTAGTTTGGGAACCGAGTAATGGTGAGAGTTGTTTAATTCAGCCATCTCCAGGAGTTTATAGTTGCGCACCGGGCTATACAAATGTAACTTCTGAAACTGAAGGATATGGAAGTGTTTTATGTTTAGATATGAATAAACAAAAAGGAGCTACTATTTGTGGAAATATTGTTGCTGGAGGTGTTTTGTATGGTAAATGTACTTCAGGAAATACTTGTGCGACGGGATATGATAGAATCACAACTGGAGAGAAAAGAGATGGTACCAATTATGGTTATGCGATCTGTTTAGATAAAACTAGACAAAAAGGAAGTGCTATTTGTGGAGGATTTACAACTCAGATTAAACCTGAAACATATAAAGTTGGATCTACCCTCGGAGGAATTTATTGGCCAGGAAATAGGATAAGTGAGGAAGGATGTATTCTTTCAGATGAAGTTAATGTTGAACCTACATGGCATGGAAACCATTGTACTCCTGGAGCTTTTAACCTTAAAGTTGGTAAAAATGATGGGAATGACTTTACATTCGATTTTTGTATGGTAAACTCAACATGTGATAATGGAGTTGATGATGATAATGATGGTTTAATAGATTTAAACGACGCAGGATGTTCTTCCGTATTAGATGATAGTGAAGCAGAAATTATTGAGCCCGTTCCACAACAAAGCGATTTATGTTCAACTCAGAATCAAACTATTTTATCTTTATATTCTGAGACAAATTCCCATGGGGCAAATGCAACCGATCCCAATTATAATGTAAAAATATGTTATGATGAAATATTTGAGAGGAATTATACTGGAGAAAATCCAAATTCTTGTACTGGAAGTAATTTAGTATTGAAATTATCTTCTTTGACGAATGCACATGCTGAAAAACCTTCATTAACCAATTATAATACGAATATTTGTTATGGTGATTTGAATTCATGTAGGCTTGCTTCTGGAACATCATGTAATTCAAATGAAAAAGCAATAGTATATCTTTCTGGAGATACTGATGCTCATTTATCTAAGATACCTCAAACTGGATATAGGCCAGTATGTTGTAGTGTTGGACCTCAAGTAGGTGAGGCAGGATTAAGTTGGAGAAATGGAAATAATCAAATAATTAGTGAAGCAGGATTAGATTGGAGAGTTTATTTAAGAGTTGAACAAACTGGATTGCCTGATGGAGAAGTAGATTTGGAAATAAAAAGGAGAGGTGGAGGATTGCTTGGCGGGAATTCAGATATAGAAACTGTGACTGGAACTGCTATTGGAGGAGTAATTGAAGCTGAGTGGGATGTGAATTATGAAGGAATACAGGATGAACATGTTCTTTTCTTTGAATATGATGGAGATGAAAGTGGCGATTTATTTATAGACTATTCCTTGATAAATAATCCTCCTGTATTGAATATAATTTCTCCTCAAAATGGAGAAGTTTATTTTGTAAATACGCCTATTGATTTTGAAGCAACATGTACTGACGCGGAAGATAAGGTAGAGATAATATGGGATCTTCTTGAAACAAATACTGAGTTGTCTAATGAAGATCAATTTACCCACACATTCACAAGTGGTGGGCAAAAAACATTTAGAGTTTCGTGTATAGAAAATAGGGATAGTATGGACTCTGAAAGCTCTGAGAAAGAAGTTGGAATTTTAGTTGTGGATGGTCCAGGATTATTTGCATTTATTAAATCACCCTTCCATAGAGAAACTATAATAAATAACGATCTTAAAGTTAATTTTGATGCAACTGGAAGTTATGCTATAAATTCAGAATATAATCCTCAGACTTGTTCTGGAACAATAACTTGTTTAGCTGGAGGATGCCCGACTCAAACTGCGAATATTCCGAGTGGCTGTTCAGGTAGCGCTTCCATTAGTGGAAGTCCGAAGGGATATGGGGATTTACAATTTAAATGGGCTGAAAGAGGCAAACAAGGAATATTCGAATTTGGAAAAGTAACAAAGGGAATTTTATTCGCGGAACCTGGAACTGAATTATTTGCTACACTTGATTTGAAATATGATCAAGATGGGACAATATTACAAAAATCTATTGAAAGAGAATTCACGCTAGTGACTGGAGATAGATGTTCTGCAGACGGAAATTATTATATTGACTCTGAAAATGGAGAAGAAGTTTCAAGATCAAAAACTACCTCTCCCAATTCAGTCTCTGCAGCTTGTGCTGGACCAAACGGAATTATTGGTGGGGGAGATGATTGTTGCCCTTCCGGATATACTTGTCAAGATAGTGGAGATAAAATAGAATGTATCTTAGTTGAAGAAGAACCTGGAAAATGCGAGGATTATACAACTGAAGAAACTTGTAATGATGATGATCTTAATAGGGGGAAAGCATCGAATTATCAAGAATCCCAGTTAAACTGTGGTGAGACTATAGATGGAAAATTAATTGTATGTGGAGGGTGTGTGTGGGAGCCAGCAGGAGATAGCGATGGAGTTTGTGGATTAAGAGTAGAGGAGAGATCTCAGGATAATGGTCCGAATGGAGAAGCGTGTAGAGTAGATAACGGAGCTTGGCAAGCTCATACTGTGAATAAAACTGCGTGCATTGATGGAACTACCCAGTACCTTCAGACTTGGACTAAATTAAGCACATCTACTTCAACACTTCCAGTTTGTGAAACCTTGACACCTGAAGCAAGAGAAACTAAAGAATTTTCAGGAAGATGTGGTGGAGCAAGAGCAAGATTAGACTTCTTTGGTGTGGGAAACTTGATTATTGTAATATTGGTGTTATTTCTAATATATTCCTTTAATTTATATAAGAATAGACATATTTTTAAATAAAAAGAGCGAGAATTAGTTATGAAAAAGAGGATATTGTTGATACCAGTTTTACTTTTGTTATCTATCTCATTTTTGTCTTTTTCTGCGGATGCATCATTTAGTCTCAAGAATGAATCGATAAATAAACAATATTCATCTGGACAAATGATAAGTGGTAAGATAAATATTAGTTTTTCTGATCAAGAAGCAATATCTAATCTCTCGAGTAATTTTGACGGTAAAATAACATTATTAGATTTTTTAGAAAATAATGGTTTAGAAAAGGGAATAGATTATAATTGTAGTACTCCTAATTGTGGGGAAGATTATAGTATAAAGTCTCCCATAAATTCATTTAATTTAGAAGGTGAGAAAATTATTGGATTGAAAGTAGCTGGATTAAAAAATTCCGATATTGACTCGATTGAATCTGTAAAATTTAAGTTAGTTGGAGATTCTGGACCGCAATGTTTGAGACAAATAACCTTAGATTTTTTAATTGATGGTGAAAATATAGTTACAAATAAAAACTATCTAGATGAGACTTGCTTTACTAAAAATAAAGGTTGTTTTGATTCTGGAGCCCAATTAACTGAAGCTACCATTTCTAGTTCTAAATTATGTTCTAAACTAACCTTGCCTGCAGGCCCTGCTTTTAAGTTAGGAGCAAATGTAAAAAATAGTACAAATGGATATGGTGAGTTGAAAATGAGTTTATGGGATTATGAAGATCCATTT
>CAZLHJ010000003.1:17268-48220 GCA_964559675.1 Candidatus Woesearchaeota archaeon | reverse complement strand
ATCAGTTGGTAAGAAATACGTTGGACAAAGCGCAACAAGCGCAGTCTTAGCTTAATCCGAAGCAATTCGAAAAAAATTTTTTTTATTTTTTTCTTTTTCTTTATTTTTTATATTTTTATTTTAGTTAGTTTTTTAAATATAGGTTTTCTCTCGATAATATGAGAAAAATAGGTTCAGAGAAAACATTAGAAGAAAAACGTAAAAGGAACAATCTAATCTTAAGTTTAGGTATGTTATTCTTATTAGTGATGAGTAGCGCAGGTTTTGCATTTCTTTCTAATCCAAATTCAGGAGGTAGTGTCTCGAATGAACCTATTCAAAATAGCCCTGTTACAGATTATAAGGTTGAAGAGGTTCAACAACTAGGAAATAGATGGGTTATTAGGAGTATTCCAGGAGTTAGTTTTGCATATTCTCCAAATGAAACAAAAATAGTTCAAATTAATTCAAGTAAAAAATATTCTGATTATCAAGGTAAGGAGTTATATTTAGATTTTAGAGCAGATAGTGAAGCATTATCTGAGTTAGTTGGGGCAATTGGAAACGTTCCATTAAGAATTCAAGAGGCATGTTATGGAAAATGTGAAGAAAATTTACCTGAAAAATTATGTGAAGAAAACTCTGAAAATAATTTTATTATATTTAAGAAAGTGGAGAATAGAAAGGTTTATGAAGACGAAAATTGTGTATTTATCGAGGGAGATTTGAAGTCTGTAGACGCATTTCTCTATAGAATATTTAATATAAATTAATATGACAAAAGAAAACGAGAGTTATAGAAAACAACTTTATTGGGTTTTAGCAGTTATGGTTGGGCTTATTTTGGTTTTAGTTCTTACTCCTATTATCTCTAAATCGATTAATTCATTTGAATATGAAGGTCTTAAGTTTACAAAGGAAAGATTTGGTAAAAACATTACAGTTTATCATTATTATTATTTCTTTTATGATAAAGCAGGAGATATTGTTAAATATAATTTATATTTAAGGAATGACCCTAGAGAAAATAATATTCCTGTAGAGGGAGAAGTAAGTTTACTCTCTGGAAAAGAAGTTTTCTTGAGTATAAATTCAACTGGATTGTTACAATGTGAAGACTCTTCTATAGCTGTAGCAACATTATCTTCATTCCTAAAAGATAACGGATTTAATGTTACTGCTGGAAGTCCGATTCTAGAAGAGGCTCAGAACATGACTAATTCTCCAGGGAGAATTGATTGCGATACTAGACCTAGAAATAATGTCATTAAAATTCAAGCAGGAGAAGAAACACAAATTACACAAGATAAACTATGTTATATAATTGAAGTTAATAATTGTGAAGTCTTGAAAGCCGTCGAGAAATTTGAACTTAAAACAATTTTAGATGCAAAAAATTAAATTTTAATTCTTCTTTTCTTTAGATAAATATAAACTGAAAGTAAAATAATAACAAAAATAATTATTGACCAGGTAATAATCCTAATATTGTCCTGAACAAGAGATAAATTGTTTCCAAATAATATTCCTAAATAAATTAAGATTATTGACCAGACTCCTGCACCTATGCCTGTAAAGAATAAGAATTTAGATAGATTCATCTTAGAAAAGCCAGCAGGGAGAGAGATTAGTTGTCTAATTACAGGGATTAACCTTCCTGTGAAGGTGGTTATTTCTCCATGTTTTTGAAAGAAATCTTCTGACTTCTGAATGCTTTGATTTGATATAAAAAAGACCTTTCCATATTTAGAAATTATTTTATTAACTGCCCTTCTTCCAAGATATAATGCTAAATAATAATTAAATAATGCTCCAATTAAGCTCCCTACTAGAGAAGCTAAAAAAACTAAGTAAATAGACATTTTACCTTGAGAAATTAAAACTCCTGCAGGTATTAAGATTACTTCGCTTGGAAATGGGAAAAATGAACTTTCAATTGCCATTCCAATGAGAATTCCCAAATATCCTAAATTAAGAATGATATTTGTAAGTCCGTCTACTAATGAATGAAAGAGTGTTTCTAAAATCATTTTTTAATATTTGAATAAATTAATTTAAAATCTGAGTATATTGGGATGCCTTTTATTCTGAAGATCTTAACATTTGCAAACCAAATTAATAATAAAAGAATTGTGCTTCCAAAATACCATGTAGCTTCATGAGCTAGATCAAAATAAGAAAATCCCTTGATGAATAATGTGCCGAATAAGAAAATCCTAAGTAAGTTTAAGATAAAGAAAGAAAGGATTAAGAATAATAATGATTTAATTCTCGTTTCTTTTCTCATTGGAGTAGATAAGTTTAATGCGATTAATAGAAAGTATGCTGCTCCTGCAATACATGCGCTCACAAGCTCTATATACGCGCCGTAGACTAGGATATTACTGCCCTCTAGTGTTGGAGAGAAGCCAAATAAATTGAAAAGGAAGTATGAAGAATAAATTGTTAAAGGAGTTGCTATTAAATAAATTAAATATAAATTACCTAGACCTAAAAGAACAATAATGAGATACCTCGTAAATAAATGAAAATAATTAATCTCTTTTTTAGATTTCTTCATAAATTATAAAATTAAAAAGAGTTTAAGAATTTATCTTCTTGCAATTCTAACTGCAACAAGTACGATTAATAAGATTAATACAATGTTTATTGCTGCAATTATCCAGATTAACGTGTTATTTCCAAAATCAAAGTCAAATCCGCTCTTCTCAACGTCAACTTCAACATTCTTTGTTTCAATCTTTGATCCAGCTCTTGCTTCAATTGTGAAGGATTGTCTTCCTGATGCGTCTTCATCAATGTTTAAGACCATTCTAACTTGTTTAGACTCTCCAGCACCTAAGCTAAAGATTGGCTCTGAAATTGAATCTAATGTTGCCCAAGCTTCAAATCCGGTTGCTCTTACAACGAATGTTTCTTGAGTTGAAAGTAAGTTTGTAACTGTTGTTGTAACAATCATTTGTGATCCTGCATTAGCATCTGAGTCTAAGGTTGGAGTGATTAATGCTGCCTTTCCAGTTGTTGGACCATTTTGAACATCGCATCCAATTACTTCAATTGGGAATCTTTCAGTTCTATCTGATCTTTCTCTGTAAACTCCAGATCTGTAATCATATTCTGAGAATAACTCAAGAGTATATGTTCCATCGTTAACTTGTGGAATCACGAATGAAAATTGAACTGTTGTATCATCTCCCTCATCTAGATCATCTCTAATTTCTCTTGATAAGTCTACATTAAGATCTTCGCTTACTAAAACGATCCTAACTTGATCTTGATCCTCATTTCCTACATTGAAGACATCAGCAGATAAGGTTACTGAATCTCCACAGGTTAATTGGTCAGGTCTAACCTCTACGTTATCAATTGCAATGAATTTACCTTCATCGTCTTCTCTTTCAACTGAAACTGAGTGGTAAAATCTGTTATCTAAATCTGAAGCAGAGTCGTCACATTCATTACTTTCCCCTAAATCATCGCTGTATGCTTTGACAGCTACTTTGTAATCTCCTTCATCTAAGTCTGCAGGGATTCTGAATTTGAATTCAACTTCTTCACTCTTGCCATCTTTAAGATCTCCAAGTTCGATTTCTTCTTCTTCGGAGTTAATGAAAATAACATCGCTTATTACATTCTTTCCATTTGAATCATATAATCCAAGTTCTACAAAAACTTCATCAATATCGTCGTCTCCAATGTTTTCTACTTCTACTGTAACTGTGATTTCATCAAATACTCTCCATTCTTCATCGTCGTCTCCATTGCTTTCAATTTCAACGTTTTCAATAGATAAGTTTCCACCTACTGCTCCAATTCTACAGAATGATTTGAAAAATTCAACTGTGCTTGTAGCATTAGCAATATTATCTCCAGAAGAGTTGTGTCCAATTGCAGTTAAAGTTGAAGAATATTTACCAAATTTAAGTCCGCTTGGGATATTGTTTACTCCAACAGTTATTGTTTGTTGATTAGAAGCATTAATTGAAGAAATTGTTTTGAAAGTTACTGCGTTTCCATCTATTTCATTTGTACTTGGAAGAGTGAAATCCACCATTCCAACATTATTAATGTCAGTCAAAGTAACTGTTTGGTTTTGAGTAGCTTGGTTTAATGTAACTGTTGATGGGTTTAAAGATAAAGCAGAAACTGCGCTAATTGTTAGTATTACTAGTAGAAAAATTGCGCTGATTGAAAATAATTTTTGTGTATTCATTTTTCTTGTTGTAACTTAAGAATTACACTGGTTTATAAACTTTTCGTTTATTTGTGAAACTCTCAATTTTATAAAATTACTGTAATAAGAAGGTTTAAATAAATAACTGTGATATAAAATAATATAGAGGTGAATGGCAAATGCCGATAAGATCTAGAGAAAATTTAATTGGGGCTTGGGCTTTTTTAATTGGGATAGTTTTAGCAGTAGGAGTGGGTGTTTTTACAAGAAGTAATGCGGATCCTATTCTTTTAGGTATTCTTGCACTTTTAGGGTTAGTTGTAGGATATTTCGTTTCTGAAAGAGATGTCCAGACATTTCTTTATGCCTCAGTTTCGTTAGTAATTGTTAGTTTTGCAGGTATTCAAGGACTTGTGTTAGATGCTGCAATTAGAGGAGTTCCAATTGGACAAATAGTGTCATCGGTTCTAGGAGCATTATTGGTTTTATTTGTTCCTGCTACAATAATAGTAGCCTTGAAAACTGTATTTAGTATAGCTAAAAGTTAAATTGCTATTATATAATAGGATTTTTAGAATTTTAATAATATGTACATTATTTTTAGATTAGATCTATTATGCTTATAAGTTTTAAATCAAGTTTAGAAAAATAAAAATTAATTATAACCAGAACCGCCGATAAAATCGGGTTTCTTGTCCTTCTTTGGTTCAGGAGCTTTATGGATCTCTGCAAAGTTTGGTGTTGCAATTAAGGTTGTATCTCCAAATCCTGCAATGTTTCCTTCAAGAGCTTCAACTGTTTTCTTTATTTTTCCAACTGCTCTCTTTAACTCAATAATATCTTTTGTTTTCAAAGGTTTGATATCTATTACAACTATAGTGTATCCTTCTCTTAAAGCGTTTAGGATATCGTTAATATCATCATATTGTCTTAGGACGAAAGGTTTTACAATAACTTTGTTATCCTTTGGTTTTTGTCCTTCTACATCGATTTCTACATACTCTTCATCGTTTGAGCTAGAGCCTAAAAACCTCTTTAAATTTAATGCCATGCTTAAAATTAATTTGCGCAGTATATAAAGATTATGTTATGAGATTATATTTATTCAGTCTTATCTTTCTTAGATATACTAGAAGTTATCTCTTTTTGTAAATCATTTGCCTTATTATTTAGTAGCTTCTCTTGTTTTTCTATTGAGTTGATTCTTAATTCTAGAATTTTCTTTTTATCGTCGAGAAAGGCTTTTGTGTCTTCTTTTGAAGATCTTAACATTATATTTCCAACAACTCTGTAGATTTCTTGTGGAGACTTTTCAATCTCTGCTAATGCATTATCACATTCATTTATTTCTATTTGAGTAGATTGTTTTTGAGATAGAATTGCTTGTAAATTTTGCTCTAGAATTTGTAATTCTTGAATTTTTTCTTGTAAATTGATATCGGACATTTTATTCTGCCTTTATCTTCACAATGTGAGCTCTTGGCTTGTAAAAGATCTTAGAGTTGCAATTAGGGCAAACGAATCTTTTTTCCAATAACTTTGAAGATATTGGTTTTTCACATTTGAAACATTTATATTGTGCCATATTATTATTCTTGAAATATCGTATTTAAATCTTATTCTTTTCTTAAAGAGTAAGCTGGGCCTGCAAAAATCTTTCCTGTCTTCAAACATTTCCAGATTCCAACAGCGATTCTCTTTGCTTTTCCACCTTCGACAAAGGGAGATGGTTGATCTTTTCTTTGAGTTCTTTCGATTTTATTATATCTCTTTCTGACTCTGGTTCCGAATCCTGCTCCGTATTTTCCGAATGATTGTATCTTCTTTGTTTTTGATCCCATGATAATATTTTGAAAAACTAGGTTTTTAAATTATTCTATTTTGAAAGAGTTTAGTCGGTTATGGCTTTTGATACTTCTTGGTAATTAATAATCGAAAATATATAGCTTTGAATATTATATTAGCTATGAGGCTTACTGGAGAAGAAAAGAGAGAAATTATAAATCTTGCAAAAAAAGGTAAAACATTAAATCAGATAATTTTCTTACTAGGTCTTAAGAAAACAACAATTTATTATCATTTTAAAAAAGTGAACCCTGTTAAAAAAAGAATTTTTACTTCTGATAAAGTACTGCCTTATGAAATAGGTGAATTAATTGGGGCTTTCGCAGGGGACGGATCTTATGTTTATTCAAGAGAACCTAGTGGCGGAAGGCATCATAGAATAAGATATACCTTATCGTTAATTAAAGATCTAGATTATAGCAAGTATTTAGCGACATTATTAAAAAAATTAAATTTGAATTCTTGTTTTATTTATAATCGAAAAGAAAATACAGTTAATGTGTCTACAAGTTCTAAAGATTTTATACAATTCATCAAGAAATTCATTATCTGGGAAGACAAAAAAACATATTCTGTAAGATTACTAGGAAAACTTAGCGAATATGACTTGAATTTTCTTAGAGGTTTTGCTAGAGGATTGATGGATACAGATGGTTTTGTTGAAAATTGCGGTGTTGGTTGTGGAAGTACTTCTAAAGAATTGATTAGCAATCTAGAAGATATTTTTAATAAATTTGGGATTGAATCAAAAAGAAGTGTTAAGATGAGAACTCCTTTGAGGAAAAATCTTCATCTAATTAGGATTGGAAAGAAGAATCTTAGAAGTTTTTATGAGGAGATTGGTTTTTCAAATCCATATAAATTAAATTCTGTAAAAGAAATCTTGAATATAAATGGGGATACTCGGATTTGAACCGAGATCGCGAAGTCCCAAACCTCGAAGGCTAACCAGGTTACCCCATATCCCCTTGTAATTTAGCAATAAAATTTCGTTTATAAATCTATTCTTAAATTAAAGGAAGTTTTTCTGTTAGAGTTATTATAGGTGGAGAGTTCATTTCTTCTTAGCTTCAGGTTTAGCTGCTGCAGCTGGGGCTGGTGCTCCAGGAGTTGCTGCCGGTGTTGCTGCTGCTTTTGCTGCTTCTGCAGCTGCTGCTGCAGCTTCAGCTGCTTTCTTAGATAATTCTTGTCTTGCTTTAACTGCTTCGAAGAACTCTTGTAATTGTTTCTTCTTTTCTGGACTTGGAACAGAAACTTCTTTTCTAATTAAATCATCAAATACGCCTGCATCTACATCGTTCTCTGCATCTTTTGCATCTTTATTCTCAACTAAAACTCCTAGAGATACACACGATCCAATAACAGTTTTAACAGAAGATTTTAGATCTCTGCAAAGTAAATCTGATTGTTTCATTTTTGCAATTCCAATAATTGATTCAACAGAAATATTTCCTACTTTTGCAGTTAATGGTGCTCCAGATCCTTTATCTAGTCCAAGTTCTTTCTTAATTAATTCTGCAACGGGAGGAGAAAATACTTGAATTGTGTAGGTTTTTGTCTTTGAATCAACATCTAATTCAACAGGTACTTTTACGCCCTTGAATTCTTTTGTAGCTTCATTCACATCAGAAGTTACTTTCCCAAGATTAATTCCCATTGGGCCTAATTGCTGAGCTACTGCTGGACCTACTTGCATTGCTCCACCGTCGACAATCATTTTTACTTTCATTTTTATAATCCTAAGAAGTCAAACTCATCATCTTCTTGAGCTTGTTCTTCTGCTTTTTGTTCTTGTTGTTGTTCTTCTTCACGCCTTATAACTTTTACGCTATCTAGCTTGACTGTAATTGGAATAGGGACTGCTGCTCCAAGAAGAGATACAACAACCTCTCCCTTGGTTTTGTCTATTCTAGTTACTTTTGCTTTCTCCCCTTTATAAATTTGTCCAATCATTTCAACAATATCTCCAATCTCTATATTCATTTCTTCAACTTTTGGCTCAATCATTTGTTGGATTTCAGCATATTGAACAGTTTTTCCGATAATTCCTTTTACATATGGAAGATTGAAAGCTGCATCTTCGGCACTTTCTCGATCTTCTGCTTCTAGAATAACGTATCCCTTCAACCCATTAGGTTTGACAAGTGAATAGACGTTTAATGAATTTTTGACTATTCTTGCAGTCATCATCTCGATTGCTCGATCTTCTTTATTTGTTGTAACTTTTATTATGAATAACATATTAGCTCTGACTACCTCTAATCTAAAGAAGTAGATATTAATTATTGAAATTGAAGCTTTTTAAATTTATTGTTTGCTTTTTTCTTTTAACTCCACATATCTACCCCTTAAAATTTCATGGTAAATTTTTGGAAGTTCTCTTTGCATTTTTTCATAATCGAAATTACTAGGTAATCCAATAACCAAAAAACCCGAAGTTGACTCAGTAAGTTTAATCACCGTTATCTTGTGAGTATTCCCGTCGATCCTGTGATAGTCGTCATCTTTATACATTGACATACATTTAAGCGTAGACATATCTCCAGAAGAATGAGGATAATAAGTTGTTGAATTAAATCTGAGATAAAGATTTAGTGCATCTAAAACAAATCCTACGTAAGATTGGTCTATTGTGAGCTTATCCTCTAAAGTTGAGAGTTTTATAATTCTCTTAAGTAAATCCTCTTTTGAAAAATTATCTATTTCGGACACGATTACTTATGAAATTTTGATTAATAAAGGATATTGTAATAAATGAGAGAGATTTGTTCGGATTATTGAGTATTATCTAATTTTTGTAAGTATTCTTTTATTCTCTCAGTGGTTTGAGGGATAAGAAACTTCTCAATTTTGTTTTCGAAGAGTTCTGAAAGGGGGGCGAACTCTGCCAACCTATATGAATTTCCTTGTTTATCTACTAAAAGTAAATCCCTTAATCTCTTCAATTGTCTTCTGATGTTTGATTCAGCTAATCCTTTTTCTTCAAGAGAATTTGTTTTTCTAGATTCTATAACTTTATCTCTGACTTGAAATGAAGTTAAGAATTGTTTTGCTTTCCGAGCATCTTCTAGAGTTAAAAGGACGTCCACTATAATATCTCTTGAGTCCCCTGGTTGTAATAATCCCATAGATAAGCAAACTTTTCTTACGAGATCTCTTTTTGAAGATTCATAAGGTTTTTCATATCTTCTAAGAGTTATTTCTGTTAAAGGGATATCTCTCACCATCTTATGTTATAAAGTATAAGAAAGGTTATAAAGCTAATCCTTTTTTTGTAGATATGGAATTAGTTGCTTTTCTCGGAATTGATAAAGAAAGTTATGGACAAGTTAGTGCTTTAGTTAATAAAGGTGAATGGGAGAAAATCATTATTGTTAAAAATAAACTTGGAGAAAGTTTCCCTAAACCTGAGAAAGGAGTTATTGTCGAGTTAGATTGCACTAAGCCTTTGCTTGATTTGAAACAAGAAATGATGAATAAATTGAAACCTGAATTATCTGGAGATTTTGAAGTTTCTTTGAGTATTGCATCTGGAAATGGAAAAGAACATATGGCATTGATTTCTGCATTACTTTCAATTCCGGTAGGAATAAGATTAGTTGCTTACACGAAGAAAGGTGTTGAATTTATAAATTAAGCGGCAGAGCTTCTTAGATAAAGTTCTCTAGATATTGGTCCTGAGGCATTTATCACAGCATCAAATAATTCATCCATGTTTATCGGGTCTGGAAAAATCCTTGGAAAATCTACTCTCTTTTCATTTAATGCGAAGAATCCAAAAGCAACATTGTAAGCGTCTCTCCTCTCATTTGGCATTAATGAAACTCTATAAGTTATAATTGAACAATCGTTTGGAAATTCTTCCTGGAATTTCTTAATTAATGGGAATAAACTTGCAGAATATGCTTCATTTTTTCTTTCATTTTCAACTCTTTGTGCTATTTGTTTAATTGTTTCATCTAGAGTGATAGGTTGAGTATACTGCATATGGGTTTCATATGGATGGGACTTAATCCTTTCAATTTTCTCCCTTGCCAAATTTGCAATTGAACTCCTTTGTTCAGAAGTGCCTAATGGAATATCTGACCTTAATTCTCTGAAAAACCTCATGAATGCGGGAGAAGGCCCTTGATAAAATATGGTTAATGGCTCTGTTAAAGATAATTTTGCTTGAAGAGATTGTTTCCTCATTTCGAAAAGTTCTTCTTCAGAAACTTGTTTTGGCATTTCTATTACTGATTGAGAGTTTGATTGATGAGGGACTAATGGAGATCTTCTAAACCAATTAAACATGTTTAGAAATCTAATTTAAAGTTTATAAAGATTTATTTAAAGGAAAATTAAAAACCATTTAGCCATCATTGCAGCTACGATTAATAACATAATCCATGTAGACCATCTAAATGCAAATTCTGCGATTTTCTTTGATTTTGTTAATGCTAAGACACTCAAGTAAAAGAATCTTCCTCCGTCGAACATTCCTACTGGAAGCATATTAACTAAAGCTACTGAAATTAAAATTACAAAGCTCCACCATAATAAATTATAGATAAACCATCCGAAGTCGCCTAGAGAAGATTCATAATGCACGAATGGATCTTTTACACTTGAGAATAATGAGACCATACCTCCAATGATTCCACCTTGGTTTGGTTGAGAAATTCCTATTCCGATGTAAGGTTGTCCATCTCTTTCTGCTAAAGTTAAATTGTGAGTAACTACTTGAGCATCATAATCTCTTACTGAAGTAGCATTTAGAGTTTTAACTTCTATTGTTTCTCCTGGTTGATATTTTGAAATTTCTGTTCTAAGAGACTCAAATGAAGTTACTTTCTCACCATTGATTTCTATTATTGGACCAGTTAACCTTTCTCTGAAAGCAGGTGTGTCGTCGAATGCGTATATTAAGTCTACATTTTGAGATTGAGCTTGTTCAAGGAGTTGTTGTGATGTGTAAAATGTTGAATTATCTTCTAAAGTAATTTTGGCCATGTTATCTACGTAGAAAATATCTGCATCTGTAATGTTTACAATTGAAGTTGCATATGAATTGAAATTAACTCCTGCTGGAGTGAATGCTACTGCGAAGAAACCTAACATTAAAACTCCTACGACAATTGAGGTTAAAATATTCGCAAAGGTTCCTGCCGCTAAAATGGCAAGTTGAGGCTTTATTTTTGTTTTTTCTAGTTGTTTTTCATCAGGCTCTACAAAAGCAGCCAAGAATGGACCTAAGAAACCAAATCCTGTAGCATGTATTTTTAATTTGTGTAACCTTGCATAAATTCCGTGAGCAAATTCGTGAGGTATTGCAATTAATGCTATAATTATAATCCAATATGTGAATGGAAAACTTGGAAGGAAATCTATTTGGAATAATTCTGGAAGATACGGTATAAGAGGAAGTAAAACTGGAACTTTTAATTCTCTAGCAATTGTTGGGGAACTTAAGTAAAGATAAGCTACTCTAATTATGAAATAAACTACAGTAACCATTAAAATATAACCTGAAGTAATTACTAACCATTCAGACTTTCTTAAAAGATTAGAATATTTCTTAGTGAACTTGTCAATGAAGTTAATTCCTACTTTTGTCCTGTAAAGATAAAGAAGACCTTGTCTTTGCAACTTACTTCTATTTCTGTAAAGAAAAATACCTACTGCTAATGTAAATACTATTAATAGGACAATATCGTATATTAAAAAACTCATTTTGGGCTTATCACTTCTTTCTTACTGCTCTAAATGATCTTCCGTCACATCTAGGGCACTTGATTTTCCGAGCAATTACTCTAACTGCTTGAGTTCTAACTTTCTTATTGCAATCCTTGCATACAAAGACATTGCTGAAAAGTCTTTTTTGAGCCACTGGAATTTTTGTTGCCATTTTTAGAATACCCTCATTATTGCTTTTTTACCTTCAATATCCCAGTATTCGACTTGTTTTTCTGGGGCTAATTGATCTTTAACATCATCTATGAATGGCAAGTCAAGAGTTTCATAACTCTCTAAGTCCATTACATTAGCTAATGAATCTGAAACACTTAAGACTTGTGCTTTATGTTTTTCAACTAATGGAACATCAAATCTTTCATGTCCTGGGACTGCAATTATCTTTTTCTTTCCACTTAATATTCCAATTGCTTCTATTCTACACTTAGCAGCACCGTGCTTTCCAGTCTTACTAATATCGTTTGATTTAACAGAGAAAGGTTCTCCATCAACCAAGATAGTTGTACCAGGTTTTGCCTGTGTTGCGTCTATTACTTTTAAAACCATAAACATTTCTGACAAGAAACGTTTATAAAACTTACTATGTGCTGAATTTCATGATTTATGTTCGAGAAACATTATCTGATATAGAAAAGTTATCTTATATTTTTAGTGGATTGGTCGTAACTTATCCAAATCCTCGTTTAGCAAAACCTAGATTAAAGAGTAATTTAAGGAGACGTGAATTTCCAGGACAAATGAAATTTTTCTCTGGAGAAGAAGAGCCCTCTCCCAGTTTCTTTCTCAAAGCGGAGGACTTCTCAGTTAACTCTTCTAGCGACGTTGAAGTTGCGAGAAAAGGTTTGGCTTTTTGTTCGAGAAGAAGATTCTCTGGTCTTGCTATAAACTCTGAATATACTGAGCCTTCTGAGGTTGAGAACATTCCATTAGAGTATTCAGTAAGGAAAAGTAGCCATATTAAATACGTGAGATTTTCTTTCGCAGAAATTTTAGACTCTCAAGTAGACGAAGCTGAAGCATTACTTTCGAGATGGAAAGATAGAAGAGAATTTCCTGAAATATTAGAAAACCTTCCAGATGAATTGGATACTTTTAATTTGAAAGTTTTTGAGAGATTTGGAAGATTAGTTTATGGGCTAAATAGAAATAAAGGATTTGGGGATAAAGCAAGAACATTGATTGATGAAATAAAGAAAAGAGCTAATCGGATGAAGATGCCTGGAAATTCTAATTTCTCACTTGAAGGTTTAACAAAAGTAGTTATGGATATAGCTGAATTTTCTAATGGTGTCAGAGATAACCTTGCCTCTGGGGAGAGAATAGACATTTCTCTTTTAACATCTCTTGCTCCATATATTGCTTCTAATGCACTTGAGATAAGAAATAGATATGGTGAAAGGATAAAGGATTTGAGAGAGGGAATCGTTTTCTCTGAAGATAGAGAAGAATTGATAGATAAATCTAGAAAATCCTATAAAAGAGATTATAAAGCAAGAGGCGAGGATTTGAAAGAAAGTGAGAAGCATTTAATGAATGTATCTAGAACAATTGTTCGGATAGTCAATAATCAACTTGGCCAGATAGTTTCTATGAAGGGCACTATGAAGAAAAGAACATCTGTTCCTGCAAGTTTTGAAGAGTTTGTTGAGATAGGAAGAACTCGCTTACTTGAGATAGGGAATAAAGATAAATTTCCTTATAAAAAAGAAAGGAAATTTTTAAGAAAAATAATAGAATATAGGTTAAATCGTAGAAATTTCCAAACCAAAATAAACTCTTGGTTGGAAGGAAACGGATTTACTAGTATTAACTGGGATAATTTAAGATTTGATTAATAAAGATTAGAAGATTTTTTAAAGCCACCTAATTACTGAGAAATATGGAAAAAATAAAGAAAAACGATTTTGTAGAAATCAATTATGTAGGTTATACCGACGGTAAAGTGTTTGATAGTAACTTAAAAGATGAGCTAGAAAAAATACATTCTGAAGCAAAACCTAGAAAAGTTGTAGTTTGTGTGGGAAAAAGAATGTTAATTGCTGGATTGGATGAAGCTTTAGAAGAAAAAGAGATTGGAAAAGAGTATAATGTTCAAATAAAATCAGATAAGGCGTTTGGTCCAAGAAGAAGAGAATTGATGAAAACTATTCCCTTGAAAGTATTTACTGAGAAGAGAATTAGACCTCAACCTGGAATGGTTTTGGCAATGGATGAAACTTTGGCTAAGGTTATTGCTGTTTCAGGTGCTAGAGTAATTATGGATTTCAATTCACCGTTAGCTGGAAAGGATTTAGAATATAAGTTTACAATTGTAAGAAAAGTAGAAGATGTAAAGGAAAAATCTGAATCTATGTTTGAAAATTATTTCAGATTTGTTCCAGAATTTGAAGTAAAGGATAAAGTTATTGTAAAGGGGCCTAAGGTACTTGAAAAGTTCATTATGCAAATGAATGTTTTATTCAAAGAAACAGTTGGAAAAGAACTTGCATTTGAAGAGAAAAAACAAGAACAAGTTAAGGCTGAAAATAAAAATTAATTCTCCTAGAATAAAACAATAATCCTTATAAACAAACTTAACTCCAATTTGTCATGGCTGAGGTGTATTTAGAAAATAAAGAGAGCTCTACTGAAGATATTGACCGAGAATTAGAAGGATTGTTGAAAAAACAAGGTGCTAGAGTTAAGGTAATCGGGTGTGGAGGTGGAGGAGGAAATTCAGTTTCTAGAATGAGGGAAATTGGGATAAAAGGTTGTGAGATTTTAGCAATAAATACTGATGCTCAAGACCTATTATATACAAATGCAGATGCTAAAATTTTGATAGGTAGAGAATTGACTCACGGTTTAGGAGCTGGAAGTAATCCTAAGATTGGAGAGCAAGCCGCAAAAGAATCTGAGCAAGAAATAAGGAAAAAATTAGGGGAGAGCGATTTAGTTTTCATAACATGCGGATTAGGAGGAGGAACAGGAACTGGAAGTGCACCTGTCGTCGCGGAATTAGCTAAAAAATCAGGAGCTTTAACAATTGGAGTTGTTACCTTGCCGTTCACAGTAGAAGGGCAAAAAAGAATCGAAAATTCCCAATGGGGCCTTGAAAGAATGGCGAATATCGTCGATACTTTAATCGTCATTCCTAACGATAAATTATTAGAAATTGCTCCAGAATTACCAATACATACTGCTTTCAAAGTGGCAGATGAGATTCTGACAAATTCTGTTAAGGGGATTACCGAACTAATTACAAAATCAGGTTTAGTAAACTTAGATTTTGCCGACGTTAAAGCAGTTATGACTAATGGAGGAGTTTCTTTAATCGGTATTGGAGAGAGCGATAGTCAAGACAGAGCAAGAGATGCGATTGAAAAAGCAATTAGAAATCCATTATTAGATGTAGAAGTATCGAATGCGACTGGAGCTTTAGTTAATATAACTGGGGGAAATGACATGTCTCTTGACGAGTATAAAAGAATAATGGAAATTTTAGGAAGTAAAATCTCTCCAAGCGCTAAAATAATCTCTGGAGCACAGATAGCTCCAGATATGGATAAAACAATTAAAGTTTTGTTAATAGTTACTGGAGTTAAAAGTGGACAAATAATTGGAAGAGATAGCGATTTAGGAAGTTCTGATTCTGAACTCGAACAAGAATTAGGTATTGATTTTGTAAATGAGGAATAGCACAAAAGAAATTTCAAACCCTGAAAGATTAATTAGAGTTTTATCTTCAATTGATTTAAGTTATGAGAATTTGTCCCCATCTAGGCTATATCTCCGAGGGGAGCAAGTAGATGGAGTTTTTGCTAGTTATGTGCATCATGGAAGGCAGAGATATTTTGAAACCGATTCTGAGACAATAAGATCTGCCTTGGGAAGAGTTAAATTAAATGAAATTAAATGTCGAGCTAAATCAAATTTAGCCATACTTGGTAATGTAGTTAGAGTTATGGAGTCAAGCACTCTTTGGGAAAAGCTAATTTCTAGAGTGAGATTATTTTATTCCTTGACTTAAGCAAGTTTTAAAAACTAGTTAATTATAAGATAAATATGAAAGGATTAGAGAAAATAAAATCATTTTTAATGCAAAGCAAGAGAGTTTGGTTAGTTTTAAAGAAACCTACCTCTGAAGAATTTAAAATGGTTGCAAAGATTTCTGCAATTGGAATTTTGATAATTGGTGCAGTTGGATTTTTAATTTCTGACTTGATTAATATTATTGAAAGAATCTTTTAAATAAAAACGTTTAAATACTCTAATTTTGTGAAGTGAATACCGATAAACTACATCCAATAAGCATAGATTCTATGGCTTAAGGGCATAATGTAGGAGGTTAAAATGGATATAAAGAAAGCATTAGCTGAGTTAAGAATTGAAGAAAATAAGAGAAAGTTTGATCAATCTATCGATTTAATTGTAAATTTAAAGAATATTGATTTGAAGAGAGACCAGATTAACATTACATTGAATACTCCTAATAAAATTAAAGAAAAGAAAGTTTGTGCTTTCTTAAATGCTAAGTCTAAAACAATTGATACAATTACTCCTGCTGAATTTCCAAAATATAAAGATAAAAAAATGTTAAAGAATTTAGTTAAAGAATATGACTTCTTTATCTCTGTTGCACCATTAATGCCGCAAGTGGCTACAAATTTTGGTAAAGTTTTAGGTCCTGCAGGAAAAATGCCTTCTCCACAATTAGGATTAGTTATGCAAGAAAATAACGAGAGTATTCAGAAGCAACTAGATCTAATTTCAAAGTCAGTTAAAGTTAGAGCAAAGGAAGCTAGTCTCAAATTAACAATTGGAAAAGAAAGTATGAAGGATGAAGAAGTTATCGAGAACTTTAACTCTGTTTATAGTACTATTGTGAACGCTCTTCCAAGAAATAAAGATAACATTAGAAGTGTGTTAGTTAAATTAACTATGAGTAAACCAGTTAAAATAGAATAAAATGACAAAACAAGAAGTTGCAACAATCCCTGAATTTAAGAAGAAAATCGTAAAAGAATTAGAAGGAAAACTAAAAACTTCTAAGACAGTTCTAGTTGCATCTATAAAAGGATTGCCTGCAAGTCAATTCCAAAAAATTAAAAAATCGTTAAGAGGGACAGCAGAAGTAGTTGTTGCAAAGAAATCTTTAGTTTTTAGAGCTATTCAAAATACAGACAAGGGAGCTTTACAAAATTTAAAAGAGAATATTGTTTCTGACGTAGTTTTGATGTTCTCAGAATTAGATGCTTTTGAATTATCTGGATTATTGGCTGAGAAACAAAGTGCTACAAAAGCAAAAGCAGGAGACGTTCCTCAAGAAGATATTGAAATTCAACCTGGGCCAACAGATTTGATTCCTGGACCTGCAATTTCAGAACTTGGAAGTGTTGGTTTGAAAGTAGCAGTTGAAGGTGGAAAGTTAGCAATTAAGACAGGAGCAGTTGTTGCAAAGAAAGGAGAACCTATCAACCCTAAAGTTGCAGGAGTACTTGGAAAACTTAATATTTTGCCAATGAAAGTTGGATTTATCCCACTTGCAGCATATGACTCTAAAGCTGAAAAAGTTTATGTTGGAATAAAGATCGATAAAGAAGGAACTTACAAAGAACTTAAGGAAGCTATTGCTAAGGCACTTAACTTTGCAGTAAATATGAAAGTAATTAATGATAAGACAATTGGATACTTTATTGCTAAAGCTGGATTGGAAGCTACAGCATTGGAAAACAAATTAGGGTCAAATAACAACGATAAGGAGGCTGGAGCATAAATGGAATATATTTACGGAGCTTTGCTTTTGCACAAGCTTGGACAACCTGTAAACGAGGATAACATGAAAAAAGTTATCAGCGCAACAGGCGCACAAGTTGACGAAAGTAAGATCAAGACATTATTGGCTGCCTTAAATGGAGTCGATATTGAAGCTGAACTTGCAAACGCTAGTGCTGTTGCTGCCGCACCTGTTGCTGGAGCACCTGAAGCAAAGAAGGAAGAGAAGAAAGAAGAAGAAAAACCTGCAGAATCTGCTGCTGGATTAGCTTCCCTATTCGGATAAAAATTCATTTTTTTATTTTTCGCATATATCCGAATTATTTTTTATTAGATAATTCTAGAAAGGTTTTTAAGACCTCATTTAGAGTCTTTTAAATGGAAAGAAAATCTAGACTGCCAGTCATAATTGAAACACCTGTTGGAAGTGTTAAAGAGATTTTTCCGTTTGGAGATAAAACTTTTGAAAAACTAGAAGATGTGCCTTTTTTAAGAGGATTATTTCCTGAAGTTGAATTTGATGGAAAATTAGTTTTCTTAAGAGAAGTTGATGTTTTATACAGGGTAGATTTGAATGTTTCGATAAATTCGACTTCTCCAGCCATGTATCCTCCTACTTCTGAGATTTACACTAGAGGATTAATAGAGTTGAATAAAAAATCCCCTGAGGCATCGAGAGATATAAATGGGATGTTTATTTCGAATTCGTCTTTAGTTGGGAGAAAGCCGTTGAAGGGATTAAAATACCCTGCTCCAAATATCCATCTTAATGAAGAAATGGAAGTAACTTTTTGCAAATATGTTCCTAGACAATTTACTCTTCTTAATTATGTTAGAGATGAATTTGGCGGATTGGTAATTCTTCCTTAATTAGTTATATTTAAATAAGTAAAAAATGAGTATTTGTTATATGCCGAGGTGGCAGAGCGGTCTAACGCGTCGGTCTTGAAAACCGATTCCCTCACGGGAGCACAGGTTCGAATCCTGTCCTCGGCGTATTTTCTAATTAATTTTAAATATTTGATTTAATTTCCAACCTTATGCAGTTACCTAAGATAAAATGGGATATCTATGAAATAAGTTCAAAATCTACTCCGTTAACTGGAGTTATGTTAAGAGGAAGAATTAGAAAATTTTGCATTGATAATGATAAAAATTTTCTTGTAGAGAATGCTTCGGATTCAAAAGAAATAGTTCGTTTTGCAGTGCCTTCCGGAGAAGAAATTAATTCAATTTCAGAATATCTAAGAAAGATAATTCAAGATGTTAAAATAGAACAGGTTATGAAAGAAGTTTATAATCCCGTTTTATCAAAATTGAAAGTTAATCTTGAAGAGAGATATGAGTTATAACTTTAAAATATCATTAGTAACCCTTTTTAACTCACTCTGATATATATTAAGATGAAAAAGAAAATACTCGAACTTACAAATTTTTCTGCGGGAGGATGCGGGGTATTTGGAAGAGTTAAACAAGAAGCTGGGCTATTAAAGAAAAAAGGTTATGATGTTAAGATTTTCTCGAGTAATTTAGAAAAGGGAACGAATAGAATTGTTCAGAAAGAAGACGAAATTTTTGGAGTGAAGATAAAAAGATTTCCTGCGAAGAGATTAGGTGGAGAGAGCTTCATGAAGTGGGATTTTGAAAAAGCTGCCTTGGAGTATAAACCGGACATAATAATTGCTCATGGGTATAGGCATATCCATACAAAAAAAGCAGTAGAAGTTTCTAAGAAACTAAATTGTAAATTATTTTTAGTAACTCACGCTCCTTTTGCAAGAGGTAAGGAAAGTAGAGGATTTATTTCAAATTGGGTTGTGAAGATCTATGATAAGATGATAGGTCCAAGAGTTCTGAAGAAGTATGATAAGATATTGACTATTTCAAACTGGGAGAAACACTACCTAGATAAATTAAAAGTGATCTCAGATAAGATAGAATACGTTCCGAATGGCATAGATGAATTTTTCTTTAATGAAAAAAGGAAAGGAAGGGAAAAGAAAAAAATAATCTATATGGGAAGAATCTCACCGATTAAAAATTTAGAGACTTTGATTAAATCTTTTGCCCATATCAAAAATAAAGAATTAAAATTAGAAATAATCGGACCTGCAGAAAAAGATTATTTAATTAAATTGAAGAAAATCATAAAAGAGAATAGATTAGAGAATTTTGTGGAGATTATAGATAAGAAGTATGATAAAAAGGAATTTATAAAAAGTGTTGATGAATCACTAATATTCTGCTTGCCTTCTCTAAGTGAAGGAATGCCTCAAGCGTTAATTGAGGCGATGGCTAGAGAGAAAATAGTCCTTGCAAGTAATAATACCGCCTCTACGGAATTAATCTCTCATGGAAAAAATGGTTTTCTTTTTAAAATTGGAGATGAGAGAAATTGTGCTAGAGAAATTGAGTTGATTTTAGATATATCTGAAAGGAATAAAAAAAAGATAAAAATTCAAGCTAGAAAAGACGTTGAGAAATTTAATTGGAAGAATGTTATTAATAAATTAGTAAAAATTATAGAAAATTAAAGACCGAATAATCTTTTCCAGAAAGATTTTTTTGGAGTGTAGATTTTTGTTTCTATTGGCTTGTTATCTGGACCAATAACCTCATATTTAATCTCAGGTTTTTCTTTTTCAGGTTTCTTTGTTTCTTTTGAAAGATTTCCCTCTTTTTCAACTACCCTTATCGCTTTTTCAACTTCTAATTTTGAGTATCCTTGCCCGATTAAAGCCCACTTTAGGGATTCTAGAGTATATCCTTTATTGAGATTTCTTTTTAAGTAAGATACAATTTCATCGAGATAGCTTTCTCCAGCCATGAAATATTAAAAATAGAACTCATATATAAATTTATGGAGCTATTCTTTGAATATACTTAGGAATGCGCCTTCTTTGTAAATTCTAAGAAGAGTAATAAAGTAAGCTAATATTAACGGACCTAGAATTAGGCCTAATATTCCAAAGACTAATAACCCTCCAATCATACCTGTTAATATTACTGCTTGTGAAACGTCTGATTTTCTTGCAACTATGTAAATTCTAAGGAAATTATCTATTGTTGATGTAACAAATAAGTTGTAAAGTAAATATCCTGTGGCAATTAATGGAGTGCCTGCTGCAAATAAGAATATTGTGACTGGAATCCAAACTATTCCTGGACCGACAATAGGTATAACTGAGAAGACAATTGCTAGAACAGTAAGAACGAAAGCGTTATCTATTCCGAATAGAATAAATCCTAAACCTGCGACTAAACCTTGAACAAGTCCAATTATAACTTGTCCGTAAACTATTGCTTCCGTAATATCCTTGAATTGTTTTACTAATACTCCCTCTTGTCTTTTACTTATAGGGGAGATATTAAGCATGAAGTCCTTCAATAATGCCCGATCCCTTAATGAAAAGAAGAAAATAAACCCTACAATAAATAAGTGTAATAAAATTGTGGCGGAATTGATTAATAAGTCCAATAATCTGTTTAAAATAGAGGAGCTAATTCTGCTTACTCCACTGTTGATTGTTAAAGCTATTTGTGTAATAAATTCTTCTGAAGAAGAAGGGAAAATAGTTGTTAGAACATCCCGAACATCGAATTGCGTAGATGACCTGAATAATCCAAAGACGTTGTCAACCGCTAGAGGAATTACAAACCAAGCTGGAATTACAATAATTATAATTGCGATTAAAAGACAAATACTTGCTGAGATATTTCTACTTTTTACTTTTGAAATAACAAAACTATAAACTGGATTGAAAATGTAAGCTAGAATTAATCCTGCAATTACTGAGAGTAAAACTGGTCTTACAATGAAGAAAGCTAGGATAGTTAATGCTAGAATTAATAGAATAACAATTATTTTCTTAAGATCTTTTTCATTGATGTCCATATTTAAAAGACCTCATTTAACTTTATAAATCTAATTAGACAAACTTTTATAAATCAACTCGTTTAATTATTAATATGTCAAGCACAATTTTCAAAATTTTTAACAATGAATTAGACCAAGAAGTACATGATTCATTTTTGAAATTTAGCAGAGGTTTATTTCCAGATAGATACTTATTAAGTGGAAAGAAGCAGAAAGATAAATGGGTAATAAAAACTGGGAATGAATATACGAATTATCTTGTGAAATACTTTTTGAGTAAAGAAAGTAAATTTAAAATTAAAGGGGTAATTGTGGCAACATTCGATATTTCTGAAAAAGCAGATTTTGAAATAAAGGGAGTAAAACAATTTATGGGGATAAAGCAGGCCGTTGTTGATGGTGAGATTGAATCTCAGAAAATAATTAAATTAATGAATGAATATCCGAGAGCATTTTATGCACTAACCTTTTCTGGAAAAGATTTTGAATTAAAAGTTAAACCTAAGGCTCCAAAATCAGCTAAACCTTCAACAAAGGGAGAAAAGGGAGCAGTTGCAGACTTTTGCTCTTTGAAAACAACCGATAAAAAAATAATTGAAGATATTTTCTTTGATAATGTGGAGTTTAATACAATAAGTGTTAGACATTCTGTTCAAATTGATAAAATCGAGATTCCTCAAAATGAGAAAGACCCTGTAAAGATGAGGGAGAATTCTATAAGAGAAGGTAAAATAATAAGAATGGTTGTTGTTGATGATAAAGAAAAAACTTCGGAAGCAAAATTCAGAATTTAATATTCTAGGCCTTTTCTTGCCATTATTCCTTTATCATACGGATGTTTTATCTTTTTGATTTCTGTTACTAAATCTGCTTTTTCAAATATGTTTGGAAAGGGTTTATGACTTCCTGTGAGGATTAAGTCTTTTTTTATTGAGTTTTGTTTTAATTTATCTATTAATTCAATTACTTTTGATTCCTCTAATAGGCCGAGTTGAATTGCATAAAGGACTTCGTCTGCTATTATTATATCGTATTCTTCTTTTTCTAAAGTGGATAATAAATAAGAGAACGCTTCATTTACTGCTTGGATATGATGTTCTTTTGGCTTTCCTATTATCCATGAGCCGGTTCCGAATCTTTTGAAGGAAAAATTGTTGAATGACTCGAGAGCACGAATTTCTCCTGGGTAATCTATCTCTGCATCTCCGGTTCCGTTTTTCATAAATTGGATTAGATGAACATTATATCCATTACCACAAGCCCTTAATGCAGTTCCGAAGGAAGAAGTAGATTTTCCTTTTCCATCTCCCCAGAATACTTGAACATGGCCGAGATGATCTTTTTTTGGCATTTTTTTATTAGATTTTCAATTTATTTAAAGATAGTTAGAGTTATTCGTTTAAAGGAATTAATATTTTTAGAATGTGAGACATTAAATTTATATATGTTAAATCTCATCATAATATTAATATTTAGATTAATATGTAAAATAAAATGAATAAACATATGAATATTCATAAAAAAATACTCGATTTCGTCGATAAAAATAAAGTTGTAACTAGTTCTGAAATTGCAAAATTCTTAGAAGTCTCTTGGAATACTGCAGATAGCTATCTAAAAGACCTTGTAATAGATGGTAAATTAGAGAGGATAAAAAAAGAAGGTGTGAATTTATGGATAAAACGATGAGTAAAAGAGGACAAGTAACAATCTGGGTCGTAATTGCGATATTATTAGTCGCATCAATGAGTTTATTCTTTTTTGTTGAGAGAAATCCTGAGATTTTAGGAAGTGATGAGATTAATCCAGATAAATATGTTCAAGACTGTATTAAGCCAAAGATAAATGATCTTGTAGATGAGATGTTACCTAAGGGAGGTTTTCTTGACGATAGGAATACTAAAATGTATAATAATATTAATGTTTCTTATTTATGTTTAAATAAAGGAAATTATAAACCGTGTGTCCAGCAACACCCTGCATATATTGATGAATTAAAACAAGAGATTAAAGCAAATACTGAAGATGAGCTTGAGGCGTGTTTTGAAGATTTGATTGAAGGTTTGGAGAAGAAAGGCAAAAATGTGAAAACTGGGGAGACAAATTATGAAATTTCATTCGGACCTAAGAGAATTTATGTAGACATTGAAAAAGAATTAGTAATTGATGAAAATTTTGAAAATTTAAGATATGAAGAATTTAGTTTTGAAATATTAAATCCTATTTACGATCTTGCTTTAGTTGCTATGGAAATATCTAAACAAGAAGCAGCTTATTGTTATTTTGAATATGTGGGTTATATGATTTTATTCCCCAGATTTGATATTAAGAAATATACATTTACCGAAGGAACAAAGATATATACAATAAAAGATAAATACTCGGATAAAGAATTAAATATAGCTACAAGGAGTTGTGCAATACCTCCTGGAATTTAAGATGGAAAAAAAGAGGGCGATAATTTGGTTTGAAATATTTCTTTTGATTACTTCTAGTATTGCTTTTTCTTATATTTTGAAAGAAAATTCTGCTGGTGTTGAGACCATTGCATGGAATATAGAAAAAGAAGGAAAAATATCTTCTATTTACAGGGTGATTATTGAAACAGTAATTGGAAGTTCTAATATTGTTAGCGCGGAGCCTGCAGTATATACTTGTCTGAAAGGAAAAGATGGAAGCATTTGTCAAGAATTTCCTACATTTACGTCTTCTGATGTTGAAGCGTGTAATGAAGCTTGCGATGGAGAATGTTTGCCTGCACGAGCAAGCGATGTTTCTCAATGTAAATTAGGGACATGTTATGATTCATCTGAAGGTTTATGTTCTCCAAATACTGGAAAGCAATCTTGTGAATCATCTGGAAAGCAATGGTTTGATGATAAATTTGGAAATGTAAATCAATGTAAACAAGGATGTTGCGTACTTGGAGATGAGACTTCTTTCACAACACAACAACAATGTGCTAAAATTTCTTCTCAAAGAGGATTTGAAATAAATTTCAAACCTGAAGTAAATACTGAATTAGCCTGTATAGTTTTGTCTAAAACTCAAGAAGAGGGGGCATGTGTATTTGATCAAGATTTTGAAAAGACGTGTAAATTTACTACTAAATCAAATTGTTTGACCATTGGAGGAGATTTTCAATCGGGAGTCTTGTGTTCATATCCTGAATTAAATACTGTTTGTGAAAAACAAAAGTCTACAAGTTGTGTTGAAGGAAAAGATGAAATTTATTGGTTCGATTCATGCGGGAATAGAGAAAATATTTACACGGGAAGTAATCCTGCTCAGAAAGATAAATCTTGGAATGAAGGGAAAATATTGGCTAAGCAAAATAGTTGCGAGTTAGGAAATACCAACGACCCATTAAGAAATCAAGCGACATGTGGAAATTGTAATTATCTAACTGGAAGCACATGTGGGCAGAAAACAAGCGACGAAAAATTATCAGACAATTCTCAAAATTTTGTGTGTAAAGATTTGAGATGCATTGATTCATCTGGGAAAGAAAGACAGAATGGAGAGAGTTGGTGTGCATATCAAGGAGCAATTGGAACAGATAAAGGAGCAGGAAATTTCTTGAGAGGAACAGATACTCCTGGATCTAGACATTTTAGAGAAGTGTGTATTGATGGAGAAGTTAGAGTTGAGCAGTGCGCAGATTATAGAAATGAGATTTGTGTTGAAGCTCAAGCCCCTACTCAAGGAGGAGACAAACTCTCTTCTGCCGCATGTAGGATAAATAGATGGCAACAATGTTTAGAATATAATACTCAACCTGGAGCAAATACTCCTGCAGGTACAAAAGCGAGAGATAATCAATGTGAAAAAAACCCAGATTGTTTTGTAAAAGAAGTCAATATTGATGATGGATTTAAATTTAATATGTGTGCTCCAAAATATCCTCCGGGATTTGATTTAGGTGCAAATAGCGAATCTGCTGAAGGAATTTGTTCTATGGCAAGTCAAACGTGCACGGTAGTTTATGTGAAGAAGATTTCTGGATGGAAATGTGTAGCTAATTGTGATTGTGAAAAAGCAGGATTTGCTCAACAGATGAACGATTTATGTATGAGTTTAGGAGATTGTGGAGCTTCAAGTAATTATTTAGGAGAGTATTCTGATGAAGGATATGCGGTTAAGAAAGCTCCTAAGTTAAGTGGAGCTTACGTGGATAAATTGAAGAGTTATGAAGATTATAAAAACTCTCCAAATAAATTTGCATCTCCCGGAAATACAAGTTCATTTTATGAAAGCCTCGGAATTCCGGAAGGGCTTGGTGATGCCGGAGAAGGCCCTGTTGATCCGACAAAATCTTTCCAAACTCTCGGAATGATTTCTGGTGCTGCGGGAGTTGGTTTAATTTGGGCTGCTGGAGCAGGTTATCTTCCAAGTTTCTTGACAGCTTCTGTTGCGACTGTGAGTTCTACTCCCTTGACAACAGGTGTTGCGGCTGGACAATATGCAGTAACATTCAATCCAGGTTTGAGCGCATTTGGAGGAGCATTAGCGGGAGCGGGAATTGGATTTGCGGCTACTTCGATGTTAATAAAATTCTTGGGAATTGGGCCGGGATTAAGTACGTTCGAAGCATATGGTTTAATGGCTGCTGGAACAATCGGAGCAGGACTTGCAGGATACGCCCTAGCTTCTGGAAGCAGTGTTGGAGGTGTTGGAGGATTATTTAGTGGAGCTGCTCCAATTTGGGGAGTTGTAGGAGCATATCTTTTTGTTGCAGTTATTGTTGCAATTGTAATAATGAAATTCTTGGGAGTAGGAAAAACAAAGAAAATTAAAGTGCAATTTTCATGTTATCCATGGCAAGCTCCAAATGGAGGAGATAATTGTGGAAGTTGTGGGAGTGATGGATTACCTTGCTCAAGATATAGTTGTCAAAGTCTTGGACAAACTTGTGAATTCATAAACGAAGGAACTGGAAATGAATTATGTATCGATATTGCTCCTAATGACGTGACTCCTCCTGTGATTAACCCATTACAAAGTGCGTTGAGTGGAAACTTTAGTTATGTAGATGTAAATCAAAATGGGTTTAAAATAAAAGGAACTGGAAGTGAGGGAGAGTGTGTAAAAGCAAATATTCCTTTTGTATTTGGATTAGAGATGAATGAGCCATCACAATGTAGATTTGATGTTGTTCGTTCAAATAGCTATGATGAAATGGAGTTTGAATTTGGAGGAAGAACCGTTTACTTGTATAACCATACCCAAATATTCTCAATACCGAGTTTAGAAAGTTTAGGTATTCCAGGATATGACCCTAACGCTAGGAGCGAATATAATTTATATGTCAGATGCAAAGATAAATCTGGGAATATAAATCAAAATGAATATGCAATTAACTTCTGTATTCAGCCTGGAGATGATTTAACGCCTCCTTATGTAAATGCCAGAGATCCTCAACAAGAATATATTTCATTTGGAACTAATACTTTGAACGCGACAATTTACACAAATGAACCTGCAGAATGTAAGTTTAGTAAAGAAGATAAGAATTATGACTTAATGGAGAATGTAATGAATTGTGAAAATGATGTTGAAGACCAAACTTTGAAAGGATTTGCATGTCAAGCAGAATTTGAAGTTGGGAATAAAACAGAAGATGAATCTTACTATGTTAGGTGTAAAGATCAACCATGGCTTGATGAATCACGAGGAGTAATTATTGTGGATGAGGGAACGGATGAAAATGGAGTTCAGAGCACGAGAGAAATTCCCGCCCCTGGTAAAAAAAGAAATGTAATGAGTCAGAGTTATCAATTTAATATTAAGAAATCTAAATCTGAATTGATCATTGATAGTATTAAACCGAGCAATCAAACTCTTGTGTTTGGAACTCAACCTGTTACGATAGAATCTGAGATTAAAACCTCTGGAGGAGTAGATGGAAGTGCTCGATGTGCATATAAGAGCGGAGATAATTATATCGATTTCTTTGACACTCTTGGAAAAACCCATAAACAAACCTTCCAAGGATTCTTTGAAGGAGATAAAATACTTGACGTTAGATGCGTGGATTCTGCAGGAAATGTTGCTGAAAAGATTGCAGCGTTTAAAGTAAAAATTGATACGCAAGCTCCAATTGTGACTAGAGTTTATGATTCATCCGGAAGTTTAATAATTGTAACGGATGAAGATGCAGAATGTGTTTACAAAACAAGTGTTTCTAGAAGAAATTCTAATTCATGTAGCTTTACATTTGAAGATGAAAATGTAACTAGAATGGATGGATTTGGAAAACTTCATGGCACGAGCTTTGATGGCACAACACATTATGTTAAATGTAAAGATGTATTTGGTAACGCTCCTGGAAGTTGTTCAATTATAGTAAAGGGAGGGTAAACACAAGAATTATAAATAAATTCAATTTGATATGAATATGAAGAAAAGAGGGCAAGTAACAATCTATATTATTATTGCGATAATTATCGTAGGAGTAGTTTTAATTTCATTATTATTTAGACCGCAACTTGAAGGATTTTTTGGAGGAGATTTAGATCCTAATTCTTATTTGAAGAGCTGTATACAGCCAGTCATGCAAGATAAAATAACTGAGTTAAGTAAGAATGCAGGATATGTTGATATGGAAGGGAGTGTAATGTATCGAGGAGATAAATACAAATATTTATGTTATATTGAAGGAAATTATCAAACATGTATTGTTCAACAACCAATGATAAAAGCTAATTTTGAGAAAAATTTGAAAGAGGAAATTTTACCTGTTGCTGAAAATTGCGCAAGAAATTTGAAAGATGAATATGAGAAGAGAGGATATGGTGTTTCAATGGCAAGTACAAAAGTCAATCTTGAGATTGTTCCAGATAGCGTAAGATTAAATTTTGAGAGCCCTATGACAGTTACTAAGGATACCACTAGAACATATGAAGGGTTTGAAATCTTAATAACTAGTGAAATTTATGATTTGAGTTTTATTTCTCAAAGTATTATTGATTATGAATCGACATTTGGAGATTCTGAGACATCATTATATATTCAATATTATCCAGACTTGAAAATAGAAAAAATTAAATTAAGCGATGGAACTACAATATATAAAGTATCTAATGTAGTAACTAAAGAAGAGATTAGATTCGCTTCAAGGAGCCTTGCATGGCCTCCAGGATATGCAGAATGAAAAGAGGGATAGTTTTATTGTTTGGAATTTTGATGATTTTTGGAGTTGTAAATTTATTGAACATGGCTAGTGCTGAAGAAGTTAGCGTATGTTGTGAAAAAACAAGTTCGGGATTATATTGTCAAGATGTTCCATCAAATGAGTGTGCACCAAATTCAAAGCAAACTCCGACTTCATGTGATTCAACATCGTATTGTAAAGCAGGATATTGTTATGATTCGACTGAAGGGACTGTAAGCGATAATGTCCCACAACTAGTTTGTAATGCTAATGGTGGAATATGGAGTGAGACAAGACCTCCTCAAGCAGAGCTAGGATGTTGTTTATTGGGAGATCAAGCAGCTTTTGTTTCTCTTGTGAGATGTAAAAGATTATCTTCGTTTTTAGGATTACAAACAAATTATAATAAAGCAATAAAAGATGAGACTCAATGTATTTTAAGTGTTCAAAATCAAGATAAGGGTGCGTGCGTATTTGAATCTGAATTTGAAAGAACATGTAAATTTACAACGAGATCTGAATGTAATGCTCAGGGAGGAAATACAACCGCTAAAGGAGGAGTTGAATTTTATGTTGGTAAATTATGTAGTGCTGATGAGCTTGGAACAAATTGTGGTCCGACTAGAGAAACAACTTGCCTTCCTGGAAAAGACGGAGTTTATTTTGTAGATAGTTGTGGTAATCCTGCTAATGTTTATGATGCTTCTAAAATAAATGATAAGGAATACTGGACTAATTTGAAAGATGTTTCTGAGGCATGCAATCCTAATTCTGATAACGCTAATTCACAAGGATGTGGAAACTGTAATTATCTTTTAGGAAGTGTTTGTAGACCAACTAGTTCAGAAACTGCTAAACCTACATACGGAGAAAATATATGTGCAAACTTAAATTGTAAAGATACGAGTAATGGTAAATCTTATAGGCACGGAGAGAGTTGGTGTGTAAAATCTGATGAGGGAGTATATGATGAAGCAAATAATGCGGCAGGATCTAGATTCTTTAGACATTTATGTATAAATGGAGAGGAAGTAGTTGAGCAATGTGCAGACTTTAGGCAAGAAGAATGTACTGAAGATATAATAGAGACTTCTTTGGGAGATTTCTCACAAGCAGCGTGTACGGTAAATAGGTGGCAAGATTGTTTAGTTCAAGATAATAAAAAAGATTGTGAAAATACGGATAGAAGAGATTGTTTATGGAAGCCAGGATTATCTCTTCAAACAGTAAATAGAAGCTCGGCAAGTGCTGAAAATGGATTATGTGTTCCAAGAAATACTCCTGGATTGAAATTCTGGGAAGGTGAGCAAGCTAAGAGTATTTGTGCTCAAGCAAATTATAAATGCGTAGTTACGTTTGAGAAAGGATTATTTGGCGGAGAGAAATGTGTAGATAATTGCGAGTGTTTAGAAGATAGTTGGGAAAAAGAAAGAGCGGAAATTTGTATGGCAATTGGAGATTGTGGTCCGAAGATAAACTGGCTTGGAGAACAAGGATATAAGGAAGGATTCGCAGTAACAATTGGAAAAGCGAAGAGTAAGAAGTAATTTCTGAACTGCGCAATCTTTAAATATTTCTTTTACATCTATATTTTATGTCTTTAGCTAAGAGATTAGCTAGTAAAGCTAGAGATTTATCTAGCGCATTAATTCTTTCGAGTTCTTTAGCGGTTAGTGGCGTCGGTTGTGAAGAAATGACTGATGAGCAGGTAGTAGGTATATTGTTTGAAACGTCTGCCCCATATAGTAAAGATCCTCGTGCGGGAGCGGCAATAGGGTCTGCAGGAAATGCATTAATTCGAGCAGATGCTGCTCAAAGATCTAGATCTCAAGTTAATGTTTATAATAATCAGCCCCGAGTACAACAACCACAGAGACTTACTGTGAACCCTGATTTGAATTTAATGAGTTTTATTAAAAGAACAGAACAAGAGAAGATTTCAATTTTTAGATGGGCAGATCATAATGAAGACGGACAACTTCATGTTGAGAGAGAAGTTTATTTACCTACCCAAGACAATAGATTCTTCGTTGATGAGGGAATTTTCGTTATAACTGAAACTCCTCCTCTAGGGACTACCTCTACTTTAATCTCTTTTGGAGAAGATATAAGATCTATTCGAAATATTGAAAACGATAAAAATGGACACTCCTATGATTTTTTATATTTCAATATTGGAGATATAGCTAAGGAATTTCAGAATCAAGGCAAGGTGGGAACATACGATTTTATATTGCAAGATGCCAAATCTGGATCGACACTAGGTAGAAGGACTTTTATTATAGATCCGAGATCATCGAAATAGAATTCAAGAATATTTATAAATAACATTTTTCTTCTTAATAGATGGTAAAAAGAGGGAGAAAGTTTTTAGCTTATTATCAAATATTTTTATTGATATCCCTTAGTTTCGCCATCTCCTTTTTCTTGAGTGATA
>CAZLHJ010000003.1:0-17168 GCA_964559675.1 Candidatus Woesearchaeota archaeon | reverse complement strand
TGTTCAGAGTATAGATGTAAAGCTCTTGGACAAGCATGTGGAATTGTAAATCCTGGAACTGCTGAAGAGAAATGTGTTTGGGTTAATCCTAAAGACGTTACAAGTCCAACTATACAACCATGGAATGATGCATTAAAACCAACTGGATTGAAATATACTCCTGATCAAACAATTAGACCTCCAAACAGAGGAGTTAAGATCGTAAATGAAGGGAATAATTGCTTACAAGCATTTACACCATTACAATTTGGAATTACCTTGAATGAACCTGCTCAATGTAAGATAGATTATAATAGAAATTCAACTTTTGAAGAAATGCAATTCTATTTCGGAGAAAATAATTACTACTTACAAAATCACACACAAAGAATGGCATTGCCCGCTCCAGAAGCTAATTTAAGTGAGCAAAGTCCTCTTCTTCAAAGTGATGGAACTTTCTCATTATATGTGAGATGTCAAGACGCAAATGGAAATGTGAATGAAGATGTATTCGCATTCAACTTCTGTGTAGATCCAAGTCCAGATACAACCCCTCCAGTTATACAAAAAACTTCGATAAATACTGGAAGCCCTGTTCAATCTGGAGTAGACACGGTACCTATAGAAGTATTTGTAAATGAACCTGCAGAATGTAAGTGGAGTAGAGAGTCTAAGAGTTTTGATGAAATGGAGAATACAATGACATGTAACCAAGAAACTTTCCAAATAAATGCAGACTTAACTTACACATGTAAGGGCGAGTTAACAAGCATTAAAGATATGCAAGAAAACAACTTCTACTTTAGATGTAAGGATCAACCAGGTAAAGATGAAAATGAAAGAAATGTTAATGTACAAAGTTATGAGCTTAAATTAAGAGGAAGTCAAGCATTGAATATATTGAGAACTTCTCCAAATGAAACTATCTCTGGAAGTACTGAGACAGTTCAAGTTGAATTACAAGTTGAAACAGACGATGGAAGCGATGAAGGAAAAGCAGTATGTTACTTTTCAACTGTTGATGAATCTGATAGTTATATTGGGATGTTTGAGACAAATAGTTTTATTCACAAACAAAAATTAGATTTGACAAGTGGAGATTACAAATATTATTTCAGATGTATTGATGCAGGAGGAAATGTCGCAACATCTAGTACAGAATTTAAAGTTGACGTAGATAAACAAGCTCCAGTTGTAACAAGAGCTTACAAAGAAGAAGGTTTGAAAATAGTTACAAATGAAGATGCTCAATGTGTTTATAGTTTACAGAGTTGTAATTACGTATTTACTGAGGGATTACAAATGATATATAGTAATCCAAGTAAGCAGAGTAATCATTATGCTGAATGGAATCCAAGGAATACTTATTATATCAAATGTAAAGACTTCCAAGAAAATGAGCCTAGTCCAAATGCATGTAGCATAGTTGTAAGAGCATTTGATGTATCTGGAAGCGCTTAATTATCAAAGAATTGAGAGAATCTTTTTCCATCTTCTTTTGCAGTTTTTAATGAGAGAGCCCAGTACTTTCCAGTGTCCTTAAGCTGATTAGGTGAGACGAATAGCCATCCTTCGTAATTGAATCTGGCTGCAATTACGGGAGTTAATCCGATGATATGTGAGAAAGTAATGAAATCATTTATCTGATCTTTTTTTATATAGATAATGGGTTTTTTTGAAGACTTTGCCTCGATAGTGTATCCTTTGTGAGATGCTTTTGCTGCAATTAAATCGCAAGGGGAATCGTCGTTTACTCCTGAACCTGCTACTCTAACTGCCCTCCAACCTTGAGAAGTAAATAACTTTACAAGTTCGCGTTCTGCTTTTGATCCTTTTGCTTTATTACTTGGCATTTCTCACCTCTTAAATAATAAAAGAAATAAAAACTAGAATTTATAAATCTCTTGCTTGAAGAGTTCGCCTTCCGTTTGCTTTTGCTCTTTCTGAAGCATCCTTTAATAAATTAGCCACTTTTTTGTTTAGGGCATCTGCAACTTCTGAAGATACGTTCATATCTGGAACTGCTTCTTTTATTTTGCTTTTTATGATTAAATCTACCATAATTATTACCTCCTTTTATTTATTTCTTTAACTTTTTGGACTTATCTTGTTTTTCTTCTACTGCTGGCCTCATTAATGGGAAAATTACTGTCTCCCTAATAGGCTTGCCTTCTAAAAATGAAAATAATCTTTCTGAGAATCCGAATCCGCAAGTTGGAGGCATACCATATTTTAGAGCTTCTACGAAATCAGAGTCATGCGAATGGGCCTCTTCATCTCCTGCTTCTTTCATTTTCCTTTGTTCATTGAATCTTGACTCTTGATCTATAGGATCGTTTAATTCAGAATAACCATTTCCTACCTCGCTTCCTGCTAGTATAACTTGGAATTGCTCGACTGTTCTCGGATCTTTCTCAGATCTTTTAGCCAGAGGGCTTAATTCTACGGGTTGACCTACTAAAAATCCTGGACCAGAAAGATTTCTTCTACAATGTTTCCAAAGAATATCAATTAATCTTGCCTTTGATAAACCTTTATCGAATTTTTCTCCAAGCTCCTTTAGTTTAGATTCTATTTCCTTTGCACTAGTTTTCCAGATGTCTATTGAAGTTTGTTTTTTAATTTCTGATGAGAAATCTATTAATTTCCACTCTTCTGCTAAATCGAATTTATGATTATCTCTCTCGAATTTTGTTGTTTTGTAAACCTCTTTTGCTATTTTTCTATATAGCTCTTTAACTAAATCCATTCCGTCTTGGAAATTAGCATATGCCCAATAAAACTCCATTTGAGTATAATCTTGTAGATGGTCTGCATCCATACCTTCATTTCTAAATTGTCTCCCAATTTCGAAGGTTTTCTCAAAACCTGCAACCATTAATCTTTTTTGCCAAAGCTCTCCCATTGATATTCTTAGATATACGTCAAGATCTAGAGCATTATGATGGGTTTTGAAAGGTGTTGCAGCTGCGCCCCCTGCAGCAGTTTCTAATACAGGAGTTTCAACCTCTAGAAAATTCTTTTCTAATAAGAAAGATCTAACTGTGTTCCAGAACTTTGATTTTCTAACGAACATTTCTTTTACTTCTGAATCAGTTAAGATATCTAAATAACGCTTTCTTAATCTTTCTTCTGTATCTTGTAAACCGTGAAATTTTTCAGGCAAAGGCAAAATAGATTTTGTTAAAAGTGTTATCGATTTGACTAAAATAGAGAGTTCTCCTCTTTTTGTCCTAAAGATCGTTCCTTCTACTCCTACGAAATCTCCAGAGTCTAAGTATTTTTTGAAAAATTCTCTTACATCTTCAGGAGTTTCTCCTTCTTGAAGAATAATTTGAATCTTTCCAGAAGGATCTTGTAAGGTTGAAAAAGCGATCTTACCTAAATCTCTAATAGTCATTAATCTTCCTGCAATTTTAACTTTATCTTTAGTATATTTTTCAGAAGCTAAAGAAGAATATTTTTCTTGTAAATCTGAAGATTTATTTTCTACTTCAAATTTACTTATGTATGGATTTACCCCTTGTTTTTTTAAGTCATTAAGTTTATCCAATCTTGCTTTTATTATTTCTTCTTGTCTACCCATTTTGTTATTAAAAAAGGGACGTTTAAATATCTTTTTAGATTCTCATAATTTTGAATTCTTTGAAATCTTGGAAGTGTTCGGTTTTCTCTTCGACGTTTCTTATGTTTGAGTGTTGTGGCCCTCTTTTACATATTGGAATCATTGCGTCTACATTTTCTATATCTCCTTCCAACCAAATTTCAATTCTTCCATCTTCTAATGTTCTTATGAATCCCTTAACTTTGTGTTTATCTGCGTTTTCTTTAATAAAATTTCTAAAGAAGAGAGATTGTACAGAACCTGTTAAATATAGTCTAATTGTTTTTTTCATGATTATGATAAAGAATTTAGATTAAAATACCTTTTCTTTTTCTTCTTCGGATAAATTTGAATCCAGTAATTTTATGTGAGAAATTCCTTTCCAGTCTAGGTCTATTGCATGTGCAGCCCTCTTATCTACATGAATTGGAAGACCTGCAAAGATTAAACCTTTTTGAGAAGCATCAATTACTGAGAAATTAGGTAATTTTGCCATGTTGATATCATGAACTGAGTATTTCATAGGATTTTTTCTTATTTTAGATTTTCTTCTTGTAAAGAATCCTGAATAATGTGAACTTGGAAACGCTCCGACCATATTAGATAAAGAATCTATAATCTCTAATTCTTCATCTTCTGCTAAAATTGGAAGAGAGATTACGAAACTTTCCTTTAAGATTCTTGGGTAATTTATTGATTGAAATTTAGTGAAATCTCTATGAGTTATCTCTTCTAGTTCTGTGTCGTTTAAATCTATTAAACCTATTGAGAACTTTTCGGCTAGTTTCTTATATCCTTTCTTTTCAAAAAGCTCCATTGTATCTTCACCATCTGAACCCTCTGCAATAAAGACTTCTGCAACAGGGTTTTTATTATACAAAACAAATCTAAGAACTGCTTCTGTAAATTCTGAAGAGGTTGAAGGAGAATTTGAGTCCCTTAGAAAAGGTTTTAGAACGATTTTATCGAATTTCTTTAATTCTTTATCAATCTTTAAAGCAGTTAATAGCTTAATTGCATCTTCGTACGATGTGAATTTAATGCTTGCCCCTTTTACCATAGAAATTTAGTGCGTTTAGGGTTTTTAACTATTCTTATATTCAAATTATTATATTAGATTTACCTTAGATTAAGCCGGCATCCTCTCTTCTATCAAGTTCATTATTTACAATTGCTGTGACTTGTGAAGCGAAATAAGTTCTTTTTCCAACTGTAACGGGGATAGTTACTTTCTTAAGCCTTTTTAGTTCTTTCTCTGGCAAACCTAGATGATCTCCTAAGATAAAAACAGGATTTGGTTTGATTTCGACTTCTCTTAAATCTTCTCCTTTTGGGTCTAAGACATAAATTGTCCTACCTTCTGCCAACAAGTCATCAACCAATTTTAGTAAAGGCTTCTTCTCTATCCAATATCCTGGGAAGACTTCGTTTTTTTCGCCTTCTTTATACTTGTAAAGAATTTTTTTTAGAACTTCTGAAACATTTTTCTTACTAATGTATATTTTATCTATTCCAGTTTTTCCTTCGACTACCGGTTTCATTTCAATATGTTTAACTGGATCTGGAGGTCCTGCAAAAACTAAATGTAATTTAGCGTCTGCTCTAATCGAGTGTGATAAGAAAAATGTTGCAATGATGGTATGAATTGCGATGTCTAGTCTTCCTGAAGCTTGTAAATCTTCTTTTACGTATTTCCCTGCAGTTGGGGCAGATCTTGAATAATATATGAATTCTCTCATTGAATATAATAGAAAAAATAAGGTTAAAAGCTTAACGTTTAATTTTTAAAGTGATTTATTTAAAAGAAGTAATGAATATTGTTGAAATTGTTTTAACTTCTTTCCATAATACTCTCTTGTTATCCTTTTTATTTGGAATGATTGCTGAAGAGCTAGTATTATTTTTAGCAATTTTGTCTGGGAAGGGAGAGTTAGGCTTATTTGGAGTTTTAATTGGAGGTTTCCTAGGGAGTTTATTTATGGATCAAATTTATTTTTTGATTGGGAAGTCTCATTTGATTTCAAAATTAAAGAAGGTGCACTTGATTTCAAAGCATCACCATAAACTTCCTTCCTTTGTTAAGGAGTTTGGACATGGCACTTTTCTTAAGAGAATGAGTTCAATTTTCTTAACTAAATTTATTTATGGAACAAGAGGTGCCGCAGTTGTGTTTTTGGGAGCGAAGAATATAGATTATAAGAAATTTATATTTGCAGATATTTTAGCTATTTTTCTATGGGCAATAATTATGATTCCTATCGCATGGCTTGCAGGAAGAGGAATTACAATATTTTTGAAATTGAGTAAGGGTTTTGAGAAATTATTGTTTATTGCGTTATTGCTTGTGGTAGTTTATTATTTAATAATGAAATTGATTTTTGAGAAAAGGATAGATAGTTTAGTTGTAAACGAATAAAGGTCTTGTTATAATATCTCCCTCGTTGACTTTTTTAACAACTTGGATTAATTTCTTTTTTAAGAAAACTGCGAAAATTTCTTCATTTGGTAAATTTTCTAATAAATCTGATTTTGTTAATGGCTTTCCAGTTAAAGCTTGTTTTAGAGATTTTGGATTTAGTTGAATAATTGGAATTGCTTTTGATAAGACATATTCTGCAGGGAATAACATATTTCTTAGCTTTTCTTCATTTCCTTTCTTGAAATCTCTTATAGCTTCTTCAAATTCATACATATTTGCAAAGTCGTCATATTCTGTAAAAATTGATGCTTTAATTCTTCTTAATTCAGACATTTGCGCTCCGCCGATTTCTAAACCAATATCGTGAATTAATTTTCTAATATAGGTTCCTGCTTCAACTTGAGTCTCAAATAATACTTCTCTTCCAGACATTTCTAAAATTTTGAAGGTTTTTATTTCTCTTTCTCTTTCCCTTCTAGCGACTGCACTTTTTACGGGAGGCAATTGTTTTATTTTTCCTATGAATTTTTTTATATGTTGATTTAATTCTTCTAAAGAAATATCGGAGTGCAGAGTCATGATCCCCACGTAAGTTTTATCTGAACCTAGTAGAACTTCCATTAATTTGCATGCTCTACCTAGTGTAATTGGTAGAACGCCTGTTACTTGAGGATCCAACGTACCTAAGTGAGAAGTTTTATTTAATTTTAGAGAAGTTTTAACGTAATCTGAAATAGAATGTGAAGTAGGTCCTTGGGGCTTATCTAAATTTATTATTGAAAATTTTAATAAATCTTTAATTGGAGTTTCTTTTCTTAATTTTTTTAAGTCTAATTTCATTTTAATTCTCCTTTGAGATATTTTTTTCTCTTTTCTTCTGGGAAACGCTCTATTGCATACCTTAGAGTTGTTCTTGGTAGACTAAAGTAATTTGTCTTTAAAAAATTCTCTAATTCTTCTTGAGAAATTTTACCTGCTTCCCTTAACATCCATCCTATTGCCTTATGTATTAAATCGTGAGAATCAGATAAAAGTATTTTTGAAATTTCAAATGTGGTTTTTAGGTCATTATTTTTTATAAAAGCATAAGTTGAGACTATCGATATTCTTTTTTCCCAAAGATTTTTTGATTTTGCTAGTTTAATTAAAATTGATTTATCTTTATTTTTTAAAAATTCTCCAACTATATATGGGGCAGAAGTATCTACTAAATCCCAGTTGTTAATGTATACCTTATTTTTTAGATAAAATTTGTATATTTCTTCCCTTAATTTTTCATCTCCTTTTTCAAATCGAAAGACTAAAATTTCTAATGCTACAAATCTTTCTTCGTGAATTTTTGAAGTGAGAAGTTCTGAAACTTCATCTATTGAAAGATTGGAAAATTTTTTTGCTATTTTTCTAGATTCTGGAACTGATAAACCGAGAAAGATGTCTCCTTCACCATATTCTCCTTTTCCAGTTTTGAAATATCTGGCAACAAATTTAGCTTTTTCTGGATTAGATAATTTTCTTAGAGATTTCTGTATTTCAATTAAGGACATATTAATAACAGAAAATTAGAAGTTATAAATTATTTCTTAAGAGCTTTTCTCTCAGTGGTCTTTGCTAACTCTCCTGCATTTGATGCTTTTGGAGTGTGTTTCTTTTCTTTCTTATCTTGTTTAGCGTCTATTTGTGCAGCTTCTGCTACTGCTTTTTCTTTTTCTTTTTCGTCTTTCTTTTGAGCCTCAGTTTTATTTTCTTCGTTTTCACGAGCTTCTTCTGCAGCTTTTTCTACCTTATCTGTGTGCTTTGGCGCTTCCATTTCCTTTGGTTTATCAGATGGCTTGTGTACCTTAGAGTTTTTAGCTTGTTTGTATTTAACTTGTTGTGGAACATCTACGAAGGTAACTCTTACATTTTCCCCTTCTCTGAAAACCTTAACTTTAACTTTTGCCGGAGGTTTTGATCTTCCTTTGAACCATACTTCGTTGTTAAAATAAACGTCTAATTTTACTTTTCTTATATCTCTGTCTTCAACTCTCATGTGTCTTGCTACAAATTGCTTTATAGCCATGATAGCTGCTCTGCTACGCTTATATTCTGGTTTTTGCATCCAGTGCTTTCTTAATGGGATAATATAGATTCTTTCTTCAGCCATTTTAACCTAAGTGTTGTTTCTTCTGTCTGAAAGGTTTAACTTTCAATTTAGTTCTTCTCCAGTGTCTTCTGTGAGCGGTAATTGCTGATGGATGAACTCTCTTTCCTGCGCCAAATCTTCTTACGACTGCCCAGAATGGAGCCCATTTAGTATGTTTATTGTGAACACCTAATTTGATTTTCTTTTGATAACTTCTTGTCATTTTACTTTGCCTCCGCAACATTTTCAAGGAATTTAATTCCTTTTTCAGTTAATTTTCTTCCAGGTTTTGGAGTTTTTACTTTCTCTAAGAAACCTGCAGTTTCTGCTTGTTGAAGAATTAATCTGATCATTTTTCCACTTGACTTTCTAAACTCTGGAGGTTTTCCTCCTCTGTCTTTTCTTCCACCATATCTTGTCCTTAATCTTTCTACTCCAACAACTTTTTTGATGTAAATTTGTCTTAATATAGAGGCTGCTCTTTTTTGCCAGAAGTTTTCATCTGAGCTAGGTCTTTGTTTGTGAGTAGATGATTTTACGAATAAAGACCACTCTGGAGCTTTGAATTCATCAAGAGATTTTAGAGCGTCTGCTAATGAATTGTTAAACTTCTCCGGATTAGCATTTAATATGTTTGCCATTTTGATTTATCAAGCCGTGCTTCTCAGCACTAGATCGGCTCTGGGCCGTTTAGCTCACTTTTGTTTAATTTATATGGTTTATAAAGTTATTGTTTGTCCTTTATAGGTTGTCTGGATAATTTCCTGACTATGATTGTGAAGCCGATAACTTTTACTGCATTTTTGTAAGATAATTTAGACGAAATTTCATCTGCTATTTCCTTGACGTGTTTTGAATCCCGCCCTGCAGATTTTAAAACTGAAATCCTTAGTTGATTGTGAGACTTTAGAGCGTTGTCTAACGTTGCTATGAATTCGTCTGTGAGACCTTTCTTACCTATCTGAAACTTTACTTCACTGAATACCATTTTATTTTACAATCCTTACTCCTCCAGCTGGAAGAGCTGAAAGAATTTCTTCTTCACTATAGTCTTTATCTAAGGCTATTTGAATTTTAGTAAGCATTTGAGTTTTATCTATTTTTCCAGGAGCGATTTTTAATAAAATATCTTTCTTTTTTACTGAGCTTTCAGGTACTGCTCTAAGTTTTTCATTTTGAATTGTTAAAACGAGTTCGAGATCAACTACCGTCATTTTTATATCTCCCTTAACTCCCCACGTTCCGGTTTTCATATCTCTCTTTTTATGCATTTGAGATAATTTGAAAATATCCACTGAAACTTTCTTTTTGTTTTCTTTCCAAGCTCTACTAAATGATGCAGTGAAAATTGCAGTTTCTAACAACTCCGATTCAGTAGGAGTTTGAGTTAAAATTGCTGAGAACGGGCTTCCAGGAGCGCTGGTATGTAAAATAGTTAATTCTCTAAACTTCTCTTTAAGAGAACGGATTAACTCATCATTTTGTGTAGATGATTTTCCACCGACCACTAAATTCCCTTTTGAAGTTAAAAACCACTTATATTTTTGATAATCTTTGAATTCCATATAAAAGCTACAAAACGTGTCTTTTTAAGGCTTTTTAGTTAACTTGTTAATATTGTGAAGTGCTTCTTTCCAACTATTTACCCTTATAATTTCATCATGATTTGAGGATTGATTCCAAGGTTGATTAAACAAAATGGCTTTCACCCCGTTATTAACGCAATCGATACAATATTCAAAATTATCGTCAATTAATATTTCAATTCCTAATTCTTTACATATTTGTCCTTTTAATTTAGCTTTGGAATCATGGAAATGTCCAGTAAATATTAGTTTATAATCAAAATTTGGAAAATACATATCTAACCAAGCAAGAGTTTTTGATTTAAATTCTTTAGGTCTAGCAGTAATAAAATAAACTTCATTTTTTTCCATTAAAGATTTAATAGAATCAATTGCATTTTCCATTGGAAGTATTTGGTTGAATTCATCTGATTGATGAAATTCTTCAACAAATCTAATTGCCTCTTCACGGGTGATATTAAAAACATTCCAAAAATGAAATGAGATTAAGTCTTCTCTTGCATAGCTCTTTCCCGTTTTCTGATTATAAAACTTGCAAAAATTTTCGAAAAAAACTAATGTAGTATCATCTATATCAATTCCTATTTTCATAAAACTTGGAAAAATTAAAGATATTTAAGATTAACCGAAGAAACCTGCTTTAGTAATTTCTATTATGAATGAGTTCCCACCCACTACAGGGTTTTGAGTATTTTGTGTGTCCGTTACATCAACAAACACTTTTTGAGTACATGATGTAGTTCCTTTTGGAACAGATAAGATTATCCTTGCGAATGCATTTGATCCGTCATAATCGTCAAAGGACGATTGTTGATTTAATGAAGTTACAAATAAGTCTTCTGTCTTTTTGACGCCTAGGACTCTTGCACAATTTTTATCAGATGATGTATCGAGTGTTAATTTGTACTTTAGAGTATTTCTATCAACTGGACTTCCATCGTTTGTTCTTGCTCCAATTCCAATTCCGAAGTTAGGAGTATCTGGTTTAATCTTAGCAGTTTTATCTGAACCTAATTTTACAATTACATTTGCGCTTCCGTCTGCGAATAATCCTGAAATTTCATTCTTAACTTTTTCATCTAGGGTATCGACAGATTCTGTTGCTCCAGTGAAAATTCCCCTTATTAAAACTAAACCTAGAATTAACATTGACATTGCTAAAACAATTATAACGATTGTTCCTATAGACAACTCAATTGCTCCGTTTTTGTTCTTCATAGTAATCCTTGTGATTGCATTTGTTGAATATTTTGAACTATATCTGCTAAAAGTTGAACTAACCATATAACTACAATTATTCCTAAAACAAGGGCAATTCCGTTTATCCATAATCCTGCTTTAGCCCAAGAAGTATTAACTCTCTTTCTCTGTAAAATTGCAAAAATTAAACCTACGACTGCTAAGATTACTCCTCCGAATGAACCGAAGAAAACAGTTGTTGAAAATATTATAGATAAAATTCCAATAACTACTGAAGCAACTCCGAATGAATTGTCTTTAGTTGAAACTACCATCTCTTTTTTACTCATGAGAAATTAAGATGAAAGAGTTTTATAAAGGTTTTGTTATTAGAAGCTACTAAATCCAGAGACTTCTTGGATGCGATAGATAAAATATTTGAATTTGGAATTTTCCTTAAATACGTCGAAATCTAAGGAACAATTGCAATTTTTATTTTCGAAGATCCTTTTAAAGTAGTCTTTTGTTTCTAAGGAAAATGAAGAGTTTAATGGAGAGGTTATTTTTACATCTGCTTCAAGATTAAGATCATTTATATTTCTCCTTGTGAGATTTGCTGAACCTCCATATACGATTAATTTACCTTTCTTTGTAATTATAATTAATTTAGAGTGGAATTGCTCTCCGTTTGTATTAAACCACCTTATGTTTATTTTTCCAGAGGATTTTTTAATTAACTCGTATGCAACTGGCCTGTTAGGAATTCCATTCTTCTCTCGTGCAAATGCATCTTTGTTGGCATCAAGGATTAAACTAACATTTACACCCCTATTTGAAGCTGAAATAAGAGAATTGATTACATCTCTATCTGAGAGATAAAACATTGCGATTTCTATACTTTCTCCAGAGAGAGTTGAATCTAGGTCTTTGATAAGATGAGATTTTATTTTTCCTTCGGTTAGAAGTTGTACTTGAATATCTCCTGAAGAAGGTAATTCTTTCTCATTAACTTGAATTGTTGTTCCTGAAAATTTCGCAACGGATTTCTCTGCCTTTATGATTTCGTTTGCAAACGCTCCTTCAATTAAGAATCCCATATTTGAGTGTTTTGAACTTGCAGAATGAGGGTTTGCTGAGATAATTAAGGAAGATAAGGAATTTCCATTATCTGCAACTAGAACTTTTCTATGATTTGCTTTTGTATTCATCAATTTTAGGAAAGATCTTAAGGTTACTTCTTTTTCATCATTTCCAAGGGGGTGGGTAATAAACCCTTCTCCTTTTGTTCCGAACCATTGAATGAAAGTCCTCCAAAATGCAGAGTAGGCAGTGTTTGAATCCCTCAACTCTTCTAATTTAGTAATAGTTACTGAAATGTTATTCTCTTTTAATTCTAAAATTTCTTTTGATTCGTATGAACCGTAGAAATTATTTATTTCATCAGTTATGAAATAAATTTGGATGTTTGGATTTGATTTCTTTTTTTCAATTAATTTATTTTTTAGTTCTGTAGATAAATCTCTGTAATATCCTTTTTGTGAATAATCTGTATTAAATAAGAAAAAATCAAGAATAATGAATTTATTTGCGTTATCTATTATCTCAAATGCGTTGTCAAATATTTCTTGTTCTACAAGAGTTTCGTTTTGATTAATATATGTTAAATCATACACGAATGAAATTTCAGATTCATCTATAGAATAAATTTCACTTTCATAACTGATTCCTTCTGGGAGAGGTTTTGATATATTAAATAGAAATACTGAGACATAAACTGTAATCAAAATAATTAGCCCTGTTAGTACATATTTCTTAAACTTATTTTTAGTTTGTTTTTTCATCTCTTCTCAACTCCTCAAAGCTCAGAACATTATTTATAACTTCTTCTTTATCATAATCCATTAATAGTACATGGCTAGAATTAGTAAAGAAAATTAATTTTTTATGCTCAGAATTTACTTTATCGAAAATTATCTGTGCACCTTTCTTATCGGCAGTTTCATCGTTGATAGAGTGTTGAATTAAAATTGGAGAGCTTATTGAATATAATTCTGAAATTGTTAAGTCTATGAAAGGAAGGGATTCTTTTACAGGAGAGTATGGGAAATTCCAGTAAGAAATATGTTCCTTCAGACCTTCAGGATCTTTAATATATGCAATTTGATCTTTTTTGCTATATAAGAAAATATCTGAAAATAAAACAGTTCTAAGTTTGAATGGAATTATTTTATAAAATTTGTGAGTTTTTGTTATGAATGGATTTACTAAATAAAGATTATTTATATTGTAGTTTTCAGAAAGTCTAGATGCGAGAATTGCCCCGAAGGAAGAGCCTATTAAATTTACTTTTTCGCAATCTTTATTTATTTCTAAGAAATACTTTTCGACTTGATCGTACCAGATATAAAGGTTTTTTCCAATAAGGCTACTGGGTAATTCGCCATGTCCAGATAATCTTGGTACATGGACAGTTTCATTAAATCTTTTATTTATTTTATTAGCTAACTCTGACATTTCAGCAGGAGAGGCAGTATAACTATGGATTAGCATCCAACAGGTAGAGTTATTCCCTGTGAGAGAAATAGGCCCTGAACCTTTAATGAAACCATTTTCGTATTGCCAATAATAGTCGTCCCTTGAATCTATTTGGTCTAATTGGAAGAAACCTGTTTCTTCATATAATTGAGAGACGTAGAACATGAAGATGATTAGAATAACGAAAAATAAAATAGTTTTTTTGTATTCAGATAAATTTATTTTTGACCTCATTTCTTCGAATGGGGCGAGAGGGAATCGAACCCCCGACACTACGAGCTTCAGTCGTATGCTCTCCCACTGAGCTACCGCCCCATTCAAATGTGAGAAAATGAGAGTTTTTAAGTGTTTTCAGAGCATAGAAGAATTTAAATTAAATTTAGTCTATTGAAAATTATGTCATTAAAAGATTATCAGAAAAGAGTTGATGAATGGGCTCAACAATTTGAAACTCCTTATTGGAAGCCCCATGAAATCATAGCTAGATTAGCAGAGGAAACTGGAGAACTTGCCCGAGAGGTAAATCATATATATGGTCCTAAAAAGAAAAAATCCGATGAAGATTTGGTTGATATGGGTGATGAAATTGCCGATATTTATATGACATTAATTTGTTTAGCTAATTCTCATAATATTGATTTAGATGAAGCAATGGAGAGATTACTTGTTAAATTAAATATTCGAGATAGTTCTAGATTTGAGAAGAAAAAAGAGTGAGTCAGAAATAGGCCAGGTTTTGTAGAACCTTGCTTGCGCAAACAGTTCTTGCTGACATCAGTCTTATAGCGAGCGGCTAATGGCTCTTGCATCTGCATAGGTAGCCGTTTCATCCTATCTCTCTCTTCTCAGCTTATCGCATGATTCATTGCTCAGAGAGAGCGGTGTCGTTTCTGTTCCAGAGCTTGACTTCACAGCCATCTCCCTTTCGAGAGAATGCATTTTCGTTCTTTTGAACGGATGTCCGGACCTTCCTCAGAGTTAGATTTCATTACAAATCTTGTCAATTTAATGACAAACTCCGAAATCAGCTATCTGACTCACAAAAATATGTGCAGGAAGGGGTTTTTAAAGCTTCTCTTGAGAATAGAATTAAGCAGCTTCTCTATCATCTATCTTATATAATTCTGAAGCGGCTTTAGCAATGATATACTCTATAGTTTTAGGTTCTCTCAATCCCGATTCGTTTATTCCAGCTATATGTAAATTTATTGAAGTCTCAAATCTATGAAAGTGTGTATTATAAGTTGCTTCTCGTGTTCTTGGATTGTAAGTTAAAAGTCTGACTGAAATATCTCCAAATAAATTATTATTCGATAGAATAAAACTATCTTCTCCTAATCTAAGTAAATCTGGATTCTCTTCTCTCATGAAAATTTCACAAATTTCAGTTATTTAAATATAATTATACTAAAATCTATCTCGGAAAATAGATCTCCGATTAAGAAAGTCAATAAATACAATTTTAAAAATTCCGCTAGAACTATTGTAAATCACAATAGAAACAAGCAGGAAGGCAATCGAGTGGTTTTAATTCAAGTGTGGCTATTAGTAGTTGCATGCTGAATCTCTCGGGTTCTTGAGACTTACACATCAACTCTATCAACGTCATCTTCTATGACGGCCTATATTGTTTCGTCTTGCGGATGGCTTCGTCCTTAGATGCTTTCAGGACTTATCCATGCGGTGCGTAGCTGCTCGGCCTGCTTCATAACAACCGATACACCAGAGGCACCCAAGTACCGTTCCTCTCGTACTAAATACTTGTTCCACTCAAACAATTACGCGCCTAGTAGATATCATACAAACTGTCTCGCGACGTTCTTAACCCAGCTAACGATCCCTTTTAACGCGTGAACTCCGACACCCTTGGTAGCTTGTGCACTACCAGGATAGGAAGAGCCGACAGCGATGTACCAAACCGCGCCGTCAATATGAGCTATCGGGCGCGACGAGCCTGTTATCCTTGAGGTACCTTTTCTGTCACACACGGGCCCTATTAAAAGGCCACGTGGGGTCGCTGAGCCACTCTTTCAAGTCTGCATCCCTTGCTGTGCAAGATGCAGTCAGGTAAGCTTTTGCCTCTGCACTCATCATCAGATTTCCAACCTGATTGAGCTTACCTTTGGGCCCTACAGATATCTTTTCTGTAGGGTGCCGCCCCAGCCAAACTGCCCGCCTGCTGGTGTCCTCTCTCGAGTGAGCAACTTTAAGCGTGATGAGTAGTATTACATATTTCGCTCCCCTTTCGCCGAAGCTAAGGTTCTACGCTCCTACTTATGCTATGCATTACACTTAAAGTCGCAACAACAAGTTGCAGTAAAGGTCTACAAGGTCTCCGCTTCCCACTAGGCAACACCGGAGTGTTCACCGGTTGTTGAGTTCAGAAGGTGCTAGTTAGGGACAGTGACTACCTCGTTGAACCATTCATGCACGTCGCCATTCAGACGACAAGGCATTACGCTCAATTATGTTAACACAAAAAATATTTTTTTGTGCCATCAAAATCTAAGATTTTGAAGTCATTATGTCACCATAATGTTCGGACTATATCTTCATCTTACGATGTTTGGCATATAGTCTCTGAGGATTCTTCTTTACAGAAGTCTTTCCTGCTGATTGTCTCTCCACTTTGATTTTTAGGGTTCGTTATCTTCTCACGATGATAATATCCTACAAAGCTTCTTTGAGATGTTCCAGCATATAGCCAAATTTTCTCATTTGGTTCTCAAACTTATTTATCAATTTACTATTTCCCTTGAGCGCATAACTTTTCAGTTATCCGTAAGGCAGTGTAATCCACCTTAAGAGGGTCATAGTTACCCCCGCCGTTTAGCGGGTCTTAGCTCCGTTGAACCAGAGTTTGAAACACCGCCACTGGGCAGGTCTCACCGATTATACATGTCCTTTAGGATTTGCAATCGGCTATGTTTTTGATAAACAGTCGGGCAGTCCTTGTCACTGCGATCTACAAATGCCTCAATATTTCAGAGACAATTATAGACACCCCTTATACCGAAGATACGGGGCCATTTATGCCGAATTCCCTTAACTAGTTTCTCCTTTCACGTCTTAGCCTTCTCAGCTAGAGCATCAGTGTCAATTCTGGGTACGGCTTCCTATATACTATACACGAACATTTCATGGGCCCTAGGAGTCAGCAGTTTTCGCTAAATAATTCAAATAGATCTATGCATTACACTCCTTATTTTTCTTATTTAGAAGTTCTCTCGAACTCCTGCTTATCCCGAGGCATGAACGTGCACTAAACGTATATAAAAAGTTCTGGAATATTAACCAGATGCCCATTCGCCATATCCAGTTAAGGTATGACTTAGGTGCCGACTAACCCTTGGTTAAACGATAGTGCCAAGGAAACCTTGCTCTTTCGACGCTACTCATTCTCAGAGTAATTTGATCTTACTTACACCACGATTCTCATTGCTTCCCGCTCCACACCTCCTTACGGAAATGCTTCTGCGCAGAAAGCACGCCTGCCTACCAGAACCCTCCTTCAAGAGGGCCTCTGAAGTATCGGTAATATGCTTAAGCCCCGTCCATTTTCCCCGCCTCGAACCTCAATAGGTGAGCTGTTACGCTTTCTTTGAATGGTGGCTGCTTCTAAGCCTACATCCCTACTGTCTTAGGTTCAAGACAAAGTTCGTTACACTGAGCATATATTTGGGGACCTTAACTCCAGTCTCCGTTGTTCCGGTCTTCGAACAGTACCTTACGCACTGCCCGCCA
>CAZLHJ010000002.1:0-66736 GCA_964559675.1 Candidatus Woesearchaeota archaeon | reverse complement strand
TCAAAAGCCACGCCACTTAACACCATTATTCAAGCCACGAAAACTTAACACTCTCTCGCTTGGCAAAGTTTATAAACTACCTTTCAGAAAAACTAATATGTCATTTGTAGCAGTTATTGTAAAATTAATGCCTGAATCTCCTGAAACAGACCTCGCACCTATAAAACAACAAACAGAGGAAAAACTCAAAGAATTTGGAGCAACAAATTTCTCATTTGAGGAGAAACCAATTGCATTTGGTCTTGTAGCAGTGATGGCTAAATTCGCATGGCTTGAAGCAAAAGATACTTCTTTATTAGAAGAAGCCTTGGCATCAATCCCTCATGTCGCTTCAGTTCAAATAGTAGATTACAGAAGAGCTTTTGGTTAATTCATAATAATTTAACAACAATTACTTTCCTCAATTTACCACTTTCCACAGATAATATAGGTATAAAAACTCTTTTTGATAAAATAATTTATGTTAGATACTCTAGATATTCTCGGAGCAGCAAGCGAAATTGATAAGGACATTACTAGAAAAACAAATTCTGAACAATCACATATTCCAAAAATGATTAAGGGTTTAGAAGAACTAAGAGATTATTGTCAGAGATATCCAGATATGACGTGGTCAATTGAAGGAGTTTTCGCTCGAAGAATCACAAGCGAAGTGTATAAAATAGAGAGAAAACCATCACAAGAAAAAATACCTGCACAAGAAGTAACTCAAACGCTAGATTCGGTTCTAGAAATGTTTAGAAATTATCAAAATCTAGATATAAAACAAAAAGATAAATTACTAGACATTACTCTTGGGGTAAGCAGATCATATCCTTTTGATTTCTTCACAGCAAGAAGAGACGAGCCATATACTAGGAGGCTTGTAGCTTAAAATGTTAAACAATTCAGATATGTATAGAATTCAAGATGTTTCATTGGATGCTTCACTTGCAATTGAGAGGGAAACTAGAGGAAGATACTTCAGCCAAGAATGGAAAGATGCAATTCAAAAGACAGGAGATTATATAAGCGGATTAGCAAAACTCTGGAGAGAAAGAAAACCTTTAGGATTAAGAGACTTCAGATTTCCAAATCTCCTAATTAAAAAAGTTTATGGAACAGATAACTTTGATTATAACGATGGAGCAACTGGATTAGAGATGATTTCAGATGAATTTGCAAGATATGAACAATTAGATACTAAAGCTAAACAAGACCTAGCAAATATCTGCTTAGAAATTTCAAAATGTGCTGGAGCATGTATTGAATCTAATGGATTCAGAAAAGATTTAGCAGCTTAATAACCCTAATCTATAAATAACCTTTTTTCTTAGAAAAATCATGGCACTATCAGACGAACAAATTGCAAATATAAAAAATCAATTAAAAACACAAGTCTCAAATCTCCCACAAGATAAAAAAGCAGAAGCTGAATCTCAAATTGAATCACTTTCAACTGAAGCAATTGAACAATTAATTGCAGAACAACAATCCTCTCAGGGAAACCAAAAAACAATTTTTAGAATGATTGTTGATAAAGAAGTCGAGTCTGTCTATTTAGACGAAAGCCCTTCGGCAGTTTCTGTTCTAGACATAAACCCTATTTCCAAAGGACACATCTTAATAATTCCTAAAATGGCAATTTCCGAACCAGCGCAAATTATTCCTGGAGTTTATGACTTAGCAAAAAAATTATCTGACAAAATAATGAAAACCCTTAAACCTAAATCAGTTAAACTCCATACTGAAAAAAGATTCGGAGAAGCATACATTAATTTAATCCCGATTTACGATAAAGATTTAGATATTTCTTCCCCTAGATCTCAAATCTCAAAAGAAGAACTTCAATCTATAAAAAACACAATAAACACTGAAATCATAGAAAAAAAGGTTGAACAAATTAAGGTAGAAAAGCCAAAAGAGAAAAGATTGAAACTTCAAAGAAGAATACCATAATTAAAGAAACTAAAAATACTGGAGCGAAAGGAACTCCTTCCTTAACATAAACCTTCTTACCATATTTTCTCAACAATTTCATCTCCTCTAAATTTAGACCGTGTACATTTGCCCTAATTATCTTATTCCCGACCCTTATATCATTTTCAATCCAATCCCCCTCTTGTAAATCCCCAGGTTTTTTCAAAACGAGCATCATCTCATCAACAGATTTTATAAAAATAAATAAATTAAAACTCAAATAAATTAAAATTCCAATTATCAAATAGAATAAATCAATAAAAATACCTAATACAAATAAAACTAAAAATACAAATAAAACAACATAAAAATATTTTTTATACCTCTTAAATTTGGAATTATACCTCTTACTAAATTCTTTTCTATCTTTAATTGCTAGGTAGATACTAAAGATTAAACCGTAAATCCCTCCAATCGCTAATAAAATAAAAATAAAAAACAATCCTTCTGTGAATACACCAAGATACGAATTATATGGTAAAAGAATCCCAAATCCCATTAGTAATTTAGCATCCCCTCCTCCGAAAACTCGAGTATAATATAACAAATTAGCTAATCCAAAAAAGAATACAAATCCAACTAGCCCATGAAAAAAGAAATTCCAATCATTATAAACAGAATAAAAAGCCCTATAAGCCAAAGCAAAAGCAACTAAACTAAAATTTAACCAATTCGAAATTTCTCTCTTTTTAATATCTTGAAACACTGCAAATATTACAAATAGAAAAGCGATTAAAAACAAAACCCCGTACATCTCTAAATTAAGCATAATTAAAAATATTCAACAAGATTTATTAATGTTATCTCATTTATATTTATATGAATCCAACAAATTCCGATACGAAGAGATATTTCTTTTTCGGACTTATACTTGTACTAATATTTCTATCTTATTTAGTAATAAAGCCATTCATAATACCTTTAATCTCTGCTTTTATTCTAGCATATCTAACAAAACCTCTTTACGATAGATTAACTAAAAAAGCAAATAGACCTCTTTCCGCAATTCTTTGTATTTTATTAGTTATATTGTTAATTATTCTTCCATTAGGCGCACTGACTGCAGGTATAATAAATCAAGCATCTACCGTTACAAATCCTGAATTTCTCTCCAAGATAAATGCATTCTTCCAAAATACTGAACTAATTAATAATTTAGATATAGATGTGCAAAATCTTACAAATCAAACAATAAAGATAGTAGTTTCGTTATTCACTACTGCAGCGGCCTTCTTACCTTCCATTTTAATCGCTCTTTTAATCACGTTTTTTGCAATGTATTATATCCTAATAAACTGGAATTTACTAACTGAAAAAGCAGTTAACCTCATCCCCTCAAAGAATAAAAAACAATTTTCAAAGGAAATCGCCCTTTCAACACGAAACATCGTCTACGGAACAATTTTAATTGCGCTAATTGAATTTGTAGTCTCAGTAGTTGGATTTTATTTCTCAGGAGTCGATGCATACCTATTCCTACCTGCACTAATATTCTTTTCTGCATTCATCCCTGCAATAGGCCCTGCGATTATTTGGGTACCTACCGCATTATACCTTATTTTTGCACAAAACATCCCGGGAGCAATAGGAGTAATCATCACTGGAGTTATTGTGAGCTTTGGGATAGATAACTTGCTAAGAATCAAACTTGTTGGAGATAAATCAAATATCCACCCAATGATTATGCTTCTTGGAGTCTTTGGAGGAATACCTGTATTTGGGATATTTGGATTTATAATCGGCCCGATAATCTTATTATATACTTTAAAAATAGTAGAAGAAATAATGAATAATCACCAATAAAAATTTAATAAGCCAGATAACCTAAACCAATTTTCTGAATCTGAATAATTAAAGAACTACCTTCTCTTTTTCTTCTTACTTTTATCTCCAGAATTTGAACTAGAGCTCTCGGAGTTTCCACTAGAATTAACACTACTTAGAGAAATCTTAGTCGACCTATGTGCCCCGCCCATCTTATATGGATGCTTCTTTCTCTCTCTAAACTTGTCCTTCTTCTTACTTCTCTTGTCACCATATCCATAATCCATATTATATACTAGCGACGATAGTTTAAAAATCTAACCTCTAGAACTAATAAATTTAAGATAGCATATACCCGTAATCTTTACAAGTCTTTCCATTAACTAATATTTTTTCCCAATCTTTCTCTGCAACATTATTCATACAATAATTTTCTATTGCGCTTTTCTCATCTACATCGTCACATGTAAAAGACTTATCTACTTGCTCTACCATTGAAGCAATAACTCTTGAGTCCTCACAATTTACATATTGACTTTTACCATCCAATTCAACTTCCTTAAATGTGTAACAATAATCTGCTTTCAAATTATTCTGTGCAGCTATTTCACAACTCTTTGCAACTGCTTGCAAATCTTGTCCAGGAGCTAATTTAAATTTATCAAAAATAAATCCAAATCCTGAAGTAGCTCCGATAATAATAGTAACAACAACAACTAAACCCAGAACAATTAATAATAATGTTCCAATTGTAATTCCCTCTTGACCTCTCTTATTGAACATGTTAGTGCTAAACATCTTTTATTTATAAACCTTTTCCAATTTAATTAATTTTGAACTTAAACTAAAGGCCATTTCCAGATCATAATTCCTTTCTAATCTAACATCTTCTCTTTCAGCTTTAAATTTTAAATTTTCTATCTTAAAAGAACACCCTTCACCATCAAGACTTAAATCAAACTCTCCATATTCCAATTTTTCAAAAACAGGATCTAAATTCTTTAATCTCGGACTTTCCCTACTTATCCTTACAAACTCTTCCTTATTACATTTAGATTCCACTCCAAGTTTCAAAATACTTTTTTGTAAAAACTCTTCTGAAATTATTACTTCTTTGTAAACCCTATTTACGTCTGAGAGAGTGTTTCCAAATTTTCCACCGATACTGTTAAAACTAAATAATGCAAATCCGATTAAGAATAAGCAAATAAAAAATAACAAAATAGTTGGAATATCTCCCTTTCTATTCATCTTCCGCCTCCAAGCAACTACCATAATAACTCTGCACAATAAATTCGTTGCCATTATGTAAATATATTTGAGTTTCTACCTTACGATTTATATCTTTTTTTACAATATCATTTATATCTACCACATTATCTTGATTAAGATACCACCCGAATGAACTACCCTTATAAAATAAATAAACACATCTTTTTTCTTTATTAACTAATTCCCTTAAACCATCCCTTATCTGAGATTCTCTGATCTCGCCGTTATTTAATAAAACAAGTGCGTCCAATAATGAAATGTCTGTTTCTTTATATCCTGTTTCAGAAGATCTCAAGATTATATTTTCAAAAAGAATATTTTCTTCTATATTAAAGGTCTTCTCTGAAAACTCTCCTGGACCATTAGTAACTTTCAAACCTACACTTAAAAGAATATAAATTGCTAAAACCATTACTATTAAGATCATAACTGGGAAGGTTGTTAAAATTCTTCCAATTTGCCCTTTTCTCTTCATCATTCAGATAACCTCTTTCTAGAAAATTGATTACTTCCTGTAATAAACAAATATTCCTTTCCATCTATAATCTCAATTTTTTTAAAACATTTAGCAAAATTTTCATTTCCTTTTGCTCCTTCAAATCTACACGCTTCAGAATCTTTAAATCTAATTAATACTTTTTCAGATTCACTAATCTCGATTATATAATACTCTTTCAAAACATCCTCATCCAAAAAACATATTTCACTAAATTCTTTCAACTTCTCCTCATTAGATTTGCTAAAATCGAACTCATTCAGATTATCCTTAAAACACTCACTCACTTTAAAATTCAAGACACTTGCTTCCAATAATCTAGAATCATAACCACCCCCAAAATAAATCCAAACCCCTGCAACTAATCCTACAGCAATCATTGCGATTAATGCGAAAAATAAAACTCCGCTAATTTGATTACCTAACTCTCCTTTTTTATTCATCTTTTACCTCCCTATCAGCTTCAACTAATTTAAAAATCAAAATATTTCCACCTTCATTTCCAACACCAAATTTTATATCTAATTCAACTACATCTAAATCATTAAACCATTTATAACAACTCTTTCCTCCCTGACTTAATTTTACACAAAAATCATTTTGAGAATTATCAAATGTAAATACCTCTGAAAAACTCCTTACCTCATTTTTCTTAGCAATCGAAGTTGCCTTAGTTACATCAATTTCCAATTTATCTCCACGTTCACCAAGATTAATTACATTAACTATTTCTTTTGAATAATACTCTTCCCAAATCCATGCTGCATTTCTCAAACCTGAAACATACCAAAAAAGTCCTGCAAAAACAAGCACTGCGATTATTAAGAATATAATCTGATTACTCAGTATTTCCATATCTCCTTTTTTATTTAGCTTCATCTTAATTGTTGTACTCTTTTTTTTCAAGAGCTTCAATCAATAATGAATTTTCTTTCTTCTCAATTCCAACATAAGTCAAAACATTTGAAATCTCAATATAATTTACAGGTCTATTCTCTAATTTTTTACCTGGGGCTGCTCCAGTTCCTGCTGAATAATCTCCATAAACCAATTCTGAAATAATACTAGAGGCAAGCACATTCTCCTTATCCACCTCCCTACAAAATCCATTTATTTGACAACTTTCCTTATCACCAGAACCCTTACAAATACATAAACAACTATTCAAAAAACATTTATCAGGTCTATTTTCATCCTTGCTAAATCCCACTAAATACCACTTACCTTCAGTCTTGAATCCTTGAATCAAAAATTCTCCTTTCTGCCCATCTTCAAGAGCTTTTATCTTCCCTTCTAAATAATCAAGAGTAGCTTGCGCATTCTTATTTTCGTCCGTCAAATATAAACTAGATAACAAAACCCCTGCATAAATCAATAATGCTATTCCACCAACTGCAATAATTAATGACAATGCATTATTCAATGTTAACTCTGCTCTTTTCTGAATCATTTTAAGGATTTCCCTCTATAACTCCACATATTTGATTTATAGTTTTATAATCATACGGTACAATTTGAATTCCGGAACATCCATCCCCTCGATCATTTCCTCCAGAAATATTACCACAATAGGTTGCAGCAACTGTTCTTCCAGCATATACATTACTCATCGAATAAACCCCAAGACCTGCTGCTCCAACACCAACTATACCTACAGTTAATGGATTAACAAGTGCCCTAGCCGGAGAAGCTAAAGTTGTTCCTGCAACTGCAATACCTGCAAAAACCAAATTCCCGATAACATTTTCATATGTTTTTGGTTTAATCTGCGTAAATACTGTTGCCATCTGATTTGAGTCTCCAAACATTTTATCATTTAAAGAAAGTTTATCTAATTCTTTTCCATCTTCAACTTTCGGATATCCCTTAACTTGATCATCTGTAAAGTAATTCAAATAAGTCTCATCCCTATTTGGAACTTTATTTAATTTCAAATATTCTGCAACATTAACTCCATTTTCAGAATCTTCTAAAAGACTCTTTCTATATTCTCCTTCACCCTCATCAAAACTATACGCAAACCTTGAACATATAACACAACTAAGTTGACTAGCTTCAACTCCAAATTGTTTTGCAACACCTCCGCTAAATAAATTCAATTTGCCCTCTCCCATCATACTCCAACAATTAAACATCTCTTCTGCGCTAACTCTTTCAATCAATTCCTTATCTCTTTCCAATTTCCCAGATAAATCATATTTCTTAACTCCCTTCTCTCCTGCAAAATCTTCACAATCTCCTCCAGTTGTAAAACAAATCTTTTTCGTTTGACATTTCAAAGGGATATACTCATTAACACTTTCTGGGGCAGTAGCCCTACTTAAAACGCTTAATCTGCAAGCCTCATCTGTTGCTTGTCCTTCAAACTCTAAACTAAATAATAAAATTAAAACAATTACAAATCCTGCAATCGCTAATATCAATCCAATAATTTGAGTAGATGTTAACTCTCCCCTCTTATCGAATCCCCTTTTTCTATACATATTATTCAGAAAAACCTATTCTTTATAACCCTTATCATCCAGTTATTTTTTGAATGATAAAATAAACTGCTATTGCCCCAATAATGAAAAATATTAACCAAGTCACAATTTTGATTAAATTTTCCCCAACTAAACTCTGTCCTTTTGAATTCATTTTACACCCGTGCTCTTTAATTTTGAAATTATAATCTTACTTGAAATAATCTGCTCAAGTAAGTTATAAGATTCTTCACTAATTTTGCCCTTCCATGACTCCAATTCTCCGAAAATTGAAATTTCCTTATCCTCGGTTAAACCATTCTTTAATAAAGTAAATTCTCCATCCTTTAACTCCCTAACTAATAAGGAATATTCATTATCCCTCCTAGTCATATAAACATCTTTGAACATAGTAGGTTCGCCTCCATCAACATAATTATAGAAATATAATTCATATAACCCTTCTCCTCCACTTTTCTCAACTAAAAATATGCCTGATGGGAGTTCTTTAGGAGTATTCAATTTCTTTTTCAAATTTAACAAATCCAAAACATAACCCATATCTTCCTCTTTATTGAAAACACCCAAACCAGTTATATCCTCATATTCTTCCTCATTCATTAATCTATCTTGATACAACTGGTCAATAAATTTCTTATTTGCTGAATATTTTCCACTTCTTTTTTCTAACTCTTTGATAGCAGAATCTAAAGTCCATTTAGCCCTAAACCTATCTTTTACAACAATCTCATAATTACACTTTCCATCCGATTCCTTACTTAAATCAACAACAAGATAAACTTCATTGTTATTCATTACTTTATCTGCGCACAAATTCTTATCTGCTATTTCAATAGGTTCTCCAAGAACAGAATCCCTCCATTCGATAGCTAACTGAGACAATTCATTAGCATAAGAAAATGAATAATCTTTACTTGAATGAATTGATTTTACCTCAACAAATCTTTCACCTGTTTTCTGCCCATCAGACCAAAGAATATTTTCTTTATAAAAAATCAAATCATTAATACTTATAACATAAATCGGCGGATTCAAATTATCTAATCCTAAATCCCTCGAATCTATGACGACACTACTTATAGGGTAATTTCTCTCATTCGCTTCGATTGAATTTATCAATTCAATATTTAAAAAATAACCTTTGAAACTTAACACTTGTTCTCTGTCAGAATACCAATAATCTTTGAAAACTTGTTTAACATCTCCTAATTCCTTTCCATCATATTCTACCTCTTCCTCAGAAAAAGCCCTCCAACTTCCACTTCCATCACTATACTCTAAAGTATCTTTTAAAATCCCATACCTTAAAATTAATTTCTCTTCAACAGTTGAATTGTCTCTAAGAAAATCAGGAAGATAATTTGCAAATTGAATTTTCCCACTATAAATTGTATAAAATCCCAGTCCTACAATAACCAAAACAAAAATAGCAATTGTTAAAATAACGATTGGCTCAAAACTAGTATCTCCTTTTCTGTTCATCTCCCAAACCTCAACATATCTTTAAAGTAACTAAGTGCTCCCTCTCCCTTTTCTCCCAAAACAAAATATAATGTTAAAACTAGTGCCAAAACAATTAAAGCAATAACCCATGGAATCATATTATCCCAAACGAGCGCAAATCCCCTTTTCTTCATCCTTAAAAAACTCTCCTTAACTATAAAAATCTTCTCAACGTATAATTTATAATACTAAATACCTTAAATTTACTGAAAAAAAGAGGTTACAATGGGAAATAATCTATCTACGAAAGAGATACTTGAAAAATATTCAAAAAAGTTAGAATCAGAAATAACAAATTCTGAGGAAACACCAACAAGTTCACAAGACTATTCCCATTTTAAAAAAGATATGATAAATGAACTTTCTAGATATGAAAGATGGTGTCAATCTCTTGGAAACATCTTAAAAGTGAAAGTTTCTGAAAAAGACAGGGTGAGAATTCAAAAACACTTAGATGTTTCAAAAATAAATGTAACCCCATCACAAGCCCTTTCACTCTCCATTGTTTCTTTCATCGGACTATTCTTACTCACCTTACTTGTAAGCGTATCTATTTTATTAATAACTTCAGAATTCCCACTATTATTTGCATTTTTAGGAATTATTGCTTCAATGTTCGTCTTCTACTACACATATAGTTTACCTGAAAGATTAGCTAATTTATGGAGATTAAAAGCATCTTCTGAAATGGTCCCTGCGATTTTATACATTGTAATTTATATGAAACATACATCTAATTTAGAAAGAGCAATAGCATTCACAGCAGATCACTTAGAAGGACCATTAGCGCAAGATTTTATGAAAATATTCTATGATGTTCAAATCGGAAAGTACTCTACAATAAAACAATCTTTAGATAATTATTTAGAAGGTTGGAGAGAATACGCTCCAGAATTCGTTGAAGCTTTTCATTTAGTAGAATCATCTTTATTCGAACCATCTGAATCTAGAAGAGTACAAATTCTAGAAAAATCTCTCCAGATAATTTTAGATGGAGTTTATGAAAAAATGCTTTTCTACTCTAGACAAATAAGAACACCATTAACTAATGTTTATATGTTAGGAATAATCCTCCCAACATTGGGTTTAGCCCTCCTGCCTCTTGCATCAACCCTCTTAGGTAACTTAATTAACTGGCCAACAATAATTGTATTGTTCAATATTATAATTCCCTTCTTCGTCTTCTATATGGTCTCTGAAGCTTTATTGAAAAGACCAGGAGGTTATGGAGAATCATCAATCTTAGAATTAAATCCAGAATATTATAAATTCTCATCGAGAAAACCTTGGATTACTGCTTCATTTATTGCAATACCTCTTTTAATCATAGGTTTACTCCCTTTAATTTTACAAATCCCTTTCATTTCTGACTGGGGAGTTCCAAAAGATTTTACACTTTCTATATTAGGAGGCATAGAAGCTTTTGATTTCAAAAACATAGGTGGAGAAATAAAAGGTCCATTCGGACCGATAGCCGTTCTATTGAGTCTATTTGTGCCACTTTCATTTGCACTTCTTTTCTCCCTAGTCTACAAGTCTAAAACTTCCTCCTTGATTAAATCACGAGAAGAAACAAAAATGCTAGAGAAAGAATTCACAAATACTTTATTCCAATTAGGAAACAGATTAGGTGATGGAATTCCTGCAGAGATTGCGTTTGGAAGAGTTGCTGCATCTACACAAGGGCAAAGAACACATGAATTCTTCTCAATAGTTAATCAAAATATTTCTCAGTTAGGGATGTCATTAGAATTATCTATATTTGATAAAAAGAGAGGAGCTCTAATTTATTTCCCCTCACAATTAATAGCGACATCCATGAGAATATTATTAGAATCTGCAAAGAAAGGGCTTCAAGTTGCTGCAAGGTCATTAATGTCTATTTCAGAATATGTAAAAAATATAGATAAAATTAACTCTAGATTAAAAGATCTTCTAGCTGAAATCGTATCTGATATGAAATCAAATATGGTTTTCCTTGCACCCTTATTAGCTGGAATTGTCGTAGGTCTATCATCTATGATAACATTAATACTGAATAAATTACAATCTCTCCAAGTAGAGACCACCTCGAATCAAGCATCTGCAGGAGGATTTTCTAATTTAGGAAATATAGTCTCAATTTTTGATGTTAATCAAATGCTGCCTCCCTACTTTATACAAATTTCAATTGGATTATATATAATTCAGATCATTTTTATCTTAACAAAAGCCCTAGTTACAGTAGATTCAGGATCGGATAAATTAAAGGAGAAAAATGAATTATCCAAAAACTTACTAAGGGGAATTTCTCTTTACCTAATCACCTCGCTTATTTCTATCGTAGCTTTAACAGTGTTAGCGAGCGTCGCATTATCTGGCCTAGGATCTTAAAATTCTTCTGCTTTTTTACTAATCCAATTTTTCCAATTCTTAAAAACTAACTCCGAATCCATTTTTGATTCTTTTTCCTTTAATTCCTCGCTTATTCTATGAAATGCAGCATTACATAGCGAATTAAATTCTGCTTCCATCAATATAGGTTTATTCATTTTTCTTGCTATGTCTACAATTTCTTGTTTCATCTTACCTCTCAAAATAATATTATCAAAAACAGCGTCCCAATTTCCAGCCCACTCCTTAACATTCGAAGCAATACTTTTGATTATCTCTGAATCTCCATTTATTAACTCTTGAGTCGGTTCCAATTCATCTTTTTCAACATTATATTTCATTAAATCCACAAATCCTCCTTCAGCCAAAGGATCTCCCTCCCAGTGTTTTCTAATTTCTGTAATTTGAACAACTCTTCTTTTTGAATGTAATCCGTCTGCACTCTTAACAGGATTTGTAACAACGATAATATCTGTTGCTTTGAAACTAGTCCTCTCTACCCCCAAATCATTAACAACTCTATCAAAAACCCCGTATGGAGAATCACCATGAATTGTTCCTGCAACTACATTAGCAAGAGCTCCAACCCTCATAGCCTCGTATAATGCCTTAGCTTCGCTACTCCTAACCTCTCCAACTATTAACGCACTATCTCCCAACCTTAAACTAGTTCTAATTCCTTCAGATGCTTCTATTTCAGTACTTCCGCTTACCAAAGCACTTCTAACTTTCATCCCCAAGATATTATACCCTATTTTTCGTAAAGCTTCTATTGGCAATTCTTGTGTATCTTCAACCACAATTACCCTATATTTTGGCATAATCTCAAGCATTAAACTTCCTAAAAGAGAAGTCTTTCCAGCGCTCCTCGTACCTGCAACCAATAAGGTTCTACTCCCGTCTATTAAAAAGCTCAATAATCCTGCCCCGAAACTATTAATCATTCCCCTATCAATAAACAAAGGCAATGTCCACGGATTATCCCTATGCCTTCTAAATGCATATGCTAATCCTTGTGGACTTAATGGCTCTTTTATTGCTGCTACTCTTGCTCTTACGATTCCAAAATTAAGATCAGTGTCTAAAACTGGATTTGCTTCATCTAATGCTCTTCCGCTTTGTAATCTCAATTTTGCAGCCCACGAATCTGCATCCTCATAACTTGGGATTATATTCGTTGCGCACTCCTCAAATTCTGCATGTCTAACAAAAACAGGATTTTGTGCAATTGGAGCATTTAACACAATATCTTGTAATTTTTCATCTGCTAATAAAATTTCTATCAAGCCAAAACCGATAGTATGTCGAACCAAAATTCTTGCAAGTTTCTCTAACTCCCTATAGCTCAAATCTACTCCTTTACTCTTAGATAAATCTCCCAACAATCCTTTTGAAATATTAAAGAAAACTTGCCTTATTCTTTCGGGATCTGTAAACTCCTCTGCTTTTGGCCTATGCTCTGTTAAGACATTTCTTGCCAAATTTAATAACATATGGTGATCCTCACTCAAACTATACTCTGGAGCCATAACGTGATAAAAGAAAACTCCTTTATCTCTCAATTTAAGAATTGTAACTTCTATATCTTCATCATTACTCCTTACACTATACTGGTCAATTAAATCTGAATTCCTCGGCAATTGTGCAACTAATCTTGTAAAAGTGAAATTAGGTAAAATATCTGGTCTAAATAATTCCCTGTAAACTTCTCTTCCACTTCCATAATCTGAATACTTAGTCAAAACTTCCTTCATTAATTTTGTTGATTCCAATAAACCCTTGAACCTCTCTAAAAACCTAATATAATTCAATAAATTCCCTCTATTTGAAAACTCTCCCTTATCTAATTTTTTCCTTAACATATTTACTCTAAGATTTATTTCAGAATAAGATTTTACAGGATCCTTTTTCAATAAATCTAAAAGAAGCGCTAAATCAGGATAAACTTCAGAAATATTTCCAAACAAACTTAATTTTTCTTGAGACAAAATATTCTCTTGTTTAATTAAGAAATTAAATAATCCTGCTATTTCCAATAATAAATAAGTTTGTTCAAAATTATAACTATAATTTCTTTGTTGAACAAAAATTATCCTAGAGGCATTAGGATTTTCTACTAAAGAGTCTATCGTCCTAGCCATCACATCTGAATTTTCAACTAAACTTGGAACATATGGTGCTTGCATATAATTAATATACATCAAGTTTTCGCCCTGTCTTCTTTCAATTTCAGTTTTGTATAGTTCAGAAGTTTGATTAAACATATTTCACCTCTTTAGAATTAAAAAACACCTCTTAAAATACATTTCTATAATTAAAAGAATTTTTAAACTCTTTATGCTTTTAAAAGGAATGGACGTTCAAACAGCATCTTCTTCCCAAGACCAGTTCCTTACAGACGTAAATACTAGAATTAGAGATCTTGAAGAAAAACAAAGGCTATTAAAGGATAGATTATTATTAATAGGACAAACACTCGTTGAAGAAAGAGAAAAAAACTTTTCAGACATTCAAGAGATGAAAAAGTCAATTTCTATCTTAAAAAAAGACAACGAGAGAATGAAACAACTTTTGGAAAAATCTATAGAAGAACTTTCCAAAACTGCCAAACGAGCAGAACTTGAAATAATTCAGAGACAATTAGACATAATGAGGGAATAATGGGGACGATAGACGATATAAAAAACATGAAAAATGAAGGAAGAACAGATTTAGAAATTTCCTCAGTTCTGAAATCAAGGGGCCTCTCCAATTCAGAAATATCTTCTGCTTTATCTCAAGCTCAAATAAAAGAAGCTATTTATGATTCAAGTGCTGAAGTTCAACCTCCGATTGAAAATCAAGACGCTCTTCAACCTTCGATGTTTCCTACGGAAGAAGAAACTCAGATCCAAGCACCCACTCAATACTCTCCACCAGTACAAGATTACACTTCACAAGAGCAAATGTACGCTCAACAACCACAATATCAATATCAACAATATCAACCTTATCAGGCCCAATCTTATAGCTCAGACACTATAACTGAAATTTCAGAACAAGTAGTTTCTGAAAAATTATCTAAACTTAAAAATCAACTTGAGAAAACAATAGATTTGAAAAATAATTTAGAAACTTCCATCTCTAATATAGAAGAAAGATTGAAGAGAATTGAAAAAATAATAGATACCTTGCAAATTTCGATTCTTAAAAAAATAGGGGAAACGATTGACAACGTAGATAACATAAAAACAGAAATGATAGAGACTCAAAAAACATTCAAAGCTTCTTTAAAAGACCATAAACATAAACATTAACTAAAATTAATTTATTAACTAAAATTCAAACGATTGAATTCTATCTTAAAAAACATCCTACTTACTCTTAAACAAAACCCAAGCAACTAATGCAGAAACGCCCAATAATAAAATTGCTCCGAACACCCTTGGTGAATATAACCAATCTGTGAAATAAAGTGCCTTTGGGTCCGCATCGTATCCGTATCCTGGCCCAGGTAAATAACTAATAAAGAAATCACTAAATACGAAAAATGCAGAAACTAAAAATATTAATCCTAAAATTATGACTGCTGCAATTCCGATTCCCTTCTTCATAAAATCAGCGTCTTTTCCTACAAAACCAATCATTACAAATAATAAAAATAAACAAAACACTAAAACTGCAAACCACGGCACAACAGTCTGAACAAAATCAACAACTCCTGCAAATGCAATAAATAAACTAGCAATTCCTAATGTAATAAATACTGCAATCCACGGACTTCCCTTCAATAACTCCGTTTTATATAAAATAGCTCCAATAACCAAAGCAACTAACAAATAAGCTATTACAGGTGCAATCTGAACAAAAACGCTAAAATCTGCCATCTTTAAATCTAACTTTTAACTGGTCTCCACATTGAGAAATTAGCTTTTCCAGCATCCTTATCGGTAGATTTTGGGGAATTACTTATTGAAACTGCGATAATTAGCCCTACAATTGCTAAAACTATAATTGTCGTAGATAAATTCTCTCCGAAGAACCAATCCGTCCAGAACCAATCTACTGCATCAAATGCATTAAACACCGCAATTGCTCCAAACAATGCCCCTGCTGCTGCTAAACCTATACTCCAATATTTTCTTTGTTCATCTGGAATAAACGCTGCTGCTAAAATACCTATAACTAAAAGAATAGCTATTGCGATTCCAAATCTCGGAAATACTTCTGTAAAGAATGCTTGAACCATTCCAAGCCTTAATGACATTAAACCAATTACAACTGCAACAATTACATTTACTCCTTTATTTCCGCTAAAAATATTTGTAGCAGTTAAAATTCCGAACACAATTGCAAAAATCAATAAGAAAGGTAACGCTATATCAAAAATACCATTAGCCTCAAATTCATACATTAATGAAACAAGATCGTAAGCCATTTTTCCTCTTTATTAATTTATTAATCAAACTCTAATTTAAATATGTTTCTCTTACTCTTTCTTTGATTCGCCTTTAGCTCCCCATAAAACAAACCCAATTGCTGCTGCAATAATTACGATTGCAAAAATATTTGTTAAAATTTCTCCCTCTCCTCCAACAATAAATTGGGTATATATCCAATCCCATAATCCTGTGAATATCGCTGCTGCGATAACAACAGCGATTATGGCGACAATAGATGCCCATTTACTGAAATTCCTTGAAAATGCCTTATCAAATCCACCTGGATTAACCATCCCAACTAAAATCATTAAAACTAAAAATATGCCTAACCCTATTCCTAGAAATACAGTCATCTGTATAACAATACCTACTGCTTGACTAAATGCAACAAAAATAAGGGCCATTGCAAAAGCAACCATTGCATCAATTTGCTTCTTACTCTTACCTAAAACTTCAGACTTTTGTAAAACTGCAAAAATTACACTAAATAAAAGAATAAATGGAAGTATAAATTCTATAACGAATGGATTTTGTAAAATAGTAACTCCCCTTTCTGCCATAATTTAATTTCTCATCACCATTATTTAAATATTTACTTAAGCGATTTCTTCTACTTCTTCAGATTCAAAATTAACACTTTCTTCCTTTCCAGGTAAACTTCCCTTATTAACAACCATTATATCTCCAATTGCTCTAACAAACTGGTGAGGGATTATAACTCCTCTTGCTCCACCAAACATGCTGATGAAACCACTCCCAATTTTGATTTTCCAACCATCCACTTTATTGTCAACTAAGTTAACTTCCTCTACTTGTCCGAAGTAATCTCCTTCAGAGGTATAGACGTTTTTTCCGACCACCTCGCTGAGTTTCTTTATTCTAAGCATGGTATACTCAAAAAACACCCGTTTTTATACTTTATGCTTTCAGAAAATATATACTTCCCTCGAACCAAAACCCTTATATAAATCCCTAAACAATTAAAAAAATGCAACAAAAAGAGTTTACAAACATTTTGATAGCGATAATTATCTTTACTGCTATTGCTTCATTTTCACAAGTTTTGAAAGAAAACTATAGTTTTATTTTTATTGCCTTCGGTTTCTCGACGATAATCATTGCAATTTCAGTTTTCAGTAAAAAATTTATTGCTTCACTTTTAGATTCAGATGTTGAACATGAATTTTTCACAATGCAAAGATTTTGGTTTAAACCGAAAGACTATTTGAAAAATCCAGTTCCTGCAGGTATAATATTCCCTATTTTCTTTTCATTATTTTCATTAGGATTGCTTAAAGTTCCAACTCTTTTAACTTACGAAACAAAAGCTTCTAAATATCGAGCTTCGAAAAGATTTGGCCATTACAGCTATACGGAGATGACTGACTTACATATTTCATTTATAGGTGCAGGGGGGATAATCGCAGTTCTAGCCCTATCCATAATAGCTTACTTTCTCCCACTTCCACATGTAGAAACTCTAACAAAATTGGCAGCATATTACGCTTTCGTTAACATGATCCCCTTCTCTAAACTTGATGGCGCTCAAATTTTCTACGGCTCTCGTCCATTATGGACTACATTAGCTATTATAACATTTGTAATCTTTCTTTTTGCTTTAATTTTACCTTTCTAAGATGATTGACTTAAAACCTAGAGAATACCAGAAAAAAATATTTGAAACTGCATCAAAAGCAAATACCTTAGTTGTACTTCCAACAGGAGTTGGAAAAACGCTCATAGCCCTTCTATTATCCATAGATAGATTACAAAAATTTCCTGGAAGTAAAGTACTTTTCCTTGCCCCAACTCGACCACTAGTTGAACAACACCTAATTACATATAAAAAACAACTTCCAGAGTTATTTGCCTCCCTAGAAATTTTCACAGGAGAAGTTAATGCGAAAAGTAGAAAATCATTATTCGATAAAGCAGATATAATCTTCTCTACCCCTCAATGTATCTCAAACGATTTAAAATCCGGACTTTATAATTTAGAAGAAGTTTCTCTCCTAATTATAGACGAAGCACATCGTTGCCTCAAAAATTACTCATACACACAAGTAGTAGATTATTATAAAAGACAAACTGCGAATCAAAGAATTCTCGGCCTTACAGCTTCTCCCGGATCAGAACTAGACAAAATAAAAGAAATCTGTGCACATCTAAATATAAAAGAAATAGAGATCAGAAATAGGGAATCTGAAGATGTAAAACCCTATTTGCAAGAACTAGAATTCCGAAAAATTGAAGTGGATTTTCCTGAAGAATTTATAGAATTGAAAGTACTGTTCAAAGGGATTTACGATTCATATATTTCGTATTTAAAAGATAAACATTACTTATTTGGACCTCCAAATAAATTAACTCTCTTAAAATTACAAACCTCTTTAGGTAAAAAAGCTACTCAAAAAGATTTCTCAGTTATGCCTGCATTATCTGTTGCTGCACAGGCACTAAAAATTTCCCACGCACTTGAACTATTGGAAACACAAGCACTTTCTTCTTTAAATCAATATCTAAGATCATTAATCCAACAAGCAAATGAGCAAAAATCAAAGGGCGTTCAAATCTTAGTTAAAAAACCTGAGTTCCAAGCAGCTCTAGTCTCACTAAACCATCTCTTATCTAAATCTATTGAACACCCTAAAATTTCAAAGGTTAAAGAACTAATAGACTCAGAATTAGAGTCTAATCCAAAAGCGAAAACAATCATCTTTACACAATTTAGAGAAACTGCAACAACAATTATTGAAAACCTAAAGAAAAATACAAAAATAAAACCTGAAATGTTCGTTGGACAAGCTAAAAAATCATCAAGCACTGGCTTCACGGGCCTAAATCAAAAACAGCAAAAACAAATCATTGAAAAATTCAAAGAAGGAGAGATAAACGTCTTAGTTGCAACATCTATAGCAGAAGAAGGCTTAGACATCCCTGAAGTTTCTGCAGTAATCTTTTACGAACCAATTCCGAGTGCGATTAGAAAAATTCAGAGGGCTGGAAGAACTGCGAGACTTAAACCTGGAAAACTAATTATCCTTATTACTAAAGATACTAGAGATGTTTCAAACCATTATGCTTCTGCTGCTAGAGAAAAGAAAATGTATAAAACTCTAGATTCGGTCAAAAGAGACCTAGATTCGAGTCGTAAAAATACAACAAAAGATATTCGAGAATTCTTCAAAAAAGATTAATTTAATTAACTTTAATTTCCTTTTTCCTCCATGTTATATAATATATTTTCAAAATCAAAACCCTCTAGCCTTAGCCAAAACAAACTTCCAGAAATAATTATAGATTTCAGAGAAAAAAACTCCTTTGTTCCTTCAGAACTCTCAAAACTCGGACACGAAATACATTTTAAATCTCTTCCAATCTCAGATTATCTAGTAAAAGATATCGCAATAGAAAGAAAAACTATCTCTGATTTCAAATCCTCCATAATAAATAAAAGAATACTCACTCAACTCATAGAAATAAAACAATATCCAAAACACTTCCTAATCATTGAAGGACCTTATGAAGAACTATTTGACAATTTCCAATTAAAAGAAAACGCAGTTAGAGGTTTTCTCCTCTCTACAATAACTGAGATGCAAGTCCCAATCATCTTCTCTCAAAATGAAAAAGAAACTGCATCATTTATCTCGATTCTTTCTAGAAAGAAATCAAAACCCATAAGTTTCCGTCCAAATAAATTTCAATTTTCTGAAAAAGAAACCCTCATATATATCCTTGAAGGTTTTCCCAATATCGGCCCAACAAAAGCAAAAAAGCTCATTGAAAAATTTCATTCTCTTAAAAACATTTTCAATGCCTCAGAAGAAGATCTCTCCACAATCCTAGGCAAACGTTCCAAAGATTTCCTTGATTTATTGAATAAAGAGCTTACTTAAACGCATCTTGTCGTAATTTATACAACCTAATTAAATCATCTAAATCTAAATTCCAATTATTTTTTCCAGAGGTTCTTTCATTTATGTAGACTGGCATACTCTCTATCTTATCATGAATCTCTTGATAAACTCTTCCACAATTTTGTTCTTCTCCCCTCAAAACAATTCCCTCGAAATCCCTACCTCCACGAACTAGTAAAAATTCCACAATTCCTTCATAAACCATGGTTCTAAAGTTCTCAGGAGATAATGAATTAATATTGATAGAAGGAGAAATTCCTGTAGGCTCCACTTCATTTAAAACACTCATCAAAATAAAAATACCAAAACTAACTATATAAATAAAATTATTTCAAACTATACACTTTCAAATCAGAATAATCCGGACCAAGCAAACCCAATTTACTTTCCTTTAATTTAAATGATTTAACTTTAAACTTGAGGGGCTTAACACTTAATTTCTCAATATAATCAATAAACTCTTTCTTATCTTTAACATATTTTATTCTCGCAAGAGTTAAATGACTCATAAATCTTTCTTCTTTTGTGAATAAGCCTTCGAGTACTTCATCAATTCTTTTTTGTAAATCATAAATCTCTTTTCCTGCAATCTTGACCCATGCGATTCTAGGATTTCTCTTGTAAACAAAACATCCTACGTGCAATAAATGTGCTTCAAATTCCTTAAATTCTATCTTTCCAAGTCGCTCTTTAACTTCTTTCAGTTTATCTTCACTAATCTCTCCTAGAAATTTTAAAGTTAAATGTAAATTCTCAAGCTCGGTCAATTTTCCAACAAACTTTTTCTTACCGATTAACTCTTGCACTCGAGCAATTTCCTTAATTACATCTTCATGCCCTTCAATTCCAAACTCAAAATCTATACATATAAATGCTCTAACTTTTTCTCCATCCATATTCACTTAGGAACAATCGCCGCACTGCTATATTCTTTTATTTTTGCCAATCTCTTAATATCATCTAATTTCACATTTCTAATTTTATTCTCATAATCATAATAATCCTCTGCCTTATCAACCAATTCGCTAAACATTAAAGCATTCATGACTCTTGAACTCTCTTCACTTCTAACTTTTTTCAAACCAATCAATCTCTCCTTAGCTTCTTCCAAATCCTTCTCCTTCATATTTTGAACACCTTCAAATTCTTTCAAAATAATCTCTTTTACTTCATCTATAGATTCTTTTTTAGTTCCGACATAAATTAGATAATTTGAATAATTTTTCTCTGAATTTAAACTACTATTTACACTGTATGCCAAACCTCTTTTCTCCCTAATCTCTAAAAATAATCTTGAACTCATCCCGTTTGCTAAATATGCATCTAAAACTTCTAATGCATAATAATCATCTTCGTTAGGTAATGGAGAATGTACTCCGAAAACAAAATGCGCTTGATCTATTCCTTCTCTTTCTTCCACAGTTTCAGAATTCTTTAATTTAATTTCTTTAATCCCTAATTTTTTATTTTTCGGCTTAAATGCATTTTCTAAATAATCGCATACTTTCTCAAAATCTGCATTTCCAACTATTGTAACAATGAAGTTTTCAGAACTATAATTTTCCTTCCAATAATTATAAACGAAATCTCTACTTAATGCACTTACACTTTCCTTATTTCCAATTACTAAATCTCCAAATGGCTTCTCAAACATATTTTGTTCAATCATCTCAAAAACATAATGCTGTGGGGAATCGTGATACATCTTTATTTCCTCTAAAATCACCTTCTTTTCTTTCTCAAACTTCTCTTCGTTAAAAGTGGAATTATTTAACATATCAATCAATATATCCAACCCTGCGAAAACGTGCCCGCTTGGAAGCTTAAACCAATAACTAGTTACCTCATGACTGGTAAATGCATTCAAAATTCCGCCTTTTTTCTCTATCTCCCTAGAAATATCTTCATGAGTTCTTTTTTCAGTCCCTGTAAATAATAAATGTTCTATAAAATGCGCAATTCCTTTAATTTTACTTTCTTCATATGCTGCCCCAAATCTGTTTGTAATACTCAGAGCAACTACCTCTTGCTCTCTTTTCTCCATTATTACAGTTATTCCATTTTTGAGTTTTTTTCTAAGAAAATCCATAAGGTTTTAGAATAAACAACTCTTAAAAAGTTTTGTATACCTAAATTACTATGCCAATCAATGCATCACATGAATTTTTCACCGCAGAAGGTAAATACTTAGAAGCAAAAACGACCTCTGAGAAGATTTATTGGTTAGAAGAAATGATTAAGGCAGCTCCTAAACACAAAAGCTCTGAGAACCTACTTTCTGAACTAAAAACTCGTCTTAAAAAGCTAAAAGAGAAAACTGAAAAAGAGAAAAAGAAGAAATCTTCTGGTAAAAAAGGTATTAGAAAAGAAGGGTTCCAATGTGCCCTAATTGGACTTGCAAACTCTGGTAAATCTTCTCTATTGAAGACCCTGACAAACGCATCCCCTAAAATAGCACCTTACCCATTCACAACTAAATCTCCTGAACTTGGAACCTTAGAATATAATGGATATAAATCCCAAATAGTGGACTTGCCATCATTGGGATCTGAAGAATTCGATTATGGTTTAGTAAATACTGCAGATTGCTTGATTCTGGTACTCTCAAATATTCAAGAACTTGAGAAAGTACAAAGCTTCCTATCTAAGACAATTGGAAAAAGAATCATTGTAATAAATAAATCTGATCTTCTCACAACCCAAGAACTTAGAAAACTTGAAGAAACGATAAAATCAAAAAAACTCCAAGGACTTGCAATTTCTTGCGTAACGGAATATAATATACTAAAATTAAAAGACTTAATCATAAAACAAATGTCTGTAATTAGAATTTATACTAAAGAGCCAGGAAAACCTGCATCTCCTAACCCAATTATCCTCCAACCTAAGTCCACAGTTAAAGACGTAGCAGAAACAATTAGGAAAGGATTCTCGCAAAATGTAAAAGAAACAAAAGTAACTGGTCCATCCAGTAAATTCCCTAATCAAAAAGTTGGTCTTGCACACGTTCTAAAAGACCTTGATACCGTAGAATTTCAAACTAAATAATTATTCGTAAGCTTCTTTATACAACTTCTGAAGAGTTTTATTTTCTCTAACTTCTTCTATCAAATTATTAATCTCTCTAGCCACTGTTTTCTTCAAATCTAATGGATGTAATTTCTTAGCTACAAAGTCCTTCTCCAATTCTCCATAATTTGAATACTCTAAATTTCCTCCAAATTTTTCAGGCCTTTCTATCTTTAATTTTTCATTATTATCTTTCTTAATTACAAAAACCACATACTTCAAGAAAGCCATTAATCCGTTATTTGGATTCCCTTCCTCACAAACAGATTTATTTATTTTTTTATTAACTTCTTCTTCACCATCTAACATATCTATTTTACTTCCAGGAACACTTGAACTCATTTTTTGCCCGATTAGACCAGGCAACATAAAATTCATTAACTCTATTCTAGATTTATATCCTATCTTGGGAAGGAACTCTCTTGCATAAACAAAAATCTTTCTTTGATCTGTTCCACCGAACTGAATATCTACTCCCAAATACTCTTCATCGAGTGCTTGCATCAAAGGATACATTATCCCGCCTAATTTAGGATTATCTCCCAATTTAACAACTTCTGAAGCTGCTCGTGTTGCATCGTTCACATTTGTAAAAGTGCTTAATTTTAATAAATCCTTGAAATAGCTAGGTTCCAACTGAATCTTACTCCCCTCAACAAACTCTAATTTTTTTACATCTATACCTAAACTTTTCAACATCTCTGGAATTAATGCTTTGTAATATTTCTGCCTCTTATCTAAAACCTCCCATGGAACCCCATCTAGCGCTGCATGTAAATCAGCAAGTAATATCTTAACTCTTAACCCTGCTTTCAAGAAATCTCCGACTTTTGAAAGAGGATACAAATAAGAAACGTGTGGGCTTCCTGTAGGCATTGTACCCCAATAAACTGAAACTTCCTTTTTTGTCTTAAGAAGCTCTTTTAATTCATCTCCTCCAATAACCTCTTCCAAGTTTCTAGTTATTAGTTCATATTTCTCATCAACACTTAGCACTTTTAACATAAAACAAATATCAAAATGCTTAATATAAACCTTTTCCTATTAATTTAATGAGATTTATTTATCTAATCTCCTCATTTTTACTTATAATTGTATTAGCCTATTTATTTTTCTACTCTGATTACGAATATATTGATAATTTATATGAACTCTCTAAATTACAAGATAACTCTTTTGTGAAAACATTTGGAAAAGTGATATCTGAAAACTACTATGGTGAATACAAAACTCTAAAACTAAATAATAATATCACAATTCAAATCTCCAAGTCTTCGAGAGCCCACAAAACTAACTACTTAAACAAAAACATAAAAATCTACGGCCAACTCGACACATACAATTCTCCTAAAATCATCTCACGTAAAATAATCGTAAGCAAATGATAATTGAATTTCTCTTTGCACTTTTACTCGGATTAATAGCTGGAACTATCACTGGCTTAACTCCTGGACTCCATATAAATACGATAAACTCTTTTCTCTTAGGAACAATACTTGCCACATCCATTCTTTCAAATTCCTCTTCAACCACTTTAATTACATTTATAGTTTCGATGTCAATAACTCACACATTCATAGATTTTATTCCATCGATATTACTGGGTGCTCCTGAAGAAGACTCCTTCTTATCTTTACTTCCAGGCCATCAAATGTTAAAAAATGGAGAAGGACACAAAGCCATTCTCCTAACAATATTAGGATCAATATCGGCAATTCCAATATCCCTCATATTTTTCCCTTTAATAATTTATGTCGCTCCAAAGTTTTATTCGTCAATTCAACTTTTCATACCATTTATCTTAATCTTTACATCCCTATTTATTTTATTTAATCAAAAAAACATATTTACTGCAATATTAATTTTCATACTCTCTGGAATAATCGGATTCTTCTCACTCAATCTTCCGATAAAGGAACCTCTCCTCCCTCTCTTGTCAGGACTATTTGGACTTTCATCAATTATTTTTTCAATAAAACAAAAAACTTCAATACCAATTCAAAAACAATATTCAATTAAAGATATATTAAATAAAAATTATCTCTTCGTAATCAACCTATCTTTTTCCTCATTAATCTCAGTTTTATGTTCGTTTCTCCCTGGTCTAAGCTCTGGACATGCAGCAATAATTTCTTCATCGATTCAAAAAGAAAACTCTCCTAAGAAATTCCTAATTTCCCTAGGTTTAATTAACACTGTGGTGATGTCAATCAGTTTTGTCTCTGCCTACTCAATCTCCAGAGCAAGAACCGGCTCTGCAGCTGCAATACTTGAACTCTCTAAAAATAATATCTCACAATCACTTTTGATCTTAATAATTGTCTCAATAATTATTTCGAGCATCTTTGCTTTTTTCCTATCTCTAAAGCTTTCCTCAATTTCAGTAAAATACATACAAAAATTAAATTATTCCAAAATTTCAATAATCACATTAATAATTTTAATTTCTTTAAACCTCGTATTGACAAATCCTCTCGGTTTACTCGTTCTTGCATCCTCAACTTTTCTTGGCCTTTTCACCCTGAACTCAAACTCTCAAAGAATTAATCTAACAGGATGCTTAATTCTACCAACAATTTTATTTTATTTTTTTTGATAATACCTGCCTATTTTAAACATTACAAATTATGAAGTAAAAACAAAACACAATAAATTTATATAAAACAAAACACTTTCAAAAATTATGGTATTAATTAATGTGCCTTTCGCAATTTTCTCTGGAATAATTAGCCTTATAGCGGGAATTATAATCCTTGTCTGGCCCCGTTCATTGAACTTAATAGTTGGTCTTTGGTTAATAATAAACGGAATTCTAGCTCTCACAACATTAGTCTAATTTAAAATATTCTCCAGTCCAAAGCTTGTAGGTTTGTTGTAAATCTGTCAATTTATCTAAAATATTTTGTCTATATTCTCCTATACACTCAGAACTTCCTAATTGCCCAAACCTATACGCTATCATCTCCTCCAAGTGAGAAACATCTGTAATATTATCTATATCCTCTTCACTAATCTTCCCAAAATTTTGCGTACCGGCTTCGCCAGAAACTAAAACCACCCGACCATTGTCGTTCGAGAGGGACAAGCCGTCGAAGTCGGAGTACAAGCCCAAATCGCTGATCAAGCACAACCTGGAAAGACCATTATTTCTCGCCCAGAAAGTCCTTTTTCCAAATCTAACAAATTTCTTAGGAATTCCATTTTCATCAACTTCATCAAATTTACTTTTATTATATATCCCAGATAAATTTTCATCTTCTATAATTTGAAAATCATCTCTTGGAATTATTTCGTAACGTTCCTGACAATCAAAACCCTTCACTAAAAATGGAAACTTTACTCTTCCCTGCCTTTCTTCAACTAAGGAGATTATTTGATTAAGTAATCCTCGATTTTTAGGATTATCTAAATCCCTTGCACTTTGTACAACAAAAGCTGGAGCATCAGAATAAAATCTTCCTCTAACTATCTCCATAACTTCTGGAGAAGATAAGTCATAAGGAGTTACAACCTTCCCTAAACCCAATTCCCTTACTCTAGTATCTATTCTCGCAGAAATAAACGGGTTACTTCTAATTAAAGTTCCTTCTTTATCTAAATCTATCTGCCCTAAACCCAAATCCTTTATTTCACCATATAATCTCAAGGCTAATTCTCCTTGAATTAAAGAATATCTAAGTTGATTAACACTTTCCCCACTTGAGTTACTTCTTTCTACCATAAAAAAATTAATAGAAAACTCCTTTTAAATCTTTCTATTTGTTACCTCCATAAAGTAACAATACTAGAACCATTTCCCAAGCGCTTCTTGTTTTTCTTTCTCTTTTCCAAAAATACTATGAATATACATTTCTGTAAGTTCAAGGCTTTCTAAAATATATTTACCTACATCATATTCTCTCGCTAAATCTAAACTCTTTTGCATATACTTCAAAATACTTCCTTCCGAGATTGTAAACAATAACTTCCCACCACATTTCAAACACTTTCCTGCTAAAGGAACTCTCCTATATTTATCATTACAACTTACACATCTAAATCCTTGCATACTGAACTTTCTTAAATTACCTCTAGTATCCCTCACAAAGTGCCTTTCAATTGTTAATCTAGCCACATCACTCACATCAACTGCTCTTATTTTCTTACATAACTCCATTTGTTTATCCACTTTTTCATCCATTGTTGGAATTAATTTATACGCTGTATTTGTAACTCCCCCATTTATATCATAAGTATTATGAGTAAATAACATAGAAGTAAATGGATCTTTTCCATCTTTCAACCTTTTTTTAACAGTATCTAAATTTTTTATGTCTGAACTATGTTTTCCTTGTTCAGAAAATTCGTATAACTCTAGAGGATACTCTCCTAATTCAAAATCTAAAATTTGATCATCTACATCTCCCGCTCTAATTCTTGTATTAAGAACTAAAGGTGCATCTTGTGTTCCTCCCCTATGTGCGGGTAAGAAACTCTTTGAAAAATTAAGAAGTAAATCCATCAAAAACATCGCTGCCGCTTCATCTCCATCACATTGTTTACTTATCAACCCATTTGCATAAACAAGATGTCTTGGATGATCTACATTCAAACAATAACTCTCCTTCTCACCTAAATCTTCAATAGAGATTATAGGATTATAAACAAAATTATTATCTTTTCTTACTCTGGATCCATAAGGATTCATTTTTCTATAATTTCCTAAAATTTTATTTTTCCTCTCGCTTAAAAATCCAATCTGATAAAAATTACTGATAAAATCGGATAAAATTTTTCCTTTAACAATCTTAAATTTAGGTATTTCTCTCTTTTTTGAAATATAAAATTTCTTTACTATTTCTCCCGGTTCTTTTTCATATTCATATCGCTTGACAAAAATACCAAACCTTGATAAACAAAACTCAACATCATTCAAAAGACCTTCACTTACACTATCAAATGAAACATTCGCACGATTCTTCTCTGCCGAACCATCTCCTTCAAAATATCCCCTGAGTAAACAAGCTATTCTCTTTTTTGGAAGATTTAAAAATATACTTGGAATTCTTTTTTCTCTAGCATTAGATCCTGCTTTCAAAAATTCAATAAAGAAAGAATACAGAACACCTGACGAAAAGGTCACCCTATCAATTTTATTTTCGCTCGGTTTTAATCCAAAATGTTCAAAAACGACTTTTTTTACAAATTCCCTTAACTTATCATCATTTGAAGCAATATACACTTGATTAAGGCCTTTAACCCCCACAACTTTTCTAGAATAACCTTCTGCAATGTATAACCCTATAACTTCTAATAATTCATCACTTATCTTTATTTTATTTGGAACGCTTATCCTGTCCCTCTTTCTAGATACCTTTCCAAAGTTTAATGCTTTTTCCTTTAATTTAGAATCCATACTCAAAACAAATTCTAGTGGAAAACTATCTCTCAAAAAATAATTTGTAAAGGATTTCCTTGATATTTTACATCTGGATAAAATATCATTCAACTCGTCAGCATTTAAATTCTTAATAATTTGTTTTATACCTCTTATCACCAAGTCTTTCTTATTGTTCAAAATGTCTGAAATTCTAATTTCCTTAATATCTCTCTCTTCAATATCTAATTTAATAGGGCAAGGAATTTCATCCCCTATTTTCAATTCACTAGCTAACTTCAATTTCCCGCCAATTAAAAATTTGTGATTCTCAGTTACAGAAATATCTTTCCCGAGTGCAGTTTTTATCTTCAACAATTTTTTTTTCGTATGTTTTGTAAAATTATTCACCTTTAATCTAGAAATTTTATCATTATCTTCTGGTCCGAGAGCTTCAAAATCATTTACTCTCTTCTCAATAGTTCCGAAATTATCAATAACCTTACCTTTCTCATTTAAATTTTCATAAATATCTCCCATTTTTTCAATTTTCCAATTACCTTTCTCATTGATAGGTAAATAAGTATCATAATCGAAACAATCTCTTCTCATCGCAGCATGCATATATGGTGAAGCTAACAATGCTTGAGTCTTACTAAATCCGATTAATCTTCCAACTGTTGCAGTACAGATATGTGGAGCTATACAAACTACTAATTGCCCTAATAAATCATCTCTCGTTTTAGCATTGAACATTCTTTCAACACCATAAATATTTTCCAATTCATCATCAATAAACTTACTAATCTTCAAGAAAACCTCATCTGCTTTTTCATCCATAGTATCTGGACAAACAGGTAATAAAATATCGTGTGGGAACATTTCCAACATCTGTTCTTCATTCTCTAAAGGATTTCCATAAATATCATTTTCATAACCTAAAGATTTTAATTTCTCAACACTTGCTCCAATCTCTCTTGGCCTAAAATGAGTAACAACCATTTCAGTCATGTCATATCTAATTGTCCCATCTTTATTAACATTCAAATTATATTTTGCCCTCAACATCCCTTTAGCTAAATGTTCGCAACTATGATCCTTACTACTTGTCCCCCTGACTCCCTTTACAATTGGAATCTCATCTACACTTACCTTGGCAATCTTTTTAGCATTATCAAATAATTCTACTATCGGTACTCTTTCCATTTTATATTCTAAACTCCTATGTCCTTCCTTATCACACGGAGTTTTATAGTCTCTATCACAACCCAAACAATAAAATTTCTTTATACATCTATCACCACAAATATTACATTTAGGATAAATACTTCTAAGATTACATTTCTCACAATAAAAGTTTGGAAATTCTGCTTTTACATAACCTGGACCTTCAACAGCCGATTGAAAACTTCTCAATCTCCCTCCCTCTTCACCTACCGGAAATATTGCGTGCGGGCTTCCAGTTAATTTTCTTAACTTTGCTTTCTCTGGTCTCCCCATTCTCGCCCCGATAAATGTCCCGGATTTATCTTTAATTTTTATTTCAGACATTTCGTTAATAAATTCTAAATTACTACCTTCAAACTCATTTAATTTTTTTATCAATTCTTTAGATTTCTCTTTGAAATTCTTAGAATCCATCCCTAAATTTAACAAAACTGCATTCGTATCTATTTGATTTAGCACGTAACTCTCTGTTGAAAATAAATGTTCACACCCTATCAACTCCAAAGCCCTCTTAGCCTTTCCATAAAGTTCCTTTTCGTCTCTAGAATAAGGCAAAATTAATTTCCCTTCTTTTATTTCTCCCTTACTTATCCACTCAATTAAAAAAGACAAATCCTCTTTTGTTATTTCTTTCCAGAAATATATAAATTCTGGGTGTAAGGGAATTTCTAACTTCCTAGATAGATCTAAAGCTTGTTCAAAATCAACATGATATTTATCAATTTTCAAATCATCGTAATCTATATTTTTTTCCTTACATTTTTTCTTTAATTCTAAATCCCACCATTCCTCCACATAAGGAGATTTCAAAAGATTATAATTTCTATTTAACACATCTCCAAAAGTAAATAATATATCTCCCAGATAAATTATTTCGTCAATTTTAGAATAGAGAGTTTTACCATCTTCTGGGTTTTTCAATCTTTTAACACTTCCATCTTTTAATCGAACGATTGGCCCATCTATTTCATCACACGCACTTACAGTACATCCCTTAGTCGGCTTCTCTACCTTTAATTGTGTTCCATTTGAAATAAATCCTCCAGAAACAGTCATGGTTGCAGGATGCACGCTAACAGCAGAAAATCCATTATTCCTACTTCTCCCATATCTAAATCTAAATCCTCCGCTTCTTGAAGGATGTGAAAAGACAGGTCTACCTGCAACTAAATCTTTTATATATGTTGGAGAACTATCCGTTTTTCCTTTTTCTCTCTTATTCTTAATCTCAATAAATTTATCTAAGAATTCCCAACCTGTTGCAGTAAAACCTTTTTGTTGTACGCTCCTCCATAACCTCAATCCTTTCTGAGCTTTCTGTGCTAATCCTTCTGAAAAAATTAAACACATTCCTCCTCTGATAAAGTTAGTCTCTACTCTCTCCAAGTCCTTATAATTAGAAACTTCCTTATCTTCGGTAGGTTCTCCTGCTACTTGTATGGGAATATTTTGAGCTAAAAAAGTAATTTCTTCTTCAGTTGGTAGATATTGAAGATTGTTTACTCTTTCATGATAATCGTAATTTTCAGTTACATATCTTTTCACTTCATTTTCATCCGGATCATATTTTGCAAATCCAAAAACTTCCCTCAAATAATCAATCAACATTAAAACTACGCAACTTGCAGTTGTTCCAGCAGATCTTATAGGTCCAGAAAATAAAGCTATCAAGTAATCCTCTCCTTTTCTTGTCTTGCCTATTTTCAATTGTGTAAATCCTTCGATTGGACTTGAAACTACACCTAATGTAATATAAGAAAATCCTACTCTAATTCCTGCATCCATCGCCTCTAACAAATCTTTAAACTTGCAAAACTTCTCTTTTGCAATCTCTTCTGCAATTTTAAATGGAACAGCAGTATCTAATTGCCCATATTCTTTTTCTAACTCTATAATCCTATTAACAATCTTTTTATCATTTAATTGTGGATAAATTGTAGAAATCAAACCAATTGCCTTTTCTGCTAAAGTTGTAGCAATAGGAACTTCTACTTTATTTACTGGGTCGACACCAATCGCCTTTGCTCTATTCGCTAATTCAAACTGTTTTTCAACATCTACACTTATCTTATCAAAATATTCTTCAATATTCATTTTACTTCCTTCCCTTCGTTATAATTCCTTTTTATTTCTTCTTCAATTCCGAAATCGAAAATCCTCAATTCCCCACTTTTCAAATTTAAAACTGGAACCTTACAAGGATCTGGAATATTTCCGACTTTTTCTTCAAAGGGGGTCTGTGCTTGCCAACAACTTCCAGTCACAATCAACACGCCATTATAATTTTCTATATCTAACCTATGAACTTCTCCAGTACATAACACATCTGGAACTTCACTTATAACTAACGGATCTTTCTCAGCATTTGGAATATAAACTATACTAGTACTCACACCATGACTTGATGCTAAATGTCTCCTTTTCAACATATGTTTAACTGCTTTTGCTGGACACCTATGTGCTTTCATTAACCTCAACTCTTTAATTTCATTAATGTAATTGTGAATACTCGCACCATGATACATTAAAACCTTGAATTCTTTTTCACCCTCTAATAATTTAACCAAGGTAGGATTAGTTACTAAAGTTAAATTTTCTACTTCATATAAATCAGGAGCGTATTTTTTACTGATAATTGGTTGAGGCTCATGAACTCTTGTTGCATCGTGCTGACCTGGACACATAAACATGGTGATATTTTTTGGAATCTTCTTTAAATAAGAAGCCAATAAACCATATTGTTCATTCATACTTTTCAATTTCAAAACCTTATCTTGACCTGGGAAAACCCCTACCCCATCCACATTATCTCCTACAAAAAAAATATATTTTATTTTTCTAGCAACCTCATCATCGCTATTTATCCAGTTTAGAAAATTATTCAAACTATTTCCTAAATGCCTATCACTTCCAACATGTAAATCTGAAAGAAAGGCTATGGAAATATCCTCATTAAATCTAGTCTTCTCGTGTAAAAATGCATCTGGGAAGATAATATCATGAATAAAAAGCAAATCTCTATTTCCTGACGCCTTTACACCAACAATATCATCTAATTGTAATTCATCTGCCTTTGAAAATAATTCTTCATTGTCTACTTTGACAATCCCTCCTATTTTTCCAGTTAAATCTTCAAAACTAATTACCATATTCTTATTTTTAGTGATTCTTTTCTCAGTTACAATCCCAATTATAGATAAACTAGTCCTTTCACTTGATATTTTGTTTATGGAAACTAAATTTGTACTCAATTCAGGTCGTCCCATCAAAATTCTTTGAATTTCACTATATCTCGCCCTAAAGTGGCCTACGAAATCCTTCAAATCTATTTTTTTATCAGGTTTGGTGTCTGCATAAAAGATTTTATAATCCAAGCCTTCTTTTTTATCCGTATTTTTTACTACTATTTCTTTTTCTTCTTTTTTTTGTTCGTTAAAATTAAAAAATTTAGAGAATATTTCTTTTTTATCATCTTCTAAAGAAGCTAAAAATACTTTCATATAATCATAATTACTTTCAATAAATTTTTTAGTAATCATTTTTTGAGTTGAAGCTAACTCTAAACTCTCTAAAAATTGCCTAACTATTTTAGGGTCATCTATATTATTAACTAAATTGAAGACATCCCTCTCTAATAAAATACCTTTTTCCTTTACTACATTTAATATTTCCTGTTTCATTTTGTTTTCTCATATATGTAATGATTTTTCCAAAATTTCTTTGGCCTTTTCTTTTATATTGGGTGCTAACATCAACTTTATTTCTCTAGTCCTTCCATGTCTTCCTTTGCTTACTACACTCACATTAATTATACCTAACATATCAAACTCAGATAAAATATCTGAAACTCTTCTTTGGGTTAAAATTTCACTTTTTGTTTTATTACATATTGATTCATACATACTATAAACATCTCCTGTGTAAATTCCATCTTTACCTTTATTTTCTGTTAATAACATTATTGAGTAAAGAACTAGTTGGAATTGTGTAGGTTCACTTTCAATTATATCTAACATCTTATCTTTCTCTATTTTTTGATTAGCCATATCAATATGTTCCAATTTGATTTTCTCACTGCCCTCTCTTTCGGCTAACTCGCCAGCTACCCTTAGTAAATCTAAAGCCCTCCTTGCATCCCCATGCTCTCTTGCAGCATATGCTGCACATTTAGACAACACTCCTTCCTGTAAAATCCCTTCCTTAAAAGCACTCTCAGCCCTCTCCCTTAAAATATCTTGTAATTGTAAAGCATTATAAGGTGGAAAAACTAATTCTTCTTCTCCTAAACTACTTTTTACCCTAGGGTCTAAATTATCCATGAATGTCAAACTGTTACTAATACCTATCAGGCTAATCTGAGCATTTTTTAAATCTGAATTAACTCTAGTTAATGTATAGATGAAATTATCTGAAATTTTCTTAACAGCTTGATCTATTTCATCTAATACCAATAATATAACTTGCTTCTTACTATCTACCATATCAATGAATCTTGAATAAACCTCATCTGTAGGTAAACCTGTAGCTGGAACACTCCCGCCTAATTCTTTTATCAACTCTGCAATAATCCTATATTCTGTGTCTGCAACTTTTTTTAATTTGCAATTAACGTATAAAAATCTTAAATGATCATGTCCGAGTTCTTTCATCTTTTCCTTTATTCTGTTTCCAACGTGTTGAACACTTAATGTCTTACCACTTCCAGTTTTCCCATAAACAAATAAATTACTTACTTTTTCTCCACGTAATGATGGAGCTAGTATGGAAGCAACACTTTCTATTTGCGCATTTCTATGAGGGATGGTGTCTGGAGTATAATTAGATTGAAGAACAGTCTTATTAGTAAATAATTTATTTTCTACATAAGAATTAAATATCGAATCTAATTTGTCCATTTCAACCTCTTTGATAATTTGTTAAACTTATTTTCATATATAAACTTATCTGCACACCAACCGTTATTTCTCATGGAATTTATTTAATTATCCTCGAAAAATAATGAATAAATACAAAAACAATAAATCTACACCCACACCTACACTTCTTATGGAACTAAATAAATAACAAATTAATACGTCTCAAATTAATACGAACTATAACATATACTTTATAATTATATATAATATAATATATAATATATAATATATATATTTAAAAAAGAAAAATAGAAAAAGAAAAGAAAGTCTTCCTTATTTAAAGTTTATTATTTTTCCATAAGAAACGCAAGGGTGGGGGAGTTAACTCAATTTTATTTAATATTTTCATCAAAACTCACAATAAAATATATTTCTATTAATTTTCCACTTACCCTTACCCAATACCTATTAATTCCACACTATTATCAAAAATATCAATCACGTTTCAATATATAAAAAAATCATCAATATTAAACTCTCAATTATCTCTATTTTCCCAACAATAATATTTATATACTTACCATCTTAAAATTTAATCATGGGACTAGATAAAAAACCCTTAAGAGAAATCTTAAGCAAATTAATTGTTACAAAAGAAGGTAAAAGGCTAGGTCTAGTAAAAGACGTTACTTTCGAAACAAGAACAGGTGAATTAATTCAAATAATAGTAAAAGACGCAACTCCTTATTCAAGATCATTAAATTTAGAGTACACTTCTTCAAAAGAGCCCTTAATTCCATATAACACAATAATTGCTATTGGTGATTTTGTAGTGGTTTCTGAAGAAGACCTTCTATAAAGAACTATAACAATCTTTAAAAACATAAATTTTTTATTAATAACATGCAAACAGTAGGATTTAATTTCACAAAAATTGAAGCACATAAGTTAGTGAAGATGCAGAACGTTTCTCCAAATATGATAATTTCATTCACAAACATAGAAAAAGAAAATTCAGATTTAATCACTTCAAAAATATTGAAAATTTCATTTAGTTATAAAATTACATACACAGATAATACTGAAAAATCTAAAAACAAAGAAATAAAAGAAAACTACTTGTTAATTGAAGGAAATTTCGCTTTAACTGTTTCAGAGGAAGAAGAAAAAGAATTCTTAAAAGAATGGAAAAAGAAAGAAACACCAACACAATATAGAGAATCATTATATAATTTAATTTTAAGAAAGTGTACATTAAAAGCAGTATCATTAGAAGAAGAAGTTAATTTACCAATACACATTCCAATTCCAAAAGTAAAGATTTAAGCTAAATTCTTTATTTTACCAAAATTCAAAACTTCTAAATTATCACTCACTATTAGAACTTCGAACTTATCATAATTAAATTCTTTAAACATGTTCAAATCATTTTCTCTTGGATCACTACCTTCATTATATTCTATAAAACTAGGCAAAATAACGATTTTCTTTTTATCAATATCCCCAATTAAAAAACACTTAAATTTCTCAACTTTAATCCCTTCTTTTATTTTAATTGCAGGATGCCCATGACCAACTATAAAATATTTTATATTTTTATCATAAATTTCAACAAATTCTTTATCACCATGGAAAAAAGCATATTCTCTATCAATGAAATAATCTAAAACTTCAACTTTTCTCTTTCCAGCAATAGTTTTCAAATAATTATCATGATTTCCTCTTGTTACAATTATTTTCTCAACACCTTTCTCAACACTCAAGAAATCAAAAAACTCCAATACATCATTCCATTCCTGTCTTAAATTTTTAGAAAAACTATGTTTAACATCACCTAATAAAATAATTTTCTCAATTCCCAAACCTTTCTCTAAAATCTTATCAATCACCTCACCAATCTCTTTCAAAATCTCACCAAACATTTGCCTAGAAATTAATATTCCAGACCTATTCAAAAATTCTTCATATCCTAAATGCAAATCCCCAATTACTAATGCTTTTATCTCTGGCACATACAAACATTTCCCCATAAATTCAAACTCATTATTAGCTTTCATATAAATACCCAAAATTAGTTATTATTAAGGTTTTTCCTTAAGTCACTTTAAGCAGAACGCCTTTTAGAATAAATACGATGAACGGCTTCAGCAAATTTCCTAGGAAATTTAAGTTCTTTTCTAGTATGATCATTCAAATCTACATTCCAACTGTCCGATATTTGTTCTGCATAAGATAATGCAAATTCTCTAGCCAACTCTTCAAATCTCTCTTTTTCCAAATCATAATTTTTAGTTTTAAAGGCTTGACAAACACTTATTCTCCCAGTTCCGTTTTCTCTTCTCAATATACAAACGTCTAAACCCTTACTCAAACCTAAAATACTCTTCAAAGTTTCTCTTACATTTCTTTCTTGAAAACTCCGTTCAGGAGGTGCAACAAAAAAATCATAACTCCCTACAGAATTCAAAAGATTAACACTTACTTTATACCTCCTCTCTGAAGAATTCAACGGCCTTTTCCAAACACTAATGCTTCTTTTTGCAGAATAACCCATATAAACCCAAAATCTTCCAAATATTTAATTCTATTTGTTAAGCAATTATTTACTTTCATCTTCGCCAATTGCTTTCATATGTAACTTATGCATCCTCTTCAAGAAATTATTTCTATCTTCCATTTTAATCAAATCAGATCTTCCTTGCATCATTAAATTCAGACCAAACGGACTAACAAAAGGTAATCTTTTCTTAACAACTTTAATTTTACCTTTCTCGATATATTCAATTACCTCGGTCGCACTTTTTATATCCATCAAATCTTCTAAAACTTCTCTTCTAGCTTCCCTTAATATTGGAAAATCCTTACTTATTTTTCTAACTGCAGCATATAAAATTCCAGAATGGACTTGTTGCCTTCCCGCGCTCTTCTCTCTACCTTTATAATTTCTCAATATCATCAAACTTCTACCTGCACAATGTCTGAATCTTCTCTTCAAAACTTCTGTTTTTTCCAAAGCTTCTTCTAAAATCTTTCCTAAATCTTTACTATTAACAAACTTAAGAATTTTCTCCTCATCCAATCCTTCTCCCGCAATATAGAATCCATTATCACTTATTCCAACTTCAACATCTCTCATTTTCAATCTTCCAGCAGCAAACCCAAACGCCCTACTTAAAACATCATTAACTCTTCTCCCAAATAAGGTATGAAACATCAAATATTCTTTTTCTTCCTTAAACTTCTCAATCACTATTGTCTTATAATCTGGAATTTCAGAAAACTTAAACTGTTCATAAAAATAATTATAAATTTCTTTAGCTATTTTATCATTACAATGAATATAATCTTTAATAAACTCAATACACTCTTTCTTTTTCTTAATTCTTTCTTTAACATACGATCTAAATTTACCAATATCCAATGCAACATCGTAGCTCAGAGGCAACATTTCACTAAACCAACTAGGGATTGTGACTTTTTTACTAACATCTGCAGACACATATGCTTTCATTCCTCGAGTATACAAGAATTGAAATTTCTGACCACCTAATGTAAATACATCTCCCCTCTTCATTCTTTCAAGAAAACCCTCGTCAATTTTTCCAACAACTTGCCCCTTCCTTTCCGCTGGAGCTTGAACAACTACCGAAATATAACTCTCATCAGGAATTGTTCCAATGTTAGTCATATATATAACTCTAGCTAATTTGCCTTTCTTTCCAACTTGTTTAGTCTCAGGATCATACCATATCTTTCCATAAACACTTCTGTGTTCAAGGGCATAATCTCCTGCAAGATAACTCAAAACATCAAAGAAATCATTTTTACTCAAATCTTTATAACAGTAACTTCTTCTAATTACTCTTAACATCTCATCAACATCCCAAATTCTACTTATCGCCATTCCATAAATTTGCTGAGCCAAAACATCAAGTGAGTTTTTAGGTATATCTGCCCGATCAATCTTACCTTCAATCATATCTTTCATCAAAACACTACATTCGACTAAATCATCTCTATCCAAAACAATAAATTTTCCCCTAGGATTATCATGTAATTTATGTCCTGCTCTACCTATTCTTTGTAATGATCTAGAAACTCCCTTAGGGCTCTTCAAAAGTACAACAATATCTATACTTCCAATATCTATTCCCAATTCTAAACTGGTAGAACTAACAACTACCTTCAAGTCTCCATTTCTCAATCTCTCTTCGATCATAAACCTCTGATCTTTACTCATTGAACTATGATGTGCACCAATATTCCCAACATATTTTCCAGGAAAATGTAAATCTAAATAATGAATTATTCTTTCAGTAGCCGCCCTAGTATTTGTAAAAATTAAAGTAGTTCTATTCTTCTCTATTATCCCATCCAATAAGTGGTATAATTCTTTCTGGCTTTCCAAACTCTCAGCTTCAAGTATGTTTTTCCCAGGAAAATCTAATTCAATTTCTATCTTCTTTACCATTTTAACTTGAGCTATATTGCATTCTCTTCCTTCCCCAACTAAAAATTTAGCAACTTCTTCAATAGGGGAGACTGTCGCGCTCAAACCTATCCTCACAGGTTCGATTAAACTTGTATCATGTAATCTTTCTAAGGTCAAACTCAAATAAACTCCTCTTTTATTAGTTAAAGCATGAATTTCATCAATAATTACAAACTCAAGTGCTCTCAAATTTTCAACCATTTTAGGAGTGGTTAAAACAATAGCTAAACTTTCCGGAGTTGTTACAAGTATGTGTGGAACTTTCCTAGCCATTTTCGCTCTTTCTTTAGCATCTGTATCTCCAGTCCTTAACCCTACCCTAATATCTTGCATCTTCAAACCTCTTTTCTCAGCCAATTCTTTAATTTCTTCAAGAGGTCTAATTAAATTAACATAAATATCATTACTCAAGGCCTTAAGTGGTGAACAATAAACGGCATAAATCTTATCTTCAAGTTCTTTTTTCAAACTAATATCTACCAAATAGTTCAAAATACTCAAGAACGCACTCAAAGTTTTAGTTCCACCAGTAGGCGCACTCACAAGAATATTTTTCCTATCATGAATTCTCTTTACACTATACCTCTGAGTAAGGCTGAAATCCTCAAACCTTCCAAAGAACCATTCCTTGACAAGAGGGTTCAAGATTTTTTCAACTTCCTTACTAGGAAGCGCATCAATATATTCTATACTAGTCATTTTCACTAAAAATAGGTAATAAATACTCGACGGCTCAATTTTTAAATGTTCGCTTTAATAAATAGATTAAAAAAACACTTTAAAACACAGAATCAAAACATAATCTAAAAATACTTCTTTCTCTAATACTTTCCAATCTATCTTCATATCTTCTCATTCTTCTCAATAACCTCTCTTCTCTTAACTCCAAATCCTCTTCTAATTTCAGTAAATCAATCATGTTCAATCTATTCGTATTAAGATAACTTTCTCCACCCCTCTCTTCTTTAAGATACTCTTCTCCATATTCTCTTCTAACAGAAGTAATTGTTTGAGCATATCTTCTTTTTATCCTTCTAATTGCACCTTTCAATGCTCTGCCAGTTTCAGGAATTCTCATAAAAAAATTAAACCGAATACTTTTATAAACTTTCTTAATCATTTATAAAAATGCCCAAAATATCTCAACAAAAGATTCAAAAGATTTCAGAACAAATCCTACATTACTTATTTTCAACATCTCCTTCAGCACAATTCACCAATAAAATTGCACAAGAAATCGCCCGGGATGAAGAATTCACAAAATCTATTCTATCAGATCTTAAGAAAAAGAATTTAGTCTCAGAAATTAATAAAAATTCTCTAGGTTTAGACTATAAAAGACGTCAACGTTGGACCCTTACAAAAGAAGCATATGAAATATATTCAAAATTAAATAAATTCAATTAATTCAGGAAGACATCAAGTTTAACTCTTTCAGAAGATCTATTCTCCTCTAATTCAACCAACTTATTATAAATGTCATTACGACCCTCATGAATAATCCTGTATCTCAAAGAAGGATCAGGGTTTACTAAACTCTCAAAAACAATCTCTTCCCCCCTATTAATTATTTCAGGTAAATAAAAATCATCCATATCTTCTCTTTCCTCAAACACGATTCTATCAAGTCAATACTCTTAATAAATTTTAGTTAAATAGAATAAATTAATCAAATCTTCTATGGCTATCCATACTTCTTTCTCTCCAATGTCTCATCGCCTGACAAAATCTATAAGTTTCAACAGGCTTTCTTCTTCCATTCCTAATCTCTTCAGTAGTAAATGTTCTAACTCTAGTTCCATCTTCAAAGTCATAGCCCTTTCCTTCCTCAACATTTCTACCCATATAGTTTTCACCCGACATATTTATATTCAAACTCAAAATTATATAAATCTGTCTATCAATTTAACGTATTTCTAGGTAATATTTCATATAGATTGCGAAGAGGTATTTTCTATAATCTTTCTCTTCACAATTCCCGAAAGTTTTTCAACTAAATGTTCTTCAAGTTTTCCTATTCGTTCATTCCCCGCTTCACCAATTCTCCAACCATTCAATACCCCCAATTGGAGATTAGAACCAAAATTCAAAACTTTTTGAACAATAAAATCTGAAAATTCATCGTAAAATTGTGCCCTATCTTCTGAACCAATATAAATGCCTGAGGAATACTCTAGACCAATCATAAACTGATAACTCTCAGATATATGATTTAATTTTCCGACCAAGATTACTGCTCTTCCCATAAAAAAACAACTTTTAAACTGTTTATAAATCTATTCTCCTAAGTCAACTAAAAGCTATAATCTCTTTATAATAATCTTTATATGCTTAAGTCAGTTCTAAAAAACATGGCTGACGCTATAAAAGACGCATTTGCAAAGGTGAAACAAGATATTCTAGACATACAATCAGAGATTTCTAATCTAACAAATGAAATTAGAGAACTAAAACGAACTTTAGACAGACAGACAATCAATCCAACGAATAATCCAACAATTAGACAGACACTTCGACAGATTAATCCAACTCAAGAACAAGTAAATCAAACAGAAAAAGACCTTTCGACACATTCTTCGACAGGTAATTTGCCTCTAGAACGCGTAAAAAGCTCAAATTTAGACATTTCCACAAGAAATAAGGGGGTTTCGACAGACAGACAGACAGACCAACAGACAGACACTTCGACAGGAAATGAAGGGGTCAAGTTCGCACAATCCTATAATTCGACACATTCTTCGACACATATTCCAACACATAAGGCCCAAATCCGAGTGGACAAACTCCACCAACTCTCAGAATTTTTAGCCTCTTTAGATGATATTAAGAAAGAACTCAGATCTAAAGTAAAGAAGCTTACCAATCAAGAGATGCAAGTATTGCAAACCCTCTATGAATTAGAAGAAAAAGGATTTATCGTCGATTATTTAATGCTCTCAACAACTCTTAATCTAACTGAGTCTTCGATACGGGATTATATACAAAGAATTCTAAAAAAAGGAATACCTATAGAAAAAATCAGAGAAAATAATAAGAAAATCTTCTTATCTCTCTCGAATTCATTAAGAAAAATAGTCTCTCTTCCCACATTAATTCAACTCAGAAGTCTATAAAAAATTACTATTTTATCTAAAATTTATTTTAGTTATTCTTTTAAACGAATATCTAATTACAATTATGTCTATTTTCATTTCTCCAATTGTGAAACACTCCAAAAGCCTCAAATTTAGGCTTTTTAGACCATATAAAGCCAAATATCTTTAGCTCACACTTTCTAGTTTTTCACTCAATTCCTCAGGAAAATTGATCTCTCTTTCCAATATTCCCTCACTTTTTGAATTTTTCACTCAACTCTTCCAATCTATTAGCTTTTTTTCTCTTTTTTTGATCATTTTTATTCAAAATCTTTCAAATTTTTTACACCTGCTTTCCACCTATCTATTACATCCAATTTTCTCAAAATATCTCTCACTTCTTGTAACTTTTCTTGAAAATTAGACGATTTTCTTTCAGAATAACTCTCACTTTTCATGTTTTTAGCCATTTTAAGTTCGTTTAACCTCAATTCTTCCTCTTTTTAACTCTCACTTTTGCGTATTTTGACAGTTTTTCCTTAATTTCTTCAGGAATATATACTCTTTTTTTACCCGATTTTTCAACAATTTCTTCAATCAAACCCTCATTTTTCTGCTTAATCGCATTTACTTGTCCCCTTATTGTTGATCTCTCTTTTCCCAACATTAAAGACAAATCTTCATAACTCAACTTCATATCCGCTTGCATGAGTGCCAAAATTAAAATTTTTTCATTTCCACTTAAGTTTTTGAAAATTTCGTAAAAATTGTCTGTTTGGACAGCTGTTTGGACAGCTTTTTGAACACCTTCAACACCTGTCTGTTTACTCAAAACAGGCAATTTTTTAAACACCTGTTTGTTTTTTTCAGAATCAGAAATTAAATCAACCGCTTCTCTTAAACTTTCAACCTCTTCTTGAATAGACGATAAATCCAATTTTAAAGAATTTAAAATATCAAACACCTGTTTGTCTTGCCTATCAAGGTGTTTAATCCATTTTCCAATCACATCCATATCCTTTTTTACAGAATCAAATCCTTTTTGAGTATTTTCCTCAATCTTCTCAATTCTTTTTTTTGAATTCCAGAAAAACATACTCTTATTTTAAACAGCATTCTTTATAAATTTTACTACTAGAAGCCGTAAAAATACCAAATTTGTTTTTTAATAAAAGATTAAAAAAACACCACCAAACACCACAAAAAAAACAAAAATAATTTTTAAACACCCCTATAATTAATAAAAACACCTGTCCAAACACCCCAAAACACCTGTTTATCGACGATAAATAAATTTATAAAAAAACACCTAAAAAACTCATTTAATCTAATCTTAGCTAAAACTTTTAATCTTTTACAATTGTTTCAAACACCTGTCCAAACACCTTTTTATGTAAAATTAAACGAACTCTCGCGCCCCACAATCTTACAAATTTAGCCACAATTATTCCATGAGGCGCGAAGCGCCGAGTGCGCCGTACAATACATATAAAAACCAACTATCCTTATACAATTTTGAGAGAAATTAGGTGATAAAAATGAAAGTATTCAAGACAAAAAAGTCCTTCAAAAAAGAATTCAAGAGACAATTAAGGCTTGCAATCATCGCAGCAATTGGTTTTACTGTAGCTTTCGCATGGAGAAATGCAATCTATAATTCTGCACAGAATCTAATTGGACAAATAATCAATTCAACAGAGTTTGTCTTGACAGAATCCATAACTGCGTTAGCAATCACTCTTTTTGCAGTAATAATTTTATTTCTCACATCTAAAATTCTAAAAGATAAATAAAAATGGTATTCAGACGTATAACTCCAAGTCATAAATCTTTAAAAAACAGAGTCTCAGACGCATTCCAGGTCAGCCACTATTACAAAAAAGAATTCAAAAAACAAATGCGACTTCTAATCATTGTGACTATCGGGTTCACAATTGCATTTGTCTGGAGGGAGGTTATTTTCACCTTTTTTCAAGCTATTCTCGCTCACTTTTATCAAGCAGAATCTGCCCTTTCATCTCAAGCTTTAACTGCCACATTTATGACTATTTTAGGTATTATTATTATCCTAATCACCTCAAAATACTTACAAGATAAACCCTACCTATAAACTATATCGTCGATAAAACACCTGTCCAAACACCTCAACACCTGTTTTTCTTTTTCTAAACACATTTTTACCAACCCAAAACAAATAAAAAGCACAAAAACCTCAAAATAATATCATTATGAAAGGAGGTTTTTAAAATGGAAAGAAGCGCAATTGATTGGATAGCATCTATTCTTGTAATCATAGGAGCATTAAACTGGGGCCTTGTAGGATTAAACAGTTTCTCTGCTATAGATTACAGTTGGGATCTTGTAGCTATAGTCTTCGGATCATGGCCAGCAGTAGCAGCAATAGTTTACCTATTGGTAGGTTTATCCGGTCTATGGTTATTAGTTAAGTTGTTCAAGTAAATTTGGACAAAAACCTTTATTTTTATTTAACCTTTTTATTTAACCTTTTAATTATCAAAATGAAAAAAGAAGTTATAGAAAAACTCGCCTCATTATCAACTGCTGCTTTTGGGTTGGTAGCCGCCCTTGCATGGAATAATGCAATTCAATCTTTATTCCAGGAAGGAGCTCCCTTAGGTTTCCTAGCAAAAAGTGGCCCTTGGGGATACGCATTAGTTGTTACAATTTTAGCAGTCTTAGTAACTATATACATAGGGAAAGCTTCTCAAAAGGCACAAAACCTTGAATTCAGGAGAAGAAAAAAAGAGGAAAAACAAATAGAAAAACAAAAATAATTTTGTTCTAAAAATACCACGAGTTTTAATAAATCTTCACGCATTACTTTTTCCATGAGAAACTTAAATGCGATTGACTGGATTGCAACAGTGCTTGTAATCATAGGGGCGATTAATTGGGGACTAGTAGCTTTTGGCTTCAATTTAGTAAATCTAATATTTGGAGCGTGGCCAACAGCCGAATTAATCATTTACCTATTAGTAGGTCTTTCAGGTATTTGGATGATTTTCCTTATATCTAAACTAATGTCTCCTATGGATAGATCAAAATATTGATTTATCCTTTTTCTTTATTTTTAATAAATCCAGCGCTAAAACTTTCTATCATTTCTAATTTCTTCCAGCATAAATATAAAACGAACTTTCTATCATAAAATTAATATAAAAATTCCAGAGTTCGCGTTAATTTCCTAAAAATTAGCTACTATTATTTCATGAGGCGCGAAGCGCCGAGTACGCTCAATATTTTACAATAATCATTAAATACTCTAAACCTTAGAACCTCTAATGGAAGTCGACAAAAAAACAGCAGAAGGTCTTAAAAAAATTTTCTATCTTGCTGCTATTAAGACTATAAGAGAAATATATTCTGATTTTTTAAATGGAATCCACATAGATTCAGATGACAGGGCAAGCTACTATTGTGCAAAATCTGACATTTACAAGTTTCGCTCAGAAATTGTAAGGGGCAGTAATCCTTCCTTAGCAGATAAACTCTCAAAAAAGGCAGAAAATGCTTGGAATGAAATGTATGAGTATTAATTTTAACAATGGTTCGCACAAGATGCATTAAGAGAACCTTTGACAAGGTTAACACGAACTTTTGACCTCTTTTTGAAAAATTTCAGATTTTCAGGTACTTTTCTACCTAAATTTAACTGCTTTTTCTCATAAAATATTCAACTAAAATTCTATCATTAAGATCATCCGTTATAATCGGATCTCCTCCAGAGTTTTTTGGAATCCTATAATGAGTTGCTCTTTGAGGTGCATTTTCATCAATTAATTTTTGAGCCCTATTCCACTGATTTTTTAAGGGATTTACAACCTCATAATAGATAGGTAAGCTTTCATTTCCAACCATTCTAAAATTTCCATACTCAGATTGATTTAATTTTTCAAGACTCATAAACTATCAAGAATTTCTAAACTTATATTCTTTTCCAAACAAGTTCGCTTTAATAAAGCTAAATCTTTATGCAAAAAACAAAAACTTTTAGCATAGGTAGAAAGTTCGTTTTAATTACCACCTAGTTGCCAAATCCTGTCTTCTTTGTAATTGATCTGCTTTTTTCTTATAATTCAAAGAATTTTTTGAAAATATATTATATATTCCTCCTCTTAAACCTATATGCATTAATGAAGTTGCAAATAGTTGTGTTTGGGACATGTTGGCCGATTCTACTCCATAAAATGTCGAAATTGCAAGAAGACCTAAACTAGAGTAAGTAAAAAAACTGAATTGAGTGCCATCATAACACTCAAAGGCTTCATAACTTCCAATAAATATTCTAAATTTTCTCTAACCTTGCCCACTCCAATTTTCTAATTTAAGAATTTTTATTCTTTCTACCTTCAAACAATTTTAAAGATTTTGAATGAGTTCGCTTTAATAAAGCTAAATGTTTTAATCAGAACTAGAAAGTTTAAGCAAAGGCAAAGGTTCGTGTTAATAAGCACGAAAAATAAAATTTAAATTTGAGATCTTGGAGGCACATAACTAGTTCCCCTAGAATCCATTGCTTGTTGCTTTTCTTCCGCTAATCTTCTAACTACTCCTTCTCTATAGCTTGAATTTACAGGTCTTCCAGTCATAGGGTCTAAAACCAGATGTTCTCCAAGGGAATTTAGTGCCTTATCAACATCAATTCTTCCTTCATAATCGTCGGAAATTCCAGATTTTCTATTATCGACTATCACCTTTTCACATAAACCTCCTTACAGCAAATAATGTAAAGAAGCTGGTTGCTACGCCCATTACTGCTTTAAGGATTAAGAAAGGCATCATTTGATGCGGGAGAGTATCAACTATCTTTTCAAAACTGTTCTCGGGGGGAGGCTCTACCTCGATTTTCTTTCTTGAATTTTTGACTTTTCTCATATTTCATAGACGAAAAAGGGCTATTTAAGGCTAGCTAAAGCTTTTTATATGCTTAAACCTGTGATCAATAACAAAAACTTTCAATCATTTTAAATAATAAAAATTACAACAAATCTTTATAAAAAATAGTCTAAAAATTACAGGCAAAGGTTTTTAACAGCACTTTCAATTTACTATATATGAAAAAGAAATTTGATAAAGGAAAGAAGAGTTCTCCTCCACAAAAACAAAAAGCAGAAGTTGCTAATATTGAGGATATAAATGCTTCACATAAAGGAAGAATTTTCAAATTAGTCGGGGTAATCGATAGAGTCCAACAAACTGGAGGACCAACAGTATTTACTATATCTGATGGAACTGGATCTCTTTCTCTCAAAGCATTTGAAGGTGCAGGTGTTAGGGCACACCCTGATATCAACGAAGGAGATACAATAAAGGCAGAAGTCGTAATCGAGGAATTTAGGGATGCATTAGAGGGAGAAGTTACTCAAATTTCAAAATTATCTCCAGAAGAAAGATCTGAATTTTTAGAAAATTTAAAAAAAATAGAAAGAGAAAGAGCAAGTATTGAGCCTCCAGAATTTATGGTCGAATCTCCAATTTTAGACAAGTTAAAAAATGAATTTGTAAAAGCTGCAACAGAGATAAGATTAGCAATTATCCAAAATAGGCCTATAATCGTCCGACACCATAACGATGCAGACGGATATAGCTCGGGATTTGCATTAGAAAAAGCAATTATCCCCCTAATTGAAAAACAACATTCTTCTGAAAAGGCGGCATGGGAGTATTACACTAGAGCTCCTTGCTCAGCACCATTTTATGAAATAGATGATTCAATTAGAGATACTGCTACTTCCTTAAGAAACGTCGCAAAGTTCTCAAATAAAATGCCTCTCGTAATCATCGCAGATAACGGTTCTACAGAACAAGATCTTTTCGGAATTCAACAAGGTAAGGTCCATGGAATGGATTTCATTGTTATAGATCACCACGCATACGATAAAGATGTAATTTCTCAAGAAGTTCTAGCACATATTAATCCGTTTCTAGTGGGCGAATCTGGTTCTCAATTTTCTGCAGGAATGTTATGCACTGAAGTTGCAAGATTCATAAATCCAGATGTAGAAAATATGGCTCAAATATCTGCAATGGCCTCATTAGCAGACAGAATCGACAACCCTGAAGTTGTAAATGGTTATTTGAAATTAGCAGAAGAACAAGGATATCCAAAATCTCTTTTAGATGATATCGCGACAGTAATAGATTTTGTATCGGCAAAATTGAAGTTTATGGAAGCAAGAGAATATATCGAAGTTATATTTGGAGAACCGAAAGAAAAACAAAAAAATCTTGTTAAGTTAATGGCCCCATATGTTAGAAGATTAGAAGCAAAAGGTATTGCGATGGCAAGAGCAGGCTCAGAAGTAGAATCTGTTGGAAAAGTTACCGTTCAAAAAATATTCGTTGAAAAAGCTTTTCCAGGATTTGGATTTTATCCTCGCCCTGGAATTGCTATAGGTCTAATTCACGACGATCTACAAAAAACAAAAGGTGTTAAAAAATTAGTCACATTAGGAGTTTTAAGCACTGCAATCACGATTAGAGCAACAGACGAAGCTAACTTCTCAGTACAAGAATTAATGAAATTTATTAACGAAAAATTACCGACTGCATTTATAGAGGGCGGCGGACATAAAAACGCAGGATCTCTTAACTTCGTACCTGGAAAACAAAAAGAAGTCTTAGATTTAGTTAGAGAGTTTATTGAGAAAATTTAATTATAACTTATTTCAAATTCATTAATCGATTTAAGTTCCAATTTAAACATTAATTTAGAATTTTATTTTAACTACACTTATTTACTTATTGTTAGCTTCTTCTTCTTCGTCTGAATCTTCTTCACCTTCATCTAAATCTTCATCCATTATCTCTTCAGAATCTTCACTCTCTTCCGAATGCTCGTGGTCATGATGATGTGGTTGGTGTTCCAGATCCTCAGCAGAATCTTTAATTTCTAAAATTTTTATTTTAAATATTAAATCTTTTCCAGCCAAGGGATGATTCAAATCAATTGTGACATTTTCATCGTTTACATCGACAACTTTCAATGGAAGAGATCTTCCATCTGGGGCACTAATAAAAATCTCACTTCCAGCTTTAATTTCCTTGTCTTCTGGGAAATAAGATTTTGGAATATCTTGTTTTTTATTTTCATCGTATTCGCCATAAGCTTCTTCAGATTTTATTGTAAACTCTTTTTCTTCACCTTCATCCATTCCAGTAACTGCCTTCTCGAATCCTGGAATAATCTGCCCTTCTCCTAATTGAAATGTTAATGGATGTGAATGATCGCCATGTTTAGAGGTGTCAAAGATTTCTCCACTTTCTAATCTACCTTCATAATCGAGAACTATAAACTTTCCTTTTTCAGCTTTCATAAAAAAAGTTCTCAAGGAGCTTATTTAAGTCTTTTCTTTTTTCTAAATACTACAAACAATACCGGAATCAGGAATATCATTACCAAATTTACTAAAAATATCCAACTAGTGTAATAATATGCAAATTCTTGTATTGCTCCACCAAATAACGCAAATATCCCTATAAACATTAAATCCAGACAAGTACCAATCAAAAAGAAAGTCCCTCCTAAGTAAAGTGCCCTTTTTACATTTACATTCTTATCTTTCTTAAAGTAAAACCAAGTAAAATAAATCAATGCAACTCCTAAAATAATTATCGAACTAAGATTATAAACAAAATTAGAAATTCCCTCATTATAAAACAAATCAACTAAAAAGATTATTATTAGCCCAATTATTAATGTAGATATCCAGAGCAGACCCGCACTTAAAACTCCTCTCCTTATATTCATAAAATTATACACTCTTCTAACTTTATAAACATAATCAGATATCAAAAAAGTTAAAAACTCCCGTTTTTTAATCCATGCATGGAAGGTGGTAGCAATAGAGATCTTAGGAAATATGCTAATAGCAGTTCCGTAATTGATGCATTTTCAGCTTTAGTTTCTGGAGGAAAACCAGGGTATAAAACAATTATAGAAAAGAAGAAAGTCCCTCCTAAGTGTAATGGGTGTGGAAAAGTAGGATCCATAGATCAAAAGTTTTGCGGAGAGTGTGGTGGAAAAATGATAGTTCCATTAACAAACTGCCCCGGATGCGAAGCTCCAATTGACGATAGCGATAAATTCTGTATAAATTGTGGGAAGAACCTTAAAGGTATTTAAATTTATATTCTTATTTATACAATTTAACTAAAGGTCATCTGATAAATAATTTTATTAACGCTTCAAATCTATATCTTATATGAAATCGGAAATAATTGACTTACTAAAAAAACAAACCTCTTTATCAAAAGAAATAATTTCTAGTTTAATAGAAGTACCTCCAAATTCTGAAATGGGAGATTACGCATTCCCATGTTTCACACTCTCAAAAAAATTTAAAAAAAATCCTGCAGAAATAGCCAAAGAAATTTCTTCAAAATTAAATTCGGAATATTTTGAAAAAATAGAGTCTAAAGGCCCATACATTAATTTTTTTATAAACCGGCAAAATCTGGCAAAAGAAATTATAAGAAAGGTTTCAAAAGAAAAAGAAGATTATGGAAAATACAATTTAGGAAAAGGTAAAAATTTCGTAATAGATATGTCTTCTCCAAATATAGCAAAACCTTTCGGTATAGGCCATCTTAGATCAACAATAATTGGAAATGCAGTTTCAGAAATAGCAAAAAAACTTAATTTCAACGTAACGAAAATAAACTATTTAGGGGATTGGGGGACACCATTCGGAAAATTAATTGCGGGTTTCAAGGAATTCGGAAACGAGAAAGAGTTAGCAAAAAATCCTATTAAACATCTATATGAAATATATGTAAAAGTTTCAAAAGATGAAAAATATGATGAATTAGGGAGGGAATGGTTTAGCAAATTAGAATCTGGGAATAAAGAAGCAGTCTCTCTATGGAAGAAATTCAGAGAAGAAAGCATCTCTGAATTTAATAAAATATACCAAACTCTAGGAATTTCATTTGATGTGTTATCAGGAGAATCTGAATATAATAATCAAATGGATAAAGTCGTTAAAGAATTAGAGAAGAAAAAACTTCTAACTTTAAGTGAGGGAGCATATATTGTAGATTTAACTTCTGAAAATTTAGGAGTAGTTCTAATTAAAAAATCAGACGGCACAACCCTTTATGCAACAAGAGATTTAGCTGCAGCGATACACCGAAAGAAAGAATATGGTGCAGATTATCTAGCATATGAAGTAGGTTCTGAACAAAAACTCCATTTTAAACAAGTCTTTAGAGTTTTAGAATTACTCGGATATGAATGGGCTAAAAATTGCATTCATATAGACCATGGGCTCTACTTAGATAACGATGGTAAAAAATTTGCAACAAGGAAAGGAAAAACTATTTTCATGCAGGACATATTAGATGAAACTGTCGAATTAGCAAAAAAAGAATTAATCAAAAGAGAAAAGTTAGATAAAAACGAATTAGAAAAAAGAGCATTATTAATAGCAAGAGCCGCAATTTTCTATGGAGATCTTAGGAATCACAGAACTAATGATACTATTTTCGATATCTCAAAATTTTTAGAGTTTGAAGGAAATACTGGGCCTTATTTACTATATACTTACGCACGTTCAAGAAGCGTATTAAAAAAGGCAAATTATAAATTTTCCTTGAAGATCCCAAATAATATTTCAGAAAAAGAAAAACAATTGCTCTTAGAAATATCCAAGTTCTCCGAGGTAATAAGGCAATCTCATGAGTCCTTCTCTCCAAATTTAGTTGCAAATTATTCATACGGGCTTTCCCAAAAATTTAATGAATTTTATCAATCAGAAAAGATAATTGGTTCTGAAGCTCAACAATTTAAACTTTCTTTAGTAGATGTATTCTCTCAAACTCTCAAGAATTCTCTTACTCTCTTAGGAATAAAAACATTAGAAAAAATGTAATCAGAAAGACAATGTGCCACTCACCATTAAAAGGCAGGGTTTGAAAAGGCACTTGTCTTTTGGATGCTCAAGATACAACTCTATACTTTAAAGTATAGTTTTCATCAAATATCTTGACTATCTTGACATAAACCTTAAATACTAAATTTTTCAAAGATTTACATGGAATTGATCTTATTACTCTCATCTAATGCAATATTTTTATTTATAATTTTAGTATTCTTAATCTCTATTCCTAAAAAGGAGAAAGATGTTCCTAGGAAACAAGTTTCTGCAGATTTATTAAAGATAAAAGAACAAATTACAAGGGAATCTGAAGAATAGTTAACTTTTTAAGCGTCATATTTCTCGTATTTATGTAGGCAAGTCGGCGCGTTAGCCCTGCGCTATTCACTCGTGGGCTTTAAGTGGACTTCAAAGGAGCGCGTGAGACGAAGTGTAAAAGTCTTTTATCGGACGTTGACGTTTTGTCCTATTCGATCGCGCTTCTGCGAAACGGGTCAGGCCTTGATCGGAGCAGCCCTAAACAGGAGAAGCGGTGCTTGTAGGGTAGCAAGACCGAGAAAGGTAAAAGGTCAGCTTTTACGTTTTGTTTGAGCAAACTCCCTGCCTACACCCAGTAAATATAAAAACTCATTTTAACTTTTTTAAATATGAAAAAAAGAGGACAATTTTATTTAATTGCTGCTTTAATCATTGTTGGAATCTTAGTCGGATTAGGTGCAATTTATAATGATGTAAGAACTTCAAACGAAGATACCCAAGTTTACGATTTATCTAAAGAAATTAATTTTGAAAGTTCGAAGGTCGTAGACCAAGGAGTATTTTCCGGTTCAAGTTCTTCAACTATAGAAGACAATATAAAAAAATTAATTGAGATTTATTCTAATTCATCTCCAAATAATGAAATATTTGTTTTATATGGAAATGAAACTGAGAAGAAATCTTTAATTTATTATAAAGTCGAAAACTCTGGTTCGACCGGAATTTCTGCAGGATCAGGTCAAAACTCAAAAGTAGATTTTTATCAACAAAAATTAGGTACTGCAGCAGTTGATTATGGCTCAACCGAATCTGGGAAGATTAAAATTAAATTAAGTGAAGAAAGGGATTTAGAATACACTTTTGATTTAGAGAAAGGGGAAAGTTTCTATATAATAGTAAGAAAAGATAAGGATGCAGAGAGGTTTGTTGCCAAGAATGATTGAGAATAAAAAAGGATTGAGCGATTTAATTTCTTATGTACTCTTAATTGTAATTGCAATAGGTATGAGTATCGGAGTTTATAGTTATCTTAAAGTTTACGTTCCAAATGAGAAAATTTCTTGTACAAATGATGTTACTCTTTCTCTTCAAGAATATGTTTGTTCCGAAAATAGTTTAAATCTAACATTATTCAATTCAGGACTTTTCAAATCTGACGCAATACTGATAAGAATTAAAGAGCCAAATAGAAAGATTTCAACTATCTTAGATCAAGAGAAATTCTTTCCTTTTATGCCTGGAGAGTTCCAATCAGTTGTTTTGACTACCCCTTCATTAAACGGAGAGTACGAATTAGAAATTCAACCAGAACAATTTACTGAAGATAATAAATTAGCTTTGTGCGAATCAATAATTAAACAGAAAATTAAGTGTTAAATCTATATAGCTTTATTTAACAACAATCTATATATAACGTCATAAAGATTTTTTCTTATGAAGTTCGCACATATAGCAGACTGCCACTTAGGGGGTTGGAGACAAGAGGAATTAAGGAAATTAAATCTAGAATCCTTTAAACAAGCAGTCGATATTTCAATAAAAGAGAAAGTAGATTTTATTTTAATAGCAGGAGATTTATACGATTCGGCATACCCTAGTTTCGATATTTTAAAAGAATCATTCAGTATATTTAAGAAAATCTACGATTCAAAAATTCCAGTCTTTATTATTGCAGGGAGTCATGATTATTCTGTGTCTGGAAAAACATTTCTAGATGTTTTAGAAAAAGCAGGTTTTTGTAAAAATGTATCTATATTTGAAGAAAGAAATGATTCAATCGTTTTGCAACCAACCATTTTTAAAAATGTCGCAATCTACGGATATCCTGGAAAAAAATCTTGTCTAGAAGTACCTGAAATTGAGAGAATTAAAATCCAAGATTCTCCGGGATTATTTAAAATTTTAATGCTTCACACTGCAATAAGGGATGCCTCACAAAATCCCATGATAAAATCAGTTGACGAGACTATCTTGCCAAAAGTAGATTATTTAGCTCTAGGACATTTACATATAATTTATAATAAAAATGGGAGGGTTTATTCAGGGCCAACTTTTCCAAATAATCTTTCAGAATTGGAAGAGCTACAAGAAGGATCATTTTACATCTTCGATAATGGGAAAATAAATAGGAAGGCTATAAAATTAAAAGACGTAGTTTCAATTAATCTAGAGATCACTAGTTCAGTGAAAGCCACACAATCAATAATTTCGTTATTAGAAAATAAGGATTTAAGAGACAAAATTGTAATCTTAAGGTTAACTGGATATTTACAACATGGTAAGACCTCAGATATAGATTTTCAGAAAATTTCTTCATTCGCTCTAGAGAGGGGAGCATATTCATTCTTAAAAAGCACAACTAAATTGCATATGGTTGAACCAGAATTAAAACTAAATTTTTCAAATTCAGAAAAAATAGAATCTCAAATTATAGAGAAGTTTAAGGAAAGTCACCCTCACAAACTAAATCAGTATATCTCAGAAATAACTCGCGCATTACATATTGAAAAACAAGAAGATGAGACTTCAGATACTTTCAGCGAAAGATTACTTTCAGAGGCAAATAAAATTTTAGAAATATGAGAATTAAATCGCTTAAAATTAAAGACATTAGGTCTTATGAGGAACAGGAAATCTTTTTCCCAGAAGGATCTCTATTATTAGCAGGAGATATCGGCTCAGGAAAAAGTACATTATTGCTAGCCATCGAATATGCTCTTTTCGGTTTACAACCCGGTCAGAGAGGGTCTTCTTTGTTAAGGAACAATCAGGTTTCTGGGGAAGTAACACTTAATTTTGAGATAGGTGGAAAAGATATCATTATTGAAAGGAAATTAAAAAGAAATAAGAAAAGCATAACGAATGAATATTCCGCAATCACAATAGATGGTGAAAAAATAGAATCTTCAACCACAGAAATAAAAACGAAAATAATTGACCTTTTAGGATATCCTCAAGAATATGTAAAAAAGAATAATGTATTATATAAATATACCATTTACACCCCTCAAGAAAGTATGAAACAAATCATTTCAGAAGATCCAGATACTCGTCTAAATATTTTGAGGCATATTTTTGGAGTTGATAAATATAAAACTATTAGAGAGAACTTAACCATTTTGCAAATAGATATAAAAGAAAAATCTAAGATTCTACAATTTGAAATATCTGATTTAGATTCAATAAAACAAGAAGTTCTTAATATGTCAGATTACCTTAGCGATATAGATGAAAAAATCTCTTCAAAAAGTCTAGAATTAGAAGAACAAAAGAGAAATTTAGAGTCTATCGAAAAAGATATCTTAGAATTAGAAAATAAAAATAGGGAAAGGGAAGAGATATTTAGGGAAATTGAGAAGGCAAAAGTATTAATTTCTGCAAAAAAAGAAACTCTCAGAAATTTATTATTTGAAAGAAAAAATCTAGAGTCATTAATTAATTCTTCAGAGAAGAAATTTAATCAATTAGAGTACGACTCGATATTAAAAAATATAGAATCTAAATATAATGAAATTTCAGCACTCAATCTCAAAATAAGCTCTTTCAAGGGAGAAATACAGGCGCTTTCAAATCTAAAGAATACTCTCGAATCTAGGAAAGAAAGAGTATTCAAAATAGACCTTTGTCCAACGTGTTTACAAGATGTGCCTGAAAGACATAAACATAATATTTTTACATCTGTAGAATCAGAGATTTCTAAAATAAATTCTAAAATTTCTAGTTTAGAAAAGGATTTAGAAACCTTCATGTTGTCTCTAAGGAAATTCGAATCAGAGAAAGAAGATTTAGATCTTATAAAAAAAGAGTTAGAAGAAGTAAAAATAAGAAATGCTGTTTCAGAGAGAAATCAAGAAAAAATAAATGATTTGATAAGGAAGTTAGATTATCAAAATAAAGACATAGATTTGCTAGAAAATCACTTAACTAAACTTAAAGAGACATTATTAGATTTTTCAAAATACGAAACACTATTTAGACTCAAAAAGGAAGAGTTAAGGCAAAAGCAAGATTTGGAAAGAAATACCGCAATTTCATTAGCAGAATTTAAAAAAGAATTGGAATTAAGAAAAAAACAAATTTCAGATCTCGGTGAGAAAATAATAAAGAAAGAGGCTGCAAAGGTCAAATTACACCATTTACAGGAATTAAACAATTGGTTATCAAATAATTATCTCAATCTTATTGACTTTATAGAAAGAAACGTTTTAATAAAATTAAGACAAGAGTTCTCAAATTTCTTCTCAAAATGGTTTACAGTTTTAGTTCCCGAAGGGTCTTTTAGTGTGAATTTAGATGAGAACTTCTCACCAATTATCACCCATTCAGAAGTTGAAATGGACTATTCAGATTTATCTGGAGGGGAGAGAACCGCACTAGCTCTCGCGTATAGGCTATCTCTAAATCAAACCATTAACTCTATCTTTAGTAAATTGAAAACTACCAATCTAATTATTTTAGATGAACCTACCGAAGGTTTTTCAGAATTACAATTAGATAAAATGAGAGATATCCTTCTAGATTTGAATGCATCGCAAATTATTTTAGTAAGTCATGAATCTAAAATAGAATCTTTTGTGGACCATATTATTCGGGTTAAAAAAGAATCGGGCATCTCAAAAATAGAGAAACCTCTCTAATTTTAAAATTGGAAAAATTTAAATACCATTTACTCCTGCCAATAATAAGTTAGTTCTCAGTAAAAATGAACGAGGAAATTTCTAAAAACTTAACAAAGACAGGAACAGTAACTATAGGGATAGTTTGCAAAGGAGCGATAGTCGTAGCTGCAGATAGGAGAACTTCTTACGGGGGTCAAGGAGGAGTTTCATATTTAGCGGGAGATGTTAAGAAGATTATAGAAGTAAACAAAAAAACTATTGCAACTATGGCAGGTACTGCTTCAGATGCCGTAAAATTACTTCAAGTTCTAAGAGCAGAAATCAGATTGAAGGAATTAAAGATCAAAGAAGAAATGTCTATAGATGAAATTGCCACACTATTGTCCAATATGGCTTATCAAAGTATCAGAACTCCATCAATGATTCCAGCAATAGCTCATTTCATTGTAGCAGGTTTCGATAGTAATGGGATTCATTTATACGATGTCTCACCAGATGGATTACTCAAAAAAGAAGAAGGTTATGTTGCAAGTGGTTCAGGTATAATGCAGGCCCACCCCATTTTAGATTCAGATTACAAGAAAGATATGTCCGTTGAAGAAGGGATCAAATTAGCAACAAAATGCATCAGGGCCTCAATGGGAAGAGATCCGTCTGTTGGTGAAGGAATGGACGTATATGTTGTCAAACCTGGAGAAATTAAGCAAGTCGTTAGTCACATATCAGATATTCAATTTAAAGAAGATAAGAGATAAAGTTTACAATGCCAGATATCTTAAAAGTTATAAAAGATGAGTTACCAAACTCATTAAGTGATGCAGAATTTGAAGGTGCAAACATAGTTCTATACACTGAAGATAAAGAATTCTTTAGGACTGGAGATGATAAAATTAAAGAAGTAGTAAATAAGATCAAAAAGAGAATTGAACTTAGGGCAGAAAAAAAGATTTTAACTTCAGAAGAGGAAACTGAAAAAACTATTAGGGCTCTCGTCCCAGAAGAAGCAGAAATAACAAATATTATTTTTGATATCCAAAGGTCCATTGTTGTAATAGAAGCTAAGAAACCAGGATTAGTTATAGGAAAGCAAGGATCTATTTTAAATGATATAAGAAAATCCACTTCGTGGTCTCCAACTGTGCAAAGATCTCCAAGCATCCCAAGTAAAATTACAGAGAAGATAAGGTCAGTTCTTTATGCAAATAACAACTATAGGCGAAAATTCCTTAATGAGATAGGGAAGAAAATCTACAAAGATTGGAGCCCTGAAAAGATGGAGATGTGGGTAAGATTAACTTACTTAGGCGGGGGAAGACAAGTAGGAAGATCTTGTCTCTTATTACAAACTCCAAATTCAAAAGTTATTTTAGATTGTGGAATAAATCCGGCAATGACAGAAGGATCTGAAAGATTTCCATATCTCAACGTTTCAGAAGTAGGGGATCTAAACTCAATTGACGCTATAATCTTAAGCCACGCTCACTTAGACCATTCAGGATTAGTTCCATATTTATACAAAATGGGTTATCGTGGACCAATTTACCTTACAGCTCCAACGCGAGATATCTCAGCACTATTACAATTAGATATGATAGGGATCGCTTACAAAAAAGCAGAATTCCCACTATATAAACCAGAAGACATTAAGGAAATGGTTAGACACTCAATCTGTTTAGATTATGGGGAGGTAAGCGACATTACACCAGATATAAGAATTACATTATATAATGCAGGACATGTTTTAGGATCCGCACAAGTACATATTAATATCGGAAACGGATTACACAACTTTGTTTATTCAGGAGATACAAAATATAACAAAACAAGATTACTTGATGCAGCAGTAAATCATTTTCCAAGAGTTGAAACATTACAAATAGAGTCTACTTACGGTTCTAAAAATGATATCCTTCCTTCAATAAAAGAAGTCGAGAATGCATTCCTAGAGGTTGCAAAAAGAACTATTGAACGAGGTGGAAAATTATTACTGCCTGAATTAGGTTTAGGGCACGCTCAAGAAACTATCTTAAGGGTAGAGGAGGCCATAAGAAGGGGAGATCTTCCAAGCGTTCCAGTTTATATTGACGGTATGATTTGGGATATCAATGCAATTCATACTGCCTATCCAGATTTCTTATCTTCAGCAGTAAGAAATCAAATTTTCCAAGATAATAATCCATTTTTATCTGAAATATTCAAAAGAGTTGGAAGTCCTGCAGAAAGGAAACAAGTTTTGGAAGGGGGACCATGCATAATCATTGCTACTTCAGGTATGTTAGTCGGAGGAGCATCTGTAGAATATTTCAGAAATTTAGCAGATAATGCAAAAAACACAATTGTATTTGGATGTTATCAAGGAGTAGGTTCTTTAGGAAGACAAGTTCAAGAAGGAAATAAGGAAATTAACTTAGGTAAGGATTATGGGAATGAAAAAATTATAGTAAATATGGAAGTTCAAACAATGTATGGTTTGTCTGCACATTCAGGTAGGAATGAATTAATGCAATACGTAAGTAGAATGACTCCAAGACCTAAAAAAATAATAATTAATCACGGAGAAGTTTCTAAATCCCTAGACTTCGCTTCAGCGCTACATAGGACAAACCATATTGAAACAGTAGTACCAAGAAACTTAGAAACAGTCAGGTTAAAATAATTGGTAACTATTATAAATAACTCTAGTCTATTATACTCATGAAACATCCAAAATCCTTAACAATAATCTTAATTGCTATGTTTTTCTTAACGCAATTAATTGGATTATATGTTGTAAACGTCTATTCCCCAAAGACAATTCAAACTGTAACTGAAAACGGTACAATAATTAACGAAACAGTCTATAATCTTCCATTTGGAACTGAACCTCCAAAAGATGTAGATCCGAAAGGAAGTTTAATCTCGATAGTAATCGCGATTATATTCGCAGTTGCCATACTTCTCCTATTAATGAAATATCGTGCAGAACTAATTCTTAGAACCTGGTTCTTAGTAGTTATAACACTCGCTCTCGCAATCACATTTAATGCGTTATTAATAAATTTAAATTATTCACAATTAATTGCTTTAATAATCGCTCTTCCATTAGCAATTATTAAAATATTTAAAAGAAATCTTTTGGCTCATAATGCAACCGAACTTTTAATCTATCCAGGAATCGCCGCTATTTTTATCCCTCTTCTAAATATTTGGACCACAGTTTTACTTTTAGTTCTAATTTCAATATATGATATGTACGCTGTTTGGCATGCAGGATTTATGCAGAAAATGGCAAAATACCAAATTGAAAAATTAAAAGTTTTCTCTGGATTTTTTGTACCTTATATGCATAAGCAACAGAAAGGAAAAATTCAAAATCTAAAAATGAAACCAAAACAAAAGAACAAAAAAGTAAAGGTAAACGTAGCGATTCTTGGAGGAGGAGATGTAGTATTCCCTATCATCTTGGCAGGAGTAGTCTTCATAGCAATGGGGCTAATACAAGCTCTAGCAATTTCAGTAGGAGCAACAATTGCATTAGCAATATTATTTATTCTATCTGAGAAAGGCAAATTCTACCCTGCAATGCCTTTCATTTCAACAGGATGTTTCCTAGGATTAGCTATCGCTTATCTGATTTAAAGGAATAAGGTACAATTATTTTAGGTAAATGGTTTTTTGTCAAACTATCTAAGTAACCTAAGTCCACCTCTCTAATTCCACGAACTGAATCTCTCTCTACTCTAGAAGGCTCATTATTCCAAATGTAAACTATTTGAGAGTTGTGAGAAGATGGAGATGGAACAGTATAACCATGTATGCTCGGAAGTAATATTAATTGTACTGTATCAGATTCAATCGCACCCTTATAAATTCCCCAAATATTTCCCGCTCCAGAAAAAATTTCAACAGCATGACCTATCTTTTCAGGATACGGATCTCATTTTATCTACAAATGAAGATCCTAGTCTTTTCTCAAGTCTGTTTTTTCTAGGTGATTTATTATTCAATGCGTGAAACCCAAAATTACTTTTTTCTACCATAACTTTCAATTTATTCCCCATATTTTAAATCTTTCTAAATGTACCATTTAAGAGTTGCAACAAAATCAAAAGATTTAAATACTGATTAGTTACTCCCTAGTAGTATGATTATAAAACAAGATTTAGTAAAGAAGATAAAGGAACACTTTAACCTCAATATTTACGAAACCAAAGTTTGGTTATCTTTACTTACAAAAGGAATTGCATCTGCAGGAGAGATTGCAGAACTTTCAGGGGTTCCAAGATCAAGAACTTATGACGTTTTAGAATCATTAGAAAAGAACGGTTTCGCAATAGTCAAGATTGGAAAACCTGTAAAATATATCGCAGTAAAACCAACTGAAGTAGTTGAAAAAATGAAGAATAAAACTCTTCAAGAAGCCCAAGAAAAGGTTAGCTCATTATCCCAATTAAAAGATACAAAGGAATATACTGAATTGGAACAATTGCATAAAACTGGAATTTCTCCAATAAAACACCATGAAATTACAGGCTCTATCAAAGGAAGATCAAACGTAATCTCTAGAATTAGAGAATTAATGGAAGGCGCAGAAAAAGAAGTTTTAATCCACACATCAGTTTCAGATTTTGAAGACAAAGCAAGAGTCTTAGTTCCTACAATTGAGAGATTAAATAAAAACGATATCAAAGTGAAAGTAGCTCTTTCAGGACCACAAGATAAGGTTAAAAAATTAGCTTCAAGATTCGGATTAAAAGCTAAACAAGTTAATTCTAATGCCAGATTATTTATGTCAGATAAGAAAGAAGTATTATTTATGGTTACTCCTGAAAATTCAGAAGAAGATTTCGGAGTATGGTTAAACTCTCCTTTCTTCACAGGCTCATTATCAGATATTCTAGATATAAACGGAAATAATAATTAAGTTATCTTTAAATTTGTTATATCCATTTCTTTCACAGTTTTAGAATACTTCTTAGCCCAATTTTGAATAAAATCTTTCAAATTATCTTCAATTTTTATTTTAGAATAGATTCTTCCACCTTTAACGAAAGTATGTTTATTTTTTTTCTTAAATTCGATTACTTGTTTTTCCATCTTCAACTCAGGACCTGTTTTAATTATCTCCTTTTTTCTCTTCGCAATAATTATATTTTGAGCATATTTTTCTCCAGAATATCTAAATTCTTTCTGAATTATCTCAAAATATTTTCCAATTTCCTCAGAGATAAAATTAAAGAATTTTTTTAACTTAGTTCCAGCAATATCTCCTTCTTGTTTATCTGTGTAAGACTCCATTTCCAAGAAATCCGCTTTTTTCTTTTTTGCTAAAATATTAAGATTTTCTATATTAAGTTCTTCAAGTACAAAATGATTAATCGAAGGTTTCTTTACAAACCCTTTACAAACATTAACTAATTTTTCATAAGATTCCCTATTTAATGCAGCAAGTACATTTCTCTCTTTCCAAGTCGGATCAATTAAAATAATTGGACTATTAAGTTTACTTTCATTTAATTCAATAAAGATTTCTTTTTTATTTTTATAATGTTTTTCAACATCAATAACTATTTTTTCTTTAGCTTTAGAAATTTCAGAAATGAATTTTCCAAATTTTTTATAATGGATTATTAAACATTCTACTCCATATCCCGATATCCCTCCAATATACGACTCCGCACCATACAAAGAATTAGCTTTTAAAAATCGCTTAAGTAACAAAACTTCTTTGATTAACGCATCATTTAATTTCCTTGAGACATATTTAACATGAAAATAACTTAAATCTGTAACATTTATTGCTTTTTTAGGAGAATTTATTCTAAGTACTGGAATGATTTCAAATTTAATTTTTTCAATTTCAACAAAGAAATAATCCCTACTTCCATGAACTTTCTCAAATTTAAATTTCTTTATCTTAGATAAAATCTTACTTAGGCCTTCAGAAATATCTTTATTCTCATAAAATCTAACAAAAATATCTACATCATAATCTTTCGACTTTAACAAGGTCTTTTTAGCAAAACTCCCTCCCAAAAAAACATCTAATTTTATATTTAACGAGTTTGCACTTTCTTTAATCAGACTTTTCAAGTTATTACTCTGATTTTTCATAAATAACAAATCTTTCTTATCAGGAATAAGGTCTAAACTTTTCTTAATTTGATTTATATTCATAAGTTAAGTAGGAAAAACTCTTTTTTAAATTAATTGATTTCCTCACCCTTTAATGAAAGGTCAAGGATATATTTTCCATCTTCTAATTGATAAACTTTAGGTTCTTTTTTAGAGAATAATTTTCCAAGGTCTAAAACATATTTGCCATGTTGAATTACTCTTACACTCTCAAAATCTAAATAAACCGGAGTATCTACATTTTCTAATCCTGCAATTTCCCTCACATCATCTTCAATTTTATTCTTTTCATCTTCAGATAAGTCAATAGTAGGTTCCTGATTTAATTTCCTTAGGGCTTCTAATTTCTCAGGTCTAATATAGAAAAAGAATTTACTTTTACATCCTGAACATCCTTCTAGAATTTCTTTAGATCCATCTTCAAATAAACTATTACAATGAACGCATTTATATGGCATATCGTTTCAAGGAATAAATGATTAATAAATCTTTATAGAATAGTTATTCGCTTAAAGGATTAACCTAATAATAGTTCAATCTTCTTGGGATCTTTCTTTATCTCTTTTATAACCGAGGCGGGACCAATTACTGTCAATGAAGAATTATCTCCTACAAGCCTCTTTGCAAGGTTATGTTTTAGCTTAACCATCAAGCTTTCAGTTTTCATATCCGGCTCAATTACGGCTAATTCTATTCCTCTGAAATCCTTTAAATGATCTACTAGCGCCATCGTGTCTTCAATTAATCTCGCTTCTTCTTCAGGCCTCAATCTTCCATGCAAAATAACAACTTTATTTCCTAGAACTAGCTTTAATATCCTTTTAACTCTTTCAGCTATGCCTAAATCCTTGACTTCAGAGAATGGCAATACATGAATGCCAAGCCCGTTTATTTTCCTCTCTTTATTTTTTGCCATTTTAAACCTTTTTCGCTAAATTAAATACTGACTCGTAAAACTCATCCATATTCAATCCCTCTTTTGCAGAGATTCCGACAACATCATATTCTGGAAAAGCAGATTCAATTTTTTTAATGTTTGCTTTTTTCAAATCTATCTTATTTGCAACAAGTAAAACTGGGATTTTTCTAGCTACTAAATTCCCGATTATTGTGACATTTACTTGAGAATAAGGGTTTTCAGAAGAATCTAATACTACTACTACTGCATCCATATCATCAAGCCATTTAATAGATTCTATAATTCCTTGTGTTGCTTCTTTAGCTCTTTTTTTTGCTTCACTTTTCTTTAATCCGTGTCTCAAGAAATCTTCGTAATCTACCCTTGTCGCAATTCCAGGAGTGTCTACCATTTTGAAAGTAATTGTTTTACCTTTATACTTAATTTCTACCTTTTCTTTAAATTGTACTGCCCTAGTTTCGTGAGGCACTTTACTTACATTTCCGATTTCTTCTCCAGTCCAATCCTTACAAATTCTATTTGCTAATGAGGTCTTTCCTGCATTTGGAGGACCATAGAAACCTAATTTAATGTTCTGTTTTCTACCAAACAATGATAGCACCGCTCTTTTAATCGCTTTAAACATATTGATTATAAATTAGGACGTTTAATAAATCTTACGTCTACCTTACCTGTAGGCTGTCTCTTTGCAATTTCTTCTTTTACCTTATTATTCTCAAAGAATTTGAATATTGGAATCTCATACATACCAGTCCTCTTACCATCTATCTTCCTAAATGCATAATTTAATTGCTCCTTGCCCCATTTAACATCAAGTAATTTAAGTTTGATTTCTAAATCCTTTAATCCAGATATTCTTCCATTATAAATGAAATTAATTATATTATACAAATCGTCCTTATTTTTAAATAAGAAATTTTCATAATGTCTTTTATACCACTCTTGTAACGAAACATATGCTGCAAGGGTAAATACTAGTAAAATAGCCAAGAAAAATAATACTCTGCCTAATGGATAATCTTTAGTATTCTCATCCTCATTCAAAATTTCTGATTCATCTATTAAATCTAATTTAGTTATATCTGGAGATAAATAAATCCCTAAATCTAATAGATCCACATCTTCCGGAAGTAAGAATTCGTAATCATTTCCAGATAATCTCATAGATGTAGCTGAACCTCCAGAAATGCCTTTTTCACCATAACTCGATCTAAAGATTATATTGTCATATGGATAACTAATTAGAATATATTTATCTAAATCATCCCCTCCATTCTTATTCACTATTCTCAATTTTACTTTAGTGAATATTACTTCGCTTTTCGAATCGTAAACTGCACTAATCTTTTCAAATTCAATACTCGAATCATAATTATCTAATATCCAAGAAGAAATATAATCGAATAACAGTTCATTATTTTTAAATTCCTTTCCAGAGACCTCTTCAACCAAGCTTAAATCTGCATTTTCTATAGATGCAGGAAGAGGGATACTTCCCTTCTCAGAAACTATTATTTCACTCGGAATATTTAACTCAAGAAGACTACTAATAACAGAAATATAGTCTTCATCTTCTAACGCATTTTGATAAGATATCTTTATTTGACTTAATTTGCTATTTAACTCAGATAAATCATATTCTTTCTCTAATTCTTTTTTTATCCATTCTTCTTTTTTATTTATTGATGAACTTAAACTACTTATTTTAGCATCCGTTTCATTCAATAACTTCTCAGCAGATTGTTGAGGATTCCCAACTATTATTTGAAAAGTCTTACTTGAGGTTTTTCCTAACGAAGTTTTAGCAGTTACTTTAACATTATAGTTTCCTTGATTCGTGAAGAGATATTTTGCTTCGCTACCTGTAGAAGTAACCTTTTTTCCATCTTCAAATTCCCATTCAGATTGAGTTATGTTATAAAACGAACTAATTTTAAAAGTAGTTTCTTGCCCAATTAAACTAAATTTAGGAGAAATATCAAAGTCAAAACTTGTAGTTAAATTGATTATTCTTTCAAATACTCTATCTGTTCCAAGAAACAATGTAAATTTACTCTGAGTAGCGCCTATCGGAATTGTAAAGTTAGCTTCCGATAATTCTAATTCTAATGGGCCAGAGCTTATCTTAGCTTTCTTCTTTTCTACATCATATATATTATTATCTTCTAAGGTAACTCCTCCAGTTTTATACTTAATAAAAACATCTGAAATTTGGATTTGTTGAGCAGTACCCTCAATTTTTATGGGAATTACACAATACGGATCGCAAGAGCTTTCATATTTACCATATATATAATTATGAAGATACTCAGTTAAAGGAATATTAAATTCATTCTCAAAACCAGACTCATTTATCTCAAAATTAACATTATCGAACTTAAGCGGTCTTGCAAATAACTCAAAATCAGAAGTAAATGTCTCTGAACCTAAATCTCCAGTTCCGCAAATCTCTCCAGAAGTTTCAGTTTTTATTTTATAATTTTTTTCAGATCCTTCTATACATACATAGTACTCTCTTTCACTAGAGGAGGGATAAATAACATTACATTCAAGTTCTTGATAATCCTTACTAGTATGCTTCGGCAAAGTACATCTCCCAAGAGCATTAAATGGATCTTCATAATCCCATAAACTCATTTTCAACTCACCATATCCATTTGTA
>CAZLHJ010000001.1:0-150421 GCA_964559675.1 Candidatus Woesearchaeota archaeon | reverse complement strand
TTGTTCGCAATCAGGGAAGAAACAATAATCTCCAAAGAATCGCCCCTTAAAATCTGGCTTCTGAACGTCATAGTTCCAATCCCTCTTACCCTTAAGATATAATTTCTTCTTTGAATTAAGGCCATAGAATCCAAAATAACCTCTCTCGAATTCTCCTTCAAACTTTACATCTATTAAGAATTGACTTCTAGATAATGCAAAGAATTTAGGTAGTTCAAAGAATGAAGGTATGATTAAAATTAGAATCTGGTTTAATTGCCTACACTTTCTAAAATACCTCTTCAGTTTGACAGCTAAATCTTTCATACCATGAGTTGTTAAATCATCTCCTTCATCAAGAACTAAAACAGAAAACTTAGGAAGTTTAAAGGATCTTGAAGCTAAATCAAGACCCTTGAATACCATATTATCTGCTGTGAAAGAGTTATTTACACCATGTAGTTGATTTATCTTCCAAGTTAAATAAGAACCATATTGAGTGGCTATAGTTGTTTTTCCATTTCCCACCATATCGTGGCCTGAAATGATTCCTAGAAAGTGCATATCATCCGCTACCTTTTTAGCAATTATGTTTAGATTTTCGGAGGCAGTTTCATCTATATATGCACCTGCAGTTTGTTGCTTTCTAAATGTTCCCAATGGGAAAAGTTCTTCTGCAAATTTCATTTTAGAGATCCACAATAGACTTTGTTAAGTCTTTATTGGATGGAATTAATAATCCGTACTTATTCATATAATCTAGTAGAAGAGTATTTATCACTTCTAAAGTGTGTGCTAAATCGTTGAGTTCGACCCTAGTCGTTTTAGGAAATTTTGCAACAATAGGAGAAATAAAATTAAACTTTGTCTGAATTTCACTAATCTCAGTTTCACTAAATCGGTGTTTCACTCTTATGAATATCCTCTTAAGAACTCTGAATAGATTAGAGTATTCTCCAGTCATGAAATAATAGTCAGAAGCATTTATCAGCTTAACTATCCCTTCTAAATAAGCCAGTGCAGGATTAAACTTTGCTTGTTCTCCAGAGTTATTATTATCTCCCATCCCAACAACCTTTACACAATACTAACTTTTCCCCGATTGATAATGCGAAAGAATTAACCACTGAAGGATTTAAACCACATTTAAAACAAAGATTGTTTCTCTTTCGAAAACTTATAATGAGATTGTATTCTTCTATACAACTATCGCATAAATATCCAAAAGAAGTTTCTGGATTAAGATCGTTTGAAAAACACTCTTCCCCACAATATTTACACCGAGCCATTTCAGTTATCCCTCTTACTTTTTCAATTTCATCCATCTTCTCAAGGTTTTACCTCCTTACATTTTTTGAATAATCTTGAACATTTAGGAGTGCAACATTTATGAGCCTTAGTTTTAGGAAAAAACATATTATTACAATTTATACATTTTTTTCTTTCAGAGAGTTTTCGTTTAGCCATCAAAACCTCCAGAGGGCATAAAGCCCTAGTGTTAAGATTAAGAAGAATAAGATTATCTTTTTAATGAACCATCTAAAGATTTTAGTCATCTTTCCAACCCTCTCTTTAATTCAATATTCTTCTGAATAAGTTTATCATAACATTCTAAACAGCACTCCCAGATAAACCAAATAGTAACAGCTTTCTTTCTTTTACAATAATCACATAAGGATTTCATTTATTCATCTCCTTAAACATTCGTTTATGCTCTTGTAACAGATAAACTATTTTGAGTGAGCATGAGAAACAATAGTTAGCGGGAATTTCTGCTTTGAAAGAACAGCTACACCCTTTACAGATTCTATTGTATTGTTTATTCATTCTTTAGAGCCTCCACTTTTATATATTCTGCACCAACTCTTTCTTGAAGAAATAATTTAGCCCATGATTCAGGAATGTTGTAAAATTTCCTATTTTCTAAAATACAAACCCCATTTCCTTTTATGAAAAAAATATCTGTGATTATTAATATTTTCATGGAATGACCTCCTCTGCGTCAAATTCTCCTAAATCTTCATTAGACACTTTCGACACTTTTGTAAATATTATATCATTTGGGGGCTGTATAATAACAGGGGGGTATCTTAAGCTTTTTCTGGATGTGTCGAAAGTGTCGAGATTTTGTATTTCTTTAGGATTTTCAGTACATTCAGGTAATTTTGTAACCCAATTAGGTTTTATTGAAACATTGGCCCAGAATCTTTCTTTAGTATCATTTTTAGCAACTAAATATTTAATTTTCTGATTTAATCTTCTACCTAATTGCTCTTTAGAAAGTAATGGTTTGTCTTTTTCATTTGCCCAAATACAATAAATTTCATATATCTTCTCTTTTGAAACTCTCCCATCTGACTTTTCTAGAACTTCATCTCCAAACTGAATTAAAGTATCTCCAGACATTTCCATAATCTGTTTAACCTCTTCAGGAGTTTTCTTATAAGAAAACTCCTCACATTGTAATAATCTAAACAAACCTTCTAAAGCCCAATTAAGTATCCCAGATTTTTCTTTTTCTATTTTTTCTCTTAAGAACAAATCTTTCTTTTCTGGAGGATTATCAAATCTTATTACAATCCACCTAGAAAAATAAGCCATATCATCGTTATCTTGAACAGAGGGAATCTTGTTTGTTGCGAAAGTGTGCTTAGCATAATTCTTAAATTGAGAATAATCTCCGAACTTCTCTTCTGCTGAAATATATCCCCCACCTGTTGCAATTTTAAAATTTCCTCCATCTGAAAGGTCTTTAGAACTTAGATCATCATAAACGTTTGAGAGTTTATCTTTTAAGCTTAATTTTTGAAAATCGTTTCCAGAAGATATTTTCTGCAAACTTAATCCAGTTTTATTTTGTTCTCCGATAAATGAAATAAGAGAATCTAGAAGAATTGTTTTTCCTGTATCTCGTTCGCCTAAACAAATTACTGCCTTTTTTATTAGATAATTTCTATATAAGTTAAATCCAAACCATTCTTGAATAACTGGAATATCTTCTAGGTAAAGTGCTTCTGATAAGAAATTTAAGAAAACTGGACATTTAGCTCCTGAATTATAATCTACTGGAATTATTGTTTTAAAATAATAATTCGGAGAGTGTGGTTTAAGAATTTTCTCTGATATGTCATAAACTCCATTTTCTAGAGGAATTAAATTAACATCTACTTTTCCAAACTCTGAAACGTCTAAATAATTTTTCCTTTCTATTTTTGCAATTATTTCTGTCAAAGGATTTATTCTTGCATGTTTTCCTAGAAGTTCCTCAAAATCTCTCTTTATTATGCTTCTTGCATTTGATTCCCAAAACTTCCCGTTGAATATCCATAAATTATCTTTACTCCTTCCAGAGATAGTAACAAAGCTATATTTTTTACAGAAATAATTTGCTACCTCATCAATATTGACAATATGATTATTAAACTTCTCAACCCATGTCAAAAACCTCTTTTGAGTTTCACCTATCTTTTCCTTAGTTTCTTCCTGTTTAATGATCTCTTCAGCTTTAACAATACTTTCAGTTTCAACAGCTAAAAGTTTCAAATTTGGATTATCGCAACATTTTTGACTTTCCCTTTCCTTATTCGTTCTTATAGTCGCCCCACAATTCAAACACTCAAAACTTTTAATATGATCAAATTCAGTTTCAGTTTTCATTTTGAACCTCCCATATAAATCGCATTTTGTCCTTTTTTCCCTTGTAAAATTTTAGAATTTTCGCTTATTTTGGATTTCCTAAGCATTTGTTCAAGGTTTCTAACTTTTCGCCTTAATTTAGCCGATTTATTGTGTTTAACTGCACAGAAAAAACAACAGAAGATTTCTTCTTTCAAATTGTCTAAAATATAATTGGTTTTAGAATTGCAAAACCAACAGAGGCCTAGTCCAGAGGTCTTACAATCTGAATAAGTTATTTTCTTGCTCATGCTCTCACCTCATAGCTTTGTATAACATTTTTATTAAGAGAAACTTTCTTCCCATAAAAATCTAAGATAGTTATAAACGGATCCTCAATAGAAAGTAATTTACCTTGATAGGTTAATAGCCTTCCAGAAATTAAAACTCGTATTATGTATGTTTCGTTAAGTTCCATAGAAATCACCTCTTTAAGCTAAAAGCTTATTGAGAAACCTCCCAAACGTTTAAAATTGTAAAAAACCTATTCATTTTGCTTTAAATGAGCTGGGGAAGGTGTTTGTTCTTCGCGGGATTCAACACCTTCTCTAAATTTAGGTAAATTTGAAAATAATCTAAGTTTAATGAATGAGTTAAGTGGGAGATCTAAATCACGAGCCAGACTCTTTAAATGCAAAAGTTTTATTTCATCTATGTAAATAGATATAAATTTTTTGCGAATTTTATTTTTTGTTATCATATTTTTTATATATCTCTTGCATTTATAAAGTATTTACCAGTTAGGTGTAAAAAAGTAACCTCTTTTTTTCGTCGATAAATTGAATTATTCGTTTGTAAATCTGTGAAATTTAGGATCTTTTTTTATATTTTGACTTTCCAATACCCATAAATTCAAACATTGCTTCTTGCAATTGTTTTATTTGTTCAGATTGTGATTTTATCATATTCAAGATGTCTTCTTTCTTTTCTTCAGGCTCATCTTCTAATTCTAAAAACTTATTATCTTCTTCTCTTAAAGACATAGCCTCTCGCATTTTATCGAAGTAGCCTTTCTGAACCATCGCTAGATGAATATATACATGAGTGCATTCTAGAGTTGTGTGACCTAAGAGATTAGCCACCATCATTAAATCTCCTGTCCTGATATAAACTTCTGTGGCTTTTGTATGCCTTAGGGTGTAAAGAGAATAATGCCCATGAGATCTCCTTTTTGGATTTTTCCATATCCCTGTTTGCCTTAATTTTAACTTGAATAAATCAGTCCATTGATCCCTACTAACATGCTCTCCTTGTCTGCATGGAAAGAGATAATCTGAATGGCTTAGGTAAATAGGTCTTTTCATTCCCATAAATTCGATTAAATCTTTCAAAACAAGTTCAGGTAGGGGCATTTTTCTACCTCTCCTTAATTTATTTGATGTAGGTGCAATTGTGATAGTTTTATTCCTTATATCCACTTCTGAAATTTTAATACAAACGGCTTCTTTAGGCCTTAGAGCTAAATGGTAATTGATAAGGAATAAAATTAGATTTCTTTTAACGTGCCAGTAATCATAGAAGTTACAATTTCTAAAAGAGGATTCTAATGTCTTTATTTGATGAGGGGTAAATACCTCAGGAAAATTCTTTTGTCTATTTTTATTGATAAGTTCTGTTTCCATTTTATTATATTACTTTAAATGTATATAACTTATAAAGTAATAAGTTATTTAAATCTTTCTATTATATTACCTTTAAATTCTGTAACTTTAGAGGTAATATTTAAATACTGCCTTATCTATCGTAAATTATGCCTAAAGATAGAAGAACTACTGAACTTAATATATTAGAGGAGATAGACAAAAACGATCATATTACTCCTACTGAAATTGCTGAAAAATTAGAGATTTCTATTAAACATGCAATTACTACAATTAGAAAATTAGAAGATGGGGGTTTTATAGTGAAAAAGGGCAATTATGATAAGAGAAAACAATTACTTTTCTTAACTCATAAAGGTAATGGACTTCTAAAAGCACTTAGATCTGTAAGAGCTTACTTTATTAAAGATTAGATCTAATTGTAAATATGTGCGGTTTTAATACACTCTTGGCGAGGGGATTTTTTTCTACTAGAAATGCTTAAAAATAACCCCTAAGTAGGTTTTTAATGACACAAAAACCTATGCAAAATTATCCTACTGAAGATTCAATTTATTGGGAAAGAAATGAGACCCGAGAAATGCGAGTTGAAATGAGTTTTGAGAATAACTTGCCGGAGGTTCCAGAAGGAGGAAGAATATTGGATATGGGGTGCTCTATTGGTTGGACTACTGAAGAATTAACTAGATTATATCCTGGAAGAGAAGTGATTGGGATGGATATTAATTTTGGAGTTGTTCAAAGAGCTTCAAATGAGAGAAAGGGAAAATATCTCTGCGGTGATGGTTATTTAATGCCATTTAAAGAGAATACTTTTGATGTAGTTTTTGCAATGAATAATATTGCATTGGCAATTCCAGGGCTTGTAAGAGAAGGTTTATTGAAGAAAGTTCTATCCGAGTTAAAATTTGTAACTAAACCGTCTGGAACAATAGCGATTACTGGTGCAGGAAGATGTCTTTTTAAGTCTGAGATGGAAGTTGAAGATATGGAGAGAGGAATTTTGAAAGCATTTGGACCATATTTTGAATATAGAAAAAGACTAGATTCTAAAAAGTAAATAATTTACTATAAGTTAAGTTTATTAATTTAGCTTTTTGTTTTCTGAATTATGTCGTCGGAATTTGACCAAATTTTAGGAAAACTTCAAAAAAGCAAATTTAGAAGATCTTTTCATCTTGAAGAAAGGGATAAGGAGTATATTGAGAAGAAAGGTATTGAAATTATTAGAAATCATTGTTTTGATTTTTTGGATAAGAGGATTAAAATAAAACCTAAGAATGAGGGTAAACAGACCCCTTTTAAAGGACACCCGGTTTTTAGAGCGCAACATGCTCTTGCAATATGTTGCAGAGAATGCATAAAGAAATGGCACAAAATAGATGAGAATAAAATATTAAATGAAAAAGAGATTAATTATTTATCTGATTTGATTATTTATTGGATAAAAAAAGAGATGATTTAATTGTATTCTGTTAATTTTCCAGCCTCAATTTCTATTTTATCTGCTTTCCTTAATGATTTAATTTGAGATTTTGTTAAAATATTGTGGTGTTTTATTTTTGTTAAATAGTCTGCTATAAACCATACTTCTTCTTCAGTTGTTTCCCAATTTAGTTTATCAAACATTCTTAGGTTTACAGGATTTGAATAGGTTCTGAGAGTTTTTTCTCCATTGTCCATAAAGTATTCATGGAAATATGATAAAACTAGCTCCCTAAGTGTTCTATAAATTGGCTCGCGAAATCGTAATACGGCGTGATTTGTTTTACTAATTGCTCCCCAGCAGTTATTTTGTTTGAATAAAGTTATAACATGATCGTGGTCTTTTTTTGTTGATTCTAAATCTAAGATAAGAGGTTCATGTCCGTGAAACCTTAAAATTGAAGCAGCTAAAATTGCTCCCTCTATGCAATGAGCCCGATTTTGTCTTAAGACTTGTAGAGGTGAGAGGCAGGTGTCTTCTCCAGATTCTTCGAAATTTGTAGGTATGGTGTTAATAAAATCTTGAATCTTAGAGGGAGTGTTTAAACTCTTGTAAATTTTTATTTGTTCTTTTGTGAGCATCATTTCTTTAAATGTACGTCCATTTGGGGGAATGGGATTTCAATCTTATTCTTTCTAAGAGTATTATATATTTTAGTGTTTGCTTCATCTATTGCGCCAAATCTATTATCATAAGTGTCTACATAGAAATATGCTTTGAAAAGTAGTGCTGAATCTGCCATCTCCAAAAATCTAACCATCGGCTCAGGATCTTTTTCTAAATTTTTAATAGTTAGTATTTCTTTCATAACTATCTTTTTTACTTTTTCTATATCTGAGCCGTATGCAACTGAAAATGGAATGACTACCCTTGATTTTGGCTCTGGGAGTGCAACATTTTGTATTTGAGACTCTGCTAATTTTGTATTTGGTATTATTATCCACTCATTATCAAATGTTTTAATTCTTGTAGATCTTACCCCTATTTTATCTATAATCCCTTTTGTATTTGCGTCTAAATAGACTAAATCTCCTACTTTAATTGATTTATCCATTATTAAAGAAAGTCCTGAAAATACATTAGCTAATGTTGGTTGAAGAGCTAAAGCAACTGCAAGTCCTGCTATTCCAAGACCTGCTAATAACGGCCCAATTTCAATTCCCCACAAATCTAATAGATAAAGAATTGCTAAACCTATAAAGACTATTCTTAAAAATCCGTGAATGATTGAAGTTAAACTTTTATCTAATCTAATCCTTGATTTTCTTAAGAATATGTCCCAGACCCTTACTAAAAATAGATCAAGAATTGCGTATGCTATATATCCGAAGAGAATTACGTAAACTGAGTAAATAATTCTGTCTAAGATAATCGAAAAATTCTCTGAGAGTTGCAATTCATATAATCCTAATTGAAGACCGATAATTCCTGAAATGATTGTTAATGGAATAGAGGCCTTATTAATTAATAAATCATCTAAATCCGTTTTTGTTCTAGAAGAGAGTTTTGTAAATATTCTTATTACTAAAGCTAGAAATATTCTAAGTAGAATAGTTACTGCTGCAAAGATTACAATTGCTCTTAGGTATTGATTTCCGAAGATATCTGTTAAATTTACTAAATCACCTAATGCCATAATTGATTATATTATCGTCTATTTAAAAAGTTTAGTGATTTTGTGATTGAAAATAATATATAAATTTTTTTGGTTCGGTTAAAAAACTAATAAGATTTAAAAACTAACTGATTGTATCGTCTTTACCTAAACTTTGGTGTTAAACATGGCACAAGACGAAGAAAACGAAGAAGATATGTCTGAAGAAGACATGGACGAGGACTTCGATGACGAAGACCTTGATGAAGACGAAGACGAAGACGATAGCTCTGACTCTGAGTAAATAAAATTCATTAAACTTTTTCTCTTTTGATTTTTTTAATATGGGTTCGTATTAATTTAAATCCAAACATTTATATAAGATTTTTCTGAAGAGATTTTATGGAAGAAGAACAAAACACAACACAACCAGAGGGAAACCCTGAAGGAACAACACAACCTGAAGGAGAAACATCTGGGGACCAGGGAAATAACCCTGAAGACCAAAGTGGGGATTCGAGCGAATCTTCTGATGGTGCGTCTGCAGACTCAAGTTCTGAGTAAATATAGACGTGTCATAATCTAAATTTTTTATTTTTTTATTCTATTTCTTTTTTTAATTTATATTATCATACCGTAAAAGTTAAAAGAGGAAAAAAATGCAAGTTAGTATGAGAAATGTAATGATTAGCGGTCTGCCTGGAAAAATGGGGAGAGAAGTAGCGAAAGTTATAATTGAAAATGGAGTTTTTCATTTATCTGATATTGCATTAAGCGGAAGTATAGATGGAAGATATGAACTATTAAATAAAGAGTTTACATTATTTCCAAGAGCGAGAAGAAATGAAATTGAACTTTCTGGAGAATTACCTTTAGTTGTTGATTATACTTCCACTAAAGTAGTTCATGAGAATGTGGATTTCTATTGTCAGAGAGGATTAAATTTTGTTATGGGCACTACAGGAGGAAATTTGAATTTAATCTCTGAGAAGGTAAGGGAATCTGGATTATGTGCAGTTATTGCTCCGAATATGGCTAAAAAGATAGTTAGTTTTGAAGCGACCTTGAATTATTTGATAAGAGAGTTTCCTAATTTATATAAGGATTGTAAATTGGAAATTATTGAAAGCCATCAATCTACTAAAGAAGAAGTCAGTGCAACTGCATTGAGGATGGCTGGACTTTTTAGAGCACTTGGAGCTGAAATAAAAGATTCGGAAATAATTTCCTTAAGAAAAGATAAAGAAGAACAAAGAAGATTTGGGGTGCCTGAGAAAGCGTTAGGATGGCATGCATGGCACAAATTTACAGTTACTTCTGGAGATGGAAATCAAGGAGTTTTCTGGCATAAAATGAATGGTGGAAGGGCATATGCAGAAGGAACATTGGACGCGTTAAGATTTTTAGATAGGAAAATTAGAGAAGGTGAAAGAGGAAAGGTCTATTCTATGTTAGATGTTATGGCGAATGGCTAATTTTCTTTACTTTAGTATAATTATCTTTAAAAACAGAGATGAACAAAAATAATTATGACAGATAAACAGCCAGTTTATGTTTTACAAGATAATGTTTCTAGAACAGTTGGAAGAGATGCTCAAAGAAATAATATTCTAGCTGCAAGAGTAGTTGCAGATATAGTCAAAACGACTCTCGGGCCGAAGGGGATGGATAAAATGTTGGTTGATTCAACAGGAGATGTAATTGTGACGAATGATGGCGTTACAATTTTAGAGCAAATGGAGATAGATCATCCTGCTGCTAAAATGCTTGTGGAAATAGCTAAAACGCAAGAATCTGAAGTTGGAGATGGGACAACAACTGCGGCAATGTTAGCTGGGAAATTATTGGAAAATGCGGAGAAGTTATTAGACAAGAGGATACATCCGACTGTTGTTGTAAGAGGATATGAACAAGCAGCAAAACAATCTTTGAAAATATTAAATGAAATTTGCATAAACGTTGATAATAGAGAAATTTTGAAAAGAATTGCCATGACTGCAATGACTGGAAAGGGTGCGGAAGGAAGTAGAGAATTGTTATCTGAAATCATTGTGAAAGCGATTGATGAAGTGGCCGTAAATAATCATGTTGAACTTGATGACATAAATATTGAAAAAATAAAAGGTGGGAGTATAAATGATTCTGATTTAGTAAACGGTTTTGTTTTAGATAAAGAAAGGGCGAATAAAGATATGCCTTCTAAAATTGAGAATGCAAGAATACTTTTGATTGATTTCCCATTAGAGATTAAAGGTCCTGAGTCAGAAACGAGAATTTCAGTTTCAAGTCCAGAGCAGTTACAAAGTTTTATTGAGTCTGAAGAAAAATATTTGAAAAATTTGACAGATAAAATAATTAATTCTAAAGCAAATGTAGTTATTTGTCAAAAGGGAATTGATGATGTTGCGCAATATTATCTTGCTAAAGCAGGAGTTTTTGCAGTAAGGAGAGTTACTAGAGATGATTTGGAGAAATTAGCTAGAGCTACATCTGGAAAAATATTGTCTAATTTGAAAGATTTATCTGAAGATTATTTTGGAAGAGCTGAGATTGTTGAAGAGAGTAAGATCGGAGACGAGACACTCACATTTGTTAGAGGATGTGTAAATCCGAGAACAGTTAGTTTAATTGTTAGAGGCGGAACAAGCCATGTAGTTGATGAAATTGAAAGAGCAGTTAAAGATGCTCTTGGAGATGTAACTAGTGCTGTAAAGTCTGGAAAGATAGTTGCTGGCGGGGGAGCAGTTGAAGTTGAATTATCGAGGAGATTAAGAATATTTGCTAAAACATTAACTGGAAGAGAACAATTAGCAGTTGAAGAATTTGCAAATGCGCTTGAGTCGGTTCCAGACGCATTGGCAGAGAATGCAGGACTGGATTCAATAGATATACTTACTGAGCTTAGAAAGAGACATGAAGAAGGGTTCCATAGAGATGGATTGAATTTATTTAATGATAAAATAGAAGATACTTACAAAGTAGGGATTGTCGAGCCGTTGAAAGTTAAAACTCAAGCAATCTCGAGTGCGGCAGAAGTTGCTACGATGATTTTAAGAATCGATGACGTTCTTGTTAGTTCTAAAAATTCAAAGAATATAAATTATAATCCTATGCAAGGAATGGACTAATGGAGAAAAGTAGAAGAAATAGATTTAAAGTTCCTAGACCAGCAGGTTATGAGAATATAGGTCTGCCAAATATAAAATATATGTTGGTTTCTAGAGAGGGTGAACAAGAAGGAAGTGTTTTTGCGTATATTCATGATAAACATTTAGATGAGATAGTAAGAGTTACTTATAACGGGAAAGAAATTCAGAGAAGAGAGATTAAAACGCCTGAAGATTATGATTTCCTATGTAAACTTGAAACATATAGTAAAGGCACTCCTTTTAATAATTGGGTCGGTAATTGTGATTGGAATAAAAGAGCTTTTGATTTAGGAAGAGTGAGGGTTGATGAATTCATTCGAGAAAATTTTGAACATCAAGAGAAACAAGAAGAATGCGCGAGCCGGGAATCGAACCCGGGTCCCAACGTTGGCAACGTCGTGTACTAACCACTGTACTACTCACGCTTAATTTTGTTTGGGATAGAACGTATTTAAGGATTTTGGGTGCAAAAATTAAGTAGGAAAAAGACTTAAAAAGCATCTAAATATAGATTTAATATCACTGGGCCCCATAGTCTAGTGGTTAAAACGACTCGTTTACACCGAGTAGTCGGCAGTTCGATTCTGCCTGGGGCCATTTCTTAATTTCATTAAACTTATAAACCTGTAAATTCTGAAGATTTTGAGGTGAAAGCGCCTCAGGAGCTTATTCTGAGATAAATATGAAAATAGCGTACTTAGGTCCAGAGAAAACTTTTACTGAAGGGATTGCGAGAGAGATATTCCCAGATGGAGAATTAATTCCTCATATGCCAATTAGAAATGTTGTAATGGCTGTGGAAAATGGGAGAGTGGATGCAGGAGTTGTTCCTATTGAGAATTTCTATAACGGTGCAGTCATTCATACTTTAGATTCTTTAACTAGATGTGATAAAGTAAAGATTACAAAAGAAAGAGCGTTAAAAGTGGTGCATTGTTTGGGAGCAGTTAAAGGCTATGGAAAGATAAATAAGATATTCTCTAAGGATCAGGCACTCGAACAATGCGATGAATTTATCTCAAGTAGATTTCCTGAAGTCGAAACTATTACTAGTGCAAGTACTGCTCAAGCTGCAGAATATGTTTCAAAAAATAATCTTTTAGATTCTGCGGCGATAGCTTCAGAAGTAGCATTAAAAAGGTCAGGTCTTGAAATAATTGCAAGAGATTTATGTCCAAATAATAGCACAAGATTCGTGGTTTTAGGATATGAAGTAACGAGACCCACTGGAGATGATAAAACTATATTAGCAATTCATCCACCTGAAGATAGGCCCGGAGTTCTTTCAGATTGTTTGAATATTATTGGGTCGCAGCATATAAATTTAGAATGCATACATTCAAGACCTGATGGAAAAAAAGGATATTTCTTTTATCTAGAGTTGAATGGACATCAAGAAGATGAAAATGTAAAAATAGCAATGGAGGCCTTGAGTTATTCCTTAGACCCGAAAAAAAGAGATTTAGATACTATTAAAGTCTTAGGGAGTTTTGCAAATTCTCATTGGAAAAATGAAAATTAATATTGCGGGAGGAACTGGAATAATGGGGAAAGTCCATAAATCTTTCTTTGAAAGAAATGGGCACGAAGTAATTCTTTCTGGAAGATCAACTTCTCCTGGATTAGAAGATGCTGCTAAGATGAGTGATTTAACTATAGTTTCTGTTCCAATTCCTGCAACTGAAGAAATAATAAGAAGGGTCGGGCCATATGCAAATTCCTTAATGGATTTTACTGGGCTAAAGGTCTTTCCTGTTGAAGCGATGTTAAGGTATTCTAGGGAAGGATGCGAGGTAGCAGGACTACATCCTCTTTATGGCGAAGTTAATTCTTTAGAAGGTCGAACAATTGTTTATTGCCCTACCGAAAAATCTGGGAAAATTTGTCTAGATATCGTGGATATATTTCAGAAGTCTGGTGTAGAAATAAAAGAAATGACTCCGGAAAAGCATGATTTGTATATGGGCATTTCCCAAAATGCAAGATTAATCCTATTTGAATCGTTTGCTCTTTTAATGGAGAGGCATGGAATCAATTATGAAGAACTTTACAGTGTCTCTCCCCCTCCAACAAGAATTTTGTTAGACCTTATAGCTAGACAAGCAAATAGTAGTAATGATGAGTTATATAATTCAATGAGAGAATATAATCCTTCAACTCCTGAGGTGATTGGAGAATTAATCGAGATAATTGGAATGTCTAATGGGGAAAGGATTCCCCAAAAAGTTCGAGATTTATTTGGAGAAGGTTTGAAAGAAGCTCAAGATAGGGCTAAAAGATTGATCGATGGATAAAGAAAAGTTTAATTTTCAAATTCCCATTAACAAAGAATTTATAAATAATAAATTTCTGTTTTATTTATGGTTAAGAGAAAAAAGAGAGATTCAATGGCTGATGTTTCTTGTAAGATGAATTGTGCTGGAGGGAATTCTTGTAGCGGACTTGCATATTTTCTAGGATTTTTAGGAGCAGCGATATATTATATCTCAAATGCTAATGGATTCTGGATGGGAGTTCTAGGTTTCTTGAAAGCAATTGTATGGCCTTTATTCTTAATTCTTGAATTATTGAGATTCTTAGGCGCTTAATGTTGTAGAAATTAAATTAGTACCATTTATAAACTACTTTTGTTTCATTAAAACATGAGTTATGTTGATGGATTTGTTCTTATCGTACCTAAAAATAAGATAAAAGAATATAAGAAAATGGCATCTGAGGCCGGAAAAGTTTGGAAAGAGAATGGGGCGCTAGAATATTTTGAATGTATTGGTGATGATTTAAATCCTAAGGGAATACAAGCCACATTTCCCAAATTAGTCAAATTAAAACCTGGAGAGACTGTATGGTTCTCTTTTATTATTTACAAGTCTAAAGCACATAGAGATAAAGTTAATAAAAATGTGATGAAAATATTTAGTGAAAAAAAATATGCTGATAAAGAAATGCCCTTTGATATGAAGAGAATGAGTTTTGGTGGTTTTAAGACAGTAGTAAAGAAATAATTATCTTACCAGCGTAATTATTATTAAAATAATTAATAATAAGATTAAAAGAGCTAAGATTCCTATAATTATATTTGACCATATGAATATTTCTGAATCTTCCCTTATAGGAGTTAATATTGTAGTATCATTTAAGTTTGCAAAATATTCATCTAGAATATATTCTGGAACTTGTTGAGTTGGTTGAATAAATATTGAATCGTTGATAAACCTAGTTCTTCTATCGTGGTCGTCATCGTCATCATTTCCACCATCATCGTCATCTTGGAGTGTTGCTAATGTTGTTGCAGTGTTTGAAATTGCAGTTTGATTTACATTTCCATTAAGATCTGAAGTTCTAATTGAGATGGTATGTGTTGAATTTGGAGCAAGATTTAGTGCAGTGTATGTATTTGAGGTTGTATTAATAACATTTACACCATCAATTGAAACTATTGCAAATCCAAAATCATTTTGAGGATTATTCCATGTCCACTTAAGAGAAGTGTTTGTTCTCTCGACTAATTGTAAGTTTGAAATGCTTGCTGGAGGGGTCGTATCTGTTTGGTTTGTTTGGTTAGTTGGAATTGAAACAATAAAGTTTACTACATCTGAGATTATATTTCCATTTGCATCTTGTGCAAAAGCTCTTAGGGTGTATGAACCTTCACTAAATTGAATCTCAACTGGGGAGGTGTAAGTGATATTTGTTCCTGAATTTATGTTGAACCAAACTGATTCTGCATCTTGTGATGAAATGTTAACTAAAATTAATTGTGTGTTGTAAACAAAATTGTTTTCAGGGTTTTCAATATCTAGAGATAAATTTGTTTCAGTTTGATTAGTTTGGTTTGAAGGTAAGTTAATTGTGAAATTTGTTGATTGTTGAGTAATTGGAGAAGTTAAACAGATTTCATCCTGAGCACTTGCTTGGACATCTAATGAATAGGTTCCATTGTGAACTGGAAGAGTAAATTGATATATGGTTGAATTTGAAAATCTTATCATCTCTGTTTCAGATAAATCTGAGTTGTGTGCTCCACTTGAGCTTAAGTTAACTTTTACGTCTACCGAATAAAACTCGTTTAGAGATTGAGGTACTAGAGGCAAAGGCCCTCCCTCAGTAATTGGAGATTGAACAGTTACATTTACTAAAACTTGAGAGGTTGTGTTTGAAACTTGAATTGATTTTATAGGGACATTACAACTTCTAACTTGTGTTAAGTAAATTGTTTGGGTTGGAGCAGTTCCTGATCCAGAGTAAGTTGATTTTATTTCGTAAGTTATATAATTGTCTTTGTAGAAATAAACTGCATATCCACTTCCTTGTAAACTTGTTGGGTATTGCAAGGTAATTTGAGAGTTACTTCCTGAAGATAAGGGCTGATTTGCAAATGCTGCTGTTGAAATATTCGAACAATCTGCACTTGTGCATACATATCCTTCAACATTAAAGTTTGTAACGGGATTATTTGTTAAAGTTATTTGTCCGTTTGGTTCGATTATTGCTTCTCTAACTTGATAAGTTTGAGAGACAACTGCGCTTGAGATTCCGATTAAAGAAATTACTAATGCAAGTGTTAAGAATGTAAATAATATTTTTTTCATTTTAAGGTGCTATACCTCCCCCTATTCCACCAGAGATTCCGCCATCGATGCCTCCTCCGATTCCGCCGTCAATTCCTCCATCGATTCCGTTTCCTCCGGAAGATGATCCTCCATCAGATGAAACTGCTTCGCTGATTCCATACCCGATTAAACTTAATGTTGCTGCTTGTTCTGCTATTGCTCCTGTTCTTCCTTTTCTATTAACTGCGCTATCATAATCCACCATATTTTGAATTCCCTCACCTTGAGCTACATTGGATCCGAATTCAAGAGGAACTAGCGTTGCCCAATCATACACCTTATTTACTCTTTCATTATCAATTTTGACAATTGTCCTTGGAAGATTTGTTCCTGCTTCTGCAAGATGTTTTCCTGTTTCGATAGATTCTCTAACTCCTGAAAGTGCTGGAACAACAACATTATCCGCGTGTCCTACAGTTGGAACATTTGCGATTTTAACTCCTGCATCCATTCCTGCATCAAGAGCTCTTCCGGTAGAGATAAAGAATTTCTCAATTGTGTGTTTGTCTTTAAGAGAAGGGTCTGGATTATATATTATATTTAATGCCTTGCCTCCCAAATTAAGAAGACCTCCAAATGCGTTTCCAATATGATTTCCTATTTTTCCTGGGCCGTCATTTTTTGTTAATTCCCCATATCTACTATCTTTTGTTTTTGATAGAGTTAGCGCTTCTCCGAAATCATATACTGCCATTTTTCCGTGATGTCCTGCTTTTCCAAGATTTTCTATTGAATTTCTTGAACCTTGCTCTAATGCATGTCTTCTATATTTTTCGATATCTTCTCCAAAATGATATTCTTTTTGAGACATATCAGTTATTTCCATAGGAACATCTGCGACAATCACTTTATGTTCAAGAGTGTCTGAGATTTGGGGTTGAGTTTGAGGTTCAACTTGATGGGAAATAGGTTTATCTTTGAAAGGTTTATGTAGTTGCCCTATGACTTTTTGAGCTTCTAGTTCTGCTTTTGGAACTTTATGGTCTGGGCTAGCCCCGTATGGTAATGAAGTCTCTTGGGAGAACCACCATGCCTTAACTTCAGGATTTTCTTTTTGTGCTCTTGTTATAAATTCATCTATATCTTTCATTAATTTTGCCTCCTCTCTTTTTGTTTCTATATGGAATCTTAAATCCCCTAATTTTTGTCCAGTTTCTGTTAAGTATGCGTCTAACCCGTTGCAAACATCTTTCGTTACTTTAACTACGTATTGTCCTGCTTTTAGATTATTTGTAATATCTCTTGCCACGTCTTGTGTAACTTCTTTTCTTACTATTTCATCTGGGAGACCTGCTTCCGCTAATTTTTGTTCTAGTCTTTCGGTAGCTATTTCTGTTGCGCCTCTTGTGGCATTTAATTCGCTCTTTAATTTTTTATTTTCAATTTGAACTTGTCTGATTTTTGGAATTAATTCTTTTTCTGTAGAGTTGTTTCCAATTGCATATCCTATTCCTCCAGCAATAGCTGCACCCCCTCCTATCCCTAGAGCAATTAATGCGGCCTTAGAAATGAAGCCTGCTTTTCTAAAACTGGATTTTATTCTGTCCCTAAATGAGATATTAGGTTGTGGTTGATAATTTGAGATTGGAATTGATTGTGGAACTTCTTCATCAGTTTCATCTAGTTCATTAGAATATACATCTAATCTTGGATCTAATGGAGACAATGAGATTATTGGTTCTAGTTCTCTTGCTGGAATATGATATTCTTCTCCCTTTGGAATTAATTCAGGAGTATATTTCTTAGTTCTATGTTGTGAGAATAAGGATTCTAAACCATTCAAGACTTTTGTTGAAACTTCTTGTGAGGATTTAATTCTCTTATTATTTTCTGCGTAAGCAAAATGAGTTGAAATCATTTGAGATAATGAATTTCTTAAATCTGAAGAGATTTGCTCAGGCGTAGAGTTTAATAAATCGTAAATTTTTTCTGTTCTCTTTGTATGACTATACCCTCTATTAGTAATTATATTATGTGCTTGATTTAAGAGATTTCTTTCTTCTCCTTCCAATCGAGTTGAATATTCTGATTGAATTGAATTAACTTGTTCTTTGAAAGATTTATTTTCTTTTCTTCTGCTGGTCATAAAAAAATCTTAACCTAAATAGTATTTAAAACTTTTGTAAATGTTACTATTTTAAAATAACATCTGTTTGTATTTTTTGTACAACAAAATTTAGAAATCAGGTCTTTCTACGTCGTATTGTTTTCCTCTGGTTTATCTAAATCAGGAATTCAAGCTCAACTAGTAATTTCCTAGACAAAACCTATGCTAAAAGATTAGAGAAAAGCCTAAAATAAATCTGAGCATGATCTAAAATAACCGCATTTTCTGCAAATTAATTTACACCTTTGGCTTTCTAATTTTGATCCGCATGCTTCACAGACGTAATTGTTTACCCCTTCATTTTGTAAATCTAAATTACATTCCTCCATATTAAACAATTTTATCTATGAGGTATCCGACGAGATATGCGATTATTGCTGCGACTCCTCCAATAAGAAGGGTTTGAAGAGAAGATTTAATCCAATGTTTTTGTACAACTAATCCTTTTATTGCCCCTATTAAGAGTAGAGCTAGTCCTGTTAAGATAAATGAGAAGAAAAATTGTTGAGTGGAGAATAAACCTGTTAGAGCTGCAATTAAAAATGAAAGTAAAGGAATAGACCCGATTATTACGAATGAGAAGAAAGTTACAAGACTTGTTTTAATGGGTTTTTTATTTTCATATCTTCTTCTGTCTTTATGATTTCTATGTAGATCTGTTTGAGATTTTGATGAAAGATAATTTGAAACTGCCATTGAAAAGCCATCAGCAAATAGATTTGCTAATCCTAAAATTAAAATTATTGATGAGGAGAGTGAAGCGCCAAGTGCTCCGGCCACAACAGCAAATGTTGTAATTGTGCCGTCAATTGAACCATAAACAAATTCTGGCAAGTACCTCTTTTTAAACATATTTTTATTAAATTGAGGTTAGTTTTAAATACTACGATTTTTTAGATTAATTAATGAGTGAGAAAAAGCCCAATAATTTAGCAAGCATTTCTTCTGGGAATAACTACATCCCTAAAAACAATATTCCTGCTGCAAATGCTCCTCAAGGGAATGAAAATAAGGAATTTGATAAATTGAAAGCTAAATTAGAAGATTTCAAAAAAGCAGTTCTTAAGAAATATCCCTTTACAAATGCTTTAGCTTTAATTCCTGGGCCTGCATCACATTTATTTGATGAAGAAGAAGGCTTGCCTGAAGATATAAAGAAAACAAAGCCATTACACGTTTTAATGTTAATTCCTGAAGATGAATTCAAAAATATCCCCAAAATAAAACCTGAAGTTGTTAAAATGATTCAAGAGACGAAAGAGAATCTCTGGATACATATCAAAACAGAAGTAGATATGTGGCATTATGGGTTAGATTCAAGATTTGATTATATTGATGCAGTTTCTGCTGCTTACCCTATCCATGATAAAGGAATTTTAGGAGCATTAAGAGTTGCAAATATACATAAGACATTAGTTTTAAGAAAATTTGATAAATATATCACAACTTATGCAATTGGTGGAAGCCTAGTTAGAGGAAAAGCAGACAAGGACTCTGATGTAGATACTTTTGTAATTATCGATGATACTGATGTTAAAAGGATGAATAGGGCTGAGTTATTAGAGAGATTAAGAAGTTGGATTTATGAATTTGTTGCTGAAGCAAATGCACTTGCAGGGGTTAAAAATGTATTAAATGTTCAAGTTTATTTATTGACTGATTTCTGGAAATTTGTTAAAGATGTTAATCCTGTTATTTTTACATTTATTAGAGATGGAATTCCATTATACGACCGTGGAACATTCATTCCATGGAAGAGACTTCTTCAAATGGGACAAATTAAACCAAGTCCTGAAGCAGTTGATTTGTATATGAAAGAAGGAGAGAGAACATCTGACTTAGTAAAAAGAAGGTTGATGGATGCAATGGTGGATGTTTATTATGGAATCGTAACTCCGACACAAGCAATGTTTATGTTGGCTGGAGAAGCACCTCCTGTTCCAAAAGATATTGTTTCAGAAGCAGAAAGAATTTTTGTTCAAAAACAAAAAGTCTGGAAGAAGGATGATTTGAAGACCTTGGAGAAGGCAGTTAAATTGTTTAAGAATTATGAATACGGTAAATTAAAAGAAATTTCTGGAAGCGAAATTGATATATTTTTGAAGGAGAGTAAAACTTACTCTCAAAAAGTAGCAGAATTAAGAAAGAAATTGGAGAAGAAACTTGGAGAAAGTTCAGCTCAAGAGATTTATGAAAATGTATTTGGGATTTTGAAGAAGATATTTGGAAATAAAAATCAAACAGCCCTTGTTAAGGATTTTGAAGATAAACTAGTAAAGAAAGGAAAGATTAATCCAAAATTATCAAATGTCTTGAAAGAATTAGTAAAGACAAAACAAAAATTAAGTTCTGGAAAACTATCTCATAAGGAAGTAGACTCCGTTAAGAGAGATTCTGTTGAATTGATTGATGCGCTTGTAGACTATGCACAAAGAGCAGATATTCTTGAGACTAAGAAAAGTAACATGGTTGTAATATATGGGAATAGAGAAGCAGAGCTAGTTTTACTTGGTAAGGAAAACTTCTTAGTTGAAAAGGGAGTGATTAGAAAAATTGCCAATGAAAAATTAGTTGATTCTAATAAAGAAGAATTTGAAAAAGCACTTAATGAAAATAAAGGAAAATTATCTACTAAAATTTCTGGTGAGATGTTTAAGACTTTAGAAAAAGTATTAGGTAGTTTTGAAATTGTATTCTGATTGGAAAAGATTTATATAAGATTTTAATTTCTAATAAATTAATGCAGCGCAATAAAAGAGGGTTGAGTGACGTTGTTACTACAGTATTATTACTTCTTTTAGCGATAGTTGCCATTATCATTCTATGGGCTTTAATGAAACCTTACCTTTATGAGGGAGGATCTAAAATTAATCCCGAGCATTTAACTTCTCCAGTTCAACTTGTTCCACACATGATTGTTGTTAATAATGTAACAAATAAGACAACAGTTATCGTTAAGAGAAAAGCTAATTCTTATAGTATAATCGGATATTATTTGATTTTTACAGATAGTGAAGATGATATTGCAAAAGTTAGGGAAGGAATCAATATGAGCGAGCTTGAAGAGATTCAAGCAGAGTATGATTATGTTGAACTTGGTTTGAAAGATCTAGTTAGTATTGAGGTTTGTCCGATATTCGGAGCGAGTGATGGAACAGAAGTTATTGGAAGAGTTTGTGAAAAATATGATGTGCGAGATAGAACAACTGGAACAAATAATCCTCCAGTTGTTAATCCAACTCCAGATCCTGAGCCTGATCCTACTCCAATTCCAGGAGATACAACCCCTCCCGCTCAGATTAGTAATTTACAATTAACCTCGAGAACAACTAATTCATTAACTTGGACTTGGACTAACCCTAGTTCTGACTTTTATCAGTCAATAATTTCTATTGATGGAATTAATGTGATTAACACAAGTTCAAACACGCATACTGCAAATAATTTTGCTCCAGACACACAACATACAATATCCATAAAGACGAAAGACCAAACTGGAAACGTAAATAATAATGCAGTTACAAACACAGGAAGGACTTTGGCTGAAAGTACTCCTGAGACTACTCCTCCAGTAACTGGAGTTACTTCAGGTTTATTTGCATACTACTCATTCAATAATCAAAATGCAAACGATGATTCAGGAAATAATAATCATGGTGCACTGGTTAATGAACCTAGTTATATTGCAGACGGATTGAGTGGAGGAGCATATGATTTAACCTATCAAGATTTAAACAGCCCGAGATATCTTGATGTTGTATATAGTGGAGATTTAACATCTGCAATTTCTGATAGAAGCTATACTCTTTCATTTTGGGTTAACTTGGATAGTCAGTCCGATTTTAATTATCTCTTAACTGCATATTATCATGAAACAAGCAACTTCATGACTATGGAATCCTTAAAGGGTAACCCTGATGTTCCTAAATTAATCAACTATTATAAGGGATCTGGAATTCCAAACCAGAGAATTAGTTACAGTTATGATAGTAATGAGATTAAATATGACGATAACTGGGATCATTTGATATTTAGTTACGATAAAGAAAGTAACTCTACTAAATTATATCTCAACGGTAAGGATATCCCAATCTATGACGATTCTACAAATCAGATAAATAAAGATTTGGGACATTTAAATGGAGGAAATGGAGAACTTGATCTCTATATCGGATTGCGTACTCCTAGTTCGGGAGTATTTGAAGGGTTACTTGATGAAGTTAAACTATACAATAGAGCACTAACATATTCTGAAGTTATCCAAGAATGTAATTTACACAAAGCGGCTGCTGGAGTTACTTGTGGTTAAAAGAAAGAAATTTAAAGATATGAGAGTTCAAAACAATATGGATAAAAGAGGATTGAGCGATGTCGTTACTACAGTTTTAATTATATTACTTGTGATTGTTGCTGTTTTGATTGTTTGGATGTTTGTAAAACCGTTTATTTTTAATTCTACATCTAAGATAAATCCTACGATATTTACAACTGCAGTTGAAATATCTCCAAGCTCATTCAAGCAGAGTCAATATCCAAATGGACAAAAGTATTTTGAATTTGTTGTAAATAGAAAAGCGGGCGAAGGGAACTTAATTGCAGGATTAGTTACATTTACAGATTCTAAGAGGAATGTTGCAGTTCAAAGAGTAGAATTTAATCCTCCTCTTCAAGAATTAGAGGGTAGAAAAGTTATTGTTAATTACACCGAAGGATCTTTCATTATTAATGGAGAAAGACTAGAAGATTTAGATAGAGGTATAGAGTTTTTTGCGATAGTTACTGGAATCACGGAAGGGAATGAAGAGAAAGAAGATGTTACCCTCCCAGTCTATGTTAAAATTCCGATAATAGGATATTGAAAAGCTTAAATAATCTGTTGAAATTAGATTAATATGAATAAGAGAGGATTGAGTAGTGTTATAACAACTGTTCTAATCATATTACTTGTAATTGTTGCTGTTTTGATTGTGTGGTCTTTTGTCAAACCATTTATTTTTAACTCTGGAGATAAAATTAATGTAGACGAAATAAACTCTGCACACGTTATTCCTGGAAAGAGCGTTATGGAAAATCAGGGAAATTTGACTTTTGTTCTTGAAAGAAAGTCAGGTAGTGCAGAGATAAAAGGATATGATATTGTTTTAACTGACTCGGAGAAAAATAGTGCAAAGGTTAGAAAGAATATAACTTTAAGTCAACTTGAAAGTAAAAAGTTTGAAATTAAAGATTCAGAACATAATTTAGGAGAGATAATAAAGATTGAAGTTTACGTAGTATTGGAAGGAATTAATGGAAAAGAAATTGTTTCAAGATATCCTGTTCTGTCTTATAATATAGAAAAGAGAGATTCTCAAGAAGAGACTTCTGAACAACCGGTTGCCCCTGAGGGTACAGAAGAAGATGAAGGCGAAATTGAAGGCGAATTAATTGAGCCAGAACCTTTGCCTGAGGGATTAGTTGCTTATTATAGATTTGAAGATAATCTTAATGATGAAAGTGGAAATAACTTAGCTAAATTTGGTCCTGGGGAAAAAACTTTTATTGATGGACAAATAGGAAAATCCCCGAGATTTTCTGGAGAAGGTACGGGAGAGTACGTTCAAATAAAATATAATTCAAATTTCAATTATTCTGAATTTAGTATTTCTTATTGGGTTAATTTGGAAAATAATTCTGGTTGGATTTACCCAATTTATTCTGCGAATGGATGTTTAGGAAATGGAGATTACTTTTTTTTGATTTATCCTAGAATAAGATTTGGAGTGGTTCATGATAAGTGTAACCATTGGCCATTTATGTCTGGAACAACTGCAACTGTTTCAGACTCCAGTACAACAATAGGAATTGGAAATTGGTACCATATAGTTGGAGTATATAATGGAAGTGCTACTAAGCTTTATGTGGATGGAATTAAAGAATCTGAGAGAGTAAAAACCAATCTTGTTAGTTTCTATCCAGATAAAGATGATTTATGGGTCGCAAAAAGTCCTGCTAAATATCCTCAGAATATAGACCTAAATGGAACTATTGATGAATTAATGATATTTAATAAATCATTAAGTGATGAAGAAATAGTCAGATTATTTGAATTAAATTATTGAAAAGTTTAAATAAGTAAGCAGGTTAAGTTAGAGATGAATAAGAGAGGATTGAGTAGTGTTGTAACTACAGTTTTAATTATATTATTAAGTATTGTTGCTATTTTAATTATATGGGGTTTTGCTAAAGGATTTATTTTTGATTCTAGTTCTTCAATTTCATCTGGAGAATTTACTTCTAGACTAGAGATCCCTGGCAAGAACGTTATAGTCAATGAAACTGAAATTAATTTGAATCTTGAGAGAAAATCTGGAGGCCCGGAGATTACAAAATTTAAATTTGCATTTACTGATGATAATAAAGAAATTAAAGTAATTGAGCAAGAATCTGAATTAAACGAATTAGAAAATAAAAAATTTAGTTTTGATAGGAGTGATTGGGAATTATCTAATTTAAGTAAAATAGAAGTTTATGCATATTTTATTTCTGAAGATGGAAAAGAAAAATTAACTAAACTTCCTGTAGCAGTTTATACTTTTTCAGGAAGTGAAAAAGATAAAGTTGAAAGTCCTCAAAATCCTCAATGTAGTAACGAGTGTTCTAGTGGATCAAAACAATGTTCTGGAAATGGTGTTCAAACATGTGGAAATTATGATTCTGACGAGTGTTTAGAATGGAATTCAGCAGTTGCTTGTGAAAGTGGAAAAGTCTGTAGTTCTGGAGAATGTGTTACTCAATGCACCGATACTTGCTCTTCCCTGAATTATCAATGTGGAACTCAAACTATTTGTGGGCAAGAAGTAAATTGCGGGACTTGCTCGAATGGAATGAATTGTAATTTAGGAATGTGTGAATTTAGCGCTCCAACTCAACAAACAGTCTTTTTAAAATTTGATACGAATGGAAGTTATGAGGACAATTCTGGAAATGACTTTTATGCAACTTGTTCAGGGGTTGAATGTCCTAAATGGGATGCTCAAGGAAAAGTTGGCGGAGCATATTATTTTGATGGCACAAATAATTTCTTGACTTTATCTAGTAATATAAAGGACGATTATTTCTCAAATAAAAACTTCACAATAGGACTATGGATAAAAACTCCTGATTTTATGAGATGGAATAGCTTCTTTACCGCTTATGGGGGAGGTTCTCAATCAAGTTTGTGGTTAGTCTTAGATTATTTTGGACAAATAGATATGAGGTATTGGAACAATGGGGACTTAGAGAGTGGTACTTACGAAGTTAATCAAGACGAGTGGACACACCTAACATTTTCATATAACTATTCTGGAGATATCTCAAAAATTTATAAAAATGGGGTCTTAATAAATCAAGGAAACCAGGGACCTGTTGAAAGCGGAACATTAGCCATAACTACATTAGGTTCAAGATACGATGATAGTACAAAATTTATGGGTTGGATTGATGAATTTATGATATATAATCGAACATTAACAGATCAAGAAGTAACTCAATTATACCAATCTTATAGTTGATTAACATCAATAAGCTTTAAAAACCCTTAATTTCTCTAACTAATACAATTCACAGGTTTACAATATGAAAGGAATAGTAGTTCAATTCAGAAGAGGAAGAAGAGTTATTCACGAAAGGCATTATTTGCTAGACTTAGGATTCCAAAATAGAGAAGAAGCTCTAAAGGTTAAAGGATCTGAAGTAGTTTGGACTTCATCTGCTGGAAAGAAGATTTCTGGAACAATAAGTGATGCTCATGGTAATAAAGGAATCGTAAGAGCGATTTTCGAAAGAGGATTGCCTGGACAAGCTATAACAACTGAAGTTGAATTAATTGGTGGAGAAAAGAAATCTACAAAAAAGGAGAGTAAGTAAATGGCAAGTTTAAGAAAAGCATCTGCATATAGTAAGAAGCCTGCAAGACCATACACAAGAAAGAGTGGAAAGCAAAAGAAATCTTATATTAAGGCAGTTCCCCCATCAAAGATTGTAAAATTTGTTATGGGTAATCAGCAAGATTATGAAAATAATAAGCATAAGTTTGCAGTTAGAGTTGTTTCTGAAGAGAAAATTCAAATAAGAGATAATTCATTAGAAGCTTCAAGAATGGTAATTAACAAAATAATGGAAAATGAAGCTAGTGGATTATATTTCTTAAGAGTTATGGTTTTCCCACATCACGTGTTAAGAGAAAACAAGACTGCAGCAGGAGCAGGAGCGGACAGATTATCTAGCGGAATGAAACACTCATTTGGAGTTACTGTTGGAAGAGCAGCTTTAGTTCCAAATGGAAAGGACATATTTTATGCATCATGCCTAAATGAAAAAGCTGCACAAACTGCGAAGAAGGCAATGAATGTTGTTAAATCTAAGTTGCCTGGAAAAGTTAGAATTGTTTATGAAAAATTAGAGTAAATCCTAAGTTTTTGTTTCTTTAAATAGTAAAATTTTGATAAGATTTATTAAGTAATCTTCTTTGTTTTTATTTATGGAGCAAAAAGAGGGGTTTGTTAAATGGTTTTCCGAGCTTTCTAATAAAGATATAAATATTGCAGGTGGGAAAGGTGCGAGCTTATCTGAAATGTATAATCATAAATTTCCTGTTCCTCCAGGCTTTGTAGTTACCGCTTATTCCTTTAGACATTTTTTAGAAAAAGCGAAGATTGCTGAAAAAATAAAAGAGATTTTATCTAGAGTAAATATGGAAGATTCTACTAAATTAGAAGAAGCTTCTAAAAATATTAGAGCATTAATTGAAGATTCGGATTTGCCAAAAGAAATTGAAGATGAAATTGTTGAAGCATATGATGTTTTAGATGTCTCGAGACAAGGAATGCAAGAAGCAGCTAAGGGAAGTGCATTAGATATATTAAGAAATAGTAGAGAACCTCCATTTGTTGCAGTTAGGTCAAGTGCAACAACAGAGGATTTAGCTGATGCAAGTTTTGCTGGGCAACAAGATACTTTTTTGAATATAAAGGGAAATGCTAAATTAATTGACGCTGTGAAAAGATGTTTCTCAAGTTTATTTACTGCTCGAGCAATTTATTATAGAACTAAAAAAGGATTTGCACACGATAAATCTTATCTTGCAGTTGTCGTACAAAGAATGATTGACTCAGATAAATCCGGAGTGATGTTCTCAGTAAATCCCGTAAAGAAAGATAATACTTTAGTGATAGAAAGTGTTTATGGTCTAGGAGAAGGAATTGTTTCTGGAAAAATAAAACCTGACCATTATGTAGTTTCTAGAGATTTGGAGGAATTTAAAATTATTAGTGAAGAAGTTGCAGAGAAGAAGATTGCATTTGTTAGAAATTCTGCAGGAGAAAATGAAATTGTTAAATTAAGTGGTGAGAGATCTAGACAAAACACATTATCTACATATGAAATAAAGAGATTAGCTCAATATGCTATGCAATTGGAAAACCATTATGGAAAACCTCAAGATATTGAATTTGCAATTGAAGCTGGGCAGATATATATTGTGCAAAGTAGACCGATTACAATTACATACGATTCGAAAGAAGAAGATATAGATGGAGAAATCCTCCTTACAGGTTTAGGGGCAAGTCCTGGAGTTTCATCTGGAAAAGTAATTATCGTTGAAGATATGAATGAATTATCAAATGTAAAAGAGGGAAATGTATTAGTTACAAAGATGACTAATCCAGATATGGTTGTTGCTATGCAGAGAGCGTCTGCAATAGTAACTGATGAGGGTGGACTTACAAGTCATGCTGCAATTGTATCTAGAGAAATGGGAATTCCGGCAGTTGTTGGAACTGGAAGAGCTACTGAAATATTACATAACGGGCAAATGATAACTGTTGATGGAAGTGGAGGAAAAGTATTTGAGGGAGAAGCTGAAGAAAAGAAAGTTGAGATTTTACCTATTGTTGGAACTAGAACTAAGATAAAAACAATTGTAGATATACCAGATTTCGCAGAGAGAGCTGCTAAGACAAAATGTAAGGCAGTAGGGCTAATTAGATTAGAAGGAATAATTGCAGCAAGTGGGAAGCATCCTATGTATTATGTGACTGAGGGGAGATTACAAGAATATGTTGAAAATTTAGCTTTCGGATTAAATAAGATAGCTAAATATTTTGAAGAGATTTGGATAAGGAGTTCTGACTTAAGAAGTGATGAGTATAGTGGATTAAAGGGAGCTCCCCAGTTAAGTGAAGGCAATCCTATGTTAGGAGATCATGGAATAAGATTTAGTCTTAAACATCCGGATATCCTGAAAGCAGAGATTTTAGCTTTAAAAAAAATATCTGAACAAAATCCAGATAAGAAATTTGGAATGATGGTTCCGCAAGTAATTTCGGTATCTGAGTTGAAACAAACTAAAGAGTTAATGAAGGTAGCTGATCTTGGAGATAATGTAAAGATTGGAATAATGGTTGAGACTCCTGCGGCTGTTCAAATTATAAATGATTTATTAGAAGAAGGAATTGATTTCTTAAGCTTTGGAACAAATGATTTGACGCAATATACTCTTGCTATTGATAGAAATAATCCTGATGTTCAAGCATTATATACTGAGCTTCATCCAGCCGTTTTGAATTCGCTTAGTTATGTAATTAGAAGAGCTAAGAAGTATGGGGCAGAAACAAGCATATGCGGGCAAGCTGCATCTAAACCTGAAATGGCTAAATTTTTAGTAGAGCAAGGAATAGATAGTATTTCTGTGAATGCAGATGCTGCTTATGAAATAAGTAAGGTAATTAGAGAAGTTGAGAATTCTATGGGTAACGATAAATATGAGAACTCTACGAATAACAATAGAGAAGTTGAGAATAAAAATGTGGAGCCGAGTTTAGAATTTAATGAGAGACATGCCCCATTAGTTTCAGCTTCTTTAAATGAAAGTATTTCCCCTAAAAGAGAGATAAAGGTAAATGATGAAGTGAATAAAGATATAGAGGAAGTTATATTGCAAGAGCTTGGAGGAGAGGAAGAAGAGCATGTTGATGAAGAAGGACATTATAATGCATCATTACGGGATGAAAATAATGATATTCCTCCATTGAACGATTCCATGACTATTGAATCTGAACATTTTGAGGTTCGCCGTCAAACTCATGAGAAAATGGATGCAATTGAGACTGAGTTAGATGATAGTTTTGGAGAGGCAATATTAGAAGAGTTAGGTATTGCAGAAAAGGATGCCCCTGCCCAATTGGAACATAATGGACAAAAAATTGAAGAATGGAAACCTTCCCAAAATAATTCAAATTCCGAGGATAAATTAAAAAATAAAGATAAATTCTTAAGCATATTCTAGTGGTTTGTTACTTCTGCTCTGGGACAACAAATAGAAAAGTTTAAATACTCTAATTTTATAGATTTATTATGGTTATGGAAAGAATGAATGATGGAGAAGGTAATGAAAGAGATAGATGGGATTATAAGACTTTCTTAGGAGCATATCAAGATTTAACTGAGGCAGGCAAACAATTAGAAGGTATTAAAGAAAACTTTGCTGGAAGTGCCCAATATGCTTTAAAATTTGCTAAAAATCATTTAAAGAAACCATTTGATGATATGACTGCAAGAGAATTCCTTAATAGTCCTTATAATGTTCAAGAAACGTTAGAAAGTGCTAATCAAATATATTCTATAAAAGTAGGAGACATATTTGGAAGCTCCAAAGACAGATTAATCAGAGAAGCTCCAAATAAAGGTTTAGCTGCAATCGCATATGATGTAGTTCCTTTAGAGGTTGAGGGAAATGATAGCCATAATCAAATTGCAAAAACTCATGCGAAAGCTAGAAGTTTAGAAGGTTTGTTAGGCGAATTAGAATCTGGAAAAATGAAGGACGAAGACTTCCTTAAAAATGTTGGAGGGATTGCTGTTGAACAATCCATTAGGGCCATTGATGCAGATCCTGTTTTGAAAGGAAATGAAGAAGCCTATCAAATTGCAGCCAGCCTTAATCAAGGATTATTATTAAGCTCTAGAAAATTAGCTATAGCAGAAACTCAAGCACTTGCAAAGAATTATAGAAAAGATTTTGACGCTCAATTTGGAGATGATAAAGCAAAAGCGGCATATGCAAGAGAATCAATCAGACAACTAGCTGAATCAGGTGATGAAAGGGCAATTGGAATGGCAATAGCATTACTTGGTAAAGCTGGTGAAGAAAAGAAAGATAAAAAGAAGAAATAATTAATTTTATTTTTTATTATTTTATCTTAAATTTTTTAGATAAGATTCTTTAATTTAGTTATAAATTAGATTTACATCTATAATATTCCAATCTAAAATTTCTTTTTATTATCTATAATTTGTTGGATTATTGTAGTCATGTCTTTTAAGAAATCTTCTGCGATAGCTTGCCATCTATCAATTTCTGCGCCTTTAATTTCTCTTATTTTTCCGTGTGAGATTTCTTTGTGAAGCATATATAATTCCCTCATTGCTTTTACATGATTAATTTTTAAAACTCCAGCATCAACAAAAGTTTCTTTTAACATTTGAGGAATATGTTCCGGACTTGGAGGTAACTTTCCTGCAGACATTAACGCTGCTTGTGAAGAATCAACTAAAGTCCAATAAACGCCTTCTATTGCAGACATTTCATACATTTTGGATCTTGCTAAATGTTGAGGAGCTCTTTGCAAAGCAGCATAAACCGCTTCAGGAGTAGAATGTATTTTACCTTGCACTAAAAGAGATTTTATTGGATTGAAGAATCCACCTGAGTCGATTAAAACTTCTCCATATCTTACAATATTTATTACAACTGGATCTCCGTACATCAAATCTTGCCACCAAGTAGTTAATTTGATTGTGTTAATATGTAATTCTCTAGAATAACCTTGTGCAGAAATTAATTTGCCAAGTTCTTCTCTATACCACGCAATTAATTCCAAGTCCCAGTTTATTGCTGCGTCGTCAATTATAAGGATAATGTCTATATCTGAATCTGCTGAAGCAGTATTTTTTGCTTGGCTTCCGAATAAGACGGATGCCTTAATCATCCTATCAAATTTTTCGTTTGCTTTAATTGCAAAATCCATTGCTATTTCTTTTTCAGATTTGAAATCAGTTTTTCTTTCTAAAGGAAGAGTTTTGACAGATGATTTCTTAGTTGTTGACTTCTTTTTTGCTTTTGCTTTTACCATTTTCACCTCTATTGAATTATATACTGGAATATATATTTAAACATTATGCATTAGGATTTCCTGAAAATCTACTTCTTCCAGATACACTTCCGCCTAATTCAACTGGAAGTGATGAAAATCCTCCACCATAAATTTGAGAGAAATGTACGTCTGGAAGGAAGTTTCCGTAACCGCCCATATACCCTGCACTAACTGCTTGTGCTTGATTCCATGCAGGGGCCATTTCCATTGAATAAATTGGAGAACCGTATGAAGCAAGAGTTGCTGGTAATGGGGAAGATTGAAAATGTTGATACCAATCTCCTGTTTCAATAACTCTTTTTATGTCCTTAACTTTATCCCCATATTGTTTCTTAAGTATTTTTTCATAATCTGCCATAGGAACATTTCCCATGCCCATTGGTAGTTCAGCGTGTTCAAATCCAAAGTTATCTGATAAGTGGAGATGTTTAACGTACGGTGCAATTGTTTTAAATTCTTTTTTCAGATCATCATCATCATAACCATATTTCTTAATTAAATTGATATGTCCGACGTCCCATGTAACTCCTATTAATTTTTCTGCTTCTTTCTTTGCTTGAGATTCTGATAATCCTTCTTTTTCCACTAGTTTTTTAGATAAAACTTTTCTTGTATTATCTATTAGTTCTTTCATTTGGTCTGCTCTATTAAATCCTGACATTGGACTTGCAGGATGATTTTCTAGACTTATAATTGGAGCTTTATCACCAAATTGTCCATACCCCTTCAGAGCTAAATTTGAGAAGGTTTCTGATGCTTGAGTTAATGCGAATTTCTTTATTGGGACAATTCTTTCAGGAGTAATATCTCTAAGTATATTTAATCCGTGAGATAATGTTTTTTTTACATCGTCCAATTTTGAAAGTTCTAAATGCCCTTCTTTATCCCTTGCCTTTTCAATTGTATTTATCCATTCTTCTCTGAAAGATTCCAATTTCTGAACATCTCCTTTTTTCTCAGAATTATTTGCAGTTGCCCATGCAGTATTGAAAGCTTGTTTGAAAGCAGAGACTGCATCATTAAGGTAATCTCCTCCTCTGCTAAGATATTCTAACTTATCGTCAATGATTTGACCGTAAGGTAATCCGAGACCTTCTGATTTTAAATTTGAAAAAGCCTCTTTTTCTTCAGGAGTAAATTTCTTATATTTCTCTATCTCTGAAAGGGCATCTTTTCTTGTTCCGCTCTCTGATTCTCCTTTTGATGAAGTTGCATGATCAATTAATTCTCGGGCTTTTAGAAGAACTTGGTTTATGTTTGTAATATTTTCATTCCAAGATCTTTGATTAATTTCTTTTAAGAAATCTTCTGGTGCTTGTTTCTTATTCAAGAGATTATCATATCCTGGGACTGGTATGTTCCCTACCGAAGCAGTATTTCTATCTGGGTTGAATTGTACTACTCCTATTCCGGTTGTGACTTCCTTTCCGTTGATTTTTTGTTTTGTTTCTGGTTCTGGAAGTGTGAAAGACGAATGGAAGGTAACTACTACGTTTCCCCTTTCATCAACTTTTGCTGCTCTTTTTAATGCGTTCCACATTTGGTCTTCTGTTTGTTGACGCATCATTGGATCCCACTCTCCCCTGTCTGTAACTCCAGTTGGTTCAAGCATTGGTCCGTGAACAGTTAAATCAACTCCTGTAAGTTTTCTTAATCTATTTATTTCATCAAGGTGTTGATTTGGAATGGCTTTTTCAATATTAGCGAATGTTAATTGTACTTCAACTGTTTTTGCTCCAGTATTTATAGAATCGGAAGTTGCTTTAAGTTGATTAGCCATTTGAGCATTTGTAGTTAATGCCATTGCAGTTGGAGGAACATACGGGGCGATAGTTGGGCCGTATTCAGACATCCCAGATTGCATATAATTTCCACCTTGATACAAAGTATGTTTATAATCTGCCATTTTTACCTCTTTAAATTAATGAATATAATGATTTAAGTTATTTAAATCTCTCGATAATTACCATCTTCTCCTTCTTCTATTATCATTCATGAAATCCGAAGCTTTATAGGCTCTTTCTTGATCATTTCCTGTGGGGAGGTTCATTTGAGGAATATTTAATTTATTTATATCGTCAATTGTGGGATTTTGGAAAATATCTCTCCTAGGCCTTTCTAAAAGGGGAACTTGAATGGGAGTGAAAGTCGATTGAGCTACTCTTCTTTGAGTGTCTAGTGGAGAGATATAATTTCTTGATTGGTAGACCACCTCATTTTGATTATTTGGATTGTTTGCTGGTCTGAGAGTAGTATAATTTCTTTCTACGTTGTAAACTATTTCTGTATCTGGAGTGGGTGTAGTTGCGACTCTTGGAGGCTGTTGAATTTGATTTGCTCTTGGGAATTCTCTTACCGGAGGAGGAAGAGAATGTTCTTGAATTTCTGGAACTGGAGAGATAGATTCCAATCTCGATATTTCTTTTTCTTTTTCTAATATTTGTCTATCTAGCTCTTTTTCATCTATTTCTTTTGGAATAGAGATTTCCTTGATACTTATTTCTTTTTTAGATTTATTAATTTTTATTTTTGGAGTTTTAGCTACTTTTTTTGAGTTTGATTTTTCAGATTTTTTCTTTTTGAGCATAAGATATATAAGACGAAGAGATTTATAAATAGTTAGAATGCAGGCATGCTATTTCTCTTCTTAAATTCAGTAAATAATTTGTTGCATTCTTCTCTAGCTTTTATAATTGCTAAGGACCTAACTACTTTTTCATAGTCGTTATCTTTGGGAATTCCCTTGCTAAGATCACCCTTATCTTTTTTTTCATCCTTTTTCTTTGATTTGAATATGCTGAAAATATCTAATAATGCAGAGAAAGGATTAACATCTTTATCTTCTTCCTCATCTTTATTCTCTTTTTTAGTTTCTAAAACTTCATCTAGATCTGCTTGTAATTGTGCTATGCTATTATCTGTTGCGCCTTCTATTGCCCCAAAGATATCTCCGAAATCGTCCTTAGCAACTTGCTCCTTGAATACTTTCACTTCATCTTCATTTAGGGCGTAACCTGTGAAGACTGCATTTAATTTTCCTCTAAATCTATGATGTTGTCCGACAGTTTCAGGAGTTGAACGTAATTTTAATTCGACTATAACGCAATGGTGGAACTTTCTTAGTGGAACATTCTTAAATAATGATGGGAGAACTCCATTTTCTATATCTCCATCAATTTTGTAATCTCCTTGACCAAATAAAACAAATTCGAATAGCGCTGTATTAAATCCAGTAACTAAGTCTTCTGCGTCTGTTGCATTCTGTTCTAATTTCTTAGCAGCAATTAAGTATGGTTTAGCCCATCTTGCATATAGCTTTACAGAATTAACTTGAGATTGGAGATATAATTTTTCTAAATCGAATCTTTTCTTTAATTCAGCGTGCGATTGATCTATCCATATGAAAAATTCAGAAAGTCTTTGTAAGACTAATCTTTTTACTCTTTCATTTACATCTAATTCTTTTGCTTCTTCTAGAGTTTTTGAATGCATAAATGCATCAATAACTAGAACGAAGTTAGGTTGATTTGCACCAGTCATTACTAACTGTTTAAGAGCAGTTCCTCCTTTCTTTATATCAACTTGGTCAAGCCATCTTTGTTTAAGAGTTAATAAAGAAGCTTCTTTTTCTGCCCCTTTTTTAGTTTTATAATTATCATATTCTTGTAAGACCATTTTTAATTCTTTTAAGTCATATAATAAGTTTAGAATAGACCTTATTACAGTATTTACATTTCCCATTATTCTTGAAGCTTCTTCTTGAACCCTAGTTGTTTTAGATAAGAAATCTGTGAATAATCCTGATCCAGGGGATGCTATAAAGTTATCCATTAATTTATCTACCTTTCCGTAATCTCCCCTAATTTTATCTAATAGCCAGAAATATAATTGTTCTAGTAATTCTGTTGGATTTCCAGATAAATCGTATTCGACAACATGTTTTTCGATAGGGTTTTTTAGACCTCCAGCTTCGATTGCATTTTTTAATTTTTCTTTCTCAAAGTCCATGAATTGAGGCTCAACTAGCTCAACATGACTTACTGCATTAAGATATCCTCCTTCTGGAAGTCCCTTTGATACAATTTCCTTAACTTTATCCTTACAACTAGATTTTGCATATGTTGGACATACTGCCCCAATTAATTTATGAATATCTTTCGCCATTTTCCTCTTTTGATATTAATTCTTAAGGGTTTTAGTTATTTAAATTAAGCGATTATAATTTACTTGAATTTAAACTTCTTAATTGTTCAGAAGTTAGTTGAGATAAATGAATTCCGCATTCTCCGTTTTTAGGTTTATCTGGATCGTTATAATTTTGATTAAATGGGAGAGATTTAGATTTTAAATATTGATAAGCTTCTCTTTGAGACCAATCTAAAATGGGATGTGCTTTTATAACTCCATCCTCTCTTTTCATAAAGAAATTAAAATTTGCTCTTTCCCTAGTTTCATGGGCCATGACTCCAGAGATCCAAACATCTGGAGAGAGTTCTGAAATTGCCCTCTCTAAAACTTGAACTTTTGATTCTTCAGCTCTAGGAGAGTACGTGAGTAAATTTAAACTTAATTTTTTAATTAATTTTGCTTTATGCTCGTGAGTTTCTTGAGTTAAATCTCCTCTGTCTATAAATATAACTGGGACTTTTGATAAAGAATAAACTAGATCTAGAGTAACTGCTGAAAATGATCCGAAGCTTGAGGTAATTATAGGTTTTTCAAAATTATCTAAAATTAATTTAATTCGTTCAGATGGAGCAACACCCATAACTCCGTGAATTTAAATCTTGAAGGTTCATAATAATTTTGAGATTTAAGGATATAAATAGTTTTTTATATTGAGATTTGCTTATTGGCTTATAAAAGAGAGGTTAATCTATGAGGAAATCGTCATCATCGTTTGAATCTGGATCATCAGAATCATCTGAATCTTCAGAGAGGTTAAAAGATTTAGAAATAAGGTTTGCGGGTTTAAACGCATCATATAGATTGTCATCTCGCATAGAAATACAAGATAAAGGAGATTTATATATTTAAGCATGGGAGTTCAAGGCAGAAAAAAACCAGATGAGAAAATAGATTTTATGAAAAACATAAAAACTTACTTCAGGGTAGCTGGAGTATATAGGTGGCTTTTTGTTTTCATTATCATATTTACTACATTGAGAGAAGGTTTGTCTGTTGTCGATAAATTTTTATTTAAAATTGTAATTGATAATGGAACTGAATATGTTGCTGGAGAGCTTGCGAGAAATTTCTTTGTTCAAGCATTAATTGGAGTAGGAATTGCGTTTATTTTAGTAATTATTTCTAAATTCGTTATAAGTATTGTTCAAATTAGTTTATTGAATAGAGTCGAATCTCAAATGATGTTTGATATAAAAACAAAATTCTTCAACCATATAGTCAATTTACACCATGGATTCCACGTAACGCATAAGACTGGAAGTTTAATTGCTAGAATGAATAGAGGAGGAAGAGCAGTTGAAGGCTTAACTGACTTTTTTATATTTAATTTCGCCCCATTGATTTTACAAATTCTTATTGTTGGAGGATCAATTTATTATTTCGATAAGATCTCTGCTTTAGTTTTACTTTTAACCTCTGTAACTTTCCTTGCATTTGGAATATATATCTCAAAGAAACAGCAGAAAGCCCAGTACGAGGCTAACGCTGCAGAAGATATAGAGAAAGCAAATATTGCAGATACGTTTACTAATATTGATTCTGTTAAGTATTTTGGAAAAGAGAATTGGATTAAGAGAAAATTTGGAAAATTAGCTGAAGAAACTAAAATTAAATTAGTTAAATTTTGGAATTATGGAATGTGGTTTGGAGCAGGAGAGAGTTTAATTCTAGGAATTGGAACATTTTTCCTTATTTATTTCCCGTTAATAAAATTGTTAAATGGAGAGATTACAATTGGAACTCTAACTTTCATTTATACAGTTTATCTTAATCTTGTGAATCCATTATTTGGATTTGTACACGGGATAAGAAGGTTTTATACTTCTCTTGGAGATGTAGACGACCTATTCAAATATGCTGAAGTAAATAATGAAATTGAAGATAAGCCAAATGCACCTAAATTGAATATTAAGAGAGGAGAAATTAAGTTTGATAATGTTGAGTTTACATATGATGGGAAGAAAAATAGGGCGTTGCATGGAATTACATTAGATGTTAATTCTGGAGAGAAAATTGCTTTAGTTGGACATTCTGGGTGTGGAAAAACAACTTTAGTTAAACTATTGTACAGATTATATGATGTAAAGAGAGGGAGTATAAAAATTGATGGAGTAGACATAAGAAATGTTAAACAAGAATCTTTAAGAGGAGAATTAAGCATTGTTCCTCAAGAAGCAATTTTATTTGATGATAGTATTTTTAATAATATCAAATTTTCTAATCCTTCTGCGAGTAAAGAAGAAGTCTTTAAAGCTATTAAATTCGCTCAACTTGACAGATTGATAAAGGATTTGCCTCAGAAAGAAAATACAATTGTGGGAGAAAGAGGAGTAAAATTGTCTGGAGGAGAAAGACAGAGAGTTTCAATTGCAAGGGCAATTTTAGCTAATAAGAAAATTTTAGTTTTAGATGAAGCTACCTCTGCTCTTGATTCAGAAACAGAATATGAGATACAAAAAGATTTAGAAAAATTAATGCAAGGGAGAACAAGCATAATTATTGCACATAGATTAAGTACAATTATGAAAGCAGATAAAATTGTTGTTCTGGAAAAAGGAAAGATAGTTCAGATTGGTAAACATAATGATCTTATTAATCAGCAAGGTCAATATAGGAAATTGTGGAATTTACAGAAAGGCGGATATTTGAAGGAATGAAAATACGAAAAGCGACCTCTGGAGATATAAAGAAATTGTCGGAACTTGCTGGGAAAAATATGGATTATCATGCTAAAATCATTAGATCCCTTAAGTTAAGAACTAATTCTGAAGTTAAAGAAAATTATAAAAAATATTTTCTTGAAGTTTTGAGAAATGTAAATAAAAGAGTTTATGTTGCAGATTCTGAAGGTGAATTAATTGGATATATTGAAGGAGTTGTCAGAAGAGGGACTAAATATATGAGATACTCTAAAGAAGCGAGTATTAGAGATTTTTTTGTTGATAAAAAATATAGGAAAGAAGGTGTTGGAAGAGAATTAACTGATGCATTAATAAAATGGTTTAAAGAGAAAAAAGTTGAGAGAATTGCCTTATCCGTAAATTCCGAAAATATTCCTGCAATAAAGTTTTACGAAAAATATGGTTTTAAGGAAGTAGTTAAAGAGATGTCTTTGGAGATAAAAGAAAATTTATTTAAAGATAAAAGAAGATAAATAAAAATGAAAAAGAGAGTGTTTAGAATTTTAGGAGTATCTTTCTTACTTATTGGTTTTGTTCTTGTGCTTAATTCACTTCAAGGGATTACAGGATATGTTGTATTTGAGGGAGCAGATTTTAAGGCTGGAACAATTTATGCTATTTGGTTTTTAGTTGCGGGCGGAGTTTTAATCTTAATGGCCCGACATACTGCAAGTCCATTAACAATTTTAATTTCTAATAAGGCATTGGAAAGAGCTAGAGATGATCCAAGAGTACGGAATAATATGCCTGCATACGTTAATAGGATTAGGACAATTGCTGCGAATCCTATTGCAACTCCGGACAAAGAGAAAATTGGAGATTTTAATATCTCTCCGCATCAAAGACATACAGATAGAAGAGTAGCGTGGCATTTTGACGGAAGTACAAATACTTTGTTTATAGACGATTTATTGTATCATGTAAGTCAAGAAGATTATAATGATAGGTGGAATAAAAAAGCAAGAAAGGGAACAATTACTAGAGAGGATTATAGTAGAGAAGGATATAGTGCGTTTAAGGGTTAGTTCCCCTTATATTGAATATATCAATTATGGTTAAAGCTGCTCTTTCTGCTTCTTCATAATTTTGAGGATCTGTTCTTTCTGAAGCGATTTGAGTGTAAAAATTATTTGTTCTGGGAGAATATTGTTCAAATTTTTTTGAATCTTTTATTCCTTGAATTCTTTCTCTAATTTGGTTTAAAATTTTAGATCCTTGGATTAATTGAGAATTCCTGGGAGAAAGAAAAGTCTGGAAGGGCCCATACGGGCATATACCGAAATAATCTGCTACGAATTTTGAATCTGAATTTGGTTCAATTTTAAGCGACTCCATATTTTGAATGTCTCCTTTTCCTTCATCAAACCATATTTCTAAATCTTGGTCTGTAAGAATAGTTCTAATTAAATTAGGTTGTGTGATTTTTTCCCTTACTTTTCTTGTTAATTCTGCTAGAGTTGTCATTTACGCGACCTCTAGAGTGGACCAATCATAATCTCTTAATTTTCCATCTCTTTTATTTGAATAAATTGCCCTATCTGGACCAAGAAGGGAAATTGCTCTTCCCAATAGTCTGGATTTCTCTATTGCATGAAGGTGTCCGTTTTGAAATTTATTATTCTTTTTAGATAGAGTTTTATCGAAAATAATTACATTATTTTCTAGTTTTTTATAGAATTCTGCTAACTCTCTTGAAGGAAGGAAAAATGGATTCATCCTGGTTAGGATTGGATTGTTCTCTGCTTGAAAATGATTGCACGTTGCGAGATATGCTACTATTTCTTCCGGATAAATAATTTCTCTATCTCTGTGAGTTGCTATCTCTCCAGAATTGTATCTTGTTGCACTTACTGCTTTATGGGCATTCGGTCTTTCTACATGTTCTGAATTAATTCCCCAGATAATTGCGTTCTTTAAATCTAAACCCTTGAATGTAGAATCACTTGTTGGGAGAGATCTTAGGTTTATAACGTATCTTGAGTCCTTACCATTAAGTTGAGGGAATGTAACTAAAACATCTCCTCCTTGGAATGGAACTGCTCTTGCATCCACATAAGGTTTAACTCTAAATTCTCCTAATTCTGAGTAAAATGCAAAATCTCTTGCTGCTTCTAAAGTCCAAATAAAGGGGACCACTCTTCTTCTTTTATCTCCTCCCATAAGGGGAACAAAAGAATATCCATCGAAATCTCCTTTCATATCCGTAAGAGAACGCTTTAGGATTTTTTGAGGAGTTTCTTCTGAATGATGAGCTTCATTTTGAGTTTTAGGCTGGTCTAGTTTTAATAGCGATAAGTGATTCCATGCTTTTTTTGAGGCTTCTGCCCTTGTTTTATCTCTTGCATAGAAGTTTCCTGGGAGAAGTGGAAATCTTAATTCTAAAGACTCTGAGGGGCATAGGTCAAGGATTCTTTGAACGAGACCTTCTGGACTAAATACTTGAGTTAAATTGAGTTTTCTCTTTTGTGTAACGGTTCTAATTTTGTAAAACTTCTTTTCTAGCCCATTCATTTTTTATCTTCCATAAATTTTGATAATGAATATTCTAATACATGTGATCGGTTTCTAAATTGTTTATTTTTTAAAACTTTGTCTATCGTTTTTATCAATTTTTCATCAATAGTTATTGAGATTTTTGCTTTTGCCATACTTTATCCTACTTTGGGGCATTTTTAAAGCTTTTGGCTGTTGTTACTTATAAGTTACTTTTAGTAAAAGAAGGAGTTAGATTTATTAATCTGGATAAATAAAAGAGAGTATGATGAAGAAGAGGAAGAATGTTGAATTAAAGATTGATGAGGGATTTGTTCAAGGTGCTGTTAGAGAAGGAATTTTGAGATTGAGTAATCGGCATGAAGCTTTATCTTCTAGTTCGGATTTTTTATTTAGACATATCGACATGCAGGAATTAAATAAATGTGTGGGCTTAGCTAAAGATTATGTTGAAAATAATCTAGAAAAAGATAAAGAGGAGAATAAAAAACAATTTACATTTGATTTTATTGCTGATTATGTTTCTGAAGGAAAATTATTTGATGAAAATGCACAGCAAATGATTCTGAGAAAAAAGCTAGAAGAAAAAGAACCTGGGTTTTTCACTAAGATATTTGGAAGAAGTAAATCTGATTTAGATAAAATTGATTTAGTTTCACTTGAATTCAAGGAGGTGTATAAATCAATAAAAAAGAAAGGTTATTTAGGAAGCTCTAAAATAAATCAGAAATTATTAAATATTTACCATCTCGGATTTTTAGATTCTAGTCTTTATTTGTTAAAGGGAGATCAGTTAATTGATGAAGAAGATGTTGGAAAAATTAGAGCTTTTGTTAGTGAAACTATAGAAGGGAATTTAGATCAGAGTATAAGAAAAATAAATTGGAAAGGGAAGAGAATTGTAGCATCAGTTTTAGGATTGTTTGGAGTAGGTTTATTGATATCTAATGGAATGAGAGTTACAGGGGCGGTGATTGGAAGTAGTGAAGGTTTAGCGTTCAGTTCTGTTGTAGGGGTTGGATTAATAGTGTGTGCAATGTTCTTAGGTTTTGATAATTAAAAATCTCTTTGAGTAGTTTCAATGCCATATGTGAATTTTAAATCTCCTCGCACATCGCTTGGGAAATAATTTCTTTTATAAATTAGAATAGCGAAAGTTGAGTGTCTTACATATCTTCCGTCTAATATCTCTGAGGCCACTTTTCTTATAGGAAAATTTTGGAAACATGGAATTCCCCTTTTCGAGCATAGTTCTCTGATGTCTGGAAGATTAGGTCTACCGCATATACATACCGCAGAAAGTCTTTTTCCTTGGGGTTCAAGTTCTGCAATTAATTCTCCAATTTTATCTCTGAATTCATTTTGGCTATTTTCTAATGGTTTTTTAGAAACTAAAATGTAGACCTCTCTAGGATTCGTTTGTTCTTCTGAAGGCAAATATAATGGTAAACTCATGGAAATTCCTATAAAGATTTAAATAAAAGTATTTCTATACTTGAAGATGGGGTGGTTTGAGGATTCTTCTATTGAAACTCTTGATTTAACTAGTGAGCAAAGCAAGAGATTACTTGAAAAAGCGAAGAGACTTGAGAACATTACAAAAAGAGCTAACGTTGCTTCAAGTGCAGATGTTGTTGATTTAAGTTCATTCTCTACAAATCAAAGTTTTAGTCAGCCAACTCAACCTCAGAATTCATCTAGTTCTGGAACTTCTGGGAATGAGAGTAGTACATTTGCCGGATTTTTTGGGAACGATTTTTCTTCTTCTGGAAACTCAAGTAACTCGGGTGTAAATTCTAGTTCAACAAGTTCATTTAGCTCACCTGGTGACTCAGGTTCTTTTATGGATTTCTCTAATTTTGGAGCTTCTTCTGATTCTAGTTCAATTAGTTCTTCTTCGAGTTATGGCTCTACGAGTTCGTTAGCGAGCGTAGATCATTTGAAAGTTAAGATAGAAGATTTAGAATATAAGATAGATAGATTCTTGGAAAGGCTTGAGAAGATAGAAAATTTGATTGGAAAGTCCGATTAAAACTATTTTGAGAACTTTTAAATAAGGATTTTAATTATTTATTTTATGGTTAAAAAGTTTGATAATTACATATGGGCATATTCTTTGAAAAATGCAATTGAATTTGGGAAAGCGGATGTTGGGAAAATTCTTCCGAAATTATTTCAGTTTGGACTTGGAAAAGATAAGATAAAAGAAGTTATGCCTTTAATTCAAGAGATTGTAAAAAAAGTTAATTCTATGTCTGAAAAGGAAAGAGAAAAAGAATTTGAGAAATATAGTGAGTTTGTTAAAGAGAAAGTTGAAGAAGAAAGAGGATTGCCTGAGCTTCCTGATGTTAAAGGTAAACCTGTATTGAGAATTGCACCATTCCCTTCTGGAGCATTACATATAGGAAATGCAATTACTTTCTTAACTAATGCTATGTATGCTGAAAAATATAATGGTAAATTACTTCTTGTTATAGACGATACAATTGGAAGTGAGATAAAACAAGTTGAAAAGGATTCTTATGATTTAATTAAAGATGCACTTAGATATTTGAAAATAAATTATGAAAAAGAAATTGTGTATAAGTCTGATAGATTGAAGATATATTATGAATATGCTGAAAAATTAATTGAGAAAGATAAGGCTTACGTTTGTTTTTGCTCTCAAGCAGATTTTAAAAAATTAAAAGATAGTATGAAAGAGTGCGGATGTAGACAATTCCCTCCTAAGATTCAGTTGGAAAGATGGAAAGAGATGTTTAAAGAAAAAGAAGGAAATGCTGTTTTAAGATTGAAGACTAGTATGCAACATCCAAATCCTGCATTTAGAGATAGGGTTTTGTTTAAGATAAGTGATAGAGCCCATCCTAGAGTTGGAAATAAGTATAGGGTTTGGCCAACACTTGAAATGACATGGTCTATCGACGATCATTTACTTGGAATTACACACATTATAAGAGGAAATGAATTAATGATTGAAACAGATGTCGAGAGATTTATATGGGATATTTTCAAATGGAAAGATAAAGTTGTAATCCATAGAGGAGTTGTTAAACTTGAAGGTGCAGAAGGGAAGTTTTCTAAGTCAAAGAATAGAGAGGAAGTAAAATCTGGAAAGTTCTTCGGTTGGGATGATCCAAGAACATGGAGCATTCAGAGTGTAGAGAAGAGAGGCATTTTACCAGAGGCATTTAGAGAGTTTATACTTGAAATTGGGATAAATAAGCAAGACATTTCTGTTCCAATTGATTCATTATATTCAATAAATAGAAAGTTACTAGACAAAGAATCAAATAGATATAGTTTTGTTAAAGATCCTGTTAAATTAGAGATAACTAATAATCCGGATTGGAAAAGTATAGAGATTCCAATTCATCCAGATAAGGAAGAGAAGAGAGAAATAAAATTAGAAGATATTTATCTAAGTAGTGGAGATTTTGAGAAGTTTAAAGGTAAAGAGATTAGATTATTGCACTTGTTTAATATAGATTTAGATAAGAAATCTAAAGTTACAAGTATTGATAATAAAGATATTCCGAAAGTAAATTGGGTTTCTGATTTTGTAGTTACTAGAATATTAATGCCTAATGGTGAATGGGATAATGGAATTGCGGATGCGGGAATAAAGAAATTAGAAAAAGAGGAAATAGTTCAATTTGAGAGATATGGTTTTGCAAAGTTCCAAGGCAAGAAGAAAATCGATGATAAGTTTGTATATGAGTTCTGGTTTGGGCATAAATAATTAGATTTATAAACTAAGAATTAGCTATTTTTTTATGACAGATTTTGTAATAGCAGTAAGAAGAGAATTTAGAGAAGATCCTGCGGTTTTAGAAGAAGTTGTTCAAAAATTAAGTAGGGTTGAGGGAGTAAGAGACATAAGCCCCACTGTTGGAACTAGAGGGCTAGGACAATTCACATATACTGGAAGAGGCGGAATAGAAAATATTTATGGAAGCTCTGGACTTAGTGAGGAAAGAGTTTTTATCGAACCAGTTATTTATCTTGAGTTGCAAACCTCTGGTCCAAGAAGATAGAAATGTATTTAAAAGCTTAATTTTAAAGATTCGCTTATGGAATACACATTAACAATTGATAGAAAATACAAGGGAACTGGAATGATGGATGATGCACGAGGTGTGCTTGCAAGTCTTGAAGGTGTTGAGGTTAGGACCACTCAAAACGGAGAGTGTAGGATTACTTATGATGGGAATATTAGAGATTTACAAAGATTACCTCCTCTAGACCCTAGAATTGTTAAGATCCATCCTGTTGAAATAATTTAGTTATAGAAACGTATATAAACAACTTTTTGCTTTATTAATTATCCAATTTAATGGTGAAAGGAGGGTAAAAATGTATAAAAATAAAAGAGGATTGAGTGATGTTGTTACTACTGTCTTAATTATCTTACTTGCAATTGCTGCTGTATTAATAGTTTGGAGTTTTGTAAAACCCGCTATTCAGAAAGCAGGAGAGAGTTTAACTACAAGTTGTATTGAACTTGAGCTTGAACCAACAAGTTGTGACTATGATTCGACTTCAAAAAATGCTACTGTCAAATATAGATGGAAGGGCGGAGATGTTGATTTAACTGAAGTTAAACTTGGATTTAAGTATGGTGATGAAACGATTGTCAGGTCTACTAGTACGATTCCTGGAGGAATTCTTGAGGGAGCTACAGCTAGCGCGAATTTGACTGGAGTTGCTGGAACACCAAGTGAAGTTAGAGTAGCAGGAGTTGTCTTGAAAGAAAATGGAGAGACAAACACATGTGACTTTTCTCCAAAGACAGTTGTTTGTAACTAAAAACAAAAATTTATTTTTTTATTATTTTATTAAATTTAATTTATTTTGATATGATAGAGGTAGAAGCAAAAATAAAAATTTCTGAGAATGAAGTCGATAAATTTAGATTAGATATTAAAAAATTAGCTAAATTTACAAAAAAAGAGAGAAAGATTGATGATTATTACACTCTTGAGAATTGTGAAAAATATCCTAGAAAGAGTTTGAGAGTAAGAAAGAGAGGAGGATTTTATGAAGTTAATTTTAAAAAAAAATTATCTTATATTAAAGGAGTTTATGCAAAAAATGAAATTGAGTTTAAAACGAAAGAAATTGAAGGATATTTATTATTATTGGAAGATTTTGGTTTTAAGAAATGGCTTACTAAAGAGAAAGTCACTGAATTATATGAAATAAAGAAGAATTTTCATATCGAATTAAATAAAGTAAAGGGTCTCGGTCATTTCATTGAAGTTGAATATTTATGTTTAGAAAAAAATGTGGAAAGAGCTAGGAAGGAAGTTTATGACGTTATTGAGAAGTTGGGAGTAAGTAAGAAGGAAATTATAAGTGAAGGGTATACGAAGATGTTGTGGAATAAGAAATAATTACTTTTTATCTTTATTTTCTTCTAAATCTTTTAACTCGCTTTCCAATTCAGATTTTTCTTTTTTGATTTCATCTGCTAATTCGTTCAATTTTGAGAGCTCTTGTTTTATTTGCTCCTTAGATTCTGGGCTAGGTTTTGGTTTTAGTTGTTGAACTGGGACTTTCTTGACAAACTCCATTATTGAGGATTTTTCCATTTTTAAGACAGTTTTGGACTCATCTTCAATACTTGCTCTTAGAATTTCCATTCCTGAAAGAACACAATTTATTGTCCAAGTGTCTTTTCCTTCAATAGTTTGGATCACTGCAATTAATTTCTTAATACTTTGAGACATATTCCTATTTTTCATTTCATCTTCTAAAATTCCCTTTAGAGCTTCTAAATCAGTATTAATTTTAAGATCAAGTTTCTCTGGAACTTTTTCATTTAAAGTATCTAAAACTTGAACTTTAATTTCTTCATCTAATGTGAAAGCTGCAATTTTCTTGCTAGATGGAATGTAATAATCTATTTGATGAATGTTGTTCTCATTTTCTAAATCTATAATGAAGAAACCTGCGGCTAAATAAGAATCAGGGTTTTTTTCCTTAAATTCTTTAAATTCTTGTGAAGAATTTAATTTTTCAACATATGGATCGACTTTCATTTTGCTCTTTTATGATGTAAATGTGATTGAAGGAGTTTATAAGTTTTTAGGAGATAGTTTTAAAAATGGTTGTTTTGATTTAACAACATGAGAGTTTATGAAATAAACCAAAAATATCAAGAAAAACTTGATGAAAACGAGCTTGGAGAGAGATATATGGCCATTTCAATAGTTGGGAGAGATGATCCGTACATTATTCCTAGATCTTCTGAAGTTAGTTTAAGGAAAATTACTCTTCAGAGGGCCCTTGAGAGTATGTTAGGACATATTGCATTAAAACCCACAGATCCAAGAATGAAAAAAATAGGGTTAGGAGAGACTAGATTTTCGAATGCCTCTGGAAGGGGCGGGGATGAATCTGGTTCAAGAAGAGGTAGAAGCTCAAATGGAAGTTATACTCCTAGGAACAGAGTAAATTCAAGAAGCACTTAATTTCTCTTCTCAATTTTATCTTTTAATTCTTTAACAAAATCTTCTAATTTTACTCCGAATTCAGGTTTCTTTTCGCCACGTCTTCTTACTGCTAAAGTTCCTTTTTCCTCCTCTTTATCTCCGATTACTACAATATTAGGTATTTTCATTAATTCGGCGTCTCTAACTTTATCATTTACGGTGGTATTTCTTAAGTCTGAGTCAATTCTTAAAGAAGGAATTTCTTTTTGTAACTTTTCTATTATTTTCTCAGCTGTTTTTGTATTTCTGTCTGTGAAATTAATTACTCTTACTTGAATTGGTGAAAGCCAGACTGGAAGATTTCCATTTAAATGCTCCAATAGTATTCCAATGAATCTTTCTAAAGAACCGAAAACTGCCCTGTGTAAAACTATTGGCATGTGTGGTTTATTATCTTCTCCAGTGTATTGTAATTCAAATCTTCTAGGAAGGTTAAAGTCTACTTGAAGAGTGGAGCATTGCCATTCTCTTCCAAGGGAGTCTCTTATCTGAACATCTAGACTTGGACCATAGAATTTTGCTTCCCCTTCCATTCTTTCGAATTTAAGTTTATTTTTATTTAGAACTTTTTCAAGCGAATCTTCTGCTTCTTTCCATAATTTATCGTCTCCAAGATATTTGTCTTTCTTTTCTTTACTTCTTACACTTAAGGTAAAAGTATAAGTAAATCCGAATTTATCTAAAAACTGCTTGAAAAGATTTAGTACATTTGTTGCTTCGCTCTCTAATTGCTCTGGTGCGATAAATATATGTGCGTCGTCTTGATGTAATCTAATTACTCTGAATAATCCATTTAATACTCCCGATAATTCCATTCTGTGTAATGGAGAGTATTCTGAAAATCTTAATGGAAGGTCTTTATAACTTCGCGTTTTGGTTCTAAATAAAAGATGATGTCCTGGACAATTCATCGGTTTTACTGCAGCATCTTTTCCTTCATAATTTGTTAAAAACATATTTTCTTTGTATTTTCCCCAATGTCCTGAAACTTTCCATAATTTATTATCGTAAATCTGAGGGGTGGATACTTCGTGATATCCTAAATCTTTTTGAATTTCTTTTGAAAATCTTACAAGTTCTGCATATAATATTTGCCCATTAGGGTGCCAGAATACACTTCCAGGAGCTGATTCGTTAAATGAAAATAAATCTAATTTTTGTCCGAGAATTCTGTGGTCGTTTTCTTTTAGTTTACTTGTATCTAGTTTTGAACGTGAAATCTCTTTAAGAAGCTTAGAAATATCTTCTTCTTTTTCCTCTTCTTTAGATTCTGCCTTACTAGATTGAATTTCTGAAATGAAAGTTTTGGATAATTCAGATAATGGATGCCCCTTTACTTTTAATTCGAATTCTTTGTAATGTCCGAATGGTGCCCTCTCTACATTATATTTTAATTTCTGGAGAGATTTTGTTATTTCTGTTAAGTATCCTAAAGCGGTGTTTGGGTTGGATAAATTAGATGAGAGATGAGCATAAGGATAAACTACAATATTTTCTGCTTTTACTTCTTTAGCAGTTTTATCGATTGATTCAACAACTTTTTTTACCTCTGAGTCTGAATCTCCTTTTTCAACTGCTGCTAAAACTACAAGCGGCTCACTAACTTCTACTTGTTCTTTGTTTTTAAGTTCCTCTGCATCCTTGAAAGCTTTCTTCAAGGGTTTATATTTGATATAATCGCAATGTAATGTCAATATCTTCATAATTGTGGGAGAAAAAAGATATATTTAAAGATGTTGATGTCAAAAATCATGGAATGGTTGATAGCTCATATATAACTAAATTACGAGTAGAAGAAGACGATCTAAAATCTGGAGTGGATTTGATTAAATTAAATGATGGAAGTGTTTGTGAATTTCCAATATATAATTTAGATTTTATTCCACCACTTCATTGTGTAAAATATGCTAGAATAGTTGCAAATGAGGTTTTTGGTAAAAGATATGCTCCTTCACAAGATTGTTTAGCTTCAGCATGGGATTTACATTTAGTTTATGAGACAATTCAAGTTCATGATTTTCAAGAGCAATTTAGAAATGGTGAAATTGGAAAGGGAGATCTTATTGGTATTTATCATCCTGGAAGTAGATTCAATAAAAATTTAGATAGGGAAGGAAAACCTGTGAGATATACTCATGTAGGAGTATTTTTAGGCGAGCTTCCAAGCGGAACTCTAATTTTAGGAGAGCAAAGAATTTCAGAGAGAAGAGTGGTTTCACTTAGACAATTAATAGAGATAAATAATCGACCTGTTGAAATTATTCGAGATACTTTATTGCGAAGAGCTTCTTAGATTAAATTCTCTAATAAATAGTTTTTATTGTTGACTAAAGCTGGAATAGGTAAAGCCTCTCTTTCTGTTTTTGGTTGTGGTTTGTATTTTTCAACCATCTCAGATAATTTGTCAACTCCTCTTCTTACGCAGTTTTTCTTTGGAGGTAAGTATGGTGTTCTCATGACGAAGTGCGATGCTGAGACTAATGAATGGCCTGCACCTAAAAGAGTATGTGCGAATTCAACAATAGGGCCTTCATCTTGATTAAGAAAATGATAATTTGCTAGTGCACCAAATATATAACTCATGAAAATATGGTATTCTTGACGATTTAAATCAATTGCTGAATTTTCATTTGCTTGTGAGTCCAATTCGTCAGCTTTATTATTTCGTTTTTGATGAAGATGAGCTATACCTAACCAAAGAGGGGCAGTGGGAGGTAGGCCGACAGATTGGCTTATTGAACCTATTGTTAGCATTTTATTTGCTAATTGAGCTCGAGTTTCTCCGGTTGCCCAATTCGCGTGAGTTAATTTGGATGCTCCGTAGACTAAGGCGTTGTCTACTACTGTGAATGGATTTAAATTCATAAAAAAATAATGAAATTTGAGTATTTAAGCTTTTCTAAAGTGTTATTATTATCTAGTAACTACAAATAGAAAGATTTAAAAAGGGAAAATGTGAATTGATTTTACCAGCGCTTTAAAGAAGGAGGTTGGTGAAATGTCACTTAAAGATTTTATAAAAAGAAGAGCTATTGAAACCGCGATTGTTGGAGGATTAGTAGGTACTGTTTTAATTGGAAATGTAGTTAGATGCGTTGAGGATTCTAAAGATTATAATTTAACAAGAGTTCAAACAGAAGAAGAATATAACAGAAATCCGACTTCAATCAAATACGGAGAGAGTGATGGTGAATTTGAGAGAAAATTATTTGGAGAGTTAGATAAAAAAGAGGAAAGGGAGTATGGAAGGAAGTAGAAGAGATTTTCTTAAAGGGCTTATTGTCGCAGGAATGAGCACGTATGGTTTTTCCCAAAATATTGCTGAAGCGAATACTGGAAAATTAGTTTTGCCTTACGTTGGAGAAGTCTCATTAAGAGATAAAATTCTAAATGGAGGACATTTTAATTGGGCAGAAGCGACAAAGAACGGAACAAGAATTCCCAATAATGAAAAGATTGTGAAAGGAATTTTAGAAGCTGCCAATTTTATGGAAGAAGTGAGAGACTATTTTGGAAATAAACCCATCACAGTTAACTCTTGGTATAGAGATCCTGTTTCAAATAAGAAAGTTGGTGGTGAAGAGAATAGTAAGCATTTAGAAGGGATTGCAGTAGATTTTGTTGTTAGAGGAGTTAATCCGATTGAAGTTTATGACCGTTTAAATCCTCATTGGGGTAACAGAGGAGGACTTGGTAAATATCATAATTTTACACATATAGATTCTAGAGGACATGGGTCTAGATGGGGGAAAATTTAGAGATAATTTCTTTCGCGGCTAATTCTCCACCCCTAACTGCGCCTTCCATTGTTGTATACCATTCTTGTTTAACGTAATCTCCTGCTAGAAATAAATTGGAGATTTTTGTTTTTGCCTCCGGCCTTAGCTTGTAATTTTTAGGGGTAAGCAATATGGCATTGTGCCTAACAATATGTGATTTAATTACTTGTGAATCCTTAGATTGTGGGAGATACAAATTAATCTGTTTAAGGGCTAGATATAAGAGTGCCTTATCTGAGAATTTGTCTGTTTTCCTATCTGTAATTTGTCCAGATAAATAACTTGATATTGAGGGGTAGAAAGTATTAGATTCATCTTGAAATATTATGAACGGACTTCTTGCTAAGAAATGAAAATCATCATTAAAGATTAATTTTTTATCAAATAAGATTTGAACTGAGGTGGCAGGAACAGTTTCAATAGATTTTAGTTCTGTGAAGAGTTTATTTGGAAGTAGTTTCTGGATAAATTCTAATTGTATTGCAGAAACATAAATATCTGCACTTTTTATTTTTCCATTTTTTAATTTTATTCCATTAATTGAGTTATCTTGATTAGAGTAGATTAAAGAAGATATTTCTGAATCTGTGTGTATCTTAACTCCTTTATTTTTTAACCATTTTGCTAACGGATTTATCATTACATCTGTCATTCCTCCTTTGAAACTACCTGCTTTGACATTCAGGGGGTTTTTTATCATGTGTAAAAGTAAATTAAAGAAGACCCTTGCACTTAATTCCTCAGGTTCTGCAAAGGTTAAACCTCTCACAAGAGGCCTAATAAAGTTTTCGTATGCGTTTTCTGATAAATTTGAATCTTTCTTCCATTCCCTTAAGGTATGCTTCTTGTAATAATTGAAAAAGGTTAAGCCATAAATTACTGATTTTAGTAAAGTGAATTTATCATAAAAAGATAGGAATGAATTATTTCCAAACACTCCTTTTAAGAAAGTTATTGGGGCGAGGATTGGATTTAGTGCATAAACATATTTTTTCTTATCTTTTCCTATGAATGTAATTGAGTATTGCCATTTCAAAAAACTATTTAGATCGATATTTGCTTTTCTTAATAGTTTAGAGAGATGAGAATAAATTCCGAAATATGTGTGAACTCCACTTTCAATGGGTTTTCCCTTCTCAATCCAATTTGAAGCCCTTCCCCCTAATTCGGATTCTTTTTCGTATATTTCTACTTCGAAGCCTTCTTCAATGAGTTTTGCTGCACACGATAGCCCTGAAAGCCCTCCTCCTATAATTATTACTTTAGCCATTATTCTGGAAAGCCTTGAAGGAGTTTTAATTTAAGGTGTAAGGAGGATACTTCAAAATAACATACCTTTAAATACCCACGATTTAGTAAATCTCTATGGGAAACTTTGGAAGAGATAGTCGAGGAAGATCCGGTGGTGGAAGATCATTCGGTGGAGATAGAGGTAGATCTGGCGGAGGAAGAAGCTTCGGTGGAGATAGAGGAAGAGGAAGATCATTTGGAAGAGATGGTACTACTGAAATGTTTGATGCTACATGTGATAAATGTGGAAAGAGATGTCAAGTTCCATTTAGACCAACTGGAAGTAAACCAGTATTATGTGATAACTGCTTTGATGCTAAGAAACACGGATCATCTGCTGGAGGAGTATCTTCTGAGCAATTTGACCAAATTAATGCTAAGTTAGATAAGATTTTACAAGTTCTAAGTGAATTAGAAATTGACTATGATGATTCTGAAGAAGATTTATCTGATGAAGAGTCTGATGATTCTGACGAAGAATCTGAAGAAGAAGAAGAGAGATAATTAGTTTTTCTTATTTAGATTATTATTGTAATTAAGAATTTTAATAAAAAGTCTCAATTTATTTTAATATAAATTTATCAACGAGATTCTCGGCTTTCTTTTTGTTCTCTTGATGTTCTTTGAGAAATGCATTTATTTTATCAATTGTAATTTGTTTCAATTCACCTGAAAGTAATTTTCCAGTTCGATAATCATTTTCTATTTTCTTTAATTCTATGTCGTCTGGTTCAAAGAAAATTCTAAGGTATTGGAATGAGACATCTACATCTGGATTTCCACCTAATTTTCTATGTTCTTCTAATGTATCTCTTCCTCCTGAAAAGGCATACCTCTTTATTTTCTTCTCAACTTCCTTTGGAGTATCTGATAAGAAGATTACTCCTTCTCCAGAAGAACTCATCTTTGCCCCTCCGTGTAAGGAAGGAATAAATTGGGCGTGGATTGCTGCAGGTTTCTCAAAATTGAAATCTTTATGATTTGCTATATCCCTTGTTAATCTGATAAATGGATCTTGATCTATCCCCACTGGAACTAAAGAAAGGTGTTTGCCCCTTTGAAATTGAGGGAATAAAATATGCGCTGCTTGAACTGCTGGATAAAAGCTCCATCCGATATTATTTTCTGGTTTTAATCCGAAAGCTGCTTTTGCAGTAGAATAATTAATTCTTTTTGCAACTTGGGCGGCGTATTTGTAGATATTTGTGTAGACAAAGTCTTGAAATATGAATGTTTTTCCTGGTTTAAATCCAAGTGCGATTAAATCTAAGATATTATCTTTAGAATACTCTAAAGCATTTTTGAAATTCAAGTCTTCTTTAACGAAGAATTTTTCGTCATCTGAAATTGGAATGAATACTTCGCAATCAAATTGATCTTGGAGAGATTTTGCAACTAAAAATGGAACTAAGTGGCCAAGGTGCATTTTTTCAGATGGGCCTCTTCCTGTAATAATTGAGACTTTTTTACCTTTTTTATGGTTCTCTATCCATTTGTCAAAATCTCTATGGGCAAAATAGATGCTTCTTCTTAATAATGGATGAAGATTTTTGAATTCTTTTTTTAAATTATCTGGAATTATGCTTACTCCAAATTCTTTTACTAATTTATTATAATCAATATCTCCAGAAACTTCCCATGGATTTACCACTGATTCTTTATTTGACATGAAAAGAATTAGTTTTATTTATTTATAAAGATTCGTGAAAGAAGAGCAATAAGCTTTAAATATAAAAGTTCTTTTAAAAACCCATGATAAAAAGAGGATTACTATTGGGAGTGCTAGTTTCTGCTCTTTTAATAACATCTGTAAGTGCTGAAATTTTCTTTTCTCAACCTTCTAGTTATTATAATATAGGAGATAATTTTGATGTCGATATCACATTAAGTTACGGGAAAAATATTAATGATTTTTTAATTGCAGATTTAGTTTGTGGAAATAGTAGCATAGAATTATTGAAGAGCCCTTATAGCGTAAAACAAGGTATTGATAAGCAAGTTGGAATTTCTATTAATTTGTTAGGAGTTTTTGTTGAAAATCTTCAAGGAGAATGTTTTATTCAGGCAGAATTTGATTCTGAAACTTCAAGTAGTCAGAAATTTGAAATTTCTAGAGATTTAGATTTAAACGTAGATATTTCTAAGTCCATCTTTAATCCATCTGATGTAGTTTATGTTGGTGGAAAAGTAGCTAAGAAAAATGGAGATTTAATTAATGGTTTTGTTGATATCTCGATTGAAGGCATTGAGGCTAAAACAAATGCGAGAATAATAGATGGAAACTTTGACGCTAATTTAACTCTTCCTGGAAATGCAAAAGCGGGAGAGTTTAAATTAAAAATCGATGCTTCAGAAAAAGATGATAATGGAAACACATTAAATAAGGGAAGTTCAAGTCTTTTAATAAGAATAAAACAAGTTCCTAGTAAGATAGATATTGCGACTGATGTTCAAAATATAATTCCTGAAAACTCAATATCTTATCAAATTACATTAAAAGATCAAACTGGAGAGAAAATAAATGAAAATATTGCTGCTCAAATTTATGATTCAAATGGAAATTTAATAAAGGAAGAATTAGTTAAATCGGGCGAGAGTAGAAAATTAGAGATAGTTAGAAATTATTCTAGCGGATATTCTAAAATAATAACTACCTTTAGTGATTTGAAATATGAAAGATTATTCTTTGTTGAAGAATTTGAAAAAGTTAACTTCTTCGTCGAGAATTCAACATTATTTGTAATTAATGAAGGTAATGTGCCATATAAAAAACCTGTTGAAGTAAAAATTGGAGAGATTTCTGAAATTAGAGAAGTAAATGTTCCAGTGAATGGGATGTTAAGGATTAGATTAGAAGCTCCAAAGGGAGAATATGATGTATTTGTTAATGATGGAGTTGGAGAAATTCCTCTTGGAAGAACTTTCTTAACACCTAGAATAATTGGAGTAGATAGCGTTGGAGAAGTGTTTGTTGGAAAATATGCATTTATTACATGGTTTGTCTTGGTTTTAATTATATTAGCAGCAACCTTGGCTATTTATTATAGAAAGAGAAGGAAAGATTCTATTCCTGTAACAAGTATTGAAACAAAGAGATTATTTGGGAGAGAAAAGACCAAGCCTGAGGGAAAAACTGAAGTCATGGACCAAGGCAATAAAGAGCAAGTAGGAATAGTTTCATTATATTTAAGAAACCATAGAGAATTAAATAATTCTTTAGAGGGAGCACAAGGGCTTAAAGTAGTTGAAGAAGCTTTGATGAGTGCAAAGAGCTCTGGAGCAAGAATATTTATCGACGGAAATCATAGATTGATTATGTTTACAAAGAAAATGACCGGACAAGAAGATAATAGTTTTGTTGCTGTTAAAGTTGCTAAACAAATTGAAGATTCAATAAATATGTTCAATTCTGGAGCTAAATTGAAAATAGATTATGGAATTGGAGCACATATTGGAGAATTAGTTGTAGATTTAACTGGTGGAAAATTCAAATTCGCAAGTATTGGAAATACCGTTATAAAAACAAAGAAAATCTCAGATTATTCTAATAACGAATTCTTAATTTCTAGAGAATTACAATCCAGAGTAATGGGAAGCGTAAAAGTAGAAAGATCTAAGAGAGAAGATTTCTACAAAGTAAGAAGAGTTGTGGATAGATCTGAACATCAACAATTTATCGGTTCTCAAATGAAAAAATTAAGATAAAGAGATAAGTTTTTCTTCATCTAGGTAATATCCTTCGTGACCTATATCTTTTTCACATAATTTTAAGTGCTTTATTGCACCTTCTCCATCTAGACCCATATCGTTCCAAGTCTTGACTAAGTGCGCGTTTAAACATTTATGACAGCATATTGTTTCATCTTTAACTTCTATTACCTTGTTTCTATAAATGAATAATTTTGCTTCTTCTCTAAGAAGCCGTTTTATTGCATTATCTAAATTAAGTTTATCCAAGTCCTTTAATTGAGGAAGAACTCTAGGAAATTCAATGCTACCAGTAGTATTAGTTTTATTTCGGGCCATTTGTTCAGTAGAAAAAATTTAGTTTATTTGTTTAGGCCCTGACATCGATCGGCTTAAAACAAACTGCAATCAGGGCAATAGCTACAAATGTAAATTTAGAATTATTCCAAGTCATTTGACTATTTCCTCTTTGCATGATATTTGAAAGTGAATTTAGTTTATATATGTTTTGGAAGTTATGGGTTTTATACATTAAACTCTTATGAAAAGTTTAAATATGAAGTTAAAAAGGTTTCTTTATGACTGAATCGAATTTATTTTATAGGCATGATTCTCCTCAGATTCCGGGATGGTTCTTCATAGGAGATAATATTGAGCAAATTACAGAAGGATTAGTTGAATTGAATAAAAATCGCCCTTACGATCTAGTTAGAATACCTTTAGATGAAATTAGGGAAGTTCAAGGTGTGGAAATTCCGTTTTGTTTGCCTTGCTCCACAAATGAATATTTAGATGTTGAAATTGTTCCAGGATTTATTTTTTCTATTAACCCGAGTGCATTTGATTATGCAAGAAAAATAAAGGATTATTCAACTAGATTTGGGGAACTTTATGGATTTCAACCAAATCCAAAGAATATATTTTTCATTCCTGAAAGAATTATTGAAGCAGCATCTAAATTTGATTGGGCTCCGCATATATCTAGAATGGATCAGGCCATAGCTAAACGTGAGAGTGCTCTTGATTCTCTTGCTCAGAAAGGGGTTTTAAGAAGAGATTAAGTCTCTACAACAATTGAATCTGAGTTAGCTCCGAGCTTTTGCAAAATTGATGTGATTTCTCCGACGAAACGAGCTGGACCGCAAACATAAAAATGTTGAGAGAAATCTTTTATATGAGATTTGAGAAAATCTTCAGTTATTCTTTCATTTAGATAATTTGGATTTTCTTCTCGAGTAAGTGTGAAGATGCAATTTTCTTCAAGCATTGCTTTGAATTCATGCTCTAGTATAATATCTTTTGAAGTTTTATTTGAGAATAAGAGTTTGTGTCCCGGTAATTGGTTATTTTTCCTTAGATGCCTTAGAATTGCTATGAATGGGGTGATTCCAGCCCCTCCAGCAATGAAAACTCCCTTCCCATTGTAATTTATAGCTCCCCAGCTTTCTCCTATTAAGAATTCGTCTCCTTCCTTTATGTCTTTAAGATGTTTAGTTACTCCGTCTTCATGTTCTGGATACATTTTAATTGTAAATTCTAAGAAAGGATTTTCAGGATGAGTTGTAAATGTAAATGGTCTTTTTTTATCTTTTAATTCAGGAGTGTTAATAGAAAGCTCGGTTGCTTGACCGGGAAGATAAGAATAATCCTTAGGTTTCTCCATAATAAAATATCTTGTGTCGTGAGTGACATATCCTGCCTCTAGGACTTTTACCTTAAACTCTTTTTGTTCACCCATGTTATTGTTTAAGATTTAAGTTTTATAAGGGTTTTGATTAAATTAATAAAGAAGATTTGTTAATTAAGGATATGGTAAAAAGAGTTGAGAAGGGTGAAATGGGTCTTGAGAGTAAGGAAGCTGAAAAGAGACTGGCTAAATTTGGAAGAAATGAGATAAGTGAGATTGGTAAGGCGAGTTTGTTTAAAATTTTAACAAGGCAGATTAAGAATAATTTTGTGATTTATTTATTGCTTGTTGCTATGACTCTTTCTTTTATTGTTGGGAAGAATATCACTGCTTACGCGATTTTAGGAGTTATTTTAATGGTAGTTTCTGTCGGTTTTTTCCAAGAATATAAAGCTGAAAAAGCCGTGGATTCCCTCAGGAAATTAATTACTCCAATCTCAGTTGTTATAAGGGATGGAATACAACAAAAAATTCCATCTAATGAGTTAGTTCCTGGAGATATACTTGTTCTAGGAAATGGAGAGAAGATTCCTGCAGATTGTATTATAATTGATTCTAAAGAACTTAGGGTGGATGAATCTGTTTTGACTGGTGAGTCAGTTGAAATCGCAAAGAAAGAGTGTAAGAATTTGGATGATCCTCAAGAAGAAAATATGATTTATATGGGTACATTCATTGTAAATGGTAGATGCTTAGCCAAGGTTTCTTATACTGGAATGAGAACAAAATTTGGAAAAATTGCAAATTTAATTTCCAGACAAGAAAAAGAGATGCCATTACAAAAGAAAATAAATAAAATTACCAAGACGATGGCTACTGTTGCGATATTCTTTGCAATTTTAACAGGGATTATTTTCTTTTTTAGAGCAGAAGTATACAATTATGATTTATTTACTGAAGCAATGATTATTGCGATTGCATTAGCAGTTTCAGCTTTCCCTGAAGGATTTCCAGTTGCATTAGTTACAACTTTGTCCTCTGGGGCATATAGAATGGCTAAAAAGAACGCTATTGTAAATAGAATGTCTATAATTGAGACTCTTGGAGAAACTACTGTAATTTGTTCTGATAAAACTGGCACAATTACAAGAGGAGAGATGACAGTAAAATCAATTTATGCGGATGATAAAACTATAGATGTAACTGGAAATGGTTATGACTCGGAAGGAGAACTCTTATATAATAAAAAGAAGATTGAAATTGGAGATAACCGGGCTCTTGATTTACTAGGTAAAGCATCCGTTTTATGTAATGATTCTGAAATACAAAAAGTTGAGAACGAAAAAGAATTTAATACAATTGGAACTGGGACCGAAGTTTCTCTTTTAGTTATGGCGTCAAAGCTCGGAATAACTAAGGAAACTTTGAATGCTCAAAGATTAGATGAGATTTCTTTTTCATCAAGTAGGAAATTAATGAGTGTGCTTTCTAAACTTGGAAAAGATAAATTTGTTTTTACAAAAGGAGCTCCAGAAATTGTTATTGATAAGTGTTCTAGGGTACAGAGAAATAATGGAGTCTTTACATTAACTAGAAAGGAAAAAGAGAGAATTTTAGAAAAAAATAAGGAATTTAATTTAAATGCATATAGGACAGTGGGGATTGCATATAAGCCATTTAATTCTAAAAATAGAGATGAATTTGAAGAAGATTTAATTTTCTTAGGATTTGTTGCAATGGAAGATCCTCCAAGAAAGGGCGTTTTAGAAGCCATTGAAGAATGCATAGAGGGGGGAATCAAAGTTAAGATGATTACTGGAGATAATAAAGAAACTGCCATTTCTATTGCATCTCAAATAGGTTTGAAAGGATTATGCTTAACTGGAAATGAATTAGATAAAATTAGTGATGAGAAATTGAAAAAAATGGTAGATGATATAGTTATCTTTGCAAGAGTTAATCCTGAGCACAAATTGAGAATTGTTAATGCGCTCAAAACAAATGGGGAGATTGTAACAATGACTGGAGATGGAGTAAATGATGCTCCTGCTTTGAAAGCAGCACATATTGGAGTTGCAATGGGAAAAAAAGGTACAGACGTCTCAAGAGAAGTTTCAGATTTAATTTTGAAAGATGATCATTTTTCTAGTATATTAGAAGCTGTGAAAGAAGGAAGAACAATTTTTAATAATATGAAAAAGTTCACCACATATCAATTATCTTGTAGTTATGCAGAGATATTTATTATATTTTTAGGGATTGCTATCGGTTTACCTTTGCCATTAGTTGCAATTCAAATTTTGTTTATGAATCTTGTAACTTCGGATATCACCGCCATTACTCTCGGGTTGAATCCTAGCTCAACAGATATTATGGCTAAGAAACCGAGAAAAAATTCAAATTTATTAAATAAGGACTTGACTGCACTACTTTTAATCGCTGGGCTTGTAATGGGCCTCGGAACGTTAGGAGTATTCTATTTTGTTTATTCTATTTTAGGAGAAAGTTTAGAGATTGCTAGAACTTCTGCCTTAGTTTCTTTGATAATATTTGAAATTGCAAATGCTTTTAATTTCAGATCATTTAGAAAAGGAGTTTTGAATAGATCTCCTTTTGTAAATAGATATTTGTTTATTGCTGGAATAATCTCAATTCTTTTGACAATTTTAATTATACATTCTCCTTTGAACTCAATTTTCCAGACAGTTCCATTGAGTGCTTATTATTGGATGATTGCTTTGATACCTGCAATTAGTATTATCTTTGTGTTTGATTTGTTAAAGTTTTGGAATAATAAGAAGAATTTCTGGAATGAGTTGAACTAAAATTCTGATTCTCTAATGAAAAATTCTTCTTGTAATTCTCCTTCGATTCTTCGCCTGTAAAAATCTCTTAAAAATGGACTTACTATTCTAAATGGGGGTGTTGGAGAGTCTTTTTGTTTAAGAAGAAGGTAATTTGTTCTCTCTCTTTGATTTAATTCTTTAGCAAGCGGAACAATGAGATCGTGCATTTCTTTTCCACCGTAAATCATTAGAGTCCCTCCTCGAGTTAAGGTTGCTAAGACTTGAGTGTCTCTCCCTATAGAATATTCAAATCCTCTCGATTCCTTATGCTTTCCAATAAACTGGGTTATATATGAAAGAGTCGGCCCTAGTTGAAGAGAATCTATTTCTCTCCTTAACTCTCTACCGAAAGCAATTCTAAGATCTCCATTGGTCAATCTTTGATTTATCGCGTCTTTGATTGTTGCTGGTTCCGGTTTAATTATACTCATTTCAAAGAATTATATTCTGAATTTAAAATAATTAGTTGTTTTTTTATAACTATTCTCCAAGGATTTTAATTAAAACTCTTTTTTCTCTTTTCCCATCAAATTCTCCGTAAAATATTTGTTCCCATGGGCCGAAATCTAGTTTTCCATTTGTGATTGCAACTACGACTTCTCTCCCCATAATTGTTCTTTTTAGGTGAGCGTCTGCATTATCTTCTCCTGTATTGTGATGTTGGTAATAAGGAGTGTCCGGGGCTAATTTTTCAAGCCATATCATAAAATCTCGCTTTAGACCTTGTTCTTCATCATTTATGAATACACTAGAAGTTATATGCATAGAGTTGATTAAAACGAGGCCTTCCTTAATTCCTGAATTTTGCACTTCTTGAGCTACTTGAGATGTGATGTTGACAATTTCTTTTTCTTTTTCTGTTTTTATTTTGAGATAAGCTGTATGAGATTTCATATATTTTATAGAAAATTGAAATTTATATAATTTTGTAATAAAAATTTAAATACTTCATTTTAGTGGGACGGGCATGATAGAAAAAAGAGGGCTTGAATATTCACTTGGAGTCGGACTAATGACTGTGATTTTAGCATTTGGATTTGGAAGATCTAAATCTAGAGAAATCGTGCCTTATGGAACCGTTCAGAAAATTGAGCATAAAAACTATGATGGAAAAGGATGTGCAATTGAGTATATTGATAGGGGAAATCATCTGATAGATTTGGGAAATGAGGGGATTCTAGATATTTTGAAGTGTAGTGTAATCAAAAAAGACGGAAAAATAAGTAATGATGTTTATACTCGTGAAATGGATGAAAGATTTATTGATGTAAATCAGACTCTTTTAAATTGGGCAAGAGACAATTATGCAAGGAAAGAAAAGGCGAGAGAAAGAGAGATGAAGAGAAAACTTGAATTGGAAGCAGAAGCTAAGGTTTTGAAATAAATTTATTATCTTTTATGTAAAATCTGTGCGGGAGATTAATTCCTTTTGAGATGCCGATTCTTTTGGTTTTCACAATTTGAGAGTTTTGTGATTGAGAATCTGATTGGCAGAGATAAAGATTCTTACTTTCAGTTAAATCTATTTTATTATGTTCTTTCTTTAATTCTAGCGCAATAACTAATTTGCCTGGGCCAGAGCATAAATCTTTTAGGTTCTCTTTTTTCCTATTTATTTTCATGAGTTCAAGACCTGAAATTGGCTCGAGAGCTCTGATAAGAACTGCTTCTCCAATCTTTTCTTTATTTGTAACAACATTGAAACAGAAATACATCCCATACGTGAAATAGATATAAACATCGCATCATTTCTTTTAGTTTCTCCCTTAAATGAATGTGATGCTGGGTCATCGCTTAAATATGCCTCAGTCTCAACTATTTTTCCAATTATTTTGCCTTTGGGAGTTTCGTGAACTAAGTAGCAACCTAAGAGAGATTGTGCTACTTCAAGAGTTGATCTGTTGAAAAAGGTTTTATTCAGTTTTTTCATGCAAATTAAAGAATAATTATATTTTTAAAGAATGTTGAGGATTTTTTATTATGGAGAACTTAGGGATGCCTGAAGAACAGAAATTTCCGGTGGAAATTTTTGGGGTTACTCTTCCTATAATTGATGGAAAAATTTATGTTGCACAAAGCACTTTAGAAGAGTATAGAGAAAAATCTGGAGGGCTAATCTCCAGAATTGATGCTTCATCACTTGATTGTGAGAGAAATAGAAGGCAAGACAGAGTTTTAGATCAAACCCTTAGAGACTTATCTAGAAAATTATATTCTAGCGAAGTTCAAGTTTTCTCTGAAGAAGATTTAGAAAAAGTTAAGCGATTAGGTTTTGGAATTGGGTACATGGATCAGAGAGATGAAGAGTTCCATTTATTCTTAACAGAATTACCTGCTGGGAGAAGGAAGAGATTATCTGAAGAATTAGAAAAAAATTTTAAGTCTATTGAAAATATAAGTAATCCTCAGCAATTAGATCCTATTTCTAGACTTGCATTACTTGAATTACATTATCAAGCATTAACTTATGGTCCTGGAATTTTAGAGGGGCATGCGAGAGTTGTAGATAATCATGTAAATAAATTAATTTTCTCAGGAAAGTTATTAAGAGAGGATTTTTTGCAAGGAATAAGATATTTGCAAGGAAATTTAACTGGGGCATCAATGTATTTACAAAAGAATTCTCCTAAAGAGGATGGTAAAAAATTAAAGTTCTAGAATTTCAACCAGTTTATCAATTAATTGAACTTGAGCAGGGTTGATGAATTCTTTTGCTTTTTCTATTTTGAGAAAATCGGCCTTATCTACTTCTGGGAATGTGATGAATTTATTTGACCTATAAGGATATTCTATTTTAACCATAGATTTACACATTATTAATCCAGACCATTCTCCTTTGAAAGCAAATGCATGGACTTTTTTACCGGATTTTTGTTGTATTTCTCCAAGGTAAGCATAGGCTTCTTTTTCTTCTGGAGGAATTATTCCAGTTTCTTCTTTAAATTCTCTTTTAGCAGTTTCTAATAAATCATCTCCATCAAAATCGTCTATTTCTCCTTTTGGAATACTCCAAGCCCCTTCATTTTTATCCTTCCAATACGGGCCTCCTGGATGAACTAAGAATACCCTTAGATTATTTTCAGAGTCAAACTTATACATTAATAGTCCAGAAGAGACTTTTTCCATGGTTTAGGTTAATTTGGGGTGTATAAATACCTTTTCAAATCTATTTTCCCGTTAGTTATGTGTAATCCCTCGTGCCTTAAAAGAGAAGTCTTCTTTTCTATACCTGAGACATACCCTCCGAGTTTGCCAGAGGACATGATTACCCTATGACAAGGAACTTTAATTGGATAAGGGTTTGAATTTAGGATCTTGCCAATTGCTCTTGGATGAGAGTTTATTTTTTCAGCTAATATTTTATAAGTCGTAACTTTTCCTTTTGGAATTTTATTTAGGATTGAAAAGATTTTTTCTGATTTAGTCTGCAATTGATTTTTCATCTTGTCCTAAGCGCCCTAAAAACTCTTGAATCTTTCTTTTTTATTAATATGTGTTCTAAGTAAGGCCTTACGTCTCCTTTTTCTTTTGCGAGATGTAATGAAACGTCATAAGCATCTATTCTTTCATGTTTGCTAGGTTTTTGATAAGTTCCTCTGGACAGTAAAAAGCAAATGTCATCTACGTTTCTAACTGTCATTGCTGAAACTGCTAAACTTAGAGTTGTGAATGCTATGTGCCCTATTTCGGGCCTATCTCCTCTAATCCTTTGTAATTCATCAATGTAATCGCACGCACGAAACATTGTTTTTTTAGTATATTCCCTTATCTCTGCAAATTCATTTCTATATAGCTCTTCAATTTTGGAGAAATCTCTTGAAGGAAGATGTTTCGGAATAACTAACTTTACTGCATCGATTATACGTTGAGGCCAATGATAAATTTCGTCATCAAGGTCTTTGAATAAATCTCTTAGATTATTTGCAGTTTGAACTCCTTCTCCAGTTTTTCTTGCGTGAGGTCTTAAATTCTTTTCTTCCTCTTCAGTTAAAAGTCCTCTTGCTGTTAAAATTGAATCAACTGTGTAGCCAACATAGCCAGCATTTACTAATAAATCTGACCTCACTCCATGCATATCTAAAATTTGTGCGTTTTCTTGTCGCTTAAATCCCTCTGCCATATTTCTTCCATCTCTTAAGAATGCGTCCTTTACTCTTTGAGGCCTATGTTGAAAAGCATGAATTAAAGTTCCTATATGGGCCACTAAAGAAGCATGTTCTGCATCTTTATCCGAATGTAAATTTAATGATTGGATCCTGCGCTCAAGTTCAGGGATATTATTTTCTGGATATTCTACCGTATTGAGATAAAAATTCATTAACTCTTGTTTTTCTCCTCGTGTTAAATTCTTTTTTTCGTCTATTAAATCTAAAATTTTGTATCCTTGATGAGTTATAACTAGATCGTCCCTTACTTCTGGCAGATCTCCCATTATGAGTAAAGCGAGACTAAATGTATTTGAATTATCCATCATGCATCTCCTTAGAGTTAATAGATCCCTCTTCTCATTTGAGAATGGATGGACTATGCCTTTTGCAGGGGCTAAAACTAAAGGAGAAAGAGATTTAGTAAGGACTAAGCCATGGTCTACAAAATTGCCCCTAGGTATATTTCTTTGCATTGCTTCCTCGGATTTATTTGCTGATTCTCTAGTTAAGTCCATATTATTAGCCCTTTCAAGGCATTTATAAAAATATGGGTTTGTAGTATTTTTTATAATAACGTTAGTTTTAAAAAGCCAATTTTGTTTTTAACACTCTTCTAAATTAAATTAAGATAAAATGGCGATAGAAAATCCGTGGCATGATGTTTGTGTAGGGGAGAAAGCTCCTTCTGTAATTAATGCTATAATTGAAATTCCTAAAGATTGCAAACAGAAATATGAGTTAGATAAGGACTCTGGGCTGTTGAAACTTGATAGATTCTTATATAGCGCAGTTCATTATCCTGGAGATTATGGTTTTGTTCCTCAAACTCTTTGGGAAGACGGAGACCCGTTAGATGTTATTATTCTTACTAATAGGCCAGTTTATCCCATGACTTTAGTTTCAGTTAGAGTAATTGGAGTCTTGAGAATGGTGGATGATGATGAAAAAGATGATAAAATAATTGGAGTTTATGATTGTGATCCGAGATATGCAGAATATGATGGCATAAAGGATATTCCGAAACACATTATTGCTGAGCTTAAACACTTTTTTGAAACATATAAACAGCTTCAAGGAAAAGAATGTAAAATTCTTGAGATTTTAGATAAAAAAGATGCTATGAAAGATGTTGAACTTGGAAGAAAATTGTATGATCTTAAGTATCGGCCTGATGTTTTGACAAATCCCAAATTAAGTGTAAAAAATTGACAAGTTAAGTTTTTAAACTTAAAATTAATGAGCTATTTATGACTAGCGAGCCAATTACTAGAATGGAAGATTCTAATCCCGGAACAACCGAATTACAAGAGAATTTTAGAGCTTATGAAGAACAGTTACCTAGACTCTTAGTAGGAAATAAAGGCAGGTATGCTGTTGGAAGAGCAGGAACTCAATTTACTTGTTGGGATACATATTCTGATGCAAATAAGTTTGGATATTTATGTTTTGGTCAACAGAGTTTTTTAATTCAAAAAGTTACAGAAATTCCAGAAGTAAAGACGCTTAGTAGAGAATTATCCCTTAGACGATAATTTTTTTAACTTCTCCTATTTTCTCTTAAGGATTTTAACATTGCCTTCTTACCACCCATAATTAGACTCGATAATCCGAATGTGTTTGAAGAAGTTAATTTTACATCTTGAAATAAATCTCTGTATTCCCTAGGATCGTCTCCTTCAGCTATTGCTCTTAAGGCATATTTTGCTTTAAAACCTGTTTCGATGGATTCAAAAAATTCAGAAGATAATGCATACCATGATGCACAAATTGCACCTGTAGCAATACCGAGTGCAATATATGAATCCATTATAATTAAGAGAATTGAATCTTTAAAAATTATTACATTCTCTCCAATCGTGTTATTCTTTCGTCTATTGGTGGGTGAGTTGAAAATAATCCTTGAACTGAAATTCTTTTGAATGGATTTGCGATGAATAGGGGGGCTGAAGCTTTTGGATATCTGTGTTTATCTTCTTGGGAAATATGTTCTCCTTTTATTTTTTTTAGTGCTGAAGCCAGTCCTCTTGGATATCTTGTTAATTTGACCCCTGTTGCGTCTGCGGCATATTCTCTCTTTCTTGAAATTGCTAATGAAACTAATTGAGCGACTATTGGAGCGAGAATTGCAAAAATTATTCCCAAGATAATTAATATTGCTCCGCCCTTGCCTCGATCTTCTGAATTTGAGAACCATAGGCTTCTTAAGAAAATCTCAGCAAGAATTGAAATCATTCCAACCATCACAGCAGTTAAAGTTATGAATCTGATATCAAAGTTTGCTATGTGTGCCATTTCGTGAGCTATAACTCCTTCAAGTTCTTGTTTGTTTAATTTCTCTAGAGCTCCAGTTGTGACACAGATAACTGCGTGTTTTGGATCTCTTCCTGAGGCGAATGCATTTATTTGTGGAGAGTGCATAACATAGACCCTAGGCATTGGTAAGCCAGAAGCTAGAGCCATATTTTCTACTGCGTGATAAAGTAATCTGTGTTCTGTTTTTGAGGCAGGTTTTGCTTTAACTGAGGCTAATGCGATTTTATCTGAATTATAATAACTAATTAATGTGTATCCTAACGAGAAGATAATTGAGAAAATCATTATAATAAAAAATAAGCTTGGATCAAAAGCGAATGAGATGAAGTACCCTAGAACGATAAAGACGATTACAATTGAGAACATTAAGATTACGGATTTTATCTTATTATTTCTTATTTCATTATAAAATGATATTCTTTCTTCTTTCATACGAGATTTAATATATTTAGATATAAAAATCTATTCAATGAATTTAAATCTCTGGATTTTCTTTCCTTCGATTTCAACTTCTTCTAAGAACATTAATTTTGGGCGAATCCAGATAGAGTTTTTCCCGAATTCTGGAGAATCATAAATTGCTTGATAAATCACAAATTCTTCGAGAGTTTCGCTGTGCCTCCCAACTCCAAGAACTTGGTAGAATTTTCCTTTGTAGTGTTGATATTTTCCTTTTTTTACTTCCGGCATTAAGTAGATAAATTAATTTTAATAATTAAATCTTTTGAACGAGCATGAAATTTGTGTTTCCTGCTTGGGAGAATGGAATTCCTGCTGCGATTACTACAGTGTCATCATGTTTTGCTAGGCTATGTTGAATTACTTTTTCTTTTGTTATTTCTATTGTTCTTGATACTCCGTCAAATTGCTCGGTTAAAATAGGATAGCAATTGAAGCTCAATGCTAATCTATTGTAGGTTTTTTTGTCTGTTGTTAGAACTAAAATTGGACGTTTAGGTTTATATCTTGCAATCATTCTTGCTGTAAATCCAGATAGAGTTAAAGCGATAATTGCTTCTGCGTCTATATCGTGAGCAGTGTTTACTACTGAATATCCTACAGACCCAGTTACATCTTTAGACATTAAATGATGATCTTTAAGAACTTCCTCGTATGGAAAATGTTTTTCTACATGAAGAGCGACTGAAGTCATTGTTTTTACTGCAAGTTCAGGAAATTTACCTATTGTTGTTTCTTCAGATAACATAACTGCATCTGTTCCATCAAGAATTGCGTTTGCAACGTCATTTATTTCTGCACGAGTTGGAGTTGAAATACTAATCATAGATACTAACATTTGAGTTGCAGTTATTACAGGTTTACCTGCTTCATTACATTTCTTAATTATTTTCTTTTGCCAAATAGGAACTTCTTCTGCGGGGACTTCGACTGCTAAATCTCCCCTTGCAACCATTATCCCATCTGCTGATTTAATTATTTCATCTAAATTTTCAAGTGCTTCTTGAGTTTCTATTTTAGCAATGATTTTGATATCTGCTTTAGATTTTTTTAGAATTGCTTTTAATTCTTCTACGTCGGATGCTTTTCTTACAAATGAAAGAGCCATGAAATCTACTTCTTGTTTGATTCCAAATTGAACGTCTTTTTTATCTTTATTAGTTAAACAGCTTATTTTTAGATATGCTCCAGGGAGATTTACTCCTCGCCTTCCTTTAATTTCTCCACCTTCTAAAACTGTGCAATGAACTTCATTTCCAGATATTTCTTTTACAACTAATTTTATTTTTCCATCGTTTAGGAAAATTTTAGAATTTACTTTAACATCATTATGAAGGTTTTCATAATTTAATGAAACTTTTTCTTTTGTACCTATACATTCTTCTGCAGTTAATATAAAATTAGCTCCTTTTTCTAGAGTTACTGTTTCTGTGCTAAAATCTCCGATTCTTATTTTAGGACCTGCTAAATCTTGTAAAATTGCTAAAGGAGTGTTTAATTCTTGAGCAATTTCTCTTGTATTTTTAATTCTTTTAGAATGTTCTTCATGACTTCCGTGTGAGAAATTTAATCTGATTACATTTAATCCTGCATTTACTAATTTTGTGAGAGTTTCCTTATCTTCGCTTGCGGGTCCGATAGTTGCGACAATTTTAGTTTTTTTTCCAGTTATCATTTTGAGTTTTCTTTTAATTTTTAAAAAGAGAAATGATAATTATTTTTCTTGGTTTTTAAAGCTAACTATTCCATTTTTTAATGTGCTCCCTGGGGACATATGTCCTAGGGTCTACACTATTCCATTTTTTAAATAAAAATTTATTAATAAGGTTTTTTTAAGGAATTGATGGCTACTGGAGAAGATGAGGAATTCAGATGGGAAGACGAAGAAGATAAAAATGCAGATTGGAGGGGTGGAGATGTTCACCCATTTAAAGAACCTGAATTTGACACGGGTTTGAAGGGACCATGGAAAGATGATATGAAATATAATCCAAATAAAAATGAACCTGGATCTAAACCCTCATCTATTCCTCTGTGTGAAAAAGAGGGAATAGGGCGTATTGGAGATAATGAAGTATCTCCGACTGAAAGTATTCTAAATGAGAGTGCGAATATAGTAGTTAGAAGATTATTAACTAAAGGGTTTAATTTGCTTCCAAATAAAACTCTTGAACTAAATTTAGATGGTGAAGATTTTGCACTTATGTCTAAGGATTTAGGAGGTCAAGTTTATAGAAGGTTTGAGATGAAACGTGCATATTTATTGAGGTATAGTGATAAATTCTCAGATGTGTTATCAGAAATATACGGAGTGCCTCTTTCTGAAATGGAGTTTGGAAGGCCAATATTAAACCAGGAAGTCATCTCGGGAGATAGGAATCTTGCAATTTTAGAAAGAACTGGAGCATATAGTTATTCAATAAAATTTGTAAAATTGAGATAATTTTTTTAGAACTGTACATTAGGAACTGATTTTTGTTCTGCTGGGATTTCTAAGAATTTCCTCTCAGATTTTCCATATATCTTTGCAAACATAACTCCAGGGAATGTTTCTACTGAATTGTTATATGATAAGATAGAATCATTATAGAACTGTCGTGAATAAGCTATTCTATCTTCAATTGCAGCTAATTCTTGTTGTAAATGTAAGAAATTCTCGTTTGCCCTTAATTGTGGATAGTTCTCTGCGATTGCGAAAATTGATCTTAAAGCGTTTTGTAATTCTGCTCCAGCTTTTGCTCTCTTCTCAATTGTTTTTGCTGAAAGTAATGCTTTTCTTGTATTTGTAACTTCGCTCATTATGCCTTTCTCGTGTTTTGCATATCCTTTTACAGTATTAATTAAATTAGGAACTAGTTCTGCTCTTCTTTTTAGTTGAACATCTATTTGTGATAACGAGTTATCTATTCTATTATCAAGAAGAACGAATTTGTTATAATAATATAAGAATAATATTGCAACTAAGGCGAAAACTGCAATTAGAATCCATAATATGATTGGCATGATTAAATAAGAATAATTTTATTTATAAATCCTTTGGATTATTTTAGAATAGGGTGCTTTTTTATAAATCTTAAACTAGCCCAAAACTTTCCAAATCCGAAAACTTTTCCTGCATCGCTTAAGGATATTCCGATTAAGACAAGAATGTAGATAATATGGCTGTCTAAAAATGGATTTGAAGTTGGTGGAATTACAGATAACCAGATTAAAAACATCATTAAAGCTCCCGAATATGATCCTAATTTAACTAAAACACCTAGGATTAAAGTTAGTCCGACAAATAATAACCCTAGCATGAAAAGCCACTCAATTAAAACTGAATTTGAAAGAGATTGGAAAAATGGGCTAAGTACTCCTTTTGTGTTAGATAAAAACCCATAAGTTGGAGATCCTCCTGCAATCCACGAGTTCTGGGGAGAGGTTGAAAATCCTAAACCGAGAAGTTTGTCTAAGAAAGCCCAGAGGAAAATCCACCCCATACTTATTCTAAGGATTGCCCAGATATATTTTTGATTTTCCATTTTAATTTACATTTAAAGGAATTGTGGTTGAAACATCAATTCCCATAGGGATATCTAGATATGCTTGAAGATACCAATAAGTTCTTTCTGTATTTCCTGAAAGAAGCTGGACTGATTTTATGATAGAAGAAGTTACTTGATTGTGGACAAAATTCTTAGGAAGTTTTATCTTAAAAGAATAGGTTTTTTCTTCTGTTCCGAAATTTTTATTTGAATCTAGGATTTGAACCGAGTCGAATACATTAGTATACTCTGTTCTATTATTTCCTGGTTTCATCGACTTAGTTCTTCTCTTTGCATAAATCCTTACCTTAAATCCTCTAGCATCAAGAGGTTTTTTTAATTTTAAAGTAACATTTCCCTCGACTGTATCTCCGTAAGAATATGTATTTGAGGGGATTTCTATCATTACATCTCCTTTTTTGAACCATCCAAACATACGTGATTAAGTTAAAGGGTCTTTTTATATTTTAGCAAATAGCAAAAGATATTAATAGCAAAAATTTCTTAGATACGGATGGAAACAAAATACAAAACGATGGTGAGCTTTGTCTTTTTAATATTATTGATATTTGGATTATATTTCTTTACTGATTGGTTTTCTAAAGTTACCGGATATGTTTCTGGAGAAGACGAGAAAACAATATTAGCTCAATGCCTTGATTTTCAAGAGAGCGAATTATATGTTGAAGAAAATTGTGCTCAATGTGCAAAACAAATTGGTGAATTTGGAAGTGCAATAAAGTTCTTAGAGATAGTTGATTGTACTGAAATAAAATGTGAAGGATTGAGGGAGATTCCTGCGTGGTACATAAATGGAAGCGTATATTATGGATATAAAACATTAAATGAGTTAGAAGATATTTCTAATTGCGCTTAATTTTCTAGTAAGGTTTAAAAATGTTAACTTCTGTTAACTCTTATGTATATTTTACCTCAAGAAGTGGAAGCTTGGTATATTATCCCAGCATTAAGACGAGAATTATCAAAAGCTTTAATTAAGAAACATGGTCTATCATATGATAAGGTTGGGAGACTTTTAGGAATAACTAAGGCAGCAGTTTCACAATATCTTTCTAATAAGAGGGCTTCAAAGGTTAAATTACATGTAAAAATTCATGATGAGGTAGAAAAATCTGCATTAAACATTCTTGAGAAAAAAAGCGATTCTGTTAGAGAAATTCAGAGGATCTTGAAAGTAATAAGATTAAATCATTTACATTGTGAAGTATGTGGAAAATACCATAATAATGTTTTTAGTAATTGTAAACAAGTAATTCCAAAGTACGAAGATTGCTGTGATAAATCACAATCCTAGATCTTCGTCGATTTTCTTAGCGATTTCTAAGATTCTTTCAAACATTTTATCTGAATCTCTTTTCATTTCTTCAATCGCTGCAGTGAGAGAGCCTCCCCTCAAAGTTACTTTTCTTTTTTCTCTTACAATAACTCCAGTGTCCATTAGATTTCTTAAATGATGATTAACTGCTGGAGATTCCATCTTTAACCCTCTTGCAATAGATTCTGTTGGAACAATGTCTTCTTTTTTTAATTCTTCAAGAAGTTTAAACATGATTCTGAAAGAATTATCATCTACATCACGACCTGAAACAAAACCAAGACTTTCACAAATCCATTTTACATCTTCCCTTACTCTTCCGTTTCGAGGTTTTTCTATTTCTCGGATTATAATTCTTCTCATGCAAAATAGATGCTTTTCATATATAAAAATGTTTCTTTAATAATCTCTTTATTTGCTAAGTAAATATGATACTTACTGAGCGAAAGATTTAAATAGATTAATTTTTTGAATAAATTATGGGATTTTTTAATGATGACGAGGATCCATTTGATGAAATATTCAAAGAGTTTTTCGGCTCTAAAGTAGCTAGAAGCAGAAAACAGAATTTTACAAAAGGAGAGGAAGAAGAAAGATATATTGATTTTATAGAAGATTCTGATAAAATATATCTTGTATTTGAATTGCCAGGGTATAATGAGAAAGATATTATGGTTGTGGTGAAAGGAAATGAGATTGAAATTAAAGCTCAGAAAGTTAAGAAAGAAGAAGGTATGCAAGATTATTTATTTGAAAAATTAAATCAAGTCATCTCTATAAGGAAAACTTTACCTAAAAATGTAAATTTAAAAAAATTCTCACATGAAATGAAAAATGGCATTTTGGAGGTTGCTTTTGATAAAAGATGAGTCAAGAAATTCAGCTTAAGGTAAAAGAATCTTTGCAAGAAGATATCGATAAAGGTATTGCTAGAATTCCTTCTAAGATTATGGCTAAAATGCAAATTAGCTCGGGAGATTTAGTTGAGGTCAGTGGAAAGAGTTCCGGATTAGTTAAGGCGATGAGATCAGTTAGTGAAGACAATGGAGATTCAATTATTAGATTAGACGGAACTACAAGATCTAATATTGGAGCGAGTATTGGAGATAATATTAAAGTTTCCAAAGCTAAAATTTTAGAAGCTAAAAACGTAGTTTTGAGTCCATTGCAACAAGTTAGATTTAGTGATGATCCGACAGAATATTTCCATACAAAATTACTACATAGGCCATTGTCTCAAGCACAAAAAATAGTAATTGATGTATTTGGTACTAGATTGGCGTATGTAGTTTCTAAAGTAGATCCTAAAGGATATGTTATTGTAACTCCAAAAACTAAAATTAAAGTTTCTGATACTCCATATGCAGGAGATTTGAAAGCAGTTGGAATTAGTTATGAAGATATTGGTGGTTTGAAAAATGAAGTTGAATTAGTTAGAGAGATGGTAGAACTTCCAATGAAACATCCCGAAGTTTTCCAGAAATTAGGAGTTGGAGCACCTAAAGGAGTTTTATTGACTGGGCCTCCTGGAACTGGTAAGACATTATTGGCTAAGGCGGTTGCTGGAGAGACAGAGTCGAGTTTCTTTTCTATTGCTGGGCCAGAAATTATGAGTAAATATTACGGAGAGTCTGAAAAGCATATAAGAGAAATCTTTGAGCAAGCAGATAAGAATGCGCCGTCAATTATTTTTATTGATGAAATAGACTCTATTGCTCCTAAGAGGGGAGAAGGAACAGATCAAACTGAAAAAAGAATTGTTGCTCAACTATTAACTTTAATGGATGGTTTAAAGAGCAGAGGACAAGTAGTAGTTATGGCTGCAACAAATAGGCCGGACGATATTGATGAAGCATTAAGAAGACCTGGAAGATTTGATAGAGAGTTAAGAATTAATCCTCCTGATGAAGACGGAAGAAGGGAGATCCTACAAATTCACACAAGAGGAATGCCTCTGGATAAAGATGTTAATTTTGATGAGATTGCTCAAAAAACAATGGGGTATACTGGAGCAGATATTCAAGTTTTATGTAAGGAAGCAGCATTGAAAGCGATCAAGCCATATTTTGCAGAATTGAAAAATATAGAAGAAAAAGTTCCAACTCAAATTTTAGATAAGATAAAAGTTTCAAGACAAAACTTTAGCGATGCATTGAAAGTTGTTGAACCTAGTGCAATGAGGGAAGTTTTGATTAATAAACCACATGTCTCGTGGGAAGATATTGGTGGATTGGAAGAGGCAAAAGAGAAATTAAGAGAATTAATTGAGCTTCCATTGATGAGGCCAGATTTATTTGTTAAAGCTGGGATTAAACCTAGTAAAGGAGTTTTATTGACTGGGCCTCCTGGAACTGGTAAGACATTATTGGCTAAGGCGGTTGCGACAGAAGCTAATGCAAATTTCATTTCTGTTAAAGGTCCAGAGTTGGTGAGTAAATGGGTTGGAGAATCTGAAAAACATGTAAGGGAAATTTTCAAAAAAGCTAGACAAGTTGCACCTTGTATAATTTTCTTTGACGAATTTGATTCGATATCTAAGCAGAGGGGAATGAGCTTTAGTGATTCAACGGATAAGATTGTAAATCAATTACTTACTGAATTAGATGGTGTTGAAGAGCTTGAGAAAGTAATGATTGTTGCAGCTACAAATAGACAAGACTTAATCGATCCTGCATTATTAAGGGCTGGAAGAATAGATTCAATTGTTGAATTGAAAGTTCCTGAGAAGAAGACAAGAGAAAAAATATTTGAAGTTAAAGTTAGGGGAATGCCTCTGGATAAAGATGTAAAAATTCAAGATTATTCGGATAAAACGGAAGGTTGGACTGGAGCAGATATTGAAGCAATTACAAGAAACGCGGGATTGAATGCAATTAAAAGAGTTTATTCGAGAAAGAGTAAGGAAGGTAAAGAAGATTTCAAAATTACAAAGGATGATTTTGATAGAGCTTTGGAAACAGTTTCAAAATCTATAAATAAACCTATAATGGATAAAGCCAAGAAAGAAGAAAAAGCCAAGAAAGAAGATACAGAAGATAAGGGCAAGAATAAGGAAATGAAAGAAACGGCCGATTCTGAAAAAAGAGATAATTCTGAAAAAGACGTTAGGAAGAAATAGTTAATTTAAATCAATAATCTTTAAATTCCGTAGATCTGATTCTTGAATATGATTTGGCAGACCATCGATAGACCTGGATATTTGGGAACTAGTAGAGATGAAATTCAATCGGGATGGAATAATCGATATGGTAAAGGGAATTGGAGAATTGCGTGGCAATTTGGAGGATTAGTTCTTGAGAGGCCCGAAGCAATTCAAATCTATGAAGATGCTTATTACGAATTTTTCAAAAATAATAAAAGAGAATTAACTTGGCTTGTGAATACTGCATCTGATGTTTATGACACTGCAGAATCAAATATTCTGGCAAGATTTAGCTATGATGTTCAGGAAACGCCTAATAATCATATACACGATGTTGCTATTAGAAGAGCAGTATTGAGAAATGGAGTTTGGTTTTCTGGAGACCATTTGGTTCATGTAAGGCCTGAAAAGGAAGGAGATAGATTTGGTCCACAAAAAATACCTTTCCATTTACCTGAGATGATTTTTAGAGGAGAGATAAAGTATAAAGGAGAAGTTAGAGATTTCTCCCAGAATCCTCCTTGGTGGTTAACTATGGGAATTGAAGATAGTGTTGAGCAATTTTATCAACAAAATAAAGTTTTGCAAGTTAGAAACTAATTTTCTAATTTAGAACAACTCGGAAGGAAAATAAATATATTTGAATTCCTCATATCCTAAGAGGACTTCATAATCCATAAGTGAATTTGATAATTTAGACCTTAATTCTACAAGAGTATCTTGGAAATCTCTCGTGTCTTTTACTAAGAGATAAGCTATGCAATTATATCTTCCTATTGTTTTTACTGACCATAAAACTTTTTTGCTGTTTATTAAAAGGTCCTTTAATTTTTTTTCATTCTCCTTTGTAAGTGAAGGAATATTAAGTAAAATAGCGTATAAATTGTAATCTATTGAAGTGTAATTTATTACTGGGACGAATTTTATTATCACTTTTGATGAGATCATTTTTTTAATTCTATAAGAAATTGTATCTGCGGAAGTTTTTAATTTTGAGGCAATTTCATGAGCAGGAAGAGTGGCGTCTTCACTTAATAATTTAAGAATTTTTATATCTTTTTCATCCGGAATATATTTTTCTATTTTTTGAGAATCCGTATGATGTGGATGTTCTGAAATAAAATCTGGAGGGAATGTTTCAGCAACATATGATTTAATAATTGTGAGAATCTCATATTTCTGGAATAAATCTTCGAATAAATTATTTATCTTTAGAAGACTTTCATCTAATGAGTTAGAGTCTTTTGCGATTAAAGCGATCTCATAATCATAACTTCCATTGAATTTAAGAATTGCTCTAATAAATGGCAGCTCTTTTAATTTCTTTAAAATCGAATCTTCTTTTTCTTTTGAAGGATTAGTTATTTTGATAAATAAATGATAATTAGAGAATCCAAATTTATTCATGTCTACTATTGTTCGGTATCCTTGTATAATTCCTGATTTCTCGTATCCCTTTATTCTATATGAAACTGCGTCTCGTGAAAGAGAAACTTTCTTTGCAATCTGAGTGAGAGATTCCCTTGCATTCTCAGAAAGAAGAGAAAGGATTTTTTTATCCTTCAAATCTAATTTAATAGAGTTTATCTGGGAATTTTTTTGTAAATATCTCATTTTACTTATAACTCTGAAGTATTATATAAATATTACGGAAAATAAGAAAAATCTAATCAAATCTTTCTTATATAACTTAGAATTATATATATTATGATAACAAGAGAACAGATAATGAATGATAAGAGAAATGTAATCGAGATCGTATTTTGGGTTAGAGATAATTATCCAAAATTGCCTTATCATGGAAGATTGCATGGTTTAGACGTTTGGAATACTTGTAGATTCTATGGTTTAGTTTCAGGAGCAAATTATCAAGATAAATTAGCATTGGAATTTGCAGGCCTATATCATGATGCAATTGTTGAACTTGGAAAGAAAGATAATGAAGAGAGAAGCGCTGCTTTAGCTGTAGAAAGATTGGGAGATTTAAGTTATTCTTCAGATTTTAGAGGAAAAGTTGCGAAGTTAATTTTGGCCACTAAAATGCCTCAAAAACCTGAGAGCGATCTTGAAAAATTAATTTGTGATGCCGACTTGGATAATCTGGGAAGAAAGGATTTCTTTGAACTTGGAGAGAATTTAAGAATTGAATTTGGTGTTCCAAATGATATTAAATGGTATGAAACTCAATTGAATTTCTTAAGGTCTCATGAATATCATACTGAATTAGCTCGATCTAGAAGAAATTCTGGAAAAACTGAAAACGTTAAAATTTTGGAAAATTATTTAGATAGACTTCGAGCGGGAGAAATTGTAATAGGTGTTTAATTTATATATATTAAATCCATATGAAAAATTATGGAAATTCAAACTGAAAGATTAATTTTGAGAGATTTGAAAGAGGGAGATGAAAAATCCATTCAAGAAAATGCAGATAATCTAAACGTATCTAGATATTTACTTGTTGTGCCCTACCCTTATACAATTAAAGACGCAGAAGGTTTTGTAAAATATTGTAAAGAACAAAATGGAAAAAGTCCAAGAGAGAATTATGAATTGGGAATTACCTTAAAGGGAGATGACCGAGTAATAGGCATGATTGGTTTAACCCATGTCGATCAATTTCAATCGAAAGGAGAGATAGGATATTGGCTTGGAGAATCACATTGGAGAAAGGGAATTATGTCTGAAGCACTGGAAGCAATTATTAAGTTCGCGTTTGATGAGCTTAATCTTGGCAGGATAGATATAAGCGCATTTACTTTAAATGAGGCCTCTAATTCATTGATTAAAAGGTTCGGATTTAATTTTGAAGGAACTAGAATAAAGTATCATAGAGCCAAATCTACTGGAGAAATTGCAGATACTCATGTTTACGGATTACTTAGAGAAGATTGGAAAAGATAGCTTTTTAAATCCGAATTTTAGATTAATTTAATGGCGAGATTATTTTCAACTCAATTTCCAGTAGATTCATCTGCTACATTGGATGAATTTCTTGAAGCGGGAAAGAAATGGATACTTGGGAGCCCACACGCTTCTTTTAAAAGGGGAGATTTGGACAAACTTGTCTTTCATGGAGAGATTATAAAATCTGAAGGCAAAACAGTAGAATTAGGAAGAGTTAATGGGGAAGATTATAATACATTGGGATTGGCATATACTCATCCTGGAGAACATGGGATAGATACATGGTATACTCGTGTAGTTGGAACAAAAGATGATTCTAAATTTTGGGTAGGGATTACAGTAGATTATGATTCTGCAGTTGGAAAAGCCTCTATTCCGCATAGTAGAAAGCCTTATGTAATTAAAACTTTGCTTGAGGAACTCGGAGGAGGGATGGATGGAGAAGTTCTTGTTAAAGATAGGCCTTATTTGTTAGATTTTGGACAAGAGAATAGATTTGCAGATTTAATTTTGGGACATGGAGAAAATGTACTCCCAATAGTCTATGTTAGTAAAGACCCTAGGGGATTTTATTTAGTTAATCCCGATAGACTAGCAAGTGCTTTATCTGGATTATCTCATGTATTCGTTGAACCTGATAAAAAATTCTCATTGAATCTAAGAGATGCGACTAGAGGAGCTAATGTTTTCGGAGGAGCTATAGGTGTATATTGGCCAGAAGGATTGGGAAGGAGTTTCCTATTACCTAGAGATTATTCAAATCATGAACCTAAGGAAATAATTCAGAAAACTTTAGATATAATTGTAAAAGCATTGCAATATACAAGACTTTCTAGACCACTTACTTGGGAAAACATTCAAAGCTTGAATAATCAAAAACAAATTGAGCAAATTAGGACATCGAATAGCCAAGATACGAATACCTTATTGGAGCTTTATAGCCAAGAACTTGGAGATAAGTCTTCTCAAATTCAAAGTCTTGAAAATACAGTTATAGCACTACAATCGCAATTGAGAAAGAAACCGATAGTTTCAGATATGTCTAATTTTTTAGTTGACCCTCAAGTCTCTCAAGCGTATGATGAAGAAACAAAAACCGTAGTAATTCAAGAATTAGCGAATGCTTTAAATGGAGTACCTGTAAGAACTAGAAGGCACGATATTATAGAAGCAGTGATTCAAGCTAACCCTCTAGGAAATGAAAGAGATGCTATCGTTGAGAGAGTTAAAAGATTATTTAATGGATATAATAGATTAAATGCTGGAATGAGAAAGGAGTTGAATGAGATGGGATTTGAGATAGATGAAGATGGAAACCATTACAAATTGACCATTACAGCGGATCCAAAATATATTGTCGTATTTCCAAAAACCCCTAGTGACCACAGATCTGGAAAGAATACGGCTTCTGATGTGATTAGAACATTATTCTAATTTTTCTTTTTTCTTCCGGAATTTTGGCGAGAGAAAACTGCGACTATTGGATCATCCACTTTAATCTCTCGAGTTGTTGTGCCTTTTTTATATGAAATTGAGCTTCTTCTTATTATATCCTCAATTAATTCTTGAACTGTCATGAAATTTTTCTTTGCACGTTTTTCTAAAACAGAAAGTTCTTCAGAATCTACTTCGATTGAAATTTTCTTTTTGCTCATTTTTTAACAACATATGTTTTATCGACTTTGAAAGATTTGTAAATCCCTTCTAAAATATCTGTGCCTGCGTAACCTGCAAGTAAAAGCAAGACGATAATCAAAATTGAAAACTATTCCAATGAAAATTCCGATGATTGCTGCAACAATAACTGTGATTAGATAATAGCCCCAAATAATTCTTCTCCTTAAAGAAAGCGCCTTCAATAAGCCAACAACTCCTCTTGTTAGACCTCCAACTCCTCCGATTGCAGCAGGAATAAGAACCTCATTTAACAAAATTTCGTTCATCTCACACTCTCTTTTTGATGTTTTTAGAAAGGTTAAGGATTATTTAAATTTGGCGATTTTCTTTTGTATTGTTTGATATAGAAAGATTTATATAGTGTATTTTATACACTAAGGTATGAAAATAAATCATTATACCCCAAATACAATAACGAGAAGATATCCTATTCCTACAGGATACCTTTTTGTAGGTAATTATTCAAAAGGAGAACTTGAAACATTATCTATTGGAGACTATGGGAAATCTAAGAATGTGAAGGCAGACTTTTTGGGGTACACAAAACAGATAGAAGGAGTACCAAATACTAATTGTATGCCCTTAAGTGAGAAATGGGTTGTAACTGTAAGTACACAATATGGCTGTCCTATGAAGTGTTCCTTTTGTGATGTACCTAATGTAAAATTTAGAGGAAATGCAACATTTGAGGATTTGCAACATCAACTTTACAATGCGCTAGAATTATTTCCAGAAATTAAATATACAGAAAGACTAAACTTACATTATGCAAGAATGGGTGATCCAATTTTTAATGAAAATGTATTTGCATTTTCGGAATGGCTTCAATTAAATAAAAGAAAAGTTCAAGAAGATACTGGATTGAGAATTGAAGTTTTACATCCTGTTTTAACCACCTCATTACCAAGAAAATTTAGAATATTGGAAGATAGAATCCTGGAATGGTGTAGAATTAAAAACGAAGTTTATAATGGGCAAGCTGGTCTGCAATTTAGTATAAATTCGACAGATGAAGATCAAAGGACAGAGATGTTTGGAAATCAACAATTACATCTTGAAGATTTTGCAAGGATTGCTAGAAAATTACCTCCTCCTGTTAGTCGGAAATATTGCTTAAATTTTGCATACTCTACTAATTTTGAAATTGATGCTAAGAAAATTGCGGCTTTATTCGACAGAGATAAATTTATGGCTAAAATAACCCCTATTCACAATAATAATGCTTGTCGTGAAAATGGAATTGTAACTCTTGGAGGATATAATTCTTGGAAACCCTACCAAAAACCTGAAGAAGATTTAAAGAGAGAAGGATTTGATGTCTTAGTCTTCGTTCCATCAATTGATGAAGAAGACGGTTTGGTAACTTGCGGGAATGCAGTTTTGGGAGGAAGTACCTTAAAAACGATGGAGAGCATAATCAAAATTGAAGGAATAAATAGGTAATTTTGTTAAACTGTATAAGTATTTAAAGTTCTTTTATTTTTATTTAAAATGAAAATTGGATTAGTTCATGGAAGATTTCAACCATTTCATAATGGACATAAATTCCTAGTTGATAAAATGCTTGAGGAATGCGATGTCGGAGTAGTCCTCATTGGTTCAATCGATAAAAAAGATGAAAAAAACCCATTTTCTTTACTTGAGAGAAAAGAAATGATTAAGAAAATTTTTTGTTCTAATAAGAAACTTTTTATCGGTGCAAATATTGATTTAGATTCCCCTCATTCTAAAGAAGCTCAGTGGGATGTGGTTTTATCCAGCTGTGTTTTATCATTAGTTGGTGAACTTCCAACAAATATCTACTCTGGGGTAGATTATAATGTTCCTTGGAGAAAAGTAAATGTAAAAATTAGAAAGTTTAAAAGATACAATCAGATTTCTGGTACAGATATAAAAAAATTAATTCGTGAAAGAAAATTTGAAGAGGTAAAACTCCTCGTACCTGAAGAAGTCTTTAATGTTATAAAAGAAAAGTTTTAATAGATTCTTGTATTTTATACACTATGGCAGAATATGTTAAACCTTCTGTAACTGTTGACACAGTCATCTTTACCATTCATCAAGAAGAATTGAAAGCTCTTCTGGTTAAAAGAGACGTCGAACCGTTTAAGGGAATGTGGGCAATACCTGGGGGATTCATCAAGATGGACGAATCCTTGGAAGAGTCTGCAAAAAGAGAATTAGAGGAAGAGACGGGGGTAAAGGACGTTTATCTTGAGCAACTTTATACATTTGGAAATCCTAAAAGAGATCCAAGAGGGAGAGTTATAACTGTTTCTTATATTGCACTTATAAATTCTGAAAAAATAAAGCTTAGTGCTTCAACTGACGTTTCAGAGGCAGAATGGTTTAGTGTTTCTAAACTCCCAAAACTTTCTTTCGATCATAAAGAAATTTTAGAGTATGCAATAAAGAGACTAAGGTGGAAATTTGAATACACTACAGTTGCATTTTCATTATTACCTAAGAAATTTACAATTGCTCAACTTCAAAAAATTTATGAAATCGTCTTTAAAAAAAAGTTTGATAAGAGAAATTTTGCAAAGAAGATTCATTCGCTAAATATCTTAAAAGAAGAAGACGTTTTAGAAGGAGTTTCATATAGGCCCCCTAAATTATATTCATTGAAAACAAAGGTTAATGAGATAGTTGAAATTTTATAACAAAATTTAAAAACAGAGTTTTAATTGATTTTTTATGGTTGAGAGAGTAGATGTAAAAAGAGTAAAGGGGCCGAGAGATTATTCTAGTGGAACTCAAGCAGTTTTAGAAAGAGATGGCGATGGTGGTCGTTACACTATACAAGGCGAAACTGGTAGACCTTCAAGAGGAAATGATTCTTCAGGATGTGTGGGTAATAAGGGGTGTTTGATAATGGGAGCCATTGGAATCACCTTGGCAGTATCAAATTATAATTATGGTCCGGTAGATTTTCTTAGAACTGCATATAATAAAGTTACCTGGCAGGGAGATGATTTGAGAAACGATTTACTAAATCATATAAGGCAAGACGTAAGGGAAAGAAATCCAGATTTTGACCATGTACAAATTGACGCTGTAATTACAGATCAATTAGGTTATAAAAAAACAGACGGAAGTTTAGATTTTGAGAGAGTGCCGACAAAAAACCTTTGGGATTGTTTAGAAGATAATTCTGGATTTTTTGATAGATGGGTTTGGCCTGTTTTCTAATATGACTAGAGATAAATATAGGGCAGTTCTTTTAGGGTGTGCGGTTGGAGATACTCTTGGAATGCCTGTTGAGGGTTGGAAGAGAGAACAAATTCTGAAATACGCTGGGAGAATTGAAACTCCAATTGATCCAGTAGTTTTAAGAGATTCTGAAGGTAATTTAATAACTGAAGACGAATATGGAAAATTAAAATATTGGACTAAAGATTTTAAGAAAGGGGAATTTACAGATGACACTATCCTTACTCTTGCGCTTGCAGAATCTTTAGCTGATAAGAAAGAATTTGATTTATGGGATATTGCAAGAAGACAAGTTGCTGAATATGAAGAGAGATTAAGACCGGATGGGAGCGTTTTTGGAGGGTTTGGAGGTTCAACTATTAAAGCATTTGAAAATTTTAGAAAAGAGGGGATCCCTTATACTTCTGGAGTTTTATTTGGAGCTGGAAATGGTCCTGCTATGAAAATGCATCCGCTTGGAATGTTCATGCACGCAACTCAAAACTATATGGGAGGATTAGAGCAAGCAGGATTAGTTGGAAAGATAACTCATTTGGATCCTAGATCAGTTGTAAGTGGAGTGATACAAGCTAGCGCAATTTATAGATTACTTAACGGAGCAAATAAGGAAGAATTTTTGGAAGATATTTTCTGTGTTTCAAAAATTTGGGAAGAAAATTGGAAACCAAAAGCTGGAAAAGATCCTCAAATAGATATGGCTCAAAGAATTAGATGGATTTCAGATAATAAAGATAAAAGCTGTGAAGAGGCATTTAATGAATTAGGGAATTCTAGTCTTGTTTACAAATCTTATCCTTTTGCTTTATTTATGTTTCAGAAGTTTTGGGATGAGCCTCAGAAAGGATTGCTTGAAACAGTTAATTATGGAGGAGATTGCGATACTACTGGAGCAATATTTGGAGCGTTGGCTGGAGCAAGACATGGGATGTTCTTCAGAGAAAGTTGGTTAGATGATTTAAAAGATAAGATGAAGATAGTTAATTTAGCAGATAGAATTTACGATTTAAATTAATTCGGGATAGTTTTAAAAAGACTCTTTTTGAGGTAAAACTATGAGTGGATCTATTTATTTAAGAGATTTGGAATTACCAAGAGATTTACCAATTAGAGGAGTAATTGGAAAAAGAGAGATTTTGGAGGAATGGGTTGGAGGACATATATTTCATGCAGAGGCGATTAAATCTCTAGTTGATATGGATGGAGAGAGAAAAATTGTTTTTAATGGAGTCATTCCAATTTATGATTGTAGAAATGGAATGATTGAAATTGGAAGAATTTGGACGGCTAGAGATTATTCTCACCAATTTGCAGGAGAAGGCGCGCTGAATAAATTAATTTTTGAAGACGCGGAAACAGAAAGTGAGAGAATATCTAGACTGAATAGAATTATTGAAGGCTATAAATTACAAAGAGAGTCTGTCCCGATAGAATTCTTCAAAGCTGATTAGCATAGTTTTAAATACCCTCCAGAATAACTTATTATATCAGTATAAGTATAACGTGTACGAAATAGACTTAAGTGATCTATTTCTTCGATAAACTGAATAACTGTTGACTAACATGATTAGTCCGAGACAAAATGGAAAAATTTAGAGAATTAAAATTAAGTGAAAATCTCTTAAAGGCCATTGAAGAAGCAAAATTCGAAACGCCTAGTGAGATTCAAGAAAAAACAATTCCTTTAGTATTACAAGGGAAAGACGTTTTAGGTAGTTCTTCAACCGGATCTGGAAAGACATTAGCATTCGGAGCTGGAATAATTGATAACGTTAAAAGAGGAGCTGGAATTCAAGCTTTAATCTTAACACCTACAAGAGAATTAGCAGAGCAGGTTGCTCAGAGTCTTAGAAACTTTTCAAGGCACCATTCATTAAGAGTTAAGGAAGTTTATGGTGGAGTTGCTATTGGTCCGCAGATTGATGCTTTAGCAAGAGCAGAGATTGTTGTCGGAACTCCTGGAAGAATTTTAGATCATTTAGATAGAAGAACATTAAATTTAGAGAAAGTGAAATACCTAGTTTTAGATGAGGCAGACAGAATGCTTGAAATGGGATTCATTAAAGATGTTGAAAATATAATTAAGATGTGTCCTGAAGAAAGACAGACCTTATTGTTTTCAGCAACAATGTCTCAAGATATCCAAAGAATTTCTAGAAAATATATGAAGGCCCCAGTTTTAGTTGAAGTTGAATCATATGTAGATCCTTCAAAATTGAAACAAGTCTATTATGATGTTCCTCAAGATAAGAAATTCTCATTACTTGTTCATTTATTAAAGCAGGAAAGAAAGGGATTAGTAATGGTATTTTGTAACACAAGAAGAAATACTGATATGGTAGTTAGAAACTTAATGAGATATGAAATTCATTCTATGGCAATTCATGGAGGATTAACGCAGAATAAAAGAAATGATATAATCAAATCATTCCATTCACAAGAAGTTCTAACATTAGTATGTACAGATGTTGCCGCCAGAGGATTAGATATTAAAGGAATTTCACACGTTTATAATTATGATATTCCGAAAAATAGTACTGAATACGTACATAGAATTGGAAGAACAGCAAGAGCTGGAAAAGAAGGTATTGCAGTTAATTTAGTTTCTCCAAGAGATTATGAAAATTTCAGAAGTGTTAAACAAGATTCTTCATTAAATATACAGAATGTTGAACTTCCAGAATTAGAGACATTAGATGTCAATTTTAAGATGTTCAATAATGATAGAGGTTCTAGAGGAGGAAATAGACGATTTGGAGGAGGTCGTGATGGGCAAAGAGACGGAAGAAGAGGTGACAGAGGTGCTGGAAGAAGTTTCGGTGGAAGAGAGAGGAGTTTCTCAGATAGAAGAGAAGGAAGTGGAAGATCATTTGGTGGAGGAAGACCATCAGGAAGAAGTTTTGGTTCAAGATCTAGAGATGGAGAAGGAAGTAGTGGATCATCTGGTGGAAGGCCGCCTGGAAGAAGTTTTGGAAATAGATCTGGAGGCAGATCATTCGGTGGAAGACCTAGTGGTGGAAGATCATTTGGTGGAGGAAGACCATCCGGAAGAAGTTTTGGTTCAAGATCTAGAGATGGAGAAGGATCTGGAAGTCGAGACAGAGGAGATAGAGGACGATCAAGCGGAAGAGATAGATACGGTAGAGTTAAAAGATATTAATTTTTCTCTGAATTATTTGCAATTAAATCATTTGTATGTCCCAATTTATTGTTGAGATCTTTTACTAATAATTCTAAACCTTGGAGGTTTGAAGAAGATTGTTCTAATAGCTTCTTGTTTTTATTTTCTTGAGATTCCAAAGAATCTTGTAATCTGTAGATATTTTGACGAGACGAGTCTAAAGATTCAGTTTCTGCTTTTATTTCTTGTGTAATTTTATCAGAATAATGATTAATTATTTTATTACCGATATAACCTCCTCCAGCTAATAATCCTAAACTAATTGTTGCATAAATAGTAGTTGTTTTTATTCCTGTCCAAATAGATCTAAAAGCGTCTGCAAAATTTTGGGTCGAGTCATAGTTTCTGGGCTCTGGTTCCTCTTTTTGCATTTAATATCTAAGATTTAATGGTATTTAAAATTAATTTTTCTAAACAAGTTATTTTCTGAGCTCTTGATATATTGCCCTTAAGACAACTACTGTCGGAACTGCGAATAATAATCCAAAGAATCCGAATATGAGTCCGAAGAACAATTCTGCAATTAAGATGTAGCCTGGTTCGAGATAAACCATTCTTTTTTGAACAATTGGAACCACTAGATGACTTTCAAGTTGTTGAATTCCAATATATAAGATAGTTATGTAAGCTCCTAAAATTGGGTCTTGAACTACAGTTATAATAAAAGCTGGAACCCATGAGATGATTGGACCTACATATGGGATAAATTCGAGGAGGCCCGCTAATAATCCTAAAACTATAGCGTATCTTACATCTAAGATTAATAATGCGATAGTTGTAACTGTTCCAATTATAATCATAGAGTATAATGTGCCGATAACCCAATTCTTTAATTCCTTTCTGGACCTTAGAAGCGCAGATTTCATTTTTCCATTCTTATTGAAATCGTTGAAGTAATCATTGGGAGAGTATGAGAAATAAATCCCTAAGAAAATTGCAATAAGAAATAATGAAAGATAAGTAAGAACTGAAAAGATAAGATTGTTGGATAATACGTCCCTAATAAGATTGAAGAAATCTAAATTAGAGATAGATATTCCGAACCTAGTTTCTATTTCTGATAATAGATTTGTTGCTTGGGAAGAGATTTCGCTGAAAAGCTGAGTGGATTGTGAAATTATTGTTGAAGATAAATAATATGAAATGGAACCTAAAACTATGAGGACTATAAACAATACGATTATAAAACTAAACATCCACGAGAGATTAGTTTTTCTGGAAGTGAAAGATATTAGTGTAGAAAGAATTATGGCGATTATGATTCCACCTAGAATTGTGAATACTATATCTGAGATGAAATAAAAAAATAAGAGTGATGCTATGAATAAGATAACTAAGGCAGTTCCGGAATTTTGCACCCTATCAAAATATTTTTTAAAATTCATTAGTAAAAATAGAACAAAAATCTTTCTTAAAATCTAGATGTTTTTTTATGACGAATATGGAAATTCTTATATATGAAATTAAATTGAAAGAGTTATGAAATTAGATATTCCCCTTTATATTCAGCCAGAAAATTCTAATGATTGTGGCCCGATTACATTAAAGATGATTTTTTCTTATTTTGGCAAGGAATTCAATGAAGAAAAAATAAAGAGATTATCTATCCTGAAAGGGGAGGGGCAACTACCACTTTAGGATTAGCAAAGGCACTTTCATTATCTGGATTTAGAGTTGAATTTTTCTCAAAGGTTTTAGAATTTAATCCAGAACACTTCAATCTAGATTATTATAAGCAAAAGACTGAGGGATTAGAAGAATTAAAAGAAAAAGTAAATAGATTGATTGAGGAGAGTAAATCTGCAGGAGTTCAATTATTTGAGAAGCAATTGGAGTTAAAAGAAATAGAAGAAAAGATTTCTGAGAATTGCGTCTCGTTTGTTTTATTGAATTGGAATATTATTCTTGGTGGAAGTGAAGATAAATATAATGGGCATTTTGTTCCGATAACTGGATATGACGATGAATATATTTATGTGAATAATTCTGGACCATATTTGCCTGAGAAAGATCTTAAGATTAAAAAGAAAGTTTTTGAAAAAGCTAGAAGATCAAACGGCACTGATGAAGATATTGTTTTTGTGTCTAGGTAAATTTATTCCTTCAAGACAACAACATTCGTCATTCCACGTCTTTTTCTTTCGACTAAACCACGGCCTTCTAATCGGTCTATAATTCGAGTCATTTTTGCTTTTCCGAATCCAGTCTTTTCAATCAAATCTGCTTGGAACACTGCCTTATTATTCTGAATTAACTCAAAGACTGATTTTTCTTCTGATTTTAATTCTGAAGTATCTATCTTCTTCTTTTGAGCTTTTTTCTCTATGGTTTTTGTTTTAAAGATTATTTCTTTTTGAGGTTTTGAAAATATTAATACTGTGCCTACAATTAATAGTAATCCTACAATACTTAATGCAAGATAAGTTTGTTGATTTACTGTTTGATTCATAGGACAAACAATTGAATGTTCTGCTCCACAAGATGAGGAAATTATTTCCTTTAAAGTTGAATTAAACATTAGAATTATGATTATAAATAATATTGAGATCCCTAATAAAAGATAACCTACAAACTTGTTTTCCATATTATCGAGGAGAATTTAGGGTTTAAGAACTTTTCGTTTTTAGCTTTTGATATTGAAACTAGTTTCACAAAAGCGCTTATATAATTTTTATTTCTTTGAGAAAGCATGAAAACACATAAAAGTGAAATGAAAGGAGGGGAAAAGACCAATACTGAATTTTATATTCAACTCGGCATTATTGCGATACTAGCTTTAGTCTTAGTATTTAATGCTGGAAGAATTTATACTGGAGGTTCTGGAGGATCAGTAGCCACTGGAGTAGGAACCGTTTCTGCTTCAGACATAATTCCAACCGGAGTTCCTGCAGTATATGGTGAGAAACTTGGGGTCAAATATGATGATGTTTCTGCTTCAAATCCTAGATTAGCGGACTCAACTATAAAGAAATTATCTCAACATGAAGACTTAGAATTAAATTCTGAACAGATGGAGAGGTATATTAGAATTGCAGGTTCAATTAGTTGTGAATACTGCTGTGGAGCTGATTCAATTATATTTAGTAATGGGCAAAGAGCATGCGGTTGCGCACATAGTTATGCTATGAGAGGACTAGCTAAATATTTGCTTATTAATAATCCTGAAATGAGCGACTTAGAGATCTTATCTGAACTTGGAAAGTGGAAAGTGTTATTCTTCCCAGGGATTCATGAACAGAAAGCTCAAGTCTTAGAAGCAAACGGAATAGATTCAAAAGATTATGTCAATTTAGCTTCTAATTTATACAGAGGGATTGAACAAGGTAAATCATCTGGAGGAGGTATGGTCGGAGGATGCTAAATTTGTTTTTTTATTGGGTAGCATCCGTTTCCCATTTAATGTAACATGGATTGTTGTAAGACTAAAGAAGAAGATAATTGTTGTAAAGAAATTAAAGTGAAAGGAGGAAATTTTAGAATGGATAGAAGAATTATAATGTGGATAGTTATAGCTGCATTATTCTTTTTGGCATTATTCCTTACATTCAAGGCAGGTGCAGTTGGAAGCTCTGGAGTTCAGAGTGCAACAAGTGTTGCAAAAAGTGCAGCATCATCGTACGGCGGAATGGTAGGAGGTTGCTAAAATTATAAAATGAAAAAAACTTATTTACTTATTGGAGTTGTAGTCATCCTTATTTTAGGATTTTTTGCCTTAAATGGAAAGAGTTCAGGTTCTTTTGAAAATATTGATGCACAAGTGGATGTAAAAATATACAAATCAATTACATGCGGATGTTGTGACGTATATGTCAATTATTTCCAGAGGAAGGGGACACTTAAAGCGGAAGAGATTAATGGGCAAAGTGTAGACCCTATTAAAGATAAGTATGGGGTTCCTAATGAACTTAGAAGTTGTCACACGACAATTATAGGAGATTATTTTGTTGAAGGACATATACCTTTAGAGGCAGTTGAGAAATTGCTCTCAGAAAAACCTAATATAAAGGGAATTGCTATGCCTGGAATGCCTGAAGGATCTCCGGGAATGCCTGGAAATAAAAGAGGAGACTTTGTCATTTATTCAGTAAATAATGATGGAAGCTATCAGGAGTTCATGAGAATTTAAGATGGCATTTAAAAAATTATTTTTTATTTTTTTAATTCCTATTTTCTTAGCTAGTAGTGTAATGGCTCATTGTCCATTATGCACAATTGGAGCGGGAGCGGCTGCTGCAGGGGCAGTTTGGCTTGGAGTGAGTAAAGTAGTAGTTGCTTTATTTATTGGAGCATTTTCGATGTCTATGGGAATGTGGTTCTCTAGATTAGTTAATAAGAAATATATCCCATATCAAAAGAGTGTAATCATTATAGTAGTTTTCTTAGCTACCTTGTTACCTTTGCTTCCAATTTTCAAGGCGATTGGACCATTATATTTGTCTTTCATGGGAGAATATGGAACTACCTATGCAGTAGATTATTCATTGGGAGCTAGCTTACTCGGGGCATTGATTGTATTTATCTCGCCTACATTAAGTAGAAAGATAACTAAGGCAAGGAACGGAAAGATAATTCCATTTCAAGGAACTCTTCTTACATTAATTATGTTAATAATAATTGGAGGTTTAATTCAATTAAATTTAACATGATTGAGAAGATATTATTTTTAATAATCGGCTTATTTTTTTTAATATTAATATTTAGGGAATTTCTTCCTAAAAAAACAAAAGAAGGTATTTGTTCAATTTGTTTAGCTTTTTCATTAACTTGGATAATTTTATTAGTTTTATTTTATCAAGGACTGTTTAATAATTTATTATTGATTGGGATAATGATAGGTATGACTTTATTAGGTATATTTTATACTTTTGAGAAAAAGGCACGGAAAGAATTATTGGTATTTAGGTTACCTTTCATTTTAACATTGTTATTAATAGGATATTATATACTCACTCTTGAAAATTTAATTCAGGAAGGAGTTATTGCGTTAGTAGTTTGGATTTTATTTGGATTAATTTATTTTTATAGATCTAATGGGAAAGTTGGAAAAGTTATGAAAAAAATAGTGGAGTGTTGTAAAAATTGGTAATGGATTGTTGTAATGTTGAAAAGAGTGAAAAAGGAGAAATGAATAAACCTGTTTTAATTGGGTTGTTAGCTGGGCTTGGATTATTAATTTTTTATGTTTCTATCGTTTCTATCTTTCAAGGTTTTGAGTTTGCTCTCTTGAGTTTAAGAAGCAAATGGTTCTTATTTTTTCCCCTTGCTATTGGATTTGGAGCTCAGATTGGAATTTTTAGTGCAATAAGGCATTCTGCCCAAGTAACCGGAACAGCAATTGGAACGGGAGGAGTATCAGCTGGAAGCATGTTAGCTTGTTGTAGTCATTTCTTATTTAATGTGATTCCATTTGTAGGATTTTCAGGGTTAGCTATATTCGTAACTAAATATCAAGACTGGTTTTTAGTTTTGGGAATTGTCTCTAATCTATTTGGAATATTTATTATGAGAAATCATTTAATGAAAATGAAAGGGGGCAAAAAATGAATAAAAAAGAAATAATTATCTATGTAGTTATGGGTGTATTAATTTTATCATTGTTAATCTTAACCTTTTTCCCAGGAATAATACAGGCTTGGAGAGATTCTGGAAAATCTGTTGATGAGAGATGTCAAACTCCACCAGGATATACTGACGAAGAATGGAGAGAACATATGGGCCACCATCCTAATATCTACAAGGAGTGTTTAGAATGAAACGATTTGAATGTGTTCAAAAATCTATGAATTTAGTTTTTAGTAATTGGAAATATAAAGTAATAGGTTTAATTTTTGGATTAATTTCTTTTTCTTTTCTTTATTATTTACTTGTATCAAAAGTAGCCAATTATAGCATTTGGATATCTGCCATGATGTCTGGAGAATTATTTGTGAGCGCGAGCATAATGAGCATATTGTTTATATCTGGATTATCTGGGATTTTATTTTCTATGATTTTATTTAAATTTAATAATTATAAGAAAGTAGAGAAGAAAGGTTTTTTTGGATTTATTATATCTGGAGTTAGTGCTTTCGGTGTCGGATGCCCTACATGTGGAGCATTTTTATTTGGTTTGATTGGGATGCCTCTCGCACTTACTTATTTTCCGTTTAAAGGGATTGAATTACAATTAGTTGGAATTTTAATTTTATTACTTTCGATTTATCTCACTAGTAAATCTATTGTCGGAATTTGTAAGATTGATGTATAAAAAATAATACGAAATGATTTATTGTCGTTATCCCATCAATATTAATGAGGCATAAAGGAAAACATCTTACTTCTGGGGCGAGAAGAAATGTGAAAAAAAGGAAAGAGAAAGACAATAAAGGAAGTTCAAGACAAAGGGGGAAAGCTCCTAGCACTAATATGCATATTGAAAAAGATAAAACTTCTAAAGAACAGATGAAAAAAGATTGGATGAAGGAAGGAGGATACGGAAAATAAATTTTATATCCGAAACTAGTTTCACCCAAGCACTTAAATAATTGATTTTTTTATTAAATTTATGTCGTTTAAAGAATTTGTAAAATCTCTGAATAATGATGGGGTTGAGGGCGAATTGGTAAAAACCGTATTCATTTCACTACTTACTTCGTTTATAGTTTTAAGCATTTTATATTTTATGAAGCTTAGAGAAATAGATAGCTTTATTCCTAAGTATGGCTTTTTCATCTTTTTTGCAATCTTGAGTTATGCTATTATACTTCCTTCTGTAAGGCAGGTTAGAGCTTACAAACATTTCGCGTGTATGTCTGGAATGATGATTGGAATGACAATTGGAATGATTGCAGGATTTCTTCCAGGATTTTTTGTTGCTTCTACTAATGGAATGTTCTGGGGAAGCATTATAGGAATGTCAAGCGGAATTTTATTTGGTATTTGGAATGGGAAATGTTGTGGAGTTATGGGTTTCATGGAGGGAACAATGGCAGGATTCATGGGCGGATTAATGGGTGCTATGACTGCAGTGATGATGATTAATGATAATTTGAAATTAGCAGGAATAGTTGTTTGGTTTATATCTGCAATTATTGTGATTGGGCTTAATTATATGATTTATACTGAAACACGTGGAAGAGAAAGAGAGCATACTGAAGATAATATGATAACAATTATATTGAGTTTTGTTCTTACTATTATTACTACATGGATGATTGTGTTTGGTCCGAGGAGTGTGTTATTCCAATGAAAATTAAAAAGAATACTTTGTATTTGATAGGAATATTTGTCGTGATAATCATAGCAGGATACATTATGTTAGGTTCTGGAGAATCTAGAGGAGAAGATTTAATTGGCTCTGGAAATTCTGGGAGTGGTGAAATTCAAGAAGTGGTTATCGGAATGAAAAATTATAATTATTACCCTAATACAGTTAAAGTTAAAGTTAATCAGCCAGTTAGTATATCTTTAGACTCTAGTGTATATGGATGCTTTAGAGATTTCACAATTAGAGAATTTGGAGTTAGAGAATATTTGAGAACTCCTCAAGATACAGTTGAGTTCACACCTACAAAGAAAGGGACTTACACTTTTGCATGCTCAATGGGAATGGGTACAGGGAAGATAATCGTAGAATGAGAATTGGAGATAAAATCGAGCTTGAAATAGAATTTAATGAGGTAATTAGTTTAGTTAAAGAAGCTCTGAAAAAGGAAGGATTTGGAGTAATTACTGAGATAGATGTTAAAGAAAACTTTAAGCAAAAATTAGGGGTTGAATTTGAAGATTATATTATTTTAGGAGCATGTAATCCAAAATTTGCATATGGGGCAATTAAAATGGAAAAAGAAATTGGTTTGATGTTGCCATGTAATGTTATAGTCTACAAAGAAAATGATAAGGTTTTTGTCTCTATTGTTGATCCTGAAAAATTAATGAATATTGTTGAAAATGAAGAATTGAGAAAATTTTCTAGAGAAGTTAAGAAAAAATTAGAAAATGTTCTTGAGAGGATAAAAGGAGGGACAAAATGAAAAAGCTAAAATTGAAAATAAGTGGAATGCACTGCGCATCTTGTGCTTCAAATATCGAGAGAAGTTTGAAGAAAGTTGAAGGTGTGAAAGAAGTTTCGGTTAGTTTGATGACAAAGAAAGGAATCGTGGAAGCAGAAGATTCTGTTTCAAACTCTGAAATAGAAAAAGCAGTTGCAAGAACCGGATATAAATTAGATTCAATAGAATAAAATGGAACATGAGCATGAAGAAAATATGGAAGACTCTGAAATAAAGAGTTGGAAGAATAAGTTAGTTTGGTCTTGGTTGATTACCGTCCCGATTACAATTTTAATGGTACTGGAGAGATTTATGGAGATGATGATCTTCCCAGGGGAATTGATGAGAATTATTATTTTAGTTTTAGCTTTTCCAGTTATTTTTGTTTTTGGATGGGAGACAATTAAGAGTGGAACAAGAGGATTAACAAGTATGTACTTCAATATGGATTCATTGATTACACTTGGAACTGTAATTGCATATATTACTGGATTCTTGAGCTTCTTTGGAATTGTACAAGATTATTCTGGTGTAGCTGCTATGATTATGGCGTTCTTTACAACTGGAAAATATGTTGAAGCTATTGCGAGAGGAAGAGCAAGTAAAGAAATTAAGAAATTATTAGAACTTGGAGCAAAAAATGCTAGAGTTATAAGAAATAAAAAGGAAATTGAGGTTCCAATATCTGAAGTTGTTGTTGGAGATATCATGATTATTAAGCCTGGAGAAAAGATTCCAACAGATGGGATAGTTGTAAAGGGAGAGAGTGCAGTGGATGAGTCTATGGTTACTGGAGAGAGTTTGCCAGTTGAGAAATTAAAAGGAAGTAATGTGATTGGAGCAACAATAAATCAAGATGGAATATTATATGTTAAAGCTACTAAAATTGGAAGCGATACTTTTTTGGCACATATTATAGAGTTAGTTGAAGAAGCTCAAGGAACTAAAGTTCCAATTCAGAGACTTGCAGATAAGATTACTAGTGTTTTTGTTCCAACTATTTTAGCAATTACTGTTTTAACATTTGCTAATTGGTGGTTCTTTACGGGAGATTTAAGTCGAGCTCTTGGAGTTGGAATTGCAGTATTAGTTATCGCATGTCCGTGTGCGTTAGGATTAGCAACTCCAACAGCGTTAATGGTCGGGAGTGGAATGGGAGCTCAGAGAGGAATCTTAATTAGAAAAGGAGAAGCAATACAAACTATGAAGGAAGTTAAGATTGTTGTATTCGATAAAACTGGGACTATTACTAAAGGAAAGCCCGAAGTTACGGATATTTATAGTAAAGTTGATGAAAAATATTTATTGGAGGTTGCTGCGAGTTTAGAAAAGTTGAGTGAACATCCTATTGCAAGAGCAATTGTAGATAAAGCAAATTTGAAGAAATTTAAGGAAGTTAAGAGTTTTAAGATTTTAAGAGGAAGAGGAGTTGAAGGAAAAATTGGAGCTAAACAAATCTTAATTGGAAATATGACTTTAATGAAAGAGAGAAAAGTCAATGTGAGAAGTATAGATCAAATAATTGAGGGATTTGAGAATAAGGGTAAAACTACCATGATAGTTTCTGAAAATGGGAAAGTTATTGGAGCGATTGCAGTTGCAGATGCTCTTAAAGAGGATTCTATTAGTGCGATTAGGAAATTAAAGGATTCTGGATATAAGACAGTCATGATTACTGGAGATAATGAGAGAACCGCTAAAGCTATTGCATCTCAAGTTGGAATTGATGAAGTAATTGCGAATGTTCTCCCAGAGGATAAAGCTAAGAAAGTTGAGGAGTTACAAAAAGAGGGAATGGTTGCTTTTGTAGGCGATGGAATAAATGATGCTCCTGCACTTAAACAAGCAAATGTTGGAATTGCAATTGGAACTGGAACAGATATTGCGATTGAAGCTGGAGATTTGGTTTTAGCAAAGGGAAGTTTAGAAGGGGTTGTTCAAGCAATTAATCTAAGTAAAGCTACATTTAGCAAGATAAAACAAAACTTATTTTGGGCATTTGCATATAATACTATTGCTATTCCATTAGCAATTGCAGGCTTGTTACATCCAGTTATTGCTGAGATTGCGATGGCTTTATCTTCAATTAGTGTTGTAACTAATGCTAACTTATTGAGGAGAAAAAGAATTTAATAAATTATATCTGGCCAAAGATCCTTGAGATCTTTTGGTAAAATACTTTGAATATCTTCAATTTCTCCTGTAGAGATTCTTGTTGCAAGAACGTTGAATACTGCACTTGTTGCTAATGTTGGATTTATCATGTAATTCATGTCTTTTGGAAAATATTCTAAGACTAAAGCAAAGAATTCTTCTTTTGTTCTTATTTTTACTGGAACTTTTGAAGGTTGCCATCCATCGTAGTAAATTCCCTTCAATAAATTTGGAAGTTGGGCTGCGAAATCTGCACTCTCTTGTATAGTTATTCTATCTCTTAAAGCATGAAGAACAGATTTTAAAGCATGGTATGCAAATTGCTCATCTTCTGTGTCTAAGACATTCATTATATCTTTTAAGAATTCATTTGTTTCTTGGACTGTTTTTTCTATAGGCCTTAACATAATTGTGTAATGGCCTAAATTTATAATATGATTTGTAGTATTTAGAGTACTATCTGACTAGAGAAAATATATATAAAAATAATGAAAAGAGAGTTATAAGTCCTGAAATTACAAATATCGTCCACCTTAATGGTGAGAATTTTCTATCTTGGAAATAGAATACTAAGTTTATTATGAATTCGATTGCATTAACCGACATTAGACCGATAATAGGGATGATTACGGCTAGACATCCAATTTCTTCACATGTATATCTTATTTGGAAAGCCCATGCTAATAGAAGCAGGACTAGAGCGATATAGATGTATAAATCCCATTCTTTTCTAACCATTTTAATAGAGAATAACTTGAACATTAAAAAATATCGTGTTTTTGAGATACACCTTAATTTTAAAGATTAAATTTAATCTTTAGTTTATAATGGGTTTATTTAAGAAAATATCTAGAAAATTCTCAAGAGATGATGTTTTAACATTATCTGCTGCACTCTCTTTTTACGTAGTTCTTGCTCTAGCCCCACTATTGCTTGTTATTTTGAGTGTTATCGGTCTTTTGAATATTTCTTCAATTGACGAAGTTATTTCACAGATAGTGAGTTTTACAGGCCCATCTGTTGGGGAAATATTAAGAGTTTTCATTAGTGATTCCTCATCAAGTAATCGAATTAGTTTAATCTCTTTAACAATTGGAACAATTATTTCATTAGTCTCTGCAAGTGCTATTTTAGTTCAGGTAAACTTTTCTTTAAATAAGATATTTAAATCTGAAGTTGATGAAACTCTAAAAAAGAAGATTGTTAAAAGGATTAGTTTAATGATCTTTCTTTTCCTGCTCCTTATGATCATAATAACTTCTTTATCAATTAGCTCTTATTTTAATATAGGTTATAATTTATCTGGAATTTTAATAGACCAGTTAATTTCATTTCTAATTTTTACAGGAGTCTTTTATTTACTTTACAAATATGTTCCAGATAGAGGATTTTCTAATAAGAATTTATTAAAGGGGGCGGTTGTTTCATCCATTCTTTTTGTAGTTGGGAAATATTTGATTAGTTTTTATTTAAGTTTTAGTGCAACTTCTAATTCGTACGGTTTAGCTGGAGCGTTTATTGCCTTTTTAATATGGGTTTATTTCTCTTCAATCGTATTTTTCTTTGGTGCAGAGGTAATTTATGTCTCTTCTCGGCCTTGATAAAAATATTTATATTGTTAAATCTTAAAAGAGAATATGGATAACTTATTTGAGATAATAAGAAAAGAGCATGATTTTGTAGAAAAGGAGTTAAAGGATTTTGAAAATGCGTTAGGAGAGAATCTGCCAGATTCTGCCACACTGCTCCATTTTCTTAAAGAGCTTAGGGACTTTTGGGAATTACATGAGTATAAGGAAGAAATAATTTTTGATGTATTGAGGAGAAATAATTTTAAGCTTAGAACATATGAATTAAGTTTTGAACATGGAGAAATAAAGAAAAGGAAAGATAAATTGATTAGAGAATTAGAATTTGAAAATTCAAATACTAATGTAATAAAAAATGAGGCAAATAAATTAATAATGCAAATAAGAGAGCACAAGGAGAAGGAAGATTGGATTCTGTTGAATGTTCCTTGGGAACATATAAAGATGTATTTTGGGGAGGAATTACAAGAAGTAAAAACATTCAGGAAATTAACTTCTGAATTGAATTCTAAATTTAAAATTTAATTTAATGGGCAACCAGTATATTGGCTTAATTGTTGTGGGCTTAATTCTCCCGATATTCTTTGTCCAGATGCAAATTCCCATGTAGGATAACTCGAAATTCCTTCAGCGATACATTCTTGAGTTTGCCCTTGTCCACCTGGAAGGGAGCATTCGATATATTCTATTTCATCCCAATATTGTCCGAACATAGCTTTTTGATTTTGACAATGTGAACACCAATATGCTCCGAACATTTTTGCTCCTGAATTTCCTACACATTGAGCGAATTCCTCTGAAACTTGTGCTTGAGGAGCATTATCTCCTGAGAAATATATTAATCCAAAGAAGATTACCACTATAACTGCGAATCCAATCATTAAATGAGAATTTTTCATATCTTATTAAATTATTGAGGGTATTTAAGTTTTTTTGGTAAGATTTAAATTCAAGACGTCCACAATATAAAATCTTAAATACTTACTCATGATATAAAATTTATGGGTGGGGAATTTGAAAGACAAAGAAATCTTCTGAAATCGCTTCTTGTATTATCTTCTGCTCATAGAGGATATACTCTTCCGACATTAAACTCCTTTATTTTAAGTGAGGTTGCGAATGGAGTTATTGGTTATCTTGGTGGAAATGCGGGAGAAGTAGTTGCAAGAGATTATGATGAGGTGATGTTTGTTGATAAAATTGATGCTGAACTTAGAAAAAATATGGATTCACGTGGAAAAGGAAAATTAACTCCGGATCTTGAACAGACAATTAGGAAGCTATGTGGTGCCCAGACGAGAGGAGGAGGACATTATGAGGAGGTAAGTATTCATTGTGACCTTTATAATATCTTTAAATCTCCTTATGGAATTTGTGACGTAACTAATAGATCGACATTCAGACTTAGCCATTCAGTGGTTTCTCAAGTAGAGCAAGATATTCTTCCAAGAATGGTTGAAAAAGATAGAGTAGATGTTCAAGGAATTGCAAGCCGTATGAGAGAACAGCTTGACTTAGATTTGAGATATATTTCTGAAAACTTTAGATGGTAATTTGATACACGGCCACATAAATCTTTAAAAATTGATTTAGGTTTGGAGAGATATAGCTATTGAAGATAGAATTCCTGGAGTTGTGAAAAATCTTCCTATAGGGGAAGCAAAGCGACTTGCAGGAGAGAGATTAGAAAGTTATTTGGTTGAATTAAGAGGAGTTTTCTCAAGAGTCGCACATCTAAGGGAAAATTATCCAACCGAACCTGAAGAAAATATGAGAGTTATGCTAGAAGGGGCAAGAAATCATTATAACACTATTAGGGAACGGATGCAAAAATTTGGTTTATGGGACAGGAATCTTGATGATCAATTTAAGAGAGTGCTGGAAACTGGAAAATATAGCCCAGAGTTAATTCGTTAATCTAGACTAAGACTTAAAAACTAATTTTACCTATAATCTTTATGAATAAAGAATTGTATTTGGATAACGCTTCAACTACACCTGTTTATGTAGAAGTTGTAAAGGCTATGAATGAAGTCATGCTTGAAGATTATGGGAATCCAAGTAGTATGCATGAGCTTGGAGAAAACGCATTAAAGCTAGTGAATGAAGTTAGATTAAAAATAGCTAGGGAGATTAATGCTTCCCCTGAAGAAATTTATTTTACTTCTGGAGCAAGTGAGAGTAATAATATTGCTTTGAGAACGTTGATTGATAAGAGAAAAGATATCTTAGTAATTTCTTCAGTTGAACATCCATCTGTTTGGGAAGTTGCGAGTTTTATGGAGAAAGCAGGAAATAAAGTAATTAAGATAAAGGTTAATGAGGTCGGAGAGATAGATTATAATGAACTTGAAAATGTTTTAAAGAAATTTTCTAAGAGAATAAAATTAGTTTCAATTATGCATGTAAATAATATTATTGGAACAATTCAGGATTTAGATGAGATTGGAAGATTATGTAAGAAATATGGTGTTTTGTTTCATACTGATGCAGTTCAAAGTTTTAGTAAATTAAAGATCGATGTTAAAAAGTCTAATATCTCAATGTTATCTGCTTCAGCTCATAAGATTGGAGGACCTAAAGGAATTGGATTTATCTATATTAAGAAAGGCATTGAAGTTTTACCTTGGCTTTATGGAGGGGGCCAAGAACGAGGATTAAGATCAGGAACTGAGAATGTGCCTGGAATAATTGGATTTGGAAAAGCTCTTGAAATTCAAAGAAAAATTGATAAGAAGAAGATTGAGAAAATTAGAGATAAACTTTCTCTTGAATTAGAGAAAATTGGTGGAAAGATAAATGGCTCAAGAGAAAAAAAGATTTACAATAATATTCATGTTTCATTTTCAGAAGTGGATGGAAGAGGATTAGTTGTTTATTTATCTGAAAAAGGAATTTATGTCTCGGCTGGAAGTGCATGTGATTCAAAGAAAGAAAAAGAAGATTATGTCTTAAAGGCGATTGGATTAAGTAAAGAAGAGCAAAGAGGAAGTTTGAGAATTTCCTTAAATGAAAATTTCAAAGATGCAGATATAAAGAGAGTTGTGAGTGAGATTAAGAAAGGGATTGATTTGTTCAGATAATCTTTATTATTTATGTCATTTAAAAGTAGTTATTTATAGGAATATTTATAAACTGAAATTTCTCGCTATTAAGATGTCGAAAATTGTATTGGTAGGTTCGGTGCATATAGACCATAAAGGTCCTGAGAGACTAGAGAGAACTCTCCAACATTATAGGCCGGAAATTGTTTGTTTAGAACAAACGCCAAAAGATGCAACACGGGGATGGAAAAGTCATTTAGAAATTATGAAAAAATTGGAGGAGACACCTTGGCATCGTATATACTCTCCTGAACAGATAGAAAGAGCGAGACTAGAGTTTATGTCTTTACATTATGAATCGTGGGTTCCAAAAGTCTATAAAAATGGTTCTCCAGACATAACTCTTTATTGTATAGATCAAGAACCTACTGATGAAGCGAATAGTTCATTGGACTTAAATCAAAGATTATGGATGATGCGGGAGTTAGCAAGTGGAAAAACTATTCAGGACCTATTTACCCCCGTTAATTTAAATATTAAAGATTTTATAGAGAGCGGCTCTGTTCAAGAACACCAAGCACATATAGATAGCTTATACGATCGTACAAATCCAAATGATTTTATATCGATATTTGGCGAAAGATTATTTAGACTTGTTGGTTTGGAAAGAGATCGGAGATTTGCAGAACAAATTAGAAAAATACACTGCGATAATCCTGAGAAGGTTTTAGTAGCAACGTTAGGAAACAATCATATATTCGGAGATTATGAGGGAAATACATATGACTTACTTTCTGATTTAGATCCGGTGAGATTTAAGTTGAGAGATGCAGATAATTTGTAAAAAGAGACTTCAAAGCAATAATCTTTTTAAAGTGAAAAAACTTGAGCTAAATCATGTCAGATAATACATATAGAACTGGATTATTCACACAAGTCTTTGGAGCGTTATCTTTTTTCGCTGTTCCGTATACAACATTGATAAAAAGATTGCATGAAGATAATAGAGGAACTGTTGTTGGCGAGGTTTCTGAAGATTCTAGCGGTCAAAGAAGGAGAGATTATGGTACTAGAGCAAGAAGAGATTATTCAACAAGACCAAAAAGAGCATTAAGAGGAAAGTAAGTTTCTAAATAGATTAGTAATTAGTATATTTAAAATTAATATTAAATAGCTTCTAAAGAATCTTCATCGAAAGGAGCGTATGCGAGTTCATTTCCGTTTTCGTCGTAAATTTCTACATGATATTGTCCGTTTGGAAGAAGCATATTTATTTTTCCGGTCATTCCAGGTTTAATTGGGACTTGTTCGCTGTTTGAGTTTTCTGTGTGATATTCTACATATTCTGGATCTGGAGAAACTAGAATTTTTACTTTTTGTCCTCTTTTATATTTTGTTTGCATAATATTAATTTATGAAAAGAAGTATATAAGTTTTGGGTTAACTATAATTTCTCTGAAGATTGAAATTAGCTACCTCTTCCCATTTTGAATTTGGATCTTTATCTTCTCCGTTTTTTATTGCGAGATAAAATTTTCTTACGTCGAAAGTTAAATCTTTTAAAGTGGGAAGGGACTTAGGAGATTCTGGGGAGATAACGTTTGCTCTTCCCATGCTTATATGGGGAGAGTATTTTTCTAAACCATATCTAGAAACCATTTCATCAAATAAATCAGGAGATTTATCGAACTTTCTAGAGGTTTCAACGACTGCTTGATGAAGTGCTTGTAACCTTCTTGTTTTTGATAATCTTAGAACGAGAGAGTTGTTATCAAATAATTGATAATCTTTCGTAGTTAGGGTAAATTCATTCGCTTGGATTTGGGAGAGAGCCATTATAAGAGAATCTTGTTCCGCTCGAATTATGTTGAACCCCCATAAAGTGCAGTGTAATCCTGATTTAGGGAAGTTGCTAGGATCGAAATATGCAGAGATAACTCTTTGTAGATCTTCAGAAGGTTTGAGGTAAACTAAGCATCTCATCTTGAATATAATTTCTTAGAACAATTATATTTAAATTAGTCTATGATGAAAAAGATATATGGTTAGAGTTGAGGAAAGCGAGAGAGGAGGAACGCTAGTTTCTCAGAATTTAAGAGATAAAATAGTTGATGGATTAATTAAAGGAAATTTTGGGAATCTCGGTAGGCATGAAAGTGACGATTTGAATGGAAGATTTAGAAAGGGATGGTTTAAAGATATTGATTTGGAGAAAAGAATTCAACCTGAGTCATTTGACGTTTCTTTAGCTGATGAAGCTTTTATATTAGATAGTGAACAGACTAGTGTATTAACCCCTGGGCAAGATAAAACCGTTTATCGTGCGGTTCTTGAGCTTCCTAAAAGCCAGAGGCAAAAAATTGATATTAGTGAAGGATTTGAAATAAAAAGAGGTTTTAGTTATTTGGTTCCAATTCAAGAGAGATTTACTCTTCTTCCTGGAGAGAGAATAAAGAATTCTCCTAAAAGCAGTACTGGAAGATTATTTCCAATAACAAGATTGATTGCAGATTATAATCCTTGTACTGATGAAATTGATAGTAGATATTGTGCTGGAAAATTAACTCAATCGTGGTTATTAATACAACCAGGTGCATTTAATTTAGTTATTAGACCGGGAGATACATTAGATCAAATTAGATTTATACGTGGACAAGATTCTTCTTTAAGTCAAAGAGAAATTTTAGAAGAGCATAAAAGAAATCCATTATTGTTTAGAAGAGATGATGATGGAGATTTGATTCCTATTGAAGATATTTCTGTAACTGATGATGGTCTTGGATTAGAATTCGATTTAGTTGGAAGAAACACAAATGGAATAATTGCATTAAGGGCGAAAAATAATCCTGAACCGATCGATGTTTCAAGAATTGGAAATTATCGTCCTGAAGATTTTTTTGAACCTGTTCCAGCTTCTAAAGATAATAAGGGAGTCAAATTCTTTTCTGGAGAGAGATATCTTCTTGCCTCTGCGGATGTATTAAGAATACCGAGTCATTTGAGTGCCGAGTTAAGAAGACATTATGGAAAAGGAATTAGAGGTACTTTTGATGAAGCCGGTTTCGTCGATTCAGGTTTCCAAGGAGATTTAGTTGGGGAAGTAGTTTTCCAAGAATCTGGAGGGATTTCAATTAGACATGGAAGATTTCCATTTAGTGCATTAGAATTGTTTAGAACTGTTGAAGAGCCAGATAAAGTATATGGTGGATCTATAGGAAGTAATTATCAAGGGCAACTTGGACCGAAGACATCTAAACATTTCAAACAATTTGATTATGCAAAAGCGGCAAAAGAATATGGAAAATTGGATAGAGAAGTTTTAGTTCATGATGCTAATGTTTTAAGGAGTTTTGGATCTGGAAGAAAAGGTATAGCAAGTTTTGATTTAATAGATCCTGTAAAAGCTAAAAAACTTGTTGATGAAATAAATACGAATGGATTTTTCCACTCTAGATATGATTGTGAGGAAGATGGATTAATTTTGCAACCAATCCCATATTTGTTAATTTTTAACGAAGAAGGTCAGGTATTCACTTATGTAAGAGCAAAGAACATCCAAGATTATGGAGATGAAAGATTATTTGGAAAGTTCTCTATTGGTATTGGGGGACATATTAATAGAGAGGATTTCTCTCCAGAAGGACTTGTTAGAAAAGCATTAGATAGAGAAAGATGTGAAGAAGTAAGAGCAAATTACATTACAGAACCTAAATTAATTGGCACTCTTTTTGCAGAAGATAAACCTGTTGATAGAGTTCACTTTGGTTTGGTTTATGGAGTAATGGTTGATGGAGAAGTTCGTGGAAATGAAAGCTCTATAACTGGATTGGGAATGTTTTCTCCTAAAGAATTTGGAAGTAGAAAACTTTCATATGATAAGTTTGAAACTTGGAGCAGAGTATTAATTCCTGAACTTGAATTGATTTATGATATAACTGAAAGAAATAAGTAATTATCTTCGTTTCTTCTTAGAGACTTTAGAACTTCTTGGCTTTACGTTTTTCTCTTTTGATCTTAGCATCTCTGAGAATACAAAAATGTATAAAATTGGTAAGATTCCGAATGTGTTAATTACTAGCATGGCGACGAACCAAATAGGATGATATAATCTAGCAGATTTCCATAGGGCTAAACCTTTCCATACCAATTCCCAGATAGCGATTAAAATAAAAGCCCATAATGGAATTGGGAGAGAATTTGCGAATGATTCTAATGCCATAATTAGTATAGTCCGCTGTTATTTATAAAGCTAACGTCTTTTTTATCTCGTGAAATTGTATTAACTGAACTTTAATTTTTTTTCTTCTTGAGTGACAAATATAAAACTATCGACGATAAAATATAAATTTCAAAAACATTTAAATATAAAAATAAGTTAGAGTTTTCATAAACACAATTTGTTGTGTAGAATACACAAAATAACACAAGATATTGTGGTTGAAAGCTTGAAGAAAGCAATGGTAAAAAAGAGATGTTATGCCCTTACTGCCTCCATGAGGACACGAAAGTAATAGATAAGAGAGACTTTGGTGGACGTACAAGGAGGAGAAGAGAGTGTCTCAAATGCCAAAAAAGATTTAACACTCTTGAGGAGCTTGAAGAAGCAAACTTGAGAGTTGTGAAAAAAGATGGCAGGAGAGAAGATTTCAATAAAGAAAAAATAAAGAAAGGGATGATGAGGGCTTGTGAAAAGAGGCCTGTGAGTATCGAGCAAATCGATCAAATGATTACTCGAATTGAAGAAAAGTTGAAAAAAAGAGGGAAAGAAGTTCAGTCAATATATATTGGGGAACTTGCCTCTAAGGAATTGAAGAGACTTGATAAGATTGCATACATAAGATTTGCAAGTGTTTACAAGGACTTCACAGACATTCAAGATTTCAAAGATGAAATAAAGGAGTTAATAACAAAATAATGGAAATAAACGGATTTAACGAAAACAGAGAAAATGAAGAATCTGAATTTAAGTCGAGACAAGTTTCTAGTGAAGTGAATTCAGGAGTTCAATTAAATGTTGAACGAGTCTTTAGCTATCCAGAAAAAAATGCTTTTGATTTTGATATGTATGGAAATAAGATTACTTGGGTAAAAGAAGAAGTTAAGGTGAGTGATGATGTTGGAAAAGTTATTTATGTTCAAAAAGATGTTGAAAAACCTTCATTTTGGAGTACTCTTGCATTAAAAGTTGTTGCTAGTAAATATTTTTGGGGTAATCTTCAAAAGGGAGAGAGAGAAAGCTCTGTTAAACACATTATCGGGAGAGTTGCGGATTTCATTGAAAGGCAGTCGATAAAGCAGGGCTACTTTGATGAAAGCAAAGCGAGAGTTTTGAGAGATGAAATTGCAGCCATCAATTTAAATCAGCTCGGTGTTTTCAACTCTCCTGTTTGGTTCAATGCAGGAATACAGAAATATCATCCTAATGCAGGAGGAGTTTCTCCATATAAGTGGGATCCAGTTGCAAATAAGGTAAGATTAACAGAGAAGAATGAAGATAGTCCACAATGTTCTGCTTGTTTCATTTTAGGTGTTGAAGATTCTATGGAGAGCATTATGGAATTACAAAAAGCAGAGGCAATGCTTTTCAAGGGAGGAAGTGGAGCAGGGGAAAATAGGTCTGCCCTTAGGAGTTCAAGAGAGAGATTGACTGGAGGAGGATGGAGTTCTGGACCGTTAAGTTTTATGAAAGGTTATGATGCTTATGCTGGAGCAATAAAGTCTGGTGGAAAAACAAGAAGAGCGGCTAAGATGGAAATCTTAAATGTAGATCATCCAGATATCATGGAGTTCATAACTGCTAAGCAAAACGAAGAAAGAAAAGCTTGGGCACTAATTGAAGCAGGATATGGTGGAGGATTGAACGGAGAAGCATATTCTTCAGTATACTTCCAAAATAGTAATATGAGTGTGAGAGTTACAGACGAATTTATGAAGGCGGCTAAAGAAGATAAATTATGGAATACTAAGTTTGTAACGACTGGAGAGACTTGTGAGTCAATAAAGGCGAAAGAGATGTTACATAAAATTGCAGAAGGAACTTGGTTGTGTGGAGATCCTGGAATTCAGAACGATAGTATAATTAATAAATATCATACGTGTAAGGCAAGTGGAAGAATAAATGGATCTAATCCTTGTAGTGAGTATATGTTTTTAGACGACACTGCATGTAATCTAGCTAGTATTAATTTATTGAGATTTAGAACTCAAGAAGGAGGATTTGAGGCTGAGAAATTCAAAGCAGTGGTTAAAAGATTCATTACTTCAATGGAAGTATTTGTTGACGCTGCAAGTTATCCAACTGAGAAAATTGCATTAAGGTCTCACTTATTTAGAACGCTTGGATTAGGGTACGCAAACCTTGGAGCATTATTAATGAGTATAGGTTTACCTTACGACTCAGATTCTGGAAGAGCTGTTGCTGCAGCCATCACTGCGATAATGGGGGGAGAAGCTTACAAGACTTCAGCACAAATCGCAAGTAAAATGGGTCCATTCCCAGCATATGATGAAAATAAAGAATCTATGTTAGAAGTAATTAGAATGCATAGAGAACATGTTAAAGAAATAAATGTTGAAGTCATGCCTGAGCATCTAAGAGATTTGGTTAATGTTGCTTGGGATTGTTGGACTGAAGCACTCGAGCTTGGAGAGAAATATGGATTTAGAAATGCGCAAGTTACTGTTCTTGCTCCAACTGGGACAATTGCATTTATGATGGATTGTGATACAACTGGAATTGAACCAGATATAGCTCTTGTTAAGTACAAGGTATTAGCAGGAGGAGGAATGTTGAAGATCGTTAATAGAACTGTTCCATTGGCTTTGCAAACTTTAGGATATAATGAAGAGCAAATCATGAAGATAAGTGAATATATTGAGAAGAACGATACTATTGAAGGCGCTCCAGAATTGTTAGAAGAGCACCTCGGAGTATTTGATTGTGCATTCAAACCTGCTAAAGGAGTTAGGAGTATTCAGTGGAAAGCGCATATTGATATGATGGCTGTAACTCAACCATTCTTATCTGGAGCAATTAGTAAAACTGTAAACGTGAGTGAAACTTCAAGTATAGAAGATATAATGGAAGCTTACATTTATGCTTGGGAAAGAGGATTGAAAGCAGTTGCTATCTATAGAGAAAATAGTAAGAGATCTCAACCACTTAATACAAAGAAAACTAAAGGAGAAATGTGGGATAAGGAAGAGAAGAAAGAAAAAGTATTTGTTCAACAAAGAAGAAAAATGCCTCAAACTAGAAGAAGCCTTACACATAAATTCGAGATTGCAGGTCATGAAGGATATATTACAGTTGGATTATATGACGAAGGCAAACCTGGAGAAATCTTTGTAAGTATGCACAAACAAGGTTCAACAATAAGAGGATTAATTGATGCATGGGCAACTTCTGTAAGTTTAAACTTACAATATGGAGTTTCTGTTAAGGACTTGTTTGATAAATTTAGACATCAGAGATTTGAGCCTTCTGGTTTCGTAAAGAATGTCGGTGGAGGAAGTATGGATGATAAGATAAGTCAAATAAGGACTGCAAGTTCGATTGTGGATTATGTCTCTCAATTTATGTTAAATAACTTTGGAGAGAGTTCAGGAAAGATTGCTCTTGAAGTTAAAACTATGGAAAAGAAGGAAGAGATAGAAGAAGTCGAAGAACAAAAATCTTTGAAAGAATTTGCTAATGAAGGATTAACTTGCCCACATTGTGGAGGTCCTGCAAAAAGAACTGGAAATTGCTCAATTGCATGCACGAGTTGTAATACTGTAACTAGGTCTGGTTGCGGAGAATAATAATTCTTAAAAAGCTTGTAAAGATTAATTTCTTGATGGAAGGATATGATGTGCGACCTTTTGTTTTTGAAGAACATGTTTTACCATTAGAAGGCGAGCTTCTTGAGAGATTTGTAGATACTGGAATGGTTTCTAGAGTTCTTTCTAGAGTTTCAAGAAAAGCCCATATCGCAAGAAAGCAAGATGTTGATTGTCTTAGAAGAGGTTATTTGGCTTGGTGGAGGGCAACTTCTAAATTTTTCAATAAGATTAATGAAGGAAAATATTGTAATTGTGAGTATTTTTCTCCTCAAAAAAACCTAGAATGGTTAGACCACATCTTAAAAATTTCTGGGAAAAAGTTAGAGGAATTCACAATATGTGACATCCCTAGTTTTGAAATCACCCCGAATGGTGAAAAAAAGACAGTAATTCCTATTGAGAAAAATGGAGATCAATTTGATTTATTCTTGTTTGACCACCCGCAATCTAGAGAGATACCTGTTTATGGAAGACTGGAATTAGATTATAAGTTTGATTTAGAAATTTCTTTGGGAGGTTTGACTAGCATTACTAGAAATGTAAAAAATAGAGCCGAGACACATTTTGGAGAGCCTGGTAAAATTTATTTTAGATTAGGTGATAAATTTTATTCTGAGATTACTGAGAAAGTACTTGGTAGTTTGAAGACAAAGCATAATCGGAGGGGAATATATAGGCCTAACTTCTACATGCAAGGAGTTATCTCGATAAATGGAGAATTTCTTTATCAAGGTCAAATTGATTCAAATGGAACTTTCCCTTTTTTCTTGAAAAGAGATCCTGAAGGAGATCGTGGCGAGAGAACTACTCCGAGAAAACCTGTAGGAGTTGCTCTTTAATTAGAACTTGTAGATTGTAATAAAGGAGCCTCATAATCATGGTCGTCTATTCTTAAGATTCTACTACCATTTTGGTCTAAGATTTTAAATTTCTCTGGAGTGTAAATTGCTCTTTTATTTCCATAAATGATTTTTGAGAATGGTGAGAAATGGGAGCTTAGAATCTCCATACCAGATGGATGAGAATCTACCTTAATGTTATGCCCGAGTTCACACCAAGAATGAAAGATTTGAGGATACAGTCCTTTTGCGTCGCATGCTGAATAAATATCTCGAACTTTTCTAAGGACTTCCTCTAGTGGACTTCCTGAGAACTCTGAAACAATATTTGAGATCCCTTGAAGTTGTCTATTTGGTCTTTCAGATATTAAACTATCTATTGTTTGAGCTTCTCGCCTTATATCGTCTTCAGGTCTTTTTATTGGACCTTGTCTTAGAATTAAATTTTCTATTAAAAAACCTGCAGAGTATTGTACTGAACCGTGTTGTAATTCGACGTCATAACCCATGCCCCTTAAAGCATTATAGGTTATTTCTGCAAATTGATGATTATTTGGAGTCCCGTTTACTCCGTTTAAATCTAATCTTGAAATGAGTAATAAATTTTTAAGAAAATCTTCATTTAATTGCTCTAGAGAGTTTTTTAATAACATACCGCTAACTCACCATTTCTTTTTTTAAATCTTTCCTTCGGAAATTTTAGAAAGGTGTATTTTTTTCTCGACTAAGGTTTTTAAAAAAGAAATTCTAATATAAAATATGCCAGCACCGTATGAAGCAATTAGAAAACAAGGCGCAGAAATTCTCACTAAAACTGGAAGTTTGAAATTTGATGAACCTTTCTTTATTGACGATTCTTATCATGTTAGACCGTATGAAGTAAATCCTGCATTAATAGAGATTTATTCTCCAGATTCAGATTCAATTAAGAATTCAGAAGATAATGGGGAAAGAACAAGAGCGGGATTTTGGCTATCTACATTTATTCAAGGATCTTTTGCAGAATTTGATGCTATTGCAACTCTAGAAGGAAATTATTCTTCATTTGGAACTAATGTGGCTAACAGGACCAGATCACCTTTGTTAAACTTCTCAAAAGAGCTAGAAGTTGGAAGAGGTGTTGACTTAATGAGAGTTTTAGATGGAAAAAAAGTAGTTTATGTCGGAGGAATAAATGACACTACATTTAACCCCAGAATTCTAGAGCATATTTCTCAAAATGGAGGAGAGGTTTTAGGAAGAGTCTTCTTTGTTGGAGAGAATGGAAACTCAGATTATGTTTTGGCCCCATTGAATAGAGAAGAAATTTGGAATGAATTGAGAAACTCTGGAGAAATGAGTGAAAGAGAACATCAAAATCTTATAGGATATTTATCTAATCCTGTTGGGTGGGTAAGGGAAGCTTTACTATCTGACGAAGGCTTAGAGAGATTAGCTGAATTAAGAGGAACTGAAATAGATGGAATTAGAAGAAATTATCCAGGTGCATTTCTTGAAATAGAGAAATTAAATGGTGCCCATAAAGAAGTTAAACAGAAAATAGATGATAAACTAAAAGAAATTGATTGGAATGGAGCTCCAGATCTTGCAATTCATCAATAATATGGAAAAAATAAATTTAGCATCTAAAAGAATTCAGTGTATAGAATGCGGGTTTAAAGTTGAGAGCCATGATAGCGAAGAAGTTGCTGAACTCGCTTATCAACACTTGAAGAAGTTTCATCCTGGAAAAAAATTGAGCAAGGAAGAAGTAATGGCTAGTATAGAAACGTTCTAAGCGTCTCTTTTTAATGGAACAAATGAATATCCTTCGAAAATCTTTTCTTCCTTCTTTTCAGTATTTATTTGAATTAGAGATTGATTAAATGCGGAAACTAAAATTCCTTTTGGTTTTAATTGTTCTGAAATTTTTTTAATAGTGGAATGATCATTACATGCGGCGGAAATTAAGATTCTATCGTACGGAGCTTCGCTTAGAAAACCATTCCATCCAGATTGATTTATTATAGTGATATTTGAATCTTTTTCTAATAATTTTCTAGAATTATTTGCTAAATTTCTGTTTATTTCTAAACCGATAATTTTCCCGTTCTTTATTATTTCAGAGATTAGAGAGCATACATATCCCGATCCTGAACCTATCTCTAAAACTTTTTGCCCGTAATGTAAATCTAAAAGAGAGAGTATAAATGCAATTGTGGAAGGTTTTGGAACCATCGTCCCATCTTGAATTGGGAGAGCAATATCTTCGTACGCATATAATTGAAATGTCTCTGGAATGAAATCTTCTTTTCTAACTTTTGAGAAAGCTTCAATAATTTTTTCAGAGAAACCTTGTTGTTTTAGTTTTTCGATGAGCTTTTCCTTCTCCAAATCCATCATTTTATAGAGGATAAAGAAGTATTTATATTGTATTATTAGGGAAAGGTAACAGAGTTTACAAAGATTTATTAAGTGTTTTTTTCTTGAGAAAATATGACAGTTAAAGACTTAAAATCGGAAGAATTTGACGATTTTGTTTCTGAGGGAAACACGATTGTTGATTTTTGGGCAGCTTGGTGTGGGCCATGTAGAATTTACAAGCCAATATTCCACTCTGCAGCAGAAAGTCACAAAAACGTTAAATTTGCAAGCGTAGATGTTGATTCAGAAACTGAAATTGCACAGAGATTTGGAGTTATGAGTATTCCAACAACTTTATTCTTCAAGGATGGAAAACTTATAGATAGAAAAGTCGGTGTAATGGATGAAGATGAAATTGCTTCAAGCTTCCAAGAATTATTCTAATCACATATTTGAAAGACAATAATGTATTTAAGGAGGTTTTCTTAATATTTTTATGGCATTTGAGAACTTACAAAAGCGTGGATTGGATTTATTAAACTCTGTACGTGCATTTCAATTTACAGATACTTTTTTCCATATACTTCTGGCGAGATAGGGCCGTATTTTGTTCAATCAGGCGATGTAATGAAGAATGGGGACACGTATAGCAAGGCCATAGCTCTGACTAAATTTGTTTCTAAACTGAGTAATTTTGATATAATCTCTGGGGGCGAAACACGAGATTGGATATTTTCAATGCCCGTTGCTAATTTATTAGAAATCCCTCATGTTATGTTATATAAGGATGGCAAAAAAGTTGGAGCAGAGATGGATGGAAGAAGAGTTCTGCACATTGCTGATTTGAATAACGAAGGATCTTCTGTTGAGAGATATTGGACACCTATTATTCAATCCAGTAATGGAAAATTGGAAGATGTCCTGTTCTTTGTTGATAGAATGGAAGATGGCGTTCAAGTAATGAAAAGATTAGGATTAAGATCTCTTTCTGTTGTAAAGTTAAATGAAATTGCATGGGATTATCAACTTAAAAATGGAGTTGTAACTCCAACAGCATATAGGAACTTAAGAGAGAGACTTGAAAATAAAGGAATTTGGGCAAGAAAAATGCTTAGAACTAATGAAGGGATTGATAGATTAGTAGAATTATTCGATAACCCAAAAAGTAGAGAAAAAGTTAAAGGAATTTTAAAGAAAGGATATCCTGATATGAAAGATGAATTAATTCATGTTTTAAAGAACGGAAGTCGATCTGGAATTGATGTTGATGAGTGGTATATTGGAATTTAGTTTAAATTTGAAGTATAAATTCTACAAAGAGTAAAACTTTAAATAGCGAGTTTATCTTTTTTTTCGAAGGTTGACCTCGTAGCTCAGCCTGGTAGAGCACTGGGCTTTTAACCCAGGTGTCGCGGGTTCAAATCCCGTCGAGGTCATGATTTACTTGTTTAAAGTAGAAACATTTAAAAAGGCACTTTTACACTCAATTATACTTTCATTATCACCGAGATAAATTTATCATAAAAATACACCTCCATGCACGCATTACAGCCAAAACACACCAAACTCAAGCCTGAAGAAGTGAAAAAGTTAGTTGAAAAATACAACATCACAGTTTCTCAGTTACCGAAGATTAGATTAAATGATCCTTGCGTTCCAGAAGGAACTGAAAAAGGAGAAGTTCTTAAGATTGAAAGAAAAGACGGAGATAAAATAAACTTATATTATAGAGTGGTCGCATAAATGGTAAGCAAAAAAGACATATTAGTAAGAAGATATCTTGAACAACATTCTTTAGTTGAATCTAACATTAGATCCTTCAATGATTTTATTGAACACAGAGTTCAAGAAGTAGTAAACGAAATTAATTCTACAATAAATAATGAAGAAGTTGAAATCAAATTAGGAAGAGTAAGAATTGGTAAACCAAATATTATTGAAAGTGATGGAAGTACCACAGAGATTAACCCAACAGTTGCTAGATTGAGGAATTTAACATATTCTGCTCCAGTATTTGTTGAAATCTCAGTTAAGTTTGGAGATCAAACTGATTCAAGTGAAGTTGAAATTGGAAGAATGCCCGTTATTGTAAGAAGCGCTGCATGTTCAACTTATGGAATGACAAGAGAACAATTAAAAGAGCAATTAATGGACCCATTAGATGTTGGAGGATACTTCATAGTTAATGGAAACGAAAGATTAATTGTTATGTCTGAGGACTTAGCACCAAACCAACCATTTATCGAAGAAGGAAGATTAGGTTTAACATTAAGATTATTTAGCCAAAGAGGAGCATATAGAATCCCAACAACTATTTCTGAAACAAATGAAGGATTATTAGATTTGACATTTAGTAGATTGAAAAATATTCCAATTATTGTTTTATTAAAAGCTCTTGGAATGTCAAAAGAAGCTGAAATTGCAAAGAACATTAATTACGAAAACGATTGTTTAATTGTAAACTTATATGAGTTTGCATCATTGCAAAATGCAGAAGATGCTATGATGTTTATTGCTGAGAAATCAGGAATTCAAGGAACAAGAAAAGAAATACTTGACAGAGTTAAACAAAGAATTGATTCTTTCTTACTTCCACATATTGGATTAGATAAAAATTCAAGACAAGAAAAAGCTATGACATTATGTAGATTAGTTAATTTATATTTGAGATCTAAAGAAGATTCAACTATAAGAACAGACAAAGATCATTATGCTAACAAGAGAGTTAAATTATCTGGAGACTTGATGTCTGATTTGTTCAGAGTTAACGTCGGTATTTTAGTAAGAGATATTCAGTATTCATTACAAAAAATTTCAAAGAGAAAGAAATTCTATTCATTGAAAACAATTGCTAAATCTACATTATTCACACACAGAATGGAAAGCGCGATTGCAACAGGTTCGTGGATTGGAGAAAAATCTGGTGTTACACAAAACATGCAGAAAACAAATTACTTGAGAATCTTATCACAATTGCAAAGAGTTACTAGCTTGCTTCCTGGAGAACAAGAAAATTTTGCAGCTAGAACCTTACACCCAACACACTATGGAAGATTCTGCCCAATTGAAACTCCAGAAGGAACTGAAATCGGATTAAGAAAAAACCTTGCATTATTGGCTAGAGTATCGACTGCTATTTTGATTGATGAAAAATCATTTGAAAAGTCAATAGATAAAATTGGATTGAATAGAGAAAGTGGAAAGGTCGACGTATTCTTTAATGGAAGATTCTTAGGGTATACTAATGATGGAGATAAATTTGCTAAAGATTTCAGAGGATTAAGAAGAAGTAATGAAATCGCACATGAAATTTGTATAAGATATGATGATCACTTGAAGCAAGTTATGATTTCAAATGAAGTTGGAAGAGTATTAAGACCTGTAATTGTAGTAGAAAATGGAGAGAGTAGACTTAAAGACGAACATGTTGTATTATTACAAGAGAATAAACTTAAGTGGAAAGATTTAGTAAGTGAAGGAGTTATCGAATATATTGATGCTTCTGAAGAAGAAAATGCATTAATTGCATCAGATGAAAGAGACTTAACACCAGAACACACACATTTAGAAGTACACTCAATAGATATGTTTGGTTTAATTACAAGCCTTGTTCCTTACGGAAACCACGACCAGGGATCTAGATTATTAAGAGGAGCAAAAACATTAACTCAGAGTCTTGGAATTTATGCTGCTAACTACTTAGTAAGATTAGATACAAACGTTTCTATATTACATTACCCACAAAAACCTCTTGTAAAGAGTTTTGTATACGATACATTAGAAGTTTATCCATCTGGACAAAACGTAATTGTTGCAGTTATGCCGTATGAAGGATATAACATGGAAGACTCTATTATTTTGAACAGAGCGAGCGTAAATAGAGGTATGGGAAGAAGCACATATTTCAGACCTTATGGATCGGTAGAATTACAATATCCTGGAGGATTGAGAGATGAAATTGTTATTCCTGATAAAGATGTTTCTGGATATAGAACTGAAGAGAAATATAGACATTTGGAAGACGACGGAATCGCTTACCCTGAAGCAGACGTTGATAGTGGTGAAGTTATTATTGGAAAAATTACTCCTCCTAAATTCTTAAGTGAAGCAAGAGATATTAGTATTCAAGCTAAGAAAGAAGCAAGTAGTGCTATGAGACAAGAAGAGAGAGGAACTGTAGATTCAGTATTCATAACTGTAGATTCAGAAGGTAATAAGATTATTCAAGTAAGAACTAGAGATACAAGATTGCCTGAGCCAGGAGACAAATTCTCTGCACCTCACGGACAGAAAGGAGTTATCGGACTTATTGCAGATCCTAACGACTTACCTTTTGCAGCTAGTGGAATTAGACCAGATTTAATCTTCAATCCGCACGGAATTCCGAGCAGAATGACAGTAGGATATTTAATTGAATTATTAGCAGGAAAAACTGCTGCAACATCTGGAAAGATCGTCGATGGAACAAGCTTTACTGGACAAAGTGTTGAACAATTAGAAGGCCAATTGAAGGAAGCAGGATTCAGATTTGATGGTAAGGAAACAATGTATGATGGGGTAACTGGAAAGAGAATGAACCTTAAGATTTATATTGGTAACATGTATTATTTGAAACTAGAGAGAATGGTAAAGAACTTGCTTCATGCAAGAGCTCTTGGAAAAGTTGCATTATTAACAAGACAACCAATTGAAGGAAGAGCAAGAGGTGGAGGATTAAGATTAGGAGAAATGGAGCAACAAGCATTAGTAGGTCACGGAGCTTCATTATTATTGAAAGAAAGATATAGTTCAGATAAAACAATTGTTTGGATATGTAAGGATTGTGGAAACATGACTTACGAAGATGTAATAAGAAACAAAACACCATGTAATATGTGTGGAAACAGCGAAGCTGATCCAGTTGAAGTATCATACGCATTCAAGTTGTTAATTGATGAACTACTTGGATTAGGAATAAATACTAAATTTGAATTAAAGAATAAATACGAGAGATAAAAAAATGTTAGATAAATCATTCAGAAAACAAGTGAAGAGTTTAAGCTTTAGTTTGCTTAGCCCTGAGCAGATTAAGAGACTTAGTTCTGCAAAGATTGTAACTCCTGAACTTTATGATATCGATGGATTCCCAGTAGATGGAGGATTAATGGACTTAAGATTAGGTGCAATCGATCCAGGAGTTAGATGTAGAACTTGTGGAAAGAGAGTTAAAGAATGTCCTGGACACCCTGGAAGTATTGAACTTGCAAGACCAATTTTACATATCAAATACATTCAACTTGTAGAATTATGTTTGAGAAGTTTCTGCCCACACTGTGGAAAATTAACATTAAGTGATGAAAAGCAACAAGGATTAACACCTGCAGAAAGAGGAAAGAAAGCAAGAGATGCTAAGAAATGCCCTCACTGTAATGAAAATATTGATAAAGTTAAAGTTGAAAAACCAAGCAACTTTATGATTGGTAAAAAGAGATTATCTCCAATTGAAATTAGAGAAAAACTTGTAAAAGTTCAAGATAGTGAATTAAAGAAAATTGGAATTAATCCAAAAACGGCAAGACCTGAATGGGCAGTAATCTCATTATTATTAGTTCCAAGCGTTACAGTTAGACCTTCAATTACATTAGAATCTGGAGAAAGGTCTGAAGACGACTTGACACACAAGTTATCAGATATTATAAGAGCAAACCAAAGATTGTGGGAAAACCTTAATGCTGGAGCTCCTGAAGTCATTATAGAGGACTTGTGGGACCTATTACAATATCATGTTACAACATTCTTTGATAACAATGTTACAAGAATTCCTCCTGCGAGACACAGATCTGGACAACCATTAAAGACAATTACTGAAAGAATTAAAGGAAAAGAAGGAAGAATTAGAAACAACTTAGCAGGAAAGAGAGTTAACTTCTCTGGAAGAACAGTAGTTTCACCTGATCCGTATATTAAAATTAATGAAATTGGAATCCCAATTGAAGTTGCAAAAGTGATTACTGTATCAGAAAGTGTAACAAGCTTTAATGTTGAGGAAGTTAAGAAATTAATCGAATCTGGAGGAGAATATCCTGGAGCAAACTATATTATTAGACCTGATGGAAAGAGAAAGAAAGTTACATCTGAATTTAAAGAAGAAATAAAGAACGAATTAGTTCCTGGATACAAGATTGAAAGACATTTGAGAGATGGAGATATGGTTCTTGTAAACAGACACCCTACACTTCACAAGCAAGGATTAATGGCACATTATGTTAAAGTTCTTCCTGGAAGAACATTTAGATTGCACCCTGCTGCTGCACCACCATATAACGCTGACTTCGATGGAGACGAAATTAACATCCACAGTCCGCAGACTGAAGAAGCATTAGCAGAAGCAAAAGTATTATTGGATATTAACACAAACATAATCTCAAGTAAAAATAATATGAACTTAGTAGGTACATTTGCCGACGCAGTTACAGGAAATTATCTTCTTGGACAAGAAACAATTTCAAAGTCTGAAGCAGACTTATTGTTATTCAATGCTGGAATCGAAAACTCAAACACAAAGAAAGAACAAGATGGAAAAGATGTATTCGGACAAGTTATTCCTAAAGGAAGTAGTTTGAAAGTTCCTGCAAAGATCACTGGAGAATCAAGCTTCGGAGTTGAAGATTCAGTAATGATAAAAGTAATCGATAGAGAATTTGGAAGAGATGTTGCAGTTGAATCTATCAATAAAGCATTCAGATTAGGAACAGAATATTTGACAAGAAGAGGATATACCCTATCCTTACAAGACTTAAACGTTTCAAAGAAAGTAAAAGATATTACTTCAGATATTATTACAAAAGCTGAAAAATCAACTAAAGATATTATCGCTCAATATGAGAATGATGAACTTGAGCAAATCCCTGGAAAGACTCCTGAAGAAACAAGAGAAACAAAGATTATGCAGATTTTGAACGGAGTTAGAACTGAAGTTGCAGAAGTTGTTAAAGCAAACTTCCCAGTCGATGGAAATGTTAACAAAATGATTGTTCCAAAAGCAGCTGGAAGTATGTTAAATATCACCCAGATTGGTTGTGTAATCGGACAGCAGTCTTTATGGGGAAGAAGAATTTCATTCGGATATAACGATAGAACATTAAGCCATTTCAAGAAAGGAGATATGAGCCCAGAAGGAAGAGGATTTATCAAGAGTTCATTCTTCGAAGGTATGAAGCCTCACGAATTCTTCTTTAACGCTATTACAGGAAGAGACTCTCTGATGGATACTGCACTTAGAACTCCTAAATCTGGATACTTCTATAGAAGATTAGTTTCTGCATTACAAGATTTGAAAATAGAATACGACGGAACTGTAAGAGATGCGTCTGAAAGAGTTGTTCAATTTGAATACGGAAACGATGGATTAGATGTCTCTAAACTTCACTTGAAAAATAATAAGGTAAGTCCTGCTGAAGCGATTGGAGTTATTACTGCACAAAGCTTTGGAGAAGCTTCAACACAGATGGTTTTGAACGTTTTCCACCATGCGGGAGTTGCAGAATTACAAGTTACACAAGGACTTCCAAGATTAATTGAAATTGTCGACGCTAGAAAACAACCTTCTACGCCTCAGATGGAAATTTACTTAGATAAAGAGCATAATGATGAAAAGAATTCAAGAGTTATTGCTGAGAAGATAAGAGAAGTTAAATTGAAAGAAATTGCGTCAGAGATTAAAGTGGACTTTGGCGGAAAGAAGATTGAAATTACATTAGATCAAAAAGCAGTTAAGAGTACTCACTTAGGCATTGATAAAATTAATGACAAGTTGAATGACAAGGGATATAAATTCAAAGCTAACGATATGAAATTAACATTACATATGGAAGAATTAGATTTCAAAGGACTTTACAAATTGAAAGAGAAATTAAAAGAAATTATTATCTCTGGAGTTAAAGGAATCAACCAAGTTGTTGTGAGCAAGAGAGGAAGCGACTTTGTAATAATCACCTCAGGAAGCAATTTATCTGACGTAATGACAATTAAAGGAGTTAACAAAGATAAAATCTTTAGCAACGATATTCACGACGTATTTGGAGTACTTGGAGTAGAAGCAGCAAGACAAACAATAATTAATGAAATTAAGAAAGTTATTGAATCTCAAGGATTAGATATTAATGAGAGGCACATTAACTTTGTTGCTGATGCAATGACTTCCTCTGGAATAGTTAAGGGAATTACTAGAATGGGAATTATCTCTGACAAAGCATCCGTATTGGCAAGAGCAACATTCGAAACACCTGATAAACAATTTATCACTGCAACAATGCAAGGTGCAAGAGATGAATTAAACTCTGTTGTAGAAAATATTTTATTGAACCAACCAATTCCAGTTGGAACAGGATTGCCAGGATTGTTAGTTCAAATTACAGGACCATTATCAAAGGAGATAAAATCGGAAAAGAAGAAATAATATTTTTTTTAAAATATTTTAATTTTTAGTCTAAATAATTTCCGTCGGTAAAAAATAAATAAATTTAATTTGTTTTTTTTCAAAAAGATAAATTTATATACTAAGTAATTGAGAGAATTTAAAAGATGGATGAAATAATCTTACCAAAAAATAAAAAATAATTCTAAAAATGGCAACAATAGATATGCAAACGATGAGGTACATTAACTTATTAGATAAGGCCTCTAAGGTTAAGACGATGAGATGTTTCGTATATAATAATACTATCTTCTTTGCTGTTCCTCAAAATCTAATTTCTAAAGCAATTGGTCCTCAAGCAATAAATATTAAAAAAATGCAAGATCAGATTGGTAAAAAAATAAAAATAATTAGAGAGCCTAATGGAGTTAATGAGATTGGAAGCTTCATTTCTGATATCGTCTCGCCGATAAAATTCAAAAATTTGGAAGTTAAAGATTCTGAAGTGATAATCACTGCAGGAACAAATCAGAATAAAGCTAGCTTAATTGGAAGAAATAAAAGGAGACTCGAAGAATTAGAGAAGATAATACAGGGCGTATTCAATTTTGAGCTTAAGATTCTTTAATTCGAGGCAAATCTTTATAAAGCTAATTTTTCAGATAATTAACATGGGATTATTAAATGCAAAAAAAATAATGAATAGAAGGAAGGCCAATAGATGGCAAAATAGAGATTTCAAATCTAGAAAGACAGGTTTGAAAGTCAAATACGATCCATTGGGAAGAAGTTGGCAAGCTAAGGGAATTGTAATTGAGAAATTCCAAAAAGAAGCTGCACAGCCAAACTCTGCGATGAGAAAATGTTGCAAGGTTCAATTGGTTAAGAACGGTCTTCAAGTAGGAGCGTTCATTCCTGGAAACTTAGCACAAAAATTCGTAGATGAACACGATGAAGTCGTAATCGAAAGAATTGGTGGAAAACAAGGAAGAGCTAAAGGAGATATTAGAGGAATCAGATTCAAAGTAATTAAAGTAAATGACCAACCATTACATTTGTTATGGAGAGGTAAAATAGAGAAGGGAAGAAGATAATGGAACAAGCTCAAGAATTTAAAATATTTGATAAGTACTCTGTTGCAGATATTCAAATAAAAGATGCAGCAATGAAGCCATTCATTAATGTTGATCCTAAATTACTTGTTAAGTCTCAAGGATTTAACGCTAAAGTGAAACATGGAAAAACGAGAGTGAATATTGTTGAGAGATTAGCAAATAGAATTGCAGTTCCAGGACACGTTGGAAAGAAACACAAAATAATTACTGCGTGGAGCTCAGGAGCATATAGAAACAATATGTTAATCGTTTTGGGTGCATTTGATATTATTGAGAAAAAGACAAATCAAAATCCAATTCAAGTTCTTGTTGATGCTATTGAAAATGGTTCTCCAAGAGACGAAATTACAGTTATTGAGCAAGCAGGAGCGAGATATCCTCAGGCTGTTGACTCATCTCCAATGAGAAGAGTAGATCTTGCATTAAGATGGCTTGTACAAGGAGCATATCAAAGATCATTTGGAAAGAAGAAGAAAATGGCAGAATCATTAGCAAACGAGATTATGTTAACTGCTCAAGGAAATATGGAATCATTTGCACTTACAAAGAAGAACGAAGCTGAGAAACAAGCAGATTCCGCAAGATAATTTTCTAGTGTAATAATTTATTTAAGCAAATTCATACTTATTAAGATTAAATGAAAGTACTTTCTGGACAAGAATTAACCATTGCAAGGTCATGGATGGCTCACGCGGAGAAAATTGCGAGAGAAGCTACTTGTGAGAGATCAAAATGCGGTTCGATTATTGTTTCTAACGGAGTTCTTATTGGTGAAGGATTTAATTCGCCTCCTGGAGATTTGTCCTCTCAAATAAGATGTGACTTATCTAAAGATTCTTACGATATGAAAGTAACTGATAAGACTTGTTGTGTTCATGCTGAACAAAGGGCAATTATGGATGCTCTAAGAAGAGCCCCAAATAATATAATTGGTTCGAGATTATATTTTATAAGACTTGGAGAAGATGGAGAGAAGAGTTTTGCAGGCCCACCATATTGTACAATTTGTAGTAAAATGGCGTTAGACGTCGGAATTTCAGAATTTACTTTGTGGCATGAGAAAGGAATAACTGCCTATGATACTCGAGAATATAATGATTTATCTTTTAATTTTCGTCGATAAACTTTAATGGCTATCCCGTTTCTGCAAGGCATGATTGAGAAGAAGAAGCAAAGAAAGAATTGATGAAATTCTTGCGAGATTTTTTTAGAAACTTTTTTGCTTAATCTTGTCTACCAATAATTCCAATAATTTCTTTTTTTACCTTGCTTCCGTTTACTTCTCTCTTCACGTATTTCCTGAATAGGTAAGATAACATAATCATCGAGAAATCTTCCGATATATCTTCCGATATTTGCACCAATTACAGCTGAAGCAGTTCCGAAGACGAGAGTGAATGCTTCTGAGTTCTCAAAGTCTCTAATTTCAGGAGAGTTTGATTTAGCTAAGGCTAATAAAATAGGTCCTCCAATCATTCCTCCAAAAAATCCAAGGTCTTCTAATGACATCATTCTCCCTCCATTCCAAAAAAATCCGTATCTGCGCCATCTTGCCATAGGCTAAACTTTCCCCCACCATAAACTCCTTCTTGATAGAGATTATTGTATAATCTTTCTCCCTCCTCCGTTAGCTCTCTATAAAACCCGTATGGATATTGTATGCGCGGCATTTTTCTTTCTCGGGTAAGTAAACCAAGACGCTCCATAATTTCAATAAGACGTACTTTATCATTGGACATATAAGGATTTGGATCTCTTGGGAGAATACCGTGCCTTCCACCATTTCCAATCCAATCAACTCTTCCAAATGAATTGGGAGTCATATGTATAATTTTTGGTAATAGTCCCATTAGATTGCAAGCTATAATTTCAGAATCATCGTCTTTTTCTTTGTGTCTTTCTATTAAGCCCTTAAGTCTTCTGGCATGTTTACTTCTATTCCAAGGAAAGCCTCGTATCTCTTCTTCTCTTGCATAATTTGATTGTCCTACCATATTTTTTTGGCACTATATAAGATTATAAATCTCTTCTCCCACCTAGTGGGGAGTAAGTAAAGAATTAAAAACTTAGAATTACTCAAAAGGAGATGATTGAGAAAACATTAGGAGAATTAGGATTTACGAATGGGGAAATAAAAGTGTATCTTACTTTATTGAAAATAGGCGAAACTACGACAGGGAAGATAATTGAAAGAGCGAAAATTTCTGGAGGGAAAGTATATCAAATATTGAGTAAATTGGAAAATAAGGGACTTGTTAGCCATATAGTCAAAGAGAAAACAAAATATTTCTCAGCCGCTTCTCCTGAAAAAATATTAGATTATCTAAAAGAAGAGGAAGAAAACCTTAATGATAAGAAAAAAGAGATTGAAAAGCAGATGCCTACACTTTTAAATTTACACAATTTAAGTTCTATAAAACATCAAGCAACCCTATTTTCTGGAGTAAGGGGTTTTGAAACCGCGATATTTCAAGCATTAAATGAATTAGATAAAGAAGACGAAGTTATAGCTATGGGAGTAAGAGGAGATAAAGGGGAAGTTTTTAATGTGATGTGGGAAAAGTGGCATAAAGAAAGAGCAAGAAGAAAGATAATGGGAAGATTTCTTTTCTCTGAAAAAAATAAAGAGCTAGATAACGCTTTTAAAAAAATAAAATATACTGAAATAAAGTATTTGCATGGAATAACTCCTTCAGCAATAGGGATCTTGAAAGATATGGTTTTAATTCAAACCTATGATGAAGAGCCCTCTTGTCTTTTGATAAAAAATGAAGGTATCGCGCAATCGTTTAAGACATTTTTTGAAACAATGTGGTTTGTTGCTAAGAAAATGTAAAATCTATAGTTTTGCAGGTTTTGCTTGTGACCAATACATTTCAAAGACTATTTTCATTGCTTCGGCCATCTCTTTATTTGAGATTATTATTCCGACTAGATCTCCTTTAACTGTATGAATTGCTACTTTTTCTCCGTAGATTAGAATCATACAAGGAAAATCCCTCATAGATTCAAGAAAACGCATCTCTGTAAGTTTCTTATATTTTGGATTATGAAATAATTCTGTATCCATTGGAGCAATTACTATTTTTGCAGGTATTTTTTTCTCAAGCCTCATTAGACGTGCATGATCTGGAATGTGCTTTAGAATCTCTAAAGCTCCTGCATACCCTCCGAAATAATATGTTTGTTGCTTTTCCTTAAACACATCACATAATAGAGTATATACTCCCTTAAACCCCTCATAAATCTCTACACTTGAAGATTCTTTTATTTTTCCTCTGAGCTCTTTTAAATTTGGAAGAACTGACTCAATTAATTTTTTCTTTTCCTCCAATTTATCTTTTAGTTTCTCTGGATCTACTGCTGAAAAATAATTAACTCCCTTTTTTATTATTGTTGAAACGAGACCTTTGCTGATGAGATAATTAAGTGTGTTGTAGACCGTTGTTCTTGGAAAATCTAATCTCTTTGCGACTTCTTGTAAATTAACAGTTCCCAACGGTAGAAGAGTTAAGTATACTTTAATTTCCTTATCCGTCAGACCATACTCTTGAAGTGGGACTTCTAAATCCATATAAGTTGGAGTGTTTATAGACTTATAAATATTGCCCTCCAATTTGGTGGACACTTTCTTAATTACCTTGTTTTTTTAGAGATTTCATGAATGGAAGAACAAGAAATTTAAATCAAGGAAATTTGGAAAAAATTGTTCAAGTAGATGAATCTCCCAAGAAGAAATTAGGGAAGAGAATTGAAGATTTCTTTGTTAATTATTTAATCGATACTGGAGCAAAAGTAGCAGTGTATACTCCGATTATGGGGGCTATGGAGGCTTATAATGGGTTAGATTCAGAGCAGATAGTTGGAGCTAGGATGACTTCAGCATTAATAGACGTTGCAGTTGCTAAAACCTACATAAAAACTGCAGATTGGTTGTATAAGAAGCTTAAAGTTGATAAAAAGGAAGGAGGATTTAAGGCATGGTTGATTGATACCCTTGCAATGGTCGGTGTTTATAGTCCTGCTTATGCAGGAGTGCTGGCTGCAAATGGAGCAGATGCTGAAAAAATAGGTAGTGCTCTAGTTATGGGTGCAGGAATTGCAGCTTTAACGTCTAGACCATTTAGAAAATACTTTTTATTTCCGATGAGAGAAAAATTAAGTTATAGAAAATAAATTTGTAAATTTTAGTATAAAGATTTAAAAACCCTCATTAATACAAAAGTTTGTTCTCAATTTTAGAAGGAAATGTGAGGATTTAATCAAAAAATAAGAAAAATGGCTGAAAAAGAAACAAGTTTACAGAAGATTAACAGGTTGACTAGTAACCAGAAGACAATCAGAAACGTAGCTACGTCTGCGCACATTCACCACGGAAAAACTGCTTTTACTGATAACTTATTGGCTGCAGCAGGTATGATGGCTTCTAAGAACGCTGGAGACTTAGAAGAAGGAATGACAACATGGCAACATGCTGATGAACAAGAAAGATTAATGACTGTTGACGCTGCAAACGTATCTATGGCTCACTCTTTTGGAGATAATGAATATTTAATTAATTTAATTGATACTCCTGGACACGTTGACTTTGGTGGAAACGTTACAAGAGCTATGAGAGCTATTGACGGTACTTTCGTTCTTATTTGTGCAGTTGAAGGAATTATGCCTCAAACAGAAACAGTTTTGAAACAAGCTCTAAGAGAAAGAGTAAAACCAGTTTTATTCATCAATAAAGTTGACAGATTAATCAAAGAATTAAAAGTTACACCGGAGCAAATGCAACAAAGATTTATGAAATTAATTACTGATTTCAATAACTTAATTATGCAGATCGCAGAAGAAGAATTTAAAGAAAAATGGAAAGTTAGTGTTACAGATGGAAGCGTTGCATTCGGATCTGCAAGAGAGAATTGGGCATTATCTGTTCCTTACATGCAGAAAAAAGGAGTTAGCTTTAAAGATATTTTAGATATTTATCAAAAAGATGAAGAAGTAAGAAAAGAATGGATATGGAAAAATGCGCCATTACACGAAGTTATTTTAGATATGGCAGTTAAGCACTTACCTGATCCAGTTTCAGCTCAAAAATATAGAATTCCAAAAATCTGGAGAGGAGATATCGATTCTCAATTTGGACAAGATTTATTGAGTTGTAATAGAGAAGGAGAAGTTGCATTCGTTATTACAAATATTGTTATTGATCCAAGATCTGGAAAAGAAATTGCAGCTGGAAGATTATATTCTGGGACAGTTGTTAATGGTATGGAGTTACATTGTAATAACGCAAATAAAAAAACAAGAGTACAACAAGTTCTAGTATATAATGGAATTAAGCCAGAGCAATTAGAAAGAGTTCCTGCTGGAAACGTTCTTGCACTTACTGGATTAAATGTAGATGTTGGAGAAACAGTTACTACCACACCTCAAACTCCATTTGAAGAAATCAAACACATATTCCAACCAGTTATTACAAAGTCGATTGAAGTAGTGAAATCTGTAGACTTACCAAAATTAGTTGAAGTTTTAAGAAAAGTTGGTAAAGAAGATCCGTCCATTAAGATTGAAATTAATGAGGAAACTGGAGAGAACTTATTATCTGGAATGGGAGAATTACACTTAGAGATTATCGAAGGAAGAATCAAGAATGAAAAAGGTCTTGATATTAAAATGGGCCCTCCAATCGTAGTTTATAGAGAATCTGTAAGTGGGGAAAGTCCTAAAGTTGAAGTTAGAACTCCAAATGGACATAACATTTTATTCTTCAGTATTGAGCCTTTAGAAGATAATGTTTTCGAATCTATCCAAAAAGGAGAATTGCCTGAGGGAAGATTAAAGAAGAAACCTGAAGACATTTGGAAAAAACTTTCTGAATTAGGAATAAGTAATGATGAAGCAAGACAATATAGAGAAATCTATAAAGGAAATGTTTTCGAGGATAGAACAAGAGGTCTTGTACTTTTAGGAGAAGTTATAGATTCAATTATGGATGGATGGAAAATGGTTATTGATGCTGGACCGTTAGCAAAAGAACCAGTTATCAAAACTAAGTTAATCTTACATGATGCAAAACTTCACGTAGACCACATGCATAGAGGACCTGCACAAATTTATCCAACAGTTAGACAAGGTATGTTTGAAACAATGCAAAAAGGTGGAGCAGTAATCCTAGAACCTGTTCAGACACACTTAATTGAAGCGCCTGTAGACTTTATGGGAGCAGTAACACAATTAGTTGGTGGAAAGAGAGGAGTTCTATTAGATGTTCAACAAGAAGGAATTGATGTAGTTATAAGATCAAAGATCCCAGTTTCAGAAATGATTGGATGGAGTTCAGATTTAAGATCAGCAACAGAAGGAAGAGGAGTATCTTCACTTGCAGATCAGCAATTCCAAAAACTTCCTAGAGAATTACAAGATAACGTAATTAGAAAGATTAGAGACAGAAAAGGATTAGCTGAGAACCAGTAAATCTGTAAATAAATCTAGTTTATTTTACCATGAGCAATATATATACAAGACAAAGTCCTCGAATTTTTTTTGACAAAGTAGTTGGAAGACCAGTTAATGGTTCGAGAATTATAGCATTTAATTATTTTGCAGATAATGAAAGGGTAGAATATACAGGATATTCGAGATTATCTGTTAGAACTGCAAAGGAAGATCGTATGGGAGAAGTCTCTTGGAAAGAATTTATTCCGCTTGGTCCGAAAACTCCTGAAGCGTTGTTAAGAAAAAGAGGGGAAATTAGGCCATATATTCATGCAGTTACCATCCAAGAAGTGGCAAAAATTATTGGATTACCATTACCTGAAAACTATAGATTAGTTCAGACCATGGCGGTAGATACTTCTTTGGGAAGAATTTTCTCAAGTATGGATTTTCCCGTTCCTAGAATGAATTCTCGTGTTGAGATCCCATTTAGAGAATACTTAGATAAAAGTTTAGAGCTTGCGAGAGAAAAAGGTTTTACGATTTAATTTTTTAAATATCTTCTGACAAAATTTCTGTCTGAGTTTAAAAATCCAAGTAAAGCTTTCTGAAAATGAAGAGTCCTAGAGGGACCTACTGGAGATATGAAAGCTGCATAAATATCTAATTTCAGTTGATCTTTTCCAATGACTTTCTTTAATTCATCAACTATTTCTTCGAAAGATAATTCTCCGACCTGTGCTAAACGAGAATCTACATACTCAGTTACAAGTTCTCTTCTATTCTCAAGTCGATGGTCGATTCTATCTCGTTCCATTCTTTCGAATCTATCTTTTAACTTTAAAGTGCCTATTTGGATGCTCATCCCCATCATTTTCTCATAATTTCTAAGGGCTCCCTCGGTAAAAAATCTTGAAAAATCTGTTTTGGAGATTATGAGAGGGAGCTTTTCTAATTCAACTGGGTGTAGCAAATCATTCTGTTTTAAATCTTCAAAAACTTCATTTACTAAACCTTCTTCAGTAGGATCATTTACCTGAGTTCTCTGGAAAATTGGAATAAGGTATTGTGAATATCTTTCTGGCTGAGCGCAAGAATACGTTACCATAGGGAATAATAGGATTTCAAAATTTACAAGGGGGTGGAATAATTTTTCTGATCTGTAATCTGTTTTTTCAGATAAACTGTGTCCTGGTTCCCAGTAAGGGTCTTCATCAAGATTTAATTCCTGAACAGAATCTGCTATTTCATCAAATGCTTGTTGGAAGAATTCCCCAAGTAAAACTATTCTTGCAGGATTTGCTGGGAAGACCAATCTCTGTCTGGAAGATACTGCTTTGTTTATATCGTCTGAAACCTTTCGAGGATTTTCATATAATGCTTCAGTTAATTTCATGTAATCCCATGCCTGCGCAGTTCCGATATAGTGATTTGCTTTTAAGTCTTGTATTGCCCTAAGCTTTCTTTCTAATCCCATAAAAATTCACTTAGAACCTAACTTTTAAACCTTCTCAAGCAATTAAATTTTATGAGTTCTCTGATCTAATAATATTTAAATATCCTGGTTTTATCTTTTTTTAGACAAGAAAACGAAAGTTTTTACTTTGTCGACGACACAAGGTTGGAAATGGTACTGAATAAAAGAACAATAAAATTACCTAAGGACTTACTTAGAAAGACTTCTCCGGATATACTAGATAGAGTTTCTGATGAATTCCTCAATAGTTTTACAATGAAAACTGCCCAAGAACATTGTTTAATGGGAAGTACTCCTGGAGGATTATATGAATATTTCACAAATTTTTCACCTAGGAAGGCTAATCAGATTGCTTCAGAAAATCCCTACTCTCCCTTATTTTTAATTTCCCAAAGAGATTTTGTTACGCGAGAAGAGTTTGGAGAATTAGCTGAAATATTGCAATTTGTCAGAAAATCTCAAGGATATTTCGAAGGGCTTTTTGCGCCAGTTTTCTATGGAATTAATGGTGCAAAAAATGGAAGAGTTTTGTTTGAAGAATTAGATTTAAACCCTCAATCTCCTAACTTCGGGAATACTATTGCAGAACCTACTTTAATTTATTCCGATGGCGGAGTTTCTGGAAAACCCGCATTTGAATTTCCATTTAGAAGATCAGATTTACAAGTTAGAAAATATTGTCCAAAACTAGACGCTATGTGTGATCGAAATTGCCCCATTGGAGAATGTGGTTATAGGGCATCTCTAGAGGTTGCTTAAATTCTACAAACGATTATAAACTTCTAATTCTTAAAATATCTATGGCTCTCCCGAGTGTTGATGTAAATTATCTTGCAGTTTTCATTGCTGCAGTTGTAAGTTTTATTTTTGGATGGTTGTTTTATGGGCCACTTTTTGGGAAATTATGGATTAAGTTAAACAGAAAGAGCGTTAAAGAAATTAGAGAAGCAGAGGTGAGGGGAATAACAACTCCCATGTTATTAAACTTCTTAGGTACAATCTTAATGGTTTATGTTTTTGGATTTCTAATTCAATATGCTTCCGTCGATAATTTTACAGAAGTTATGCAATTTAGTTTTTGGATTTGGCTAGGATTCTTTGCTAGTACAACGTTACTTGGAAGCGTTCTTTGGGACAATAAGTCTTGGGGATTGTGGGCATTGAATAGTATTTACTGGTTATTGAATTTGATAATTGTAGGAAGTATTTTGATTTCTCTTTAACTCTCTTCGATAAACCTGCTTAATATTTACTCTTTGAAATTGATGAAGGTATAAATAAAGATTTATTTCGTCGGTAAAATGCACCTGAACGAAAGATTTAAATACCCTATAAATTAAGGAGTGATACAATTAAAAAAATTAAAACATAAAATGGCTAAAACAAAACCTGTCATCAATATTGCATTCGTTGGTCACGTTGACCATGGAAAGTCTACTACAATTGGACACTTAATGTACGATTCTGGAAAATTATCTCCACAAGAATTAGAGAAATTAAAAGCTGAAGCTCAAAAACATGGAAAAGTTGGATTTGAATTCGCTTATATGATGGATAAGTTCAAAGAAGAGAGAGAAAGAGGAGTTACAATTGATCTTTCTTATGAAAAATTACCAACAAACAAATATGACGTTACAATAATTGACGCACCGGGTCACAGAGACTTCGTTAAGAACATGATTACTGGAGCATCACAGTCTGACGCAGCATTCTTAACAGTAGCAGCTGGACAAGGAGCTGGAGTTCAACCACAAACAAAAGAACACGTATGGCTTTTGAGAACAATGGGAGTTGGACAACTTGCAGTAGCTGTTAACAAGATGGATACTGTTGGATATAAAGAAGAAGACTATAATAAAGTTAAAGCTGATGTTTCTGTATTAATCAAACAAGCTGGATATAATCCAGAGACAACTCCATTCATCCCAATCTCAGGATTAAAGGGAGATAACTTAGTTAAGAAGTCTGAAAATATGCCTTGGTATAAGGGTCCAACAATAATGGAACAATTAGATTTATTCAAGGAACCTGAAAAACCAACTGGATTACCATTAAGAATGCCAATTCAAGATGCTTATGAAATTACAGGAATTGGAACAGTTCCAGTAGGAAAGATTGAAACTGGAGTAATGAAAGCTGGAATGAAAGTTATAATTGTACCAGGAAGATCTGGAAAAGGTATTGAGGGAGAAATCAAGTCAGTTGAAGCTCACCACGAAACACTTCCAGAAGCAGAAGCTGGAGATAACGTAGGAGTAAACATCAGAGGAGTAGGTAAGAAAGATGTTGCTAGAGGAGACGTTATTTGTGAAGCATCTAAACCTGCACCAGTTGTTGAAGAATTTATCGGTCAAATTGCAGTAATCTCACACCCAACTGTTATTGCTAAAGGATATACGCCAGTATTCCACGTTCACACAGCTCAAGTTCCATGTCAATTCGTAGAGCTTATTGAAAAGACAAGCCCTGATGGAACAAAGACACCAAATCCAGACTTTTTGAAGAATGGAGAATTAGCTAAGGTAAGATTAAGACCAATTGGAAACCTTGTACTTGAAACACAAGCTGAAAATCCACACATGGCTAGATTCGCAATTAGAGACGCTGGAACAACAGTTGCAGCTGGTGTATGTATTGAAATCACCAAGAAAAAGAATTAATTTTTTGTTTTAATCTCTTATTATTCTAAATATTTAGCTTAATTGTTTTTTGTTTAATCAATTTATTTTTTAGAACTTATTTATTTTAGATTTTAGAATTTTAGTCCCTAGTAACTAGTGTTTAAGATTTAATCTTGAAATTATTATTGAGATTAAGTTAATGATATTCTCCGTTAGGGAGAGTATGTTTATTTAATAAGTACAAGTCTGATGCAAACATTCTAACTGGAAAACTAAGAGGGGATTTGCCTTCGTCTAGAGCGCGAGCGGTTTCTTCTAAGACTAAGTCCCTTAATTGGAAAATATCGCTTAAAGTAACGTGTTGATGATATATTGTTTCAAGTCCGTCTCTTAAGCTTTTTAAGTGAAAGTCTAGAACCTTCTGCCTTGTTTCTGGTGTTATTACTGTCATAGAATAACAATCTAAAACTTGCTTTTTAAATCTATTGTAAAATAAATTTTAAATCTATTGTAAAATAAAAAAAGCCCAAGCGGGCAGAAAAATAAAATTAATTAATTCAATTCGAGACCGTCAAACACTTCATCGAGGTTTTCTTCAATAAAGTTGTCGTCGGAATCTTCGACAGATTCGTTTCTCAACACCTCTTTATTTTCCATTTTGTTGATTTAACCTTTCTCTCTTGATAGATATATAAATGTTTTGCCCAATTTTTTAATCTATCGAGGGTAAAACAATATTTATATACTCAAGAGAGTTTGTAATTTTTACTTTTCTTTTTTCTAGATAAATTTATTCTTAAGATAAAGAATACCTAGAGCAGATAATTGGAAATCCTCTCAGGAGGAATCTGAGTTCCTTTCTGAAATTTAAAGGGCAAAGGTTTAAAAAAGCAAAATATCTTAATGAATCATAGAAAGAAGAAGTATAACATTAACTTCAAATTTCATATTCACATTCACTTTATTTAAATAAAGAAATAGAATTGATTAATAGTCTTCTTTCTGAAAAATAAATTAAAACAAAATAAAATGGCAAAAGTTAGTCCAGTATCAATAAAATATATGATTTACGCTGCATTTAGAGCAGCAGGTCCACTTGAAAAACCAGATGTAATCGGAGCTATATTCGGTCAGACTGAAGGTTTACTTGGTGATGATCTTGAAATGAGAGAACTTCAAAAAGAAGGTAAAATTGGAAGAATTGAAGTTGATCTTGAAATTGTTGACGGAAAAACTATTGGTGAAATAAAAGTACCTAGTGCTCTAGATAAATCTGAAACTACCTTAATTGCTGCAGCTCTTGAAACTATTGATAGAATCGGTCCAACTGAATCTCAAATAACAATTAACAAAATTGAAGACGTAAGAGGAAGTAAGAGAGATTTCATAATTGGAAGAGCTAAGAAGCTTATGGAAGGATTAGAGACTGGAGGATTTGATGATATGTCTAAAGCAGTTAAAGAAGAAACAAGAGTAGCCAGAATTCAAGAATATGGTGAAGAGAAATTACCTGCTGGAGATATTGAATTAAGTAGTGAATTAATTGTAGTTGAAGGAAGAGCAGATGTTGTTAACTTGTTGAAGAATAGAGTGAATAATGTAATTGGAATGAATGGAACAAAACTTCCAAGAGAAATTGCAAGACTTGGAGAGAGTAAAGAAATAACCTTATTTGTTGACGGAGATAGAGGTGGAAAATTAATTGCTAGAAATGTTATCAATAACGCAAGAATTGCATTCGTTGCTGTTGCTCCTGATGGAAAAGAAGTAGAAGAATTACAAGGAAAAGAAATCTTGATAGCATTGAGAAAGAAAGTTCCGGTGTCTGAATATTTAAGAAGATCTGGAAGTGATGACGTTGAATCTCAAGGTTCTGAGAGTAATGAAAGCGATTTAAGCGATGATGAAATCAAACAAAAATTAAGAAGTATTTATGCAGGAGTTCAAGGAAGTAAATCTGCTTTATTATTAGATTCTAGTTTAGATGTGATGAGAAAAGTTAGCTCTAGAGAAGTTGCTAAAGCTATCGGAATGTCGAGAAAGAATATCTTTGCTGTAATCGTTGAAGGGGCAGTTACGGGAACATTAATTAGATCTTGTGAAGAAAAAGATGTTAAATATTTAGCAGCAACTAACTTCGGAAGCGGTGCTGACACTAATATTAAATTAGTTAGTTTGTAATTAAACTTTGCTTCTTAAACTCTCAAATTCCTTAATTAATCTTTCTTGGGTGCTCTTATCTAACTCCACTAGGCCGTTTTCATATTTCTTAGAAACAGCTAGACAAATAGAGGAAAATAAAAGAGCTAATGTAATCTGAATATCTTGAGGCCCTGCGCTTATCTCTCCGCCATCAAAATTTATGGGGAAACCGCAATTAGTCAGAGTTAATCCGTTAATCTCTAAATCTTCATGACAATGAGCTATCTTTTTACACATCTTCCTAAGAGTTACTGCTGAAAATTCCCTATCTGAAGAAGAAGCGCTTATTAAAATGCAATCTTTCTTTAAGTAAGAATACGTATCTATGTCTAATATGTTTTTCCCAGTACATCCTATAATCATATCGAAGTCTTTCAAAATTGAATTAACTTCTCCATTAAAATCAGATAATTCTCTAATTGTGTCAAAGACCTTAACCTCAAAGATATCTTTTATCCTCTCTTGAAGGGATCTTCCGATTGCCCCTCCACCAATAATTAAAACTTTTTTTGGTTTGTTCTTTTTATTCTTTAGAAATAATTCTATTCTTTGAAGAACACTCTCTGCAATTATTGGGGATTCTATTTCTAGTTTCGTATACGAACGAGCGACATTAATAACTGGAAAATCCAATTTGATATTTTTTAATCTCTCGTATCCTGCAGATGTCTGCTCTATTCCGATAAAATTACTCCTATCTTCAAAAATAAGTTCTGCCTTAGGTAATAAATTTCCCCCATCTTCTAAAATAATTACTTTATCAAATTTTTTAGTATTGACTTTATTTTTTATTTCCTCTAGAAATTCTGTTGTATAAACCTCGAATTGTTCATCAAACGAAGTATAGCTGTCAAAGGAGTCGCTTTTTGGAGAAACATTAATCCCCATATTTTGAAATCTTTTCATTACTTCATCATTAGTTGAGTAACATTTTCCAATTAGAAAGATATTCTCTGGTTTCAATCCTTTAGAAATAAATGACCCAAACATGACTCTGATAGTTTCTAAGATATGTTGGGAGGCAATTAAAAGCACATTATTAAGTTGAACATCTTTGAATATTTCGGATGTAACATCTAATAAAGGCATTCTTTCTATCATGTGCCTTTGAAATTTAAGAGTTATAAAAAGATTTGTACTCCTTCCCAAGATTTAAATATTCTTTTTTGTAATTAAAATCATGAAAAGAGGCGAGAGTAAACTGAGAAGATTCTTTGGGGATAGGAAGATTCAATTATTAATCGTTTTACTTGTCATAATTCTTGCGGTGGGAGGATATCTCTATTTTAATCAAAAAGTAAAATGTGAAAATTATACGTGTTTTACTGAGAATATGAGATCATGTTCTAAAGCGACCTATGTTAATTCTGGAGAACAAGCAATCTGGAGATATGAAATCTTAGGAAAGAATTCAGAAGGGTGTGAAGTCGAAGCTAAATTAATCCAAGCTAAAGAAGGAGAATTAAAACTTAATCAATTAGAAGGATATGGTATGGCTTGTACTTACCCTGACGGATTTGCGACTTATCCTGAATCAGACTTATCTAAGTGTCATGGAAGATTAAAAGAAGAATTTCAAGGAATTATCATCGAGAGATTACATACCCATATCTTACAAAACCTTGGAAAAGTTGATGAGAAGCTAAAGGAAGCTTTATAGGAATTAAATATACTATTTTTTAAAAGGATTGATGAGTACTGTGGAAACTTATCAAGAAATCACTCAAGAATTAGCAGATCATCTTGAATATCACCTTAGGGGAAAGAATCCTAATTTCGATTTAATAGGAAGAGTATCAAGTGAGACAATATCTGCATTAGAAGACGTTCTTAAAATAGATCGTGCAAAGATAATTCATAATAAGAAAATTGTAGGGGACTTGGGGGGAGATTCATTAGACAGACTAGATCTTGAATTCCGTTTAGAGCAAAGCCTTGGAATTAAAATTGAGAGAAAATCTCTTTATGATGATAAGACTGATGTTTTTGGAGTTGCATTGAAAGTTTATAATTTAGTTCAAGAGCAAGGAAGAAATAGAAATTCTTAAATACTCTTTATTTTTGAGGGTTAAATGAGTAATGGAAGTTATCAAATGGATTGTGTTGAAGCAGATAAATTAGAAGAAGAAGTTAGAAAGAACCTTTCCTCAGCAGGAAGAGGAATTAATGGGGAGTTAGTAAGAAGAGTTTCTCGTGCAACTGTTGGAATTTTAGAACAATCTCTTGGTGTAAGATTTGATGAAATTAAACCTTATGCTACTTTAGAAAAAGATTTAGGAGCACAATCCATAGATTATCTTGATATTGTAATGAGAGCAGAAGAAGAATTAGGAATTGATATGCCTAGAAAAGGTGAAGAGCATTATAGCGAGAAAAGAGTATTAGACTTAACATTAGATTTTTACAATACTGTGCAAGAACAGAGAAAATAGAATTAATTCTAAAGTTTTATTAACGCTAAGAACTTCTTATCAATATGACAGAGAAAGGAGAAGTAAGGTTTGGACCTGCGGGACTTGGACCTGTGAAAACTGCTGAAGATGTTCTTGAAGGATTAGCTAAAGCGGGTTTAAAGGCGTGCGAATTAGCGTTCACTTATTCCGCATATATAAAAAGGGAAGAGGATGCGAGGAGAATTGGAGAGAAAGCTAAAGAACTCGGAATTGAATTAAGTATACATGGACAATATTGGATTAATTTAAATTCTAGTGAGAAAGAAAAACAAGAGGCGTCTAAAAAGAGAATTCTTGAATGTTGCCAAGTTGGAGAGTGGCTTGGAGCTAAAGTTGTTGTATTTCATCCTGGATTTTATGGTAAGACTAAAGATACGGCTTATGAGACAATTAAGAATAATATTCTTGATATAATGAAAGTTATTGAAAAAAATAAGTGGAAGATTAAAATTGCTCCTGAGACGATGGGAAAAGTAAATGTTTTTGGTTCAGTTGAAGATATTTCTAATTTAGTAAAAGATACAGGATGTTCATTTTGTATAGATTTTGCACATATACTTGCTAGAGATAAAGAGGTCGATTATGAGAGAATAAAGAAAGCATTCCCTCAGAAAGAATGGCATTGCCATTTCTCTGGAATTGTATATGGAGATAAAGGAGAGAAACATCATATTAAAACTCCGACTGGGGCATGGAAAGAGCTATTAAAGAATTTGCCTAAAGATAAGAAAATAAGAATTGTAAATGAGGCTCCTACAATGGTCGAAGATTGTGTTGAAGGACTAGAGATTTATAAAAAATTAAAATGATAATTGAGAAGAAAACTTGGAAAGATTCTTTTGATAAAATATTGGAAGGGAAGAAAGACTTCGAAGTTCGACTGGATGATTTTGAAGTTCGAGAGGGAGATGAGTTATTATTAAGAGAGTGGGATCCAGAGAAGAAAGATTATACTGGAAGAGAGCTCAGAAAAAAAGTTAAGCTTGTTGCTAAAACAAAAGAGATGAAATATTGGAAGCAGGAAGATATTGAGAAATTTGGTTTTCAGGTTATTGGCTTGGAGGATTAATCCTTTTTTCTTAGATTTTGTTTTCTTTTTCTTTCTATTGAAATTAAAGTTGATTCTGCTTTATCAGGATCTATTCTTGTTAGAGTTAAAAGATCTAACATTCTTCTAAGAATTTCATCATATGTCTCCCTTTCATAAACTCTAAGCTTCTCTAATCTTAGTTTTGTGGATTCAGAGAGCTTTATTGTTGTAATTTTTTTACTGCTTTTATTGTTCTTTATCGAGGGAGTTTTTGGCATAGTTTGGTATATACTGGTATACTTAAGTATATTTCGGTTGTCACTGAAGAATTAGTCTTTTTTGTTGTTACCATAAAGTTTATATATGCCTAAAGTGATGAAATATTAACTAAATTTTAAAATGAAACACATGACATACAAAAAGCAATTCAGTTTGCTTGTTGCAATATTTGCATTAGTGGCAGTTTTTGCTGTTAATGCGAGTGCTTTTGCACAGATTTCAGACCTTGAAGTTTCAGGCGTTGACGTCCTTTCAGGAAGCAACACACCTGTAGCTATATCTGCTGGAAATACAATTCCAGTAAGAGTACAATTTGAGGCAACATCTGATGCGGAAGATGTCAGAGTGAAACTTTGGCTTTCTGGCGATAAAGACGTAGCTGTTTCTTCAGAAAGATTCGATGTAATTGCAGGTAGAACATATACAAAAGTGTTCAATGTGCAAGTTCCATTTGATCTTGATGAGAATTTGTTTGAAGACCTTGACTTAAGAGTTTTGGTTGAGAACAGAAACTTAGGAACAGCAGACGATGTCACAGTAGACTTAACTGTACAAAGAGAAGCATACCAAATTCAAATTTTGGATGTTGAAGTTGACAGTGAAGTTAGAGCTGGGGAAATTGTAGCTTTAGACGTTGTTCTAAAGAACAGAGGAAGTCACTTCGCTGAAGATTCCTTCGTTCAAGCTAGAATTCCAGCTTTGGGTATTGCAGATAGAGCTTATTTCGGAGATTTAAGTTCTGTTGACCAAGACAACCCAGACAAGGAAGACGCTGTTGAGAGAAGACTCTTTTTGAGAATTCCATCAAACGCAGCTCCTGGTCTATATACTGTTGAAGTAGAAGCCTTCACTGATGATAGTGTTACAACAGTCGTAAAGAAGGTTGTAATACAAGGTGCTGGAGCTGACACAACTGTTGTCGCACCGGTACACTCAAGAAGTGTAGGAACTGGAGAAACAGCTGAATACAGCTTAACTCTAGTAAACGCTGGAAACAATGTAAAAGTTTACAACCTTGTTGTTGGATCATCTTCAGGATTAACTGTAGATGTTTCTGAACCTGTTGTTGCTGTACCTGCTGGAACAAGCAGAACTGTTAAAGTAACAGCAATGGCTCAAGACGAAGGTAAGTATGACTTTACTGTCGCGGTTCACTCTGGTGCTGATGTAGTTAGAGAAGAAATGTTCTCTCTAAATGCAGAAGGTAATGGCGTAGGTTTAGCAGGAAATGCGACTGTTCTTTTGACAGTTGTTCTTGCAATAATCTTCGTTGTGCTATTAGTTGTTCTAATAGTATTGCTAACAAGAAAACCTGAGAAATCCGAAGAATTCGGGGAAAGCTACTACTAAATAGACTTTTAATTTTTTATTTTTTCCTTTTGTAGCTTCCTCTTTTTATTTAATAATATATGAAGAAAATGAAACATTCACAAGAAAAAACTCCTTTTGAAATAGTGGAAGAGCACTTAGATAGTTTAATGGGATTTTTTAATAGGGCTTACCAAAATTTTGGAGTTTATATAGGGCCAGATTTAAAAAAAGGGAGAATTGAACTTCGTATGTTTGGCGATTCTAATAATGAGGACAATATTCCAACTTATTTAATTAGAGAATTAGAATTTATTTCTTATTACGCCCTTACTGAATTATTTGAAGGGCAGATTAATAAGGTTTACGATAAAATACAAACAGGATTGGCGGCATTTTCAATAGCAAAGGGCATATTATTTGAGGAAAATGTAGGCCTATTAAGGAAATTAACTGAAAGTGTAAGAGGTAAATTAGGAGAAGTAGAAGTAAGTAGAGATAATTATTGTGTTTCGAGATATCCTGAAGCTTATCTAGGATTAGCGAATGAATATTTAGATAAATGGCAAGCATATAATGCAATGGATTGGGATGCTCCGCCTCAAAAGAGAGAAGATGTTTTGAGAGAAAGAGGCATTAGTGCTTAATGACAAAAATAGATTTTTTATACCTCTGAACATCCAATCCATAAAGGATATGTAAACTACTTTTTAGTTTTTGTTAATCTTTAGTTTTTGAGTTTAAGTACATTGATATGAAGAAAAAAAATATAAATAAAACTGCCTAATTCTAATTATGGTAAAAGAAAAATTGACTTTTCGAAGAGTTAAAATCTTTTCCTATGAGCGTATAGATTTTTGTGATATTTTGATTTTTTCTTATATTTCGAAAGATTTATATATAAGTTTATATAAAATATAGTATAAAAATATATAAAATGGAACAAATAATACACTATCCAAGTTTGAAGACAATGTTAATGGTAGAGAAAGCTCTAAAGGATGCCGACACTATGCTAACCCGCGAAGAATTAAAAAGAAGATTGCCGAATAAAATAATGCACCAAACACTTAATCTAATTCTTAATTACATGGAGAATAGGGGATTAATAATCGATAGCCATAAAGGAATACTCTGGATTTACAATCCTAGTTCAAAACTAAGAAAAGCAATTGAGAAAGGGAGAGAAGTATAATGTTTGAAAACAAGGAGATAAAAGTTGTTTTCTCCGAAGAAGCTGATGAAGTTTTTAAAGAGTTGAATAAAATTGTTGGTGAAGAAAAGATGAGGGGTGTTGAGGGTTCTTTTCATCAAACTCTATTAAGATCGATTGAAAGAGTAATTGACTTGCTTAAGAAAAATCCCTTTGCGGGCGATCAAGTCCCAAGAAGACAATTACCTGATAAGTATGCTAAAAAATATGATGCAGAAAATGTTTGGAGAATTGAATTAGCTAATCGCTGGAGATTAATCTACACAATTACAGGTAATAAATTAGAAGTCATAAATTTCGTAATGGATATTTTCAATCACAAAGACTATGATAATGTTTTTGGATACAAACACTAATTATGGTAAAAGAAAAATTACATAAGATGCCTGATGATTTAAAAGAAGCTCTGAATTCATCATCGAGAGCTTTAGAAGCGTGGAATGACCTTACTCCGCTTGCAAGAAATGAGTGGATTTGCTGGGTTATATCTGTTAAGAAACAAGAGACTAGAGAAGACCATATTGAAAGATTAATAAATGAATTAATTAATGGAAAACGAAGGCCGTGTTGTTGGGCAGGTTGCCCACACAGATAATAAAATAATAAACATTATTTTTTAGATGGAAGAATACTTATGGTTAATTGTAACTATGCAGTAGTCAATATAGAAGGTTTTATAAATGGCCAAATTCTTCTGAGTTTATGGCAAAGATGAATTATATCCCATATGATTATGGGGAAGACCCTCTGACTAAAATCATTTTAGATTTAGAAAGAGAAGATCCTATGCAAAAGAGAATGAATGGAGCAAATCCCTTAGAAGGAAAAGCAGAAGAAATTCATCAAGTAGTTTTGGCAAAAATTCAAGATTATTTTCCTAAATTAAAAAGACAATGTTTTGAAAAAAAGAAAATAGGAGGATTAGGTTGTCTTTTGAAAGATGCAAAGGGAGTGCATCATCCGCTTATCAACCGAATGGTTGCAAGATTATTAAGAAGTCCTCAATTTGATTATTTTCGAACACATAATATTCAAGAAGGATTAAGTGTGACCCCAGAAGACCTCTTAGCAAATGTTATTGCCCATGAATATGGCCATATTGCATTGGATGAATTTCTTTATCCAAAAATGAACCCTGCTAGTTATTCTAGCCGGCAAATCTATAACCCACTTAGAAATCTTAGACTCTTAACTTCCTTTTCTAAAGGAAGAGAAAATGATGAGGCATTTGCCTACTGGTTTGGAGATTCTATTAGCCAAACTAGAACAAACATCGGTAATGTTGTGCCCCTGGGTGATGCGATAGATTCTGCAAGATTTATTAGGATTTATCATGGCTTGACTTCTCTTTCAGTTGAACAAGGCATGGATTATGTCCTTAATCCAGAGGTTCTAGCAGAGGTTCTTGGTATTAAGGAAACTTGCTTTAAATAAGAAATTCTGAAAGAATTTTCCTAATAAGGCAAAAGAAAAATCTTTTATACACTCCCGTTTATCTAGATATCATGTCTAGAGAAACGTATGCAAGGTTAAGAGAATCAGTAGTTAAAAGACTAACTTCTTTTGGATATAACAAAACTGTTGCGAATCAATTCTGGAGATTTTATCAAGACCATTCAGGAGCAGTAGGAAATTTTTCGGAAAATGGATTTGAGGGTTTTTGGACTACATTAGATAAAAGGGAATTGGAAATTTTGAAAGCTCTTCCAAAGAATATTTCAAAAAGACATAGAAGATATGAATTATCGATGTCCTTAAAAGAAGTCATTGGACTTTTAGGAATTGATTTAGTAACTAGGATAATGGATTATCAAGAAAAAACTAGAGAGGTAAGCCATAAGGCATTCTCTAGTATGGTTAGTCGTTCTGAAGTTTATGAATTAGATGATGAAACTGGAGAATATAGATTAGTTTCTTCTCCTGAATTGAGACTAGTTCGATGATGCTCTAAGGCTTTCTCTTCTGCTCCTAAAAATACCAATAAGTGTAAAGATATTCATTTAAATTAGATCTAAAAATTATTTAAAGATTCGCATTTCTTTCATTTTCATTCCCTTATATCTGAAACTTTAAATATTCGGTTTAATAAGAGAGTTTATGACGTATATCAAAAAGATGGTGATTCATGGATTCAAGAGTTTCGCCAAGAAAACTGAAGTTATTTTTGATAAAAATATTAACACAGTTATAGGCCCGAACGGATCTGGGAAGAGCAACATATCTGACGCGTTATGTTTTGCACTTGGAAGGCTCAGTATGAAGAGTATGAGGACGGCTAAAGCGTCTAATTTGATTTTTATGGGAAGTAAATTAATGAAGCCTGCTAGAGAGGCGGTTGTTGAGCTATATTTTGATAATACTTCTAGAGATTTTGGTTTAGATGCGGATGAAGTTGTTTTAACAAGAATTGTAAGAAGAAACGGGCAGAGCATATATAAGATAAATGGAGAAGTTAAAACACGAGCAGAAGTAATTGAATTATTAGCTCAGGCAGGTATAGACCCTCATGGATTTAATTTAGTTTTGCAAGGACAGATTCAAAGCATTGTAAGAATGCATGGAGAAGAAAGAAGAAAAATAGTTGAGGAAGTAGCAGGAATCTCGATTTATGAAACAAGAAAAGAAAGAGCTATGAAAGAACTTGAGAAAACAGATTCTAAGCTGAAGGAAATTTCTACTATTTTGAGAGAAAGGTCTAGTTATTTGAAAAATTTAGAAAAAGAGAAAGAGCAGGCTGAGAAATTTAAAGAATTAGAAGAATCTGTGAAAAAAACAAAGGCAAGTATTATTACAAAGAAATTAAATGAGAAGAAAAAAGAAATTGAAAATGTTGAAAAGAGTATTGAAGAGAGGAATAAACAAAAAGAGAAATTAAAGGAGAAATATGTTAAATTGCAAGGAGAGCTTGAAATTTTAACTGATAAGATTAATACTATAAATAAGCATATTCAACAATCTACGGGATTAGAACAAGAATCCTTGAGAAATGATATCTCTAATTTACGGGCAAGTTTAGAAGGATTAAGAGTAAGAAAAGAAAGTCAAGAACATAGAAAAGACGAGTCTGAGAGGAGAATTAAAGAGCTTAAAGCAAGTATTCCTGAAATTGAGAAGGAAATCCAAGAGCTTAGGAAGAAGAGTCCTTTGATGGCTAAGAAAGCAGAAGAAGTTAGGAAAAAGAAAGAAGAGTTGTCTCAACTTGAAGGGGAGAGAAGAAAAATTCTAAGTTTAAAGACCGAGCTTAATTCAACCAGAGAAAGAATAAAAGATAAAGAAAGGCAATTAGCTAGAAATACTTCTGAAGGAGACCATTTGTTAAGAAATATAGATGATATCTCTAGTAAATTCATCTATAAGAATGTTGAAGATACTCAATCACATATAGAAAAAATAAAAGAGAGAATAAAGAGCAGAAGAGAGGAATTGAATAAATTACATGATGATTCTATTCAAAATGAAAAAATAATTGGAGTTGCAGATATAGAAATAAGAAGAGCTGAGAAAATAAAAGAAGATGTTTCTAAGATAGATACTTGTCCGCTATGTCAAAGTAAGATTACTGAAGACCATATATCTCATGTATATAGCGATTCAGATAATAGAATAAAAGAGCACAGAGATAAATCTCAAAGGGCCAAGCAAGAGCTGGAGAATATTAAATCTAAGAGAGAAGAGTTAATGAGGGAGTTGAGAGAGAATGAAGAAAAATTATCTAAATCTGAAATTGAATTAATTAATCAAAGAAATCTTAAAGAAAAAAAAGATAATTTGAGAAAATTAACTGAAGAACAAGACAATATTAGAAAAGAATTACAAGAGCTTGAAAAGAAGAGAGATACTCTTGAATCAAAGTCTCTTGATTCTAGTAAGTTAGAAGAAGAATATGAAAGGAAAATTATGGAGATTGAGGAAATATCTTCCAGAACTGAAGAAAATGTGGATACGGTCTTAATTTATAGAGAAAGAGATTTAGACGCATCTAGGAATGCTATTAAAATTAATATGCAAGGTCTTGAAGAGTTAAATAAAATATTAATGGAACATACGAGAGAGCTTAAGGAAAAGTTTGCACTTTTGAAAGAAAAAGAAGAGCAAGAGAGAAAACTTAATGAGAAATTTAAAAAGATGTTTGAAGAGAGAGATAAGACACAAGTTCAATCTCAAGAAGCTAGTTTAGAATTAAATGACCTCAATAATGAAATGAGGCAAATTGATGATCAGGCGAATTATTTGAAAATCGGGCTTGCGAAATTTGTTGCTGAAAAGGAATCTCTTGAATTTGAAATTTCAGAATTCCATGGAGTTGAAATTATTCAAGGAACTGTAGCAATGTTAGAAGATAAATTAAGAAAAACTCAATTTTTATTACAACAAATTGGAAATATTAATATGAGGGCTCTTGAAGTGTATCAAGAAGTTAAGAAAGAGTATGATGTAGTGTTTGAGAAAGTTCAGGTTCTTGAAAAAGAAAAAGGAGATATTATGAGCATTATTGAAGAGATTGATAAGAAAAAGAAGAGAGAATTTATGAAGAGTTTCCATGCTGTTAATGAAATCTTTTCTCAGAACTTTAGTAAAATTTCAACTAAAGGTGAGGCGTATTTGGAAATTGAGAATAAAGAAGATTTGTTCAAAGGCGGAGTAAATATCGTTGTTAAAATGGCCAAAGGTAAATACTTTGATGTTACTTCGTTGTCTGGTGGAGAACAAACAATGGTTGCTCTCTCATTATTATTCGCTATACAAGAGCATAAGCCATATCACTTCTATATCTTTGATGAGATTGATGCAGCACTAGATAAGAGAAATTCAGAGAGGCTTGCGGGTTTATTAAATCAATATATGAAAGCCGGGCAATATATTGTAGTTACACATAATGATGCTTTAATTACAAATTCAAATATTTTGTATGGTGTGAGTATGCATGAAGGAATTTCAAAGATTTTAAGTTTGAGAATGGAGTAGATTTTTATGGTAAATTTATTGTATTATTGGCTAGAATAATCCTTAAATTTTACTTGAAGATAATTCCTCTTTAATCCTCTTGAAATTTTCAACCTCGCTAGCGAGAGGAGTTTTTGCAAATACATATGGTCTTGATGCGATTACTCCACCAAAAAGTCCCGCTAAACATCCGACGAGAGTCGTTGCTGCACTTCCAAAAATAGAGATGCCTGCTTGTAAACTTCCTGCTATTGGAGCTAATAGATGCGAATAATTATTCATAGAATTTGCTGCATTTGTGCCCCACTCAGACATTTGATCATAACCGTAAACAAGACCTGCTACTGTACCTGCAGTTGCTCCTCCAATAATTAAGATTCTTGGTAGAATGGGAAAGTCTCCCTCTCCTTTTCTAATTAATTTTTGTTTTTCTGCTTCATCTATTAATTCTTGTGTTGTTGAGATTAGTCCATCTCTATGGGATGAGTCGAATGTAAGAGTTAAATTCTCGAGACCTTTTTTCTTAGAAACATCCCTTGAGATCCCTCGGATCATCTTCTGAAAATAATCTCTCTCCTCCTTAGGACTATTAAATTTTTCAGGATTTAATGGAATTGTGTAATTCAGTTCTCTCATTCCTTCTGTGCGATATTCGCATTTTATTCCCAGTCTTTCTAAGGAAGTCATTAATTTTTACACTAAATCCGATATTTAAAACTTTCCGTATGCTCCTTTTTAGTTATAACCTATTATAACCTATTATTGAATTCTTTTATTATTTGTCTTGTCAATAATCTGATATTTAAAATCCTTGAATGAAATTTCAACTCTCGCTAAAATTTTAACTTCTTTATTTTCTTTGTTTAGAAATTGCCAGGATTTATCTGGATAATTTTCAAAATTATCTGAACTGATGATGTAAATAAATCCTTTTTTCCCAATGGTTTTAGAATTAATATTTTCTATTTCAATTACTAGAGGGTTTTTCTTTGAGATAATATAGGGATATCTCAAATTACATTTAATATTTGAGATTAATGATTCCATTATAGCTATACTTGCTAAATTAGTGGCAAAAATTCCATTATTGATTGCTTTGATTTTATCTTGGATTAAATTTCGTGAGCCGTGAAGTAAAACATCAAATTTTTTAGAAATGTAATCTAAAAAATCTTCTACTGAAATATTTCTTTTTGTTAAGTCTGATAGATCTTTTTTTGAAATTTCAGTAAAGGGTTGCTTAAACAAATTTACTTTTTTGATCAAGGATTCTATTTCTTCCATAATCTTAAATGAGTTTTTTATTGATAAATTTATTGTTAAAACAACTTAGCTTGCTTATCCTTTTCACTTGGATCTCCGAAGAGAGTTTTCCAGGTTTGCCAGGATTTTCTGAAAATTCCTGAGTTTTCTAATTCTTTTCCACGCTTTATTAAAAATTCTTTTGTGAAAGGATCTGCAGGGTAACCACTTCCCATGTTTCCATATTTTTCTTTTATTTTATCTACTTGTTCTTCTCTTGTGGTTTTAGCTAAAATTGATGCAGCTGAAACTGCTACATGATTTACATCTGCCTTATGTTCACAAGTAACTTCTAAATTATCTGGTTCTTTTACATATTTGAGGAGGGTTGCAGTCCATGCTTTAATATTCACAGAAGGGCAATCCACCACTACTTTTATTCTTGATTTGTGATTTTTTGTTATATAGTTTATTATCTCTGCAGTTTTTATTGCTTCTAATGTGTTGAGATTTGTTCCTGATAAAATAGAAGAATCTATTTCTTCTGGTGTGGAGAGAACTACTTTGCTGTCAAGAGCGATTGATTTTATTGATTTTGCAATTTTTACCCTTGAATTTTGAAGGACTGCTTTTGAATCTTTCACCCCTAGGGCTTTTAGTTCTGCTTCGGATTCATAGCTGATTAGAACTCCTGCTAAAACCATTGGACCTATTATTGGACCTCTCCCCGCATCGTCAATACCTAGAATTAACATGGTTCTAGGAAATTTAATCTATATAAAAATTTAATTGTTTATTCCACTGAATTAGGAGTTAAAGTTATAAGAGAATATCTTGGGCGATTTCCTTTCGTGTTCCATTCATATACATTTGTTCTGAAGTCATGGAGTGCTCCGAAGAGAAGAACTTTTATTTTTTCATCGTTTCCTGTGAGGTAAGTTAAAGCCATATCTTCTCTTTCCTTTAGAACTAGTCTTTTTGCATCTTCTGAAAAATTGTCAATTGCCTCGCCTGCTCTTTTGTTCAATTCCTCTTGTTCTGCTGCATTTAATTGTGCGCCGTTCTCTTTAGATATTACATATGGAGCTCCGTGATAAATAAACATTCTTTTGAGAAAAGCATTTCTTGGTTTTTCTATTCTATTTATTAGGTAATCTCTAGTTATCTCACAAGAGTCTGAGTGCCAAAGTCTTGAATTATCTAGTAAGTGTATTGTGTCCAATTTTTCTTTTGTGATTTGGTCAACACTTCTCCAAAGAGAGCAAAGTTGATTTGCAGTGTTTTCCTCATTTATAGAGATTCCCTCAAGATAAAAAGATTTTATAGGGTATTTTGAAGATAGGTCTTTTAATGCTGAGTAAATATCTTTTTGAACCGATTCTACTTTTCTTAGCTTTTCTTCTGAGATGCCAGGAATATGATGATATTGTCTTATGAAAATTATATAGGCGTCTGGGTTTGGAGATGGGAAGAACTCTATCTCTCTTATTCCGTTTATTTTTTTTGGAAAAGAAGATAAGAATTCATCTTGTTCATAGGTTTGTTGATGTATCTGAGATTGTTGAATTTGAATTACTTGAGTTTCCGATTCTCGGAGAGATAATTGAGAAACACATCCTTGAGATAATAAAGATGAGAGAGTTAGTGTGGTTGATAGAAAAAAATCTCTTCTTGAATCCCTCATGCCTTCTTGAAGATTCGAGATATTAAAAGTATAATTGTTCTGGAATGATAATAGCGGAGGTGGGATTTGAACCGCACGACCTCGAGGTTATGGGCCTCGCGAGCACTCCAGGCTGCTCTACTCCGCTATGTAAATATAGATGAGAAAGGGGTTTTAAAGGTTGCCTTTTCTTCCCTATACGATACTTCTGATAAAAATAAGAAAGAGGAATAAAAAATAAAAATAATTTGACTTAGTGTCTAATTAAGCTGCAGCTCTTGCTTTAAAGCAGTCTCTGCAATAAACTGGTCTGCCTTCTGCTGGCTTGAATGGTACTTCGCATTCTTGCTTGCATTCGGAACAGATAGCTTTATGCTTCTCTTGGTTCTCTCTGGGTCTGAAATTTGGCTTGAAACCGCCTCTTCTTGGACCGTTAAATCTTCCTTCCATGAAAATCCTCCATTATATTTATTAACATTTTAACTAATTAGAAATCTATATCTTATATTTTATCTCATATCCTTATCTTTATTGAAAAATTGAATAAATGTGAGGATTTAAATCTTTGCTTTTAACCTTTTAACAGCAGTCGCATACTGGATGGGGATCTGAATCAACGTCACCCATATCCAAACCCTCAAGAGGATGAGCAGGATCTAAAAGTCTTTCCCTTAGTTCTGAAATAAGTCTTTCTCTACCATAAATTTCAGGGAACGTTTCTGCCGTCTGTCCATGATCGAAAGGAATTCTTGATATTTGTGCTTGAGTGAATGCTCCTTGTTTTAATGCATAAGCCAGACATTCAGGCCTTCCAACGTGATCTGGATATATTTTATAAGGCCTATCTGGAGCAGTCATTGTCTTAAAATCATCTTGTGCTTGCCTTAGAACTGAAGTATGTAACGCGGATTCAATTGTTGCGTCATCTACTAATCCTGCGTTATATAATGCTTGTAATTCTTTTTTTTCTTCCCTCTTCCATAAAAGCAAATTATCTATACTTGAACCTTGAATATATTCTGTAACTAGAGACTGGATTCTTTTTTTAAAAGACATGAGTAAAAGACATTTTTAATATATTTAAAGATTTATTTACTAATAAGCAGTCTTGAGATATTTGATGAGCTTCTTGGTGATATTCGGCTTACCATTTATCAAAGGATATCTGAATGGAAGAGTGACTGTTTCAACGTCATTTAATTTTATATCTACAACATCTTGGAATTTAAGTTCGGAGAAGTTTTTTCCCGAGAGAATTTGGTCTGTGACATAGACTGCAGAGTCTGTTGAAAATTGCTCTTTTCCTATGTTTCGAGTTTTAGTATCTTTTATGAATTTTGTTAATTCTAATTCAGTTCTCTTCTTTGGAGGATGATCTCCTAAAATACCTCCAAAAATGAAGTATTGGAATTCTTGGGAATCTTTTGGAGTTAAAAGAATTTTTGATTCTGGATCAAGAACACAAGTATCTTGTAAATCCATTGTTTTTACTGATTCTGTGAAAACTTTTCCGAATTTTTCTAATTTAGATACATCTTTCTTTTGAATATTTGTAAACCACATTCTTTTCTTCCCAACTAGCTTAGCCATATTCTCATATTCAATTATACACCATGGCCAAAGCTCGGGCTCGAGATGTTCAATTATGTAAATATTATTTCTCATTAAATAAACTAAGAAATTTGGTTTTTAAATCTTGGTTGCGGTCATTGCGATGAATGGAGGTTCGTCCTTAAAGAAATCTTCCCAATAAGGTTTTCCTACTTCGGAAGAGTTAAGCATGATTTCTTCCCATTCGAATAAAAAGCCTGCTTCTGTAAATGCTTTTTCATAAGTAGTTGGATTTAGATGAAAGTTAGTAAT